>NCEE01000033.1 GCA_002280555.1 Sphingomonas sp. 32-62-10
GACCAGCGGGCGCAGTTCGGGCGGAATGACCGGAACGACGTCGAGGATCATCCACTCGGGACGGTTGCCCGATTCCAGGAAGCTCTCGACGACCTTCAGCCGCTTGATGATCTTCTTGGGCTTCAGCTCGGACTTGGTGACCGCCAGCTCTTCGAGCAGCGTGCGCTTCTCGCCCTCGAGGTCGAGGTCCATGAGCATGATCTTGACCGCTTCCGCGCCGATCCCGGCGGAGAAGGCGTCCTCGCCATATTCGTCCTGCGCATCGAGCAGCTCGTCCTCGGTCAGCAGCTGGAACTTCTCCAGCGGCGTCAAGCCGGGCTCGGTGACGATGTAGGATTCGAAATACAGCACGCGCTCAAGCTGCTTGAGCTGCATGTCGAGCAGCAGGCCGATACGGCTCGGCAACGACTTGAGGAACCAGATGTGCGCGACCGGCGCGGCCAGCTCGATATGGCCCATGCGCTCACGGCGGACCTTCGAGACGGTAACCTCGACGCCGCACTTTTCGCAGACAATGCCCTTGTACTTCATGCGCTTGTACTTGCCGCACAGGCACTCGTAATCCTTGATCGGACCGAAGATGCGCGCGCAGAACAGGCCGTCACGCTCGGGCTTGAACGTGCGATAGTTGATCGTCTCGGGCTTCTTGATCTCGCCGAACATCTCTGGGCTGGCCGGGAAGGGCGCTGCACGACGGCAGCGCCCGATCCCCTTATGCCGCCGTGATCGCGTGGCCGTCCTCGCCAAAGCCAAGATCTTCATTGGTCTTGAGTTCGACGTTGAGGCCCAGCGAGCGCATTTCCTTGACGAGCACGTTGAAGCTCTCGGGGATGCCGGCCTCGAACGTGTCGTCACCCTTGACGATCGCCTCATAGACCTTTGTGCGGCCGACCACGTCGTCGGACTTCACCGTCAGCATCTCCTGCAGCGTATAGGCAGCGCCGTACGCCTGCAGTGCCCAGACCTCCATTTCGCCGAAGCGCTGGCCACCGAACTGGGCCTTGCCGCCCAGCGGCTGCTGGGTGACGAGGCTGTACGGGCCGATCGAACGCGCGTGGATCTTGTCGTCGACCAGATGGTGCAGCTTGAGCACATATTTATACCCAACGGTCACCTTGCGGTCGAACATGTCACCCGTGCGCCCGTCGAACAGGTCGACCTGGCCGCTCTCGTCCAGCCCGGCGAGCCGGAGCATGTCGGTCACGTCCGCCTCGACCGCGCCGTCGAACACCGGGGTGCCCATCGGAACGCCACCGCGGACATTCTCCGCCAGATCGACGAGCGACGCGGTGTCGCGGTTCTTGATCTGCTCGGCATAATTGTCGCCATAGATTTCGAGCAGCAGCTCCTTGACCGCTTCAGGGGCTTCGCCCGCCTGCGGGTTCGGATTGGCTTCACGCCATGCGTCCAGCGCCTCGCCGATCTTCTTGCCCAGGCCGCGTGCGGCCCAGCCAAGATGCGTTTCGAAGATCTGCCCGACGTTCATGCGCGACGGCACGCCCAGCGGGTTGAGCACGAAGTCCACCGGAGTTCCGTCCTCCAGGAACGGCATGTCCTCCTGCGGCAGGATGCGGCTGATGATGCCCTTGTTCCCGTGACGGCCGGCCATCTTGTCGCCCGGCTGCAGCTTGCGCTTCACCGCGACGAACACCTTGACCATCTTCAGCACGCCCGGCGGCAGCTCGTCGCCCCGCTCCAGCTTCTCGCGGCGGTCCTCGAACTTGTCCTTGATGCGCTTGACGGCCTCGTCATACTGACCCTTGACCGTCTCCAGATCGCCCTGGACCTTGTCGTCGGCAACCGCGAACTTCCACCATTCGTGGCGATCGACGCTGTCGAGCAGGTCCTGGTCGATCTCGGCGCCCTTCTTCAGGCCCTTCGGCACGCCCGTGGCGACCTGACCGATCAGCATCTCGCGCAGACGCGACCAGGTCGCGCGGTTGAGGATGTTGCGCTCGTCGTCCGAGTCCTTCTTCAGGCGCTCGATTTCCTCGCGCTCGATCGCCATCGCGCGCTCGTCCTTGTCGATGCCATGGCGGTTGAAGACGCGCACGTCGACGACCGTCCCGGCAACGCCCGGCGGCAGACGGAGCGAGGTGTCGCGCACGTCGCTGGCCTTTTCGCCGAAGATCGCGCGGAGCAGCTTCTCTTCCGGCGTCATCGGGCTCTCGCCCTTCGGCGTGATCTTGCCGACCAGAATGTCGCCCGGCTCAACCTCGGCGCCGATGTACACGATGCCTGCCTCGTCGAGGTTGCGCAGCGCTTCTTCACCGACGTTCGGGATGTCGCGGGTGATGTCCTCCGGCCCGAGCTTGGTGTCGCGGGCCATCACTTCGAACTCGTCGATATGGATCGACGTGAACACGTCGTCCTTCACGATGCGCTCGTTGATCAGGATCGAGTCTTCGTAGTTGTAGCCGTTCCACGGCATGAACGCGACGAGGACGTTGCGGCCCAGCGCCAGCTCGCCGAACTCGGTCGACGGGCCGTCGGCGATGATGTCGCCGGCATTGACCAGCTCGCCCACCTTCACCAGCGGACGCTGGTTGATGCAGGTCGACTGGTTCGAACGCTCGAACTTCATCAGCGTGTAGATGTCGACGCCGCTTTCCTCCGCCGACACGTCGCCGGTGGCGCGGACGACGATGCGCGAGGCATCGACCTGATCGACGATGCCGGCGCGCTTGGCCGCGATCGCCGCGCCCGAATCGCGCGCAACGGTCTCTTCCATGCCGGTGCCGACGAACGGCGCTTCGGCCTTCACCAGCGGCACCGCCTGACGCTGCATGTTCGAACCCATGAGCGCGCGGTTGGCGTCGTCATTTTCCAGGAACGGGATCAGCGAGGCTGCAACCGACACCAGCTGCTTGGGCGACACGTCCATCAGCGTCACCGTGTCCGGGAACGCCATCAGGAATTCGCCCGCCTGACGTGCCGACACCAGCTCCTCGGCGAAGCGGCCATCGGCATCGGTTTCGGCCGATGCCTGCGCGATGGTGTGCTTGGCCTCTTCCATCGCCGACAGATAGACGACCTCATCGGTCACCTTGCCGTCGATCACCTTGCGGTACGGGGTTTCGATGAAGCCGTATTTGTTGACGCGGCTGAACGTCGCAAGGCTGTTGATCAGACCGATGTTCGGGCCTTCCGGCGTTTCAATCGGGCAGATACGGCCATAATGCGTCGGGTGAACGTCGCGGACTTCGAAGCCAGCGCGCTCACGCGTCAGGCCGCCCGGGCCAAGCGCCGACACACGACGCTTGTGGGTGACTTCCGACAGCGGGTTGGTCTGATCCATGAACTGCGACAGCTGCGAGCTGCCGAAGAATTCGCGCACCGCGGCGACCGCGGGCTTCGCGTTGATCAGGTCGTTTGGCATGACCGTCGAGACATCGACGCTCGACATGCGCTCCTTGACCGCACGCTCCATGCGCAGCAGGCCGACGCGATACTGGTTTTCCAGCAGCTCGCCCACCGAACGCACGCGACGGTTGCCGAGATTGTCGATATCGTCGATTTCGCCCTTGCCGTCCTTCAGGCCGACCAGCGTCTTGATGACCGCGAGGATATCCTCGGTGCGCAGCGTCGTCACCGTGTCCTCGGCATCGAGGTCGAGGCGCATGTTGAGCTTGACGCGGCCCACGGCCGACAGGTCGTAGCGTTCCGGATCGAAGAACAGCCCGCCGAACAGCGACTCTGCAGTTTCCAGCGTCGGCGGCTCGCCGGGGCGCATGACGCGATAGATGTCCGACAGCGCCTGCTCGCGCTCTTCGGCCTTGTCGGCCTTGAGCGTGTTGCGGATCCACGGGCCGGTCGAGACATGGTCGATGTCGAGCAGCTCGATCCGGTCGATGCCGGCCTTGTCCAGCTTCTCCAGATTCTCGGCCGAAACCTCGTCACCGGCTTCGATATAGATCTCGCCGGTCGACTCGTTGATCAGGTCGAACGCGCTGTAGCGGCCGAAGATTTCCTCGGTCGGAATGAGCAGCGTCTCAAGCCCGTCCTTGCCCGCCTTGTTCGCGGCGCGCGGGCTGATCTTCTGGCCCGCCGGAAACACGACTTCGCCGGTCTTGGCGTCGACAATGTCGAACATCGGCTTGACGCCGCGCCAGTTTTCGGACGCGAACGGGATCTGCCAGCCATTGGGACCGCGCACATAGGTGACGGTGTTGTAGAAGTGGTTGAGGATTTCTTCGCTGTTCAGGCCCAGCGCATACAGCAGCGTCGTGACCGGCAGCTTGCGCTTGCGGTCGATACGAACGTTGACGATGTCCTTGGCGTCGAACTCGAAGTCCAGCCACGAACCGCGATACGGGATCACGCGCGCGGCGAAGAGATACTTGCCCGACGCATGCGTCTTGCCGCGGTCATGGTCGAACAGCACGCCCGGCGAACGGTGCATCTGCGACACGATCACGCGCTCGGTGCCGTTGATGAAGAAGGTGCCGTTGCCCGTCATCAGGGGCATGTCGCCCATATAGACGTCCTGCTCCTTGATATCGAGCACCGAGCGGGCATCCGTATCGGGATCGACCTCGAACACGATCAGGCGAAGGGTGACGCGCATCGGGGCTGCATAGGTGATGCCGCGCTGACGGCATTCTTCCACGTCGAACTTGGGCGCTTCGAGCTCATAGGTCACGAAGTCGAGTTCGGCCGTGCCGGCAAAGTCGCGGATCGGGAACACGCTGCGCAGCGTCTTCTCAAGACCCGAAACATAACCGATCGAGGGATCGCTCCGCAGGAACTGTTCGTAGGATTCGCGCTGAACCTCGATCAGGTTCGGCATCTGCACCACTTCGTGGATGTCGCCGAACACCTTGCGGATGCGGCGCTTTGCGGTGCCGCTTGAGCCCGCGCGGCCTGCCGCGCCAACTTCGATCGCTTTGGTTGCCATGTGCAGTTTTCGCCTTCTCAGCCTGAATTTCGCCCCGGTATCCGCCGGGACAGGCACGCAGACAGACGCCAAAAGGGCCGAGCGATTCCCATCGTCGAAACGGGGAAAAACTCAGCCTCTCAAGCGTCTATGATACCCGTCCGGTCCATTCGTACGGCCCGCTGCGCGACGGCGTGCCATGTCCCGACCGGTCGGGGCAGAGGCGCGATATAGGCAGGGGAGGGGGCAGTGTCAAACGCGCGCCGGTTAAGGCTTGCCCAAGCCATGCCCATCGTCTAGCCAGCCCGCTCGCTGCCCCTGTGGCGAAATGGTAGACGCAGTCGACTCAAAATCGACCGCCGCAAGGCATGCTGGTTCGAGTCCGGCCAGGGGCACCACAATTTCCGGGTCAGCGCATTCTAGGTCCGAAACACGACCGTGCGCGCGCCGTTGAGCAGCACGCGATCGTCGAGGTGATAATGCACCGCCGTGGCCAACACGCGGCGCTCGATGTCGCGCCCCTTGCGCACCAGATCCTCGGGCGTATCGGCGTGCGAGATCGCCTCGACATCCTGATGGATGATCGGGCCTTCATCCAGGTCTTCGGTGACGTAGTGCGCGGTCGCGCCGATCATCTTCACGCCGCGCTGATACGCCTGGTGATAGGGCTTGGCCCCCTTGAACCCGGGCAGGAAGCTGTGGTGGATGTTGATGCAGCGGCCCGACAGGAACGCAGCGAGATCGTCGGACAGGATCTGCATGTAACGCGCCAGCACGACGAGTTCCGCGCCGGTTTCATTGACGATCCGCTTTATCGCCGCCTCCTGCTCGGGCTTCGTCTCCGGCGTGATCGGAAGATGGTGATAGGGGATGTCGCCGATCATCGAGGTGGCGAGCGCGGCGCGGGGATGGTTTGAAACGATCCCGACCACATCCATCTGCAGCTCGCCGATGCGGCGACGGTAGAGCAGATCGCCGAGGCAATGGTCGAATTTGGAGACCAGCATCAGCACGCGGGTCGGGCGGGAGTTGATCCGGAACTTCCACTCCATGCCCCAGCTCGCGGCAAGGGCGGCAAAGCGCCCCTCGATCGCGGCAACCTCGCCCGCGGGTGCGTCGAATACGGTCCGCATGAAGAAGCCGCCGGTGATCGCGTCATTATATTGCTGCGATTCGACGATGTTGCAGCCTGCGGCGGTCAGGAACCCTGCAACCGCGGCAACGATGCCCTGTCGGTCGGTGCAGTGGAGCGTGATGGTGCAGGTCTCGGTCATGCGCTCGGGTCCAGTCCTGTCGCTCGCGCATAGCCGTCGATCCAGTCGAGCGTGCGCGCGAGCCCGCCAAAGGGGTAGAAATGCAGTCGCACCGGACCATGCCCGGGCGTCAACGCGGTTTCCAATATTGCGACGAAGCGATCGGGGCCAGCGCTTCCGATCAGATTGCCGAGCGACAGGCCATATTTGCGCAGCACGGCGGTCGATGCCCCGACGCCGCACAGCGCGGCATAGCGCATCAGCGTCTTGATGCCGGCCGGCCCGGGCACGCCCAGCCGCACCGGCGCGTCGATCCCGCGGCCGCGCAGCTCGCTGAGCCAGCGGACCACCGCATCGGCGTCAAAGCCGAATTGCGTGACGATCAGCGGGGCCATGCCGCGTCGTTCGATCTCATGGCATTTGCCGTCGAGCACCGCGAAACATTCGGCCTCGGTCATGTTGGGATGGCCTTCCGGATGCCCGCCGACGCCGATCGCGCGGATGCCGCTGCGCTCGAATGCGCCCGTTGCGATCAGCGATGCGCTGTCGGCAAACGGCCCGGCGGGCGTGGACGGATCGCCCGCGACGACGAAGCAGCGTTGCACGCCAGCCTGTTCGACCACGGCGGCCAGATAATCCTCGAACTCTGCGCGCGACCCGATCCGTCGCGCCGAAAAATGCGGCATCGGCTCAAACCCCAGCGCGCGGATCGTCTGTGCGGCGCGGACCCGGGCGTCGAGGGTCTCGCCGGGCAGGAAAGCGATGGCGACCGGTGTTGCTTGCGGAATGCGCGGGGCGACCGCGCGGAGGGCTTCGGCATCCTTGGCGGTGATCTCGATCGAATAGCCGTCGATCGCCGATGTGGCGGGGCGCGACCAATTGGGATGGATGAGGGGAGGGGGCACCGGGTTCCTCGTCCTGAGTGGAGATTTGTCGTCTAGCGCGCAATCAGAAATTCGCATATACGAATAATTCACGTATGCGGATTGAGACGGATTTGCGCGAAGACCTGCTGATCCTGCCGGGATTGATGTGCGACGCGGGCATGTTCGCGGCGACGCTGGCCGCGTTCCCGCAGGCGCGCGCGATCGACGACCACTATCGCGGTGCGGACACCATCGGGACGATGGCGGAGCATGTCCTTGCCTCCGCGCCAGCCAGCTTCGCGCTGATCGGGCATTCAATGGGCGCGCGGGTCGCGCTGGAGATTGTCGCCCGCGCGCCCGATCGCGTCACCCGGCTGATGATCGCCGATACCGGCGTGCATGCGGTGCGTGGGGGCGAGGCAGACAGCCGCCATGCGCTGCGCGACTTGGGCCGCCGCGACGGGTTCGACCGACTGGTCGATGTGTGGCTCCCACCGATGGTCGGCGAAGCCGCGCGCGCCGATGCGGCGCTGATGGAATCGCTGCGGGCGATGTGCCTGCGCGCTGGGCAGACGGTGTTCGAAGCGCAGTCCGAAGCCTTGCTGAACCGCCCCGATACCGGCCCGGTGCTTGCCACGCTGGCCTGTCCCGTGGCCGTGCTCGTCGGTGCCGAAGACCAATGGTCCAGCGTCGCCCAGCACGAAGCAATCGCGGCGCGGATCGCCGGGGCGCGGCTGCGTGTCATCCCCGGTGCCGGCCATATGGCCCCCGCCGAGAAGCCCGAAGATTTCAACACCCTGATCCGGGAATGGCTGGACGTCCCGGCCACCCCCTTCACGACCTGAACCTTAGGAGAGGCACGACCATGACCGACAAGACGCTTCAGCAACTGCTCGACGAACAGGGCAATATCGTCGATTTCCTGCGCAACCAGCAGGTCGGCCCCAATGCCTATCCGGGCGTGCCGGCGGAATATTCCAACTGGCGCGACGAACAGCTGTCCTGGGCGAACACGGCGGTGCTGTTCAACCAGAGCTTCCACATGGTCGACCTGCTCGTCACCGGGCCGGACGCGTTCGAGATGCTGCACTATCTCGCGCCGAACAGCTTCAAGGGTTTCGTGCCGAACCGCGCCAAGCAGTTCGCGCCGGTCACCCCCGATGGCTATGTCATCGGCGACGTGATCCTGTTCTATCTTGAAGAGAACACGTTCGAGCTGGTCGGCCGCGCGCCGTCGATCGAGTGGGTCGAATTCCACGCCGCATCGGGCAAGTGGGACGTCAAGGTCGAGCGTGACGAGCGCACCGCCGCGCGCGCCGACAAGGATAATCGCCGCAACTATCGCTTCCAGCTGCAGGGCCCGAACGCGATGAAGGTGCTGGAAAAGGCGATGGGGACGACCCCGCCCGAGCTCAAATTCTTCCACATGGCCCCGGTCGAGGTCGCTGGCGTCGAAGTGCGCGCGCTGCGCCACGGCATGGTCGGTCAGCCGGGCTATGAGCTGTTCGGGCCGTGGAAGGATTACGACACGGTCCGCAACGCGCTGATCGAAGCGGGCAAGGATTATGGCCTGACGCTGTGCGGCGGGCGGACCTATGCGTCGAACACGCTGGAATCGGGCTGGATCCCCTCGCCGCTGCCGGCGATCTATACCGGAGACTCGCTCGCCGAGTACCGCGCCTGGCTGTCGGCCAAATCCTATGAGGCGGGCGCGTCCGTCGGCGGCAGCTTCGTGTCCGAGCGGATCGAGGATTATTACCTGACGCCGTGGGATCTCGGCTATGGTCACATGGTCAAGTTCGACCATGATTTCATCGGCCGCGAGGCGCTGGAGCGGATGAAGGACCAGCCGCATCGCCGCAAGGTGACGCTGGCGCTCGATACGCAGGACATGCTCCGCGTGATGAGCTCGATGCTGCAAAAGGGCGATCGCGCGAAGTTCCTCGACTTCCCCAGCGCGGTCTATGCGATGCACCCCTATGACGCGGTGCTCAAGGATGGCCGCCCGGTCGGCATCTCGACCTGGATCGGCTACACCGCCAATGAAGGCCGCTTCCTGACGCTGGCGATGGTCGACGCGGACGTTGCCGAACCCGGCACCGAAGTCACCTTCGTCTGGGGCGAGCCCGATGGCGGCACGCGCAAGCCGACGGTCGAACGCCACGTGCAGGTTGAGATCAAGGCGACCGTCGCCCCCGCGCCCTATTCGGAAGTGGCGCGCGATTCCTATGCCGAGGGCTGGCGCACGCGCGGGTGATCGACTCAATCCTCCCCCGCAAGGGGGAGGTGGCAGCGCAGCTGACGGAGGGGGATGAAGGGAATCAGCAATAGGCTGAAGGACATCGCCGTCCTCCCCCTCCGTCGCCTTCGGCGCCACTTCCCCCTGGCGGGGGAGGATAGTTCGTTCTTCCCGCTACGCCCCGGTGTCGATTGCGGCGCAGGCGGCGGTCAGGCGCTCCATGATCTGCGCGCGCGCCTCCGCCGTGTGGCGCAGCTTGGGCAGCGCCACGGCGAGCGCCCCCACCGCGACGCCATCGATGCGCACCACGCGCGCGATACCGCACACGCCCAGCGTATATTCCTCGTCGGTCAGCGCAAAGCCGGTGTCGCGCACCGCCGCGATCTGATCGCGCAACGTTGCCTCATCGGCAATCGTGCGCGGCGTGAACAGGGGGCGGGGGGCCTCGGCAAAATAGCGCGCCAGCGTCGCTTCGTCGAAGCTCGACAGGATCGCCTTGCCCGCAGCCATGCAGTGCATCGGCGTGCGCGCGCCGACGCTGACGGCATAGCGCAGCGCCTGTTCCGCAGTCTCGGTCACGCGCGCTTCGATCTCCCAATCGGTCGCGGTGAAGAAGGACGTGGTTTCGTTGAGCGACCGACGCAGCGCGCGCACCTGCGGTGCCACGCGATCCTCGATCGACATTGCGCTGGCAGGCATGCGCAGCCGGTCCAGCCCCGCCCCGGCCAAGTAGCGGCGACCCTCGCGGCGCAGATAGGTCCGCTCGCACAGCGTCGCGAGCAGATAGGACAGGCTGCTGACCGGGATCTGCAGTGCGGCGGCAATGTCCTGCGCCGCGACGCCTGAAGGATTGCCGACGACATATTCGATGATGTCGAGCGTCCGCATCGCGGACTTGACCGTCGGCTGGGTGGGTTTGGTCATTCGGCTTCCGTTGTTCAGAAGGTCAGACTACCCCGGCGCTCGGCAAATCGCCATCCGGCATCGGTGCGGATGAAGCGGTCGTGGAAGCTGCCGACCTTGGGCGGGCCGTCGCCGGTGAACAGCAGCATCGCGGATTCGCCGATCGCGTGATCCGCATCGATCACGTCGATCACGACATTGGAACAGATGTGCCGCGTCGTGCGCGCGGGGCGGGCGAGGAACGCCGCGAGGATCGTCGCGCGCCCCGCGATCCAGTCATCGGGCGCGGTCGGGCGGCTCATCCGGCTATCCTCGGCATAGAGCTCGGCGACCTCGGCCCAACGCCCGGCATCGTTGAGATTGGCGTAGCGCGCGACCAGCTTGGCGCAGTCTGCCTCGATCGCGCGGACGGCCTCCGGGCTCACAACCGCGCGTCCGCCAGATCCGCGCCTTCCCGCAGCGCGCGCAGCTTCTTCCACGTCACGTCGGGATCGATCTTGCCATAACCGGCAAAGGTGCCGAAGCCGCAATCGGTGCTGGCGATCACCCGGTCCTTGCCGACGATCCGCGCATAGCGCTCGATCCGCTGCGCGATCAGTTCGGGATGCTCGACATAGTTGGAGCAGGTGTCGATCAGCCCCGGCGCGAGCTTCTTGTCGTCGGGCAGCGCTGCGTCGCGCCACACCGTCCATTCATGCTCGTGGCGCGGGTTCGCTGCCTCGAACAGGATCGTGCCCGGGCGTGCGGCGAGAACGATATCGATCACCTTGTCGAGCGCGATGTCGCAGTCATGCGGCCCTTCATAATTGCCCCAGCAGACATGCATCCGCATCCGCTCGGCGGGGATGTTCGCGGTGGCGGCGTTGAGCGCCTCGACATTGGCGGCGGCGGTCGCCAGGAACTCGGCGTCGCTCTGGTCCTGAAATCCGGTGTGCCGCGACATGGCAAGGTCGGGGCAGTCGAGCTGAAGGTCGAAGCCCGCCGCGACGATCGCCTCATATTCCGGGCGCATCGCGTCGACCAGATCGGCGAGATACGCCGCGTGCGAGGGGTAGTGCCGGTTGACCTGAAACGCGGTGATCAGCCCGGGTGAGGCCGCATTCATGAACCCGCGCACGCCGCCGCCCGCCTGGTCGAGCGCGTGGCGGAAGCGGCGGATATCATCGTGCAGCGGGTCGAGCGTGCGCAGCCGCACCGGGCCGATGCACGACGCGCGGGTGAATTCCTGCGACCCCATGATTGCCGACAGCTTGCGGGCGAGGCCGGGATGCGCGGCAAGGTCGGCGGCGGGACGGCGGTCGATATGCCCGCCAAATCCATCCAGCCGCTCGATCATATAGGTCGAATAGCCGACCTTCCCCAATTCGCCGTCGCTGACGATGCTGACCCCGCACGCGATCTGCTGCGCCACCGCGGCATCGACCGCAGCCTGAACGCGCGTGTCGAACAGCGCCGCATCATAAGGCTCACCCTTGTCGCGGGCGAGCAGCAGCGGTGTCAGTTCGTCCCCGCGCGGAAGGCTGCCCACATGCGTCGTCGCGATCATCACCGTCTCCCCGATATTGCGGCGGTGATGGCATTATTTCACACTTGTGCAAGCATCATATTCGCGAATTTAATCGGTGGAGCTGCGGATCAGGTCGATCAGCCAGCGCAGCCCCGGATCGTTGCTGCGCGTGACATGATATTGCGCCATCTCGACCAAGGGCGGGATCGGCAGCGGTGGTGCGACGGCGACCAGCGGAAAGTTGCGCGCCATCTGCGCCGCCAGCCGCCCCTGGATCAGCGCCAGCCAGTCGGTGTCCTTCAACAGCCATGGCAGCATGCCGAAATTGGGCGCGATCATCGCGACGCGTCGCTGGATGCCCATGCGATCGAGATAGGCGTCGCCAAAGCTTGGCAGCCGCTCGTCGCCGATCGCGACATGGACATGGTCATAGGCCAGCATCGCCGCCAGCGTCGTCTCACCCGTCAACGCCGGATGCCCCGCGCGACCGACCAGGCTGTACGCGTCCTCGAACAACCGCTCCGACGGCAATTCGGGCGTCACATATTCCTGCAGCGTAATCAGCAGGTCGATCCCGCCGCTTTCGAGCAGTTCGATCCGGCGCGGGCTGGGCAACAACAACTCGATCCGCACCCCCGGCGCGCTTGCGGCAAGCCGGGTGACGATCGGGAACAGGATCGACGTCGCGATGTAATCCGATGTCATGATCCGGAACGTCCGGTTGGTTGTCGCCGGATCGAAATGGCGCGAGGTCGCGATCACGCCCTCCATCGTCTCCAGCGCCTGTCGCACCTGCGGCAGCAGCGTTTCGGCAAAGGGCGTCGGATACATCCGCTTGTTGCGCGCGATCAGCAGGTCATCGCCGAAATAGCTGCGCAGCCGCGCCAGCGCGTTGCTCATCGCCGGCTGGCTGAGATTCAGCCGCTCCGCCGCGCGCGATACGCTGCGGTCGCTCATCAGCGCCTCGAACGCGACGATCAGGTTGAGGTCCAGTCCTTTGAAGCGCATCGCCAATCCATCATTGAGATCAATCAAAATGGATCAGAACTATAATTTTTTCAATGTTCCGGCTTGGCGGTAGGTCAGGTGCAACCAAATTCGGAGCAGGATGCATGAGCAGAGTAAGCGAAATCCGCTATGTCGGATATGCCGTCACGGCGCTGGAGGAAGAACGCGCCTTCTATGCCGATGTGTGGGGGCTGGAATCGGTCCCGTCCGACGACGGCATGGTCTATTTCAAGGCACAGGGGCATGACGAGCATCATGTCGTCCGGCTGCGCGCTGCGGATACCAAGCGGATCGACGTGATCGCGCTGGCGGCGGACAGCCGCACCGATGTCGATGCGCTGCACGCCAAGGTCGCTGGTGCCGGGTGCCAGATCATCCACGCCCCGCGTGACCTGACCGCGCCCGGCGGTGGCTATGGCTTCCGCTTCTTCTCGCCCGACGGCCTGCCGTTCGAGATTTCGAGTGATGTCGCGCGCGGGCCGAGCCGCGCGATGCAGCGCTGGGACGGCGTGCCGCAGAAGATCAGCCATATCGTCCTCCACTCGCCCGATCATCAGGCGATGGTGAAGTTCTTCGTCGATGTGCTCGGCTTCCGCGTCAGCGACTGGCTGGGCGATTTCATGTGCTTCCTGCGCTGCAACAGCGCGCATCACCGCATCGCGATCCTGCCCGGACCCGCCTGCCTCAACCATGTCGCCTATGACATGCTGACGGTGGACGACATGATGCGCGGCATCAGCCGCCTGCGGAAGAAGGGCACCGACATCCGCTGGGGCCCGGGGCGGCACACGGCGGGCAACAACACCTTCAGCTACTTCACCACGCCGAGCGGCTTTGCGGTCGAATATACCTCGGAGTTGGAGGAGGTCGATTTCGAGACCCATGTCGATCAGGTTCATGTTCCCGGACCACAGATCATGGACCAGTGGGGCGTGGGTGTAGGCGGGCCACAGACCATGCCGCATCCCGAGGCCGATGCCGGCCTGTTCCAGGCAGCGGAGGCTTAAGTCATGGCATTGTTCGAATATTTCCCGAACTATATCTGGAACCTGTCGGTCGCGATCGCGCTGGAGAGCGGCGGGCGCATCGGCGAAATCGTCGACATGTGCCAGCCGATCAAGGACGCCGCCGCGTCGGGGTCGGACGCCGGCACGCCGCAGTTCATGGCGAAATGGGTCGAGATGGGCGATAAGCTGATCGGCCTCGCGGATGAGGACGAGGCCGCCGGGCGCGGCTTCTCCGCCTCCGACAAGCTCGAGCGTGCGTCGCTCTATTTGCTCGTCGCCGAACGCATGCAGGGCCATGGCCATCCGGGGCGCGAGGAGACCTATGCCCGCGCACTCGACACCTTCGCGCGCTCGACGCGCCTCGGCTCGATCAACCGCGAGCGCGTCGAAATCCCGCTGACCACCGGCACCATGCCCGCGCTCTACACCCGCGCCGAAGGACCGGGGCCGCATCCGGTGGTGGTCTATTGCAACGGCCTCGATAGCTGCAAGGAGCTGCTTTACTGGTCGCATCTGCCCGAGGCGCTGGCGAAGCGCGGCATCTCGACCCTGTGCGTCGACCAGCCCGGCACTGGTGAGGCGCTGCGCCTGCAGAACCTCCCCGTCGATCCGCATAGCGAGAATTGGGCGAGCAAGGCGATCGACTGGCTGGAAACCCAGCCCGACGTCGATCCCAAGCGGATCGGCATGACCGGCATCTCGCTCGGCGGCCATTTCGCCCCACGTGCAGTCGCCTATGAACCGCGTTTCGCCAGCGGCGCTTGCTGGGGTGCCAACCACAATTGGGCGGAAGTCCAGCAGAAGCGCCTGAAACGTGAGGGCGAGAACCCGGTACCGCATTACTGGGCGCACGTCATCTGGGCGTTCGGCGCCAAGGATATGGACGACTTCCTCGCCAAGGCGGAGGACATGAACCTCAACGGCCATATGGGCGGCGTGAAGGTCCCCTTCCTCGTCACCCATGGCGCCAAGGATCGTCAGATCAGCGTCGATTATGCGCAGGATTGCTACGACCAGCTGATCAACTCGCCCCGCCGCGAACTCAAGCTGTTCACCGAGCGCGAGGGCGGGGTCGAGCATGTCGGCGCCGACAATATGAGCTTTGGGCGCGACTATATCGCCGACTGGTTCGCCGACACGCTTGGCGGAAAGCTGTACTGATGCGGCTCGCGACACTGCGGCGCGGCGGGCGCGACGGGACGCTAGTGGCGGTCAGCCGCGACGGCGCGCGCGTCGCTCCAGTAGCCGGCTATGCGACGCTTCAGGCCGCGCTCGACGATTGGGATGCGGCACAACCCGCGCTGCACGCAGCGGCGCAGGCAGCGGAGAGCGGTGAAGGCGTGCAGCCGGACGACTTCGCCGCGCCGCTGCCGCGCGCCTGGCAATGGCTCGACGGATCGGCCTTCGCCAATCACGGCGCGCTGATGCAGCTCGCCTTCGGCCACGCGCCAATCGAGACCGATCTGCCGCTCATGTATCAGGGGATGAGCCACGAATTCATCGCCCCGACCGCCGATGTCCCGCTGCCCAGCGAAGCCGATGGCATCGATTTCGAGGGCGAGTTCGGCGTCATCACTGGCGACGTGCCGATGGGGTGCAGCGCCGCCGATGCGCTGGCCCATGTCCGGCTGGTGGTGCTGATCAACGACTGGTCGCTCCGCGCCATCGCGATTCCGGAGATGAAAACCGGTTTCGGCTGGGTGCAGGCCAAGCCCGCATGCAGCGTCGCGCCGTTCGCGGTGACGCCCGACGCGCTGGGCGATGCCTGGCGCGAAGGCCGCGTGCATCTGCCGCTGACAGTGTGGTTTCCATGAACTGATCGCGCACGCCGCACGCACCCGCTCGCTGCCCGCCGGCACGATCATCGGTTCGGGCACGGTGTCGAACGCAGAGCATGAGACGGTCGGATCGACCTGTATGTCGGAACGCCGCGCGATCGAGATGATCGCTCATGGCGCGCTAAAGACGCCGTTCCTGTCGTTCGGCAGCCGCGTCGCGATGCGGGCAGGGGAGGGCGCGTCGCCGTTCGGCGCGATCGATCAGTTTGTGGTGAAGGGCTAACTCCCGTCCGAGATCAGCGTCCCGCCATCGACCACGATGGTCTGGCCAGTGGTAAACCCGCCCGCATCGCTGGCGAGGTAGAGCGCTGTCGCCGCAATCTCGTCCGGCGATCCGGCGCGGCGTAGCGGGGTCATCCCCAGCCGCCGCGCGGCGCGCTCAGGGCTCGACAGGATCGCGCCCGCCCAGTCGGTCTCGATCAGCCCCGGTGCGATGGCGTTGGCGCGCACCCCCGACGGTCCCCATTCGACCGCCAGGTTGCGCGCGAGCTGCGCCAGCGCCGCCTTGGTCATCCCGTAATGCCCCAGCATCGCATTGCCGCGCAGCCCCGCGATGCTCGACAGCAACACGATGCTGCCCCGCCCGCGCGCCGCCATCGCCAGGGCGATATGCCCGGTGAGACGCAGCGGGTGGAGCAGGTTGATCGCGTAGAGCCGTTCGCGCTCCACCTCGTCCAGGACGTGCAGCGGCGATGCCTGTCCGGCAATCCCGGCATTGCAGACGAGAATATCGATGCCGCCAGTCTGCGCCTCGGCCTGCTCCGCAAGGCGCGCGATCGCTGCAGCGTCGCTAACGTCGGTCGGGATCGAGATACCGCCCAGTTCCCCGGCCAGCGCATCGCACGCCACCGCATCGACATCGGCCAGCACCAGCCGCGCTCCTGCTCCCGCGAACAGCCGCGCAATCGCCAGACCGATCCCCCGCACCGGCCCGGTGATCAGCGCGGTACGCCCATCCAGTCGAAAGGCCGATAACGCGTCAGAGGTCGGCAAGCACCGCCTCCACCAGCTGCGTCAGGCTGCCGTCATGCCGAAAGCCGAGCGCATCGGCGCGGGGCGTGCGCAGCGCGGGATAGCTCCCGAATGTCGCGCGCGTCGCCGGAATCTCCTCGAACCGGACGCCAGAGACATCGCCATGGCGCGCCAGTTCCGCCACCAGATCCCCGATCGTCACGCGCAACGCGGGAAGCGTCACCGCCTCCTGCGCGGTTCGCTCGCCAAGCGCCGCTGCCACCAGATTTGCGGCGCAGCAGCGCACCGACATCAGCCAACTGGTCGCATCGGCAGCTACCGGCATGCACAATGGCGTCCCGGCCAGCGCCGTGTGGAAGATATCGCTAAGAAAGGCTGAGCCGAACCCGCCGGCTGCTGCCGGGCGGGCGACGATGCCGGGCAGCCGCAATGCGAAGCCCGACACCGCGCCGCGCCGTACCGCATCGGCAAAGGCCAGCTCCACCATCCGCTTGTGCGTGCCGTAAACACTGGTCGGCGTGGGAACGGTCGCCTCGTCCACCGGATCGGGCAGCACGCCGCCGAACACCGCGATCGACCCGGCGATCACCAGCCTGCGTCCCCGCATTGCCTCAATCAGCGCCAGCGGTACGTCGAGATTGATCGCTTGCGACGCTGCAGGATCCCGCTCCGCTGCGCCACCCGGCAGCGCTGCCAGGTGCAGCACCGCGTCGACATGCGGCGCCGTCAGCGCGGTGATGACCGCCGGGTCGGTAAGGTCGCCCGCAAGCGTTTCATACCCGTCGAACCCCGCTACCTCCCGATCGGCGAGCAACAGTTCGACCTGCGGGTGCTCCGCCACAAGCTGCCGCACGACCGCCCGGCCGACGAACCCCGCCGCGCCGGTGATCGCGAGCATCATTACCGCTTCAGTTCCGGCGCGAATTCGCCGTCGATCAGGATGAAGGCGATGCGGCAATTGGCGTCCGACCGGTTCGACCAGCCATGGTTGGTGCCGCGCTGGATCACGATGTCGCCCGCGCGCACCGTGGTTTCACCCTCGTCCATGATCAGGACCAGCTCGCCCTCCAGCACGATACCGTAATCGATCGTCTCGGTGCGGTGCATCAGTGCGTGGCGGCTGCCCTCGCCAGAATGCGCTGACGCGTCGCCAGCGCCGACCTCGGCGAAATGCGCCTGCGCCTCTTCGGGCGACATGGTGCGGATCTCGTCGCTCTCGGGCGGGATGTCGAGCACGCGGATGCGGGTGCCACCCTTGGGCGGGGCGAGCTTGATGCCGTCCTCATGCGGTTCGCCCGATGCGGCGTCGAGCACCGCCGGGGTTTGCTGCGTGTTCCAGATCTCGTGGAACATCGGCCCCGACGGCCCGCCGATCTGCTGCACGCGGGGGGCTGCGCCATCCTCCTGGATGATCGCGCGGCCGCTGGCGTCATGGCCGGTGACAACGCGGCGGACTGGTTTGGTCATGTTCATGCTCCTTGAGTGGCAGTGCCGCGACGCAGCAGCGCGATGATCGCACCGACCGCTGCTGTCGCGGCGTAGAAGAGGAAGACGCCCGACAGGCCGCCGAGCACGCCCGAGAGCGCGACGGCCACAATCGGCGCCACGAACTGGGCAAGGAAGAACGACCCGGTCCACACACCCGTCCCGCGCCCGCGCGTTTCGGGCGGCAGGCGGCGCAGCACCCATGCGAGCATCGTCGGGAGCATCAGGCCATTGCCGATCGAGATCACCACGGCACATGCGGCGGTCAACGCGAAGCTCGTCGACAGGCCGATCCCGACATAGCCGAGCGCAACCAGCGGCAGGCCGATCGCCAGCAAGGTCTCGCCCGACCAGCCCTTGAGCCGCCCGAACAGCATCGACCCTGCCATCACGCCAAGATTGGCGGCGGCACCGGCCAGCCCGATGGTGGCGGGGGAGGTGACCCCGGTCGCCTCGATCACCGGACCCAGCTGGACGATCAACGTGTAGAACAGCATCCCGATGCCAAAGGTGATCGCGACCAGCATCGCGATGCCCTGCGCCTTGCCCGCAGCTGCGGGTGTAGTCGCGGCGGTCTTGGCAGGTTCGAACAGGATCATCGCCGCGGCCACCGCAACCGGCAACGCCAGCAGATACAGCCAGAACGGCCCGCGCGATCCCAAGGCCTCACCCAGCGCGCCGCCCGCCGCGATCAGCACGATCGCGCTGACGCTCGCCGTGGCGATCTGGATCGACACCCACTTCTCGCGCCGCTCGCCGGTGAAGTAATCCCCGACCAAAGCGGTAGCGACCGTCATGATGATCGCCTCGGTCACCCCCAGCGCCACGCGCGCGGCGAGGATCATGCGCAGATCTTCGAGCATCAGCGGCAACAGGCCAAAGCCGGCATAGCCGACCAACGCAGCGATCAGCAGCCGCTTGCGCCCAACCTTGTCTGACAGCCACCCCGCCAAGGGCGAGAAGAGCGCGACGCACAAGGCAGGGATGGTCAGCGCCATCGGCACCAGCACCGCCGCGCCCGGCACATCGGCAAATTCGCGCAGCAAAAGCGGCAGCACCGGCACCAGCGCGATGATCGCCATGGTCGGCATCACTGCAGTGAGCATCAGGATCACGCCATGGCGGGTCGTCGCTTGCTGAGTCATTGGACGGTCCTCAGATCGGTTGGGCTACAACTTCGAACATCTCGTGCGTCGCCTTGGCATTATCGACCGGCGGTCCTTTGCCGATCTGGCCCATGCAGATCGCCAGGCTGGAGCGGACGATATAGGCGCAGCGGTCGAAGCGGCGGTTGCGGTATGCGGTCAGCGCGGTCTCGACATCGTCGTGCCGTGCCAGTTCCTCGGCCAGCACGAGGCTGTCCTCGATCGCCATGCCCGCGCCCTGCCCCAGATGCGGGGTGGTCGCGTGTACCGCGTCGCCGAGCAGCGCGATCCGCCCACGATGCCACTCGCCCTCGACCATCATCCCCTCGAGCGGGCGATAGACGACGCCCTCATCATCGGTAACCAGCTCGGAAAGCTCGCGGATATAGGGCGCGCAACTCGCCATCTTCGACCGCATCAGCGCCGCCAGCCCTTCGCGCGGGTAGCGCGGATTGTCGGGCTCGGGCGTGGTCACATAGATGTACATCAGGTCTTCGGAGATCGGCACCAGTCCGACCCCGGTCGGCCCGTTATAGGCCTGCAGCGCGTCGAGATCGGCCGGGCGCGGCAAATTGTAGCGCCACACTGCCTGACCCGTGAATTGCGGCCCGGCCAGCTCCGGGAACAGCGCCGCGCGGGTCTGCGAATAGACCCCATCGGCCCCGATCACGAGGTCAAAGCGCGCCTGCTCGCCATTGGACAAGGTCGCATCGACGCCCGCGCCATCTTCGCGCAGCTTAGTCGCGGTCACGCCCAGCAGCACCTTCGCCCCGCTGGCAATGGTACGGTCGCCCAGAATCTTGTGCAGCGCCGGGCGGCTGATCCCCATATTCGCGGGATAGCCGTCGACCAGCCGCGGGGTCGGCACGCGGGCGACCTTGACGCCGGTGGGCGCGAAAATCTCGACCGCGTCGAACCCGACGCCTGACGCCACATATTCGTCGATCAGCCCCAGCTGCGCCATCGCACGGATCACGTTCGATTGCTGGATGATGCCGACGCCATAGACCGACCAGTTGGGATCGCGCTCGATCACCGTGACGTCAAAGCCCTTGGCGCGCAGCGCGATCGCGGCGGTCAGGCCGCCAATGCCGCCGCCGATGACAAGAATGGAACCGGATAGCATGTCTGTTCTCTCAGAAACGGTCGAGGTCGTTGGCGAGGGTGATCGGCCCGGCAAAGCGCGCGCGGACCTGCGCGATATAGCCCTGGGTGCGGACGGGATCGGGCGTGCCGCCCGCGAAGTGCGTGATGACCACCGCCTTCACCCCGGCGCGCGCGGCAAGATCGCCGACCGCTTCGGGCGTCAGGTGATGGGTGGACAGATGCTGCTCCAGCTTCTGCTTGGCCGGGGCCGGCATGTTCGGCGAATTGCGCGCGACCGTCGCCATCGTCGCGGCCATGTCGATCATCTCGCTGACCAGCAGGTCCGCGCCCTTGGCGAGCTTTTCCACCGCCGCGCTCGGCCCGGTGTCGCCGGTATAGACGATCGATCGGCCGGGCAGGTCGAAGCGCAGTGACAGCGACTTGTAATTGCGGTCCTCGACGCTGCCGGGGGCGAAGTCGTAATGGCTGTTCTGCGCCGCCATGACGGTCATCCCGTCGACCGTCATCGTGTCGCCGTCGTTCAGCTCGATGACCGTGACGGTGTCGGCGGGCGGCGCCCAGGGCTGGCCCGGAATGCCGTAACCGACGCGCGCTGCAGGCTGCATCGACGCGACCATGCCCGCGACCAGCTCGCGCGTGCCCGGCGGGCCATAGATGGTCAGCTTCTCGGCAACATTGGTCTGGTTGCGCAGTCCCAGCACCGCCGACAGGCCGCCAGTATGGTCGGTGTGAAGGTGGCTCAGGAACACCGCGCGGACGCGGGGCAGCTGATACCCCGCCTTGGTCAGCTGCTGGACCGCGCCGTCACCGGCATCGACCAGATAGACGCGCCCGTCATGCACCAGTGCATTGGCGGGCTGGGACCGGTCGCTGCTCGCCACCGGCCCGCCCATCGTGCCGAGCGTGATGAACGCGTCGCCCTCGGGCGGCGCCTGCTGTGCGGTAGCGGGCGATGCCGCGAGTGCCGCCGCAACCGCCAGCCCCAGAAGCGACGCGCGCATCAGAAGTCGAACCCGACGCGGACGCCATAGGTGCGCGGCGGACGCAGCGTGCCGACCGGGAAGTCGAGGATCGGGCGCGTGCCCGCACGCGCCAGCACTTCCTCGTCGGTCAAATTGTTGACGAAGCCGGTGATGCTCCACCCCTGCTGGCTGCGCAGCGTGACGAAGGCGTCGGCCATCACGAACCCATCCTGCTTTTCTTCAGGGCGATAGTTTGAGTTCATGAAGCGGCTGCTCTCGATATTCGCCCGCGCACCCGCGACAAAGTCGAGATCGCCCGTCAGCTCGAACGTCCGCTCATAGCCGACATTGATCGCCCATTCGGGCGAATTGACCGTCGGCTTGCCCGAACAGTCGATGTCATAGAAGCGCGCGTTGTTGATCCCCGGATTGGCCGCACGGCTGCCCAGCGTGGTGCAACCCGTCGTCACCGGCGCGCCGGTCGGCGAGAAGTTCGCCGTCTGCAGGCTGTCGTACTTGCCCTTGAGATACTGGACGTTGAGGTTGAACAGGTCGTTGCGGCTGGGCGCGAAGCGCGCCTCGAACTCCGCACCATAGATGTGCGACTTGCCCGCATTGACGGTGATCGAACCCTGCGCGAACACGCCGCTGCCGGTGGGCACACCGCCGACATAGGTGATCTGCTGATCCTTATAGTCCCAGTAGAACGCCTCGAAATTCAGCTGCAGCTTGTTGTTGAGGAAGCGGTTTTTCGCACCGAACGTATAGGCGGTCAGCGATTCCGGGCGGAAGGTGTTGTTCGGCGGCTGCGCGACGAAGAAGCCGCCTGCCTTGAAGCCGGTCGCGACATTGGCATAGATCAACGATGCCGGACCCGCGTCAAACTCGATGCCCGCCTTCCAGGTGAATTTCTCGAAGCTCAGGTCGCCGGTGAACGGCACGCTCAGCGGCGGGTTGATCGGGCCGGGCAGGCCGCCCGACGCGGTCGAAGTCAGCTGCTTCTTGTCCTCGCGGGTGTAACGGCCGCCCGCAACCAGGCGCAGGCTGTCGCTAAGGTCGAAGGTCAGCTGGCCGAACGCCGCGACGCTCTCGGTATTGAGGCGCGGGGTGAAGCGGGTGGTCGAGATATTGCCTTGGCGGAAGAAGTTCAGCGTTTCCTGATTCTCGCCGAAATAGAAGCCGCCGATGACATAGCGCAGCTTCTGGTCTTCGTTCGACGACAGCCGCACCTCGACCGAGGTCTGCTCGGCAAGATCGGTGATGTCGCCGGCAAAGCCCGGCAGATAGGTGCGGAAGCGCACGTCCGAGCGCCGCCATGCCGGCAACACGGTCAGCGTGCCGAAGCCAAGATCGCCGACCACCGTCGCGCTGACGCCATAGAATTGGTTGTCGAGGAAGCCGTCGGTGCCGGGCAGCGCGACGCAGCCGCTGTTCACGAAATTGCCGGGACCGCCGCAGAAGGGCGGGGCGAAGATCGTCGAGGCGAGCTGACGGATCGCGGCATGCGCGCGCGGGTCCGAGACGCTGACACGGTCCTCCAGCGCCGGGACGGTATAGCGCGCTTCGGGCAGCAGCACCGCGCCCGAACCCTTGCCATGCTGGTTGTAATAATCGGCGACCAAAGTCATCGACCAGCGGTCGGACGGCTGGATCAGCAGCGACGCGCGCACCGCCTCGCCCTTGTCGTCGTCATAGCCGTCGGAAATATAGCCGTCGCGATCGACGATCTGCCCGGCGACACGCAGCGCGACCTTGTCACCGATCGGCACGTTGAGCGCGAGGAAGCCCTTCTTGCTGTCGTAATTGCCATATTCGAGCAGCGCTTCGCCGCCGAAATCGCCCAGCACCGGCTTTTTGGGCAGCACGTTGATCGCGCCGCCGGTGGCGTTGCGGCCATAGAGCGTACCTTGCGGCCCCTTGACCACTTCGACCCGTTCCAGGTCATAAAAGACGCCGGCGGGTGCGGTCGGGCGGCCGACATAGACGCCGTTGAAGTTGAACGCGACCGCGTTCTCCGAGAAGGAATTCTGCGAATTGGTGCCGACGCCGCGCAGGAAGAAGCTGGTCGTGCCGCCGGTCGGCTGAACCACCAGCGAGGGGACGAGCTTGCCCAGATTGGCGGTTTCGGTGATGCCCGACTGCGCCAGATCGTCGCCGGTTACGGCGGTCACGGCGACGGCGGCGCGCTGAAGCGATTCCGACCGGCGCTGTGCGGTGATGACGATATCC
>NCEE01000034.1 GCA_002280555.1 Sphingomonas sp. 32-62-10
CGTCGAAGAAGGGCTGATGAGTCCGCGCGATGCGATCTTCGGTGAGAAGCTTGCCGAAGGACGCGCATCAATCGCGGCACTGACCGAAACCGAGCACAGCTTACAGAACCAACTGGGTGCTGGTGCTCACATTATCGACGATGCTTCCATCGAGCGGTTCGGCGCGATCCTGCGAGCGGAGATTATGGGACAGAACGCCGACCTGCGGCGCTCCTATGTGCGGATGTTGGTAGGCAGCGTGTCGGTCAACGACAACGATATCGTCGTCGCTGGTTCCACCGCGGTGCTCGAAGCGGCTGCCACCAAGGGCAACACGAAAGCCGGCCCCGCGGTTCGCGGTTTTGACCGGAAGTGGTGCCGCTTACAGGACTCGAACCTGTGACCCCCGCATTACGAATGCGATGCTCTACCAGCTGAGCTAAAGCGGCGCCTGGTGCGACGGGCGAAGGCGGCTCGTCGAGGAGGCGGCCACTAACAGAGCGGCACTGGGCTGGCAAGTCGTCCGCAAGCCCGGGTGCTGGTGCCGACGGCCCCTCCAACCATCGTGCACCGCTTTACACAAGATTTACCACAATCAGGCAGAACAGGGGTGAAACCGGGCATCAGCCCAATAAGGATAAACGCATGGACACGCTTCGCGGGTTCGAAGACGACCGCACCGAACGCGCCGATCATGACAGCCATGACCAGGCTGATCTGCGCGTGGACGACAATGCCCAGATAGATATCGGTACCGATGAGCGCCGCATGCATGTGCGCGCCTATAACCACTGGGTATCGCTGCTGAACGGGCGGGCTTATCCATCGATTGAGGATCTCGATCCTGAAAACATCGCCGATTTCGGGCCGCACAGCGTGTTGCTCGATTTTACGGGCGGCATCGATAATCCGGCGATCCAGTTTCTGGGCAGCGCGCTCCGCGCCGAATGCGCGCTCGATTCGAGCGTCACCCATATCAATCAGGTGCCGAGTCGTTCGCTGCTTTCCCGCCTGACGGATCATTACCTGCAAATCATCGCCAATCGGGCGCCCATCGGGTTTGAAGCCGAGTTTGTCGGCACGCGCGGGCACAACACTATGTACCGCGGCATCCTGATGCCGTTTTCGTCCGACGACGACACAATCGACTTCATTTACGGCGTGATCAACTGGAAGGAGCTGGTCGACGAACAGACCCAGGCCAAGCTAACCGCAGAAGTGGCCGAGTCGGTCCGCAACGCGACACGGACCGCCGTCACCGCGCCAGCTTGGGCAAGTGGCCCCAGCGCAGACATCGGCGATGATCTGGACGATGCACTTGGCGATGCGCCTGCCGACCATATCAATGATCAGCATGCTGCCGCTTTTGACCATAATGGCGATCAAGGCACGGCGACCCCGCTGGCCGACCAATTGATGCTGGCGCAACAAACTGCAGCCGTCGCACGCGCATCCGACACGCGCAGCCGGGCCGCGCTGTATCGGGCGCTTGGCCGCGCCTTTGATTTCGCGATGGCGACGAATAACGATCCGGCGGGCTATACCGTCCTGCTGGCCAAGGCGGGCATTGCCGAACAGGCCCGCGCGCCGATGACGCCGATCATCAAGCTCGTGTTCGGCACCGATTATGACAAGACACGCATTACCGAATTTGCATCGGTCCTGGCGCATGCCCGTCGTTGCAATGTGCCGACCGGCGCACTCGCCGATTTCCTCGACATGGCTGAAGGCGGGATCAAGGGCATCGTTGCGGCCGAGCGCGCGCTACGTCGTCCGGCTGCAAAGCCCGATCCGATCGAGGCCGCCCGCGCGACCTTTGCCAAGCACGCGCCGCTGGCGACGATCGATTTCGCAACGGGCCTTGAGGCTGGGGAATTCGTGCTGCTAATCGCGCGGGCGAGCGATACCGGTTCGACCGAGATTGTCGGCAGCATTGCCGCCACCGCCCCCGGCGCCGCTACCCTGATCGGCAAGGCTGCACGCAACCGCTGATTCCAGAGCGGCGGTGCACGCGATGAGAGAGATCGCGCACGGTGGTCCGCGCGCACTCTTGAGATGAAGCGCGGCTCGGCGCATAGCGGGCCATGGTCAAAGCCACGCTGAAATCGCTGTCTGATGCGCTCGCCGTCAGGCTCGTCGAGGGGGCCCTGCCGGGCGAGTTGGAGGGGTTCGGTAAGGCCGAGCGGGCCGAAGCCGCGCGCTTCATGGCCGCCACCGCCGGCCAGCGCCCCCCCGGCACACCCCGTCTCGATCTTGAAACGATCGCCGGCGATGCCGCGCACCGCAAGATGCGGCTGGCGATCGTCAACGATGATATGCCGTTCCTGGTCGATTCGATCGCCGCCGCCATCAGCGCGCACGATATTGCGATCGATCGGATCATCCACCCCGTCGTACCGGTCGAGCGCGATAATGATGGTGCACTGGTGCGCGTTGGCGTCGGCCAGCCCGAATCGATGATCTATATCGAGATGGAACGCGCTGACGCGCGCATCCGTCGTGCCCTGCTGAGTGATCTGGAACGCGGGCTCGCCAATGTCCGTGCTGCAGTGGCCGATTGGCTGGCGATGCAGGCGCGGATGGCCGATGACGCGGCGTTGCTTGCCCGCACAACGGTGGAAGAAATCCGCGAAGGGGCGGCGCTGCTCGATTGGTTCGCCGATCGCAAGATGACGCTGCTCGGCTATGAGCGATGGCTGCGCGACGGCACGATTGTCGAGCGGCTGGGCATTACCCGCCAGGAACAGCCGGTGCCGTTGCTTGCCGATAGTTCCCGCGCGCTGGCGCTGAAATGGTTTGAAGAGGGCAATGCGCCCCCACTCGTCGTCAAATCGAACCTGATTTCGAGTGTTCACCGGCATGTGCCGCTTGATCTGGTGATCGTGCCGGTGCGCGACGGAAAGAAGATCACGGGCCTGTCGATCCATGCCGGTTTGTGGACGAGTGCCGCGCTGGGCGCCCCGCCGCAGGAGGTGCCCGTGCTGCGGGCGCGGCTGGCGATGCTGGAGAAAAAGCTGGGCTTCGATCCGCGCGGCCATACCGGCAAAGCGCTGAACCATGCGCTCGGCGCGTTGCCGCATGATCTGGTGACGGCATTCGACCAGGCATCGCTCGAGCAATTGTCGCTGACCGCGATGTCGCTGGCGGATCGCCCGCGCGCTGAAATGGTACTGGTCCGCAGCATGCTGGGGCGGCACATGTTCGCGTTCGTCTGGCTGCCGCGCGACGACCTGTCGACTGCACGACGGATCGCCATTGGCGACATGCTGGCCGAAGCATCGAACGGATCGCTGCTCAATTGGTCGATCGCGCTGGAAGACGGCGTGATCGCGATGATCCGCTACACCTTCGATCTGCGCGGCGATGGCCATATGCCTCAGGTCGAACCGCTGAACAGCCGGTTGCGCCATATGGTGCGCGGCTGGGTACCCGCGGTTGAAGCGGCGCTTGGCGAGCGGCTCGAGCCGACCCGGGCGGCACGCCTTGCGCTGCGCCATGCAGCGTCGTTCCCGGAGAGCTACCGGACGGTCAATAGCGCTGTGGAGGCAGCGCATGATATCGAGCGGCTTGCTACCTTGGCCGATGGCAGTGCGCGATCGGTGCGGCTCTATCAGGCAGCAAGCGGCCAGCGCCTGAAAATTTACCGGTTGGGTGGCGCCTTGGCGCTATCCGATGCGGTGCCGGTGCTAGAGAATTTCGGCTTCCGGGTGATAGAGGAAGTGCCGACCGCATTGACGGATGAGGCCCAAGGTTTTGTCCATGATTTCGCGATTGCCACAGGCGAAGGGTCAACACGCAGCCCGCTCGCCGGGGACACGCCGGTACTCGAGCAGGCGATTGCGGCCGTGCTCGAGGGCCAAGCCGAGAATGATGCGTTCAACCGGCTGATCGCCGATGTTGGGCTAGCCCCTGCCGCCGTCGTGCTGTTCCGCGCCTGGTTCCGCTATCTGCGCCAGGCCGGGATGACCTATGGCCTGATCACCGTCGTCGACGCGCTGCGCCGCGCGCCTGTGGTCGCCAAGGCGCTGATCGCCCGGTTCGAGGCGACGCATAACCCCAAATCCAAGGCAAGTACCGATGCCGCCATCGCCGCGATCGAGGCGGGGCTGGAGGCCGTATCGGCGATCGATGACGACC
This sequence comes from Sphingomonas sp. 32-62-10, assembly GCA_002280555.1. Classification (GTDB taxonomy): domain Bacteria; phylum Pseudomonadota; class Alphaproteobacteria; order Sphingomonadales; family Sphingomonadaceae; genus Sphingomonas. Next base: position 4,117 of record NCEE01000034.1, read on the forward strand.
GTATCCTGCGCGCGATCAACGGAGTCATTGCCGCAACGCTGCGCACCAACGCTTTTGCGCCAGCCGCTGCAGAGGCACTGGCGTTCAAGCTCGACAGCAAGCTTGTGCCCGGCCTGCCGGCGCCCGTACCGTGGCGCGAGATCTGGGTGTATAGCCCGCGCGTTGAGGGCATCCATCTGCGCGCCGGTCCAGTCGCCCGCGGTGGCTTGCGCTGGTCCGACCGGCGCGATGATTTCCGCACCGAGATTTTGGGGCTGATGAAGGCGCAGCGCGTGAAGAACGCCGTGATCGTGCCAACAGGCGCCAAGGGCGGATTCTACCCCAAGCAATTGCCCCCGGTTTCGAACCGCGATGCCTGGCTGGCAGAGGGCACCGAAAGCTACCGCATCTTCATCCGCACCTTGTTGTCGGTCACCGACAATATCGTCGACGGCAAGGTCGTACACCCCGCCCAGGTCGCCATCCATGACGGCGAAGATCCCTATTTCGTCGTTGCCGCTGACAAGGGCACGGCGACCTTTTCGGACGTCGCCAATGCCATCGCGCTCGAACGCGGCTTCTGGCTGGGCGATGCCTTCGCCTCGGGCGGCAGCCAGGGCTATGACCATAAGGCAATGGCGATCACCGCCAAGGGTGCCTGGGTATCGGTGCAGCGCCACTTTGCCGAACGCGGCGTCGATGTGCAGACCCAACCCATCCGCATTGCGGGCTGTGGCGACATGTCGGGCGACGTGTTCGGTAACGGACTGCTGCTGTCAAAGGCCGTCAAGCTGGTCGCCGCATTCGACCACCGCCACATCTTCATCGATCCCGATCCCGATCCGGCAACAAGCTGGGCGGAGCGCGCACGGCTTTTCGCGCTGCCGCGGTCGAGCTGGGCCGATTATGATGCGAAGCTGATCTCCAAGGGCGGCGGCATCTTCTCGCGCACCGAAAAGTCGATCAAGCTGTCGAAGCAGATGCGCGAACTAATCGGGCAGGACGTGAACGAACTCGATCCGGTGGCGCTCATCTCCGCGATCCTGAAGGCACAGGTCGATCTGATCTGGTTCGGCGGCATTGGCACCTATGTGAAGGCGGCGGCAGAGAACAACATTCAAGTCGGCGATCCCGCCAATGATCGGCTGCGCGTGAATGCCGAAGAGCTTCGCGCGACCGCGATCGGCGAGGGTGCCAATCTGGGCGTGACGCAGGCGGCGCGGATCGCCTTTGCGGCACACGGCGGGCGGATCAACACCGATTTCATCGATAATTCGGCCGGCGTCGATTGCTCGGATAACGAAGTGAACATCAAGATCGCGCTCAACCGCGAGATGATCGAGGGGCGGCTTTCGTTCGAGAGGCGCAACAAGCTGCTCGTTTCGATGACCGATGACGTCGCCACGATCGTGCTCGAGGACAATCGGCTGCAGACACTCGCGCTGTCGATCATGGAGCATGACGGCGCACAGTCGCTCGCCAGCTATGTTCGCCTGATCGAGATTTTCGAAAGCGGCGGCAGGCTCGACCGCGCGGTCGAGGGACTGAGCGGTAACGAGGATTTGCTGCGGCGTGCTCAGGAGGGTCAGGGGCTCACCCGGCCGGAGCTCGCCGTGCTGCTCGCCACCGCCAAGCTCGCGTTGCAGGACGCGATCGAGAAGAGCCCGCTTGCACTGGAACCCCTGCTGCTCGCCGATCTGCGCGCCGCTTTCCCCAAGGCGATGCGCCAAAAATTCGCCGAAGCGATTGATGGCCACCAGCTGCGCGGTGAAATCGTCGCGACCAAGCTCGCCAACCGGCTGATCAACCGGCTCGGTGTGCTGCACCCGTTCGAGCTCGCCGAGGAAGAAGGCGCGGCAATGGCCGATATCGCGGCGATGTTCGTCGTGGTGGAGCAATTGTTCGGGCTGCCCGCGCTGTGGGCGGAGATCGAAGCCGCCGACATGCCTGAGGTTGCCCGGATAATCCTGTTCGATGAAGTGGCGATCGGCGTGCGATCACAAATGGCCGATCTGCTGCGCATCAGCCGCCCGGGCGCGAGCCCCGGCCCGGTGCTCGAACGGGTCGCCAAGGGGTTCAATGCACTCGACAAGCAAACGAAGGTGCTGTTGCTCGAGGAAGCACAGACGCAGAGCCAGCGGATCGTGACGCGGCTGGAAGGCTTTGGTGCGCCGTCAAAGCTCATCTACAAGGTCCTGCGCCTGTTCGAGCTCGACGGCGCGATCGGGCTGGCCGATCTGGGCCAGCGGCTCGGCATCGACGAAACCGTGCTGACGCGCGCCTTTACCCGGCTTGGCCAGGCGCTGGGGCTCGATTGGGCACAGACCAATGCGGCATGGATCACCTCGAGCGACCCGTGGGAACGGCTGCTGATCGCCGGGCTCGCGCGCGATTTCCAGCAGTTGCGGCTCGAATTCCTCAGCCGCAACGCCTCAGGTGATCCGCAGGCACTGGTGGAGACGTGGCTTGCCGACAATGCCGCCCGCGTCGGGCAGTTCAAGGCGCTTGTCGACCGCGCCCGCCGCGCGCCTGCCCCCAATGCCGCGATGCTCGCGCAGATTGCCGGGCAGGCGCGGGTATTGCTGGGGCGCTAGCGCCGACCCAGTCACGCTCACGCCGCGTCAGAACCGCGCGCGCAGCGTGAAGCGGGCGCTGGTGGGGGCGCCGGTCGAGATGTTCACGTCATTATGCGCGACCGGGAAATAGGTGGCGTTGGTGACGTTCTCAATGTTCACTTGCGCGTCGATCCGGTCGGTCAACTTGGCGAACAGCGCCAGATCAAGCCGGGTATAGGCTGGCAATGTCACTGCGTTGCTGATCGTCGCGAACTGATCGGCCTGGTGATAGACACCGACCCCAACGCCCAGCCGATCGAGCAGCTGATAACGATTCCACAATGAAAACTGGTGGCGCGGGACCTGCCCGACCCGACGCCCGGCCGGTGCGCTTTCGGTCGTGCTGGTGATCTCGGCGTCGGTATAGGCATAGCCGAGGCTGGTCTGCCACCGCTTGGTCACGTTACCGGTCAAGCCAAGCTCTACGCCCTTGGATCGCTGCTCGCCGGTCAGCACGATCGTGCCCGGCGTTGGGCCCGTGGCGCGCGTGTTGCTGCGATCGAGCTGATAGATCGCCACGGTCGCCTGAAGCGCCGTCGTCACATCCCATTTCGCGCCCAGCTCATAATTGTCGAAGCGCTCGGGAACCAACGCCGCGGCGCTTGCGGTCAACGACAGGAACTGATCGCCCGATTGCGGCAGGTAGGAGCGAGAATAGCTGCCATAGACCGACACATTGTTGACCGGCTTGAGCACCAGCCCGAACCGCGGCGACCAAAGATCATCGCTCCGCTGGAACGAACGCCCGGCAATGATATCATTCACCGCCAGATCTAGCCGATCATAGCGGATGCCGGCAATCACGTCGACATGGGCACCAATGCTGATCTGATCCTGCAGATAGACGGACCCCTGGCTCAGTTCGCTGCGCGTCTGCCGGTTCGCATTGCCGGTCGACCCCGCAATGAAGCGAAACGGCGGGATGACGAAGGGATCGGTCAACGCCGCTGTTGCGCGGCGATTGGCTGCGGTCAGCGGAGCCGCCGGGTTGAAGAAACCGTTGCGGCGTTCGTTGCCGCTATCCTGCCGGGTATATTCACCGCCGAACAACACGACATGGTCGATCCCGCCGGTGGAGGCGCGCCATTCGGCATTGCCCTGAACGATGAAGTTCTCGCGCTGGGTAAGGTCGAAATAGGCCTCCACCCCCAGGCTGCGCGCACCGGTGAGTGCGTTCGCGGTGACGGCGGTTGCCGCAAAGGCGTTCGCGTAGGATTTGTTGTAATCGCCGTAGAGCAACTGGGCACTAAGCGTCAGCTTGTCGCTGACCGGCGCCTCTGCGCGGGCGCGCACGACATTGGCCTCGAACAGAGTTCGGTTCACACTGGGTGCGCCGAAAAATGTGTCACGAAAGCCGACCAGCGGCCGCCCATTCTGCGAGGGAATGCCGCGATCGGTGACCCGGTCGTCGCCGACATGCTCAAAACCAAGTTGCAGCTTGATGCCGCCGGCCAGCTCCGTCCCGATAACCGGATTCACTGCATAACGCGCGCCTTCAAAGAAGTCGCGATGGTTGTCGAGCTCTTCATACACCCCGTTCAAGCGCAACGCGGCACCGCCCAGATCGACGTTGAGATCACCCGTCGTCGCCCAGCTGCCAAAGGTGTCACCAGTCACTTCGGCAACCGCGCTGGTGCTGCCGATGATCGGGCTCTTGCTCACCCGGTTGAAAACGCCGCCACCGCCGCCGCGCCCGAAAATCATCGCGTTGGGGCCTTTGAGCACCTCGACCCGGTCGACATTATAGAAGCTGCGGAAATACTGGACGTCATCACGAAGCCCGTCGACGAAGAAGTCTGCCGTGGTGTTGTTGCCGCGCAGCGTGACCTGATCGCGGTTGCCCTCGCCTTGCCCAGCTGAGACGCCGGGGACGAACCGAACCAGATCTGCGACTGACCGGATCGCCTGATCGTCAATCTGTTCGCGCGTCAGCACGGTTACTGCCTGCGGCACATCACGAAGCAATGTCTTGGTTTTGGTGGCGCTGCTCGTTTGCTCGGTCCGGTAGCCGTCGACCTTGCCCGTCACGATAATTTCGGTACCGCTTTGGGCGGCAGCGGCCAGATCGGCATCATCATTTGGACGGGCATCAGCCGACACTGCCATGAACATGGCAGCCGTGGAGAGCAGGATCGATGTACGCATGAACACGAAACCCCAGTTGCGAATGATTCGCGATAGAGGGGCTTCTATTGAGAGGCATTCGCAACGTCAACCTTGTTGCGACTGACTTTCACTTACAGATAGGATTTGGGCGAATAGCCAGGTTCTGATCGCACTCGCGAGATTGGCGGGATCGTCCGCGCTGATCCGCAGGGCATCGATTTGGGCTATCAAGGCATTGAGAGGAAGGCCATACCCCATCGCCGCCGTTTCAAGCGCCGTCCAGAACATGGGTTCAAGACTGATCGATGTCGGATGCCCGGCGATCGTCACCGATCGCTTGGTGGGCCCGCGAAAGCCGCCGGGCGGCGACGCAACATGCCGGGTCACACCTGGATCATTTCGTATCAAACAACGCCGCGAGCTGCTCAATCATCGTACCGCCAAGCTGGTCGGCGTCCATGATGGTCACGGCGCGCGCATAATAGCGCGTTACGTCATGTCCGATGCCGATCGCGCACAGCTCCACTGGCGAACGCGCTTCGATCCAGCCGATGACCTGGCGAAGGTGTCGTTCGAGATAGCTCCCACTGTTTACGCTCAGCGTCGAATCGTCGACCGGGGCACCATCTGAAATCACCATCAGGATCTTGCGATCCTCGGGTCGCGCGATCAGCCGGGCGTGCGCCCATAACAGCGCCTCGCCATCGATATTTTCCTTCAGCAGCCCTTCGCGCATCATCAGGCCAAGGTTTGTCTTGGCGCGTCGCCACGGCTCGTCTGCCTGTTTGTAGACGATGTGGCGAATATCGTTCAAGCGGCCGGGCTGCGGCGGTCGCCCTGCGGCCAGCCAGTTTTCACGGCTCTGGCCGCCCTTCCAGGCGCGGGTGGTAAAGCCAAGAATCTCGGTCTTCACCCCGCACCGCTCGAGCGTCCGCGCCAATATGTCGGCGCTGATCGCCGCGATCGAAATGGGGCGGCCGCGCATCGACCCCGAATTGTCGATCAGCAAGGTGACGACAGTATCCTTGAAATCGGTCTCACGCTCAATCTTGTAGCTGAGCGACTGCATCGGGTTGATGATGACGCGCGCCAGCCGCGCCGCATCGAGCATCCCTTCGTCCTGGTCGAAATCCCAGCTGCGGTTCTGCTGCGCCATCAGCCGGCGCTGCAGGCGGTTGGCGAGCTTGCTAACCGCGCTTTGCAGGTGGACGAGCTGTTGATCGAGGTAAGAGCGCAGCCGCGCGAGCTCCTCGGCATCGCACAACTCGGTCGCCGCGATCACTTCGTCGAACTGGCCAGTCCATGCCTTATACTCGAACTGCGGCGCGAAATCGGCCATCGGCCGGTTGGGCCGCACGGGCATCATCCCGTCATCGCCCTCGTCACCCGGCTCGCCATCGGCATCGTCGGGCGAGTCCTCGCGCTGCTCGCTGCCTTCGCCCTCTTCCTGGTCGGCATCGCGGCTATCGCCCCGCTGTTCGATCTGGCCTTCGCCCTGATTGCCAGCGTCTTCGCCCTCGTCGGCTTCGTCCTGCTGCTGGTCGTCCTGACCTTCGTCGTCGCTGCCGCCGTCATCGGCTTCGTCGGGCAGCAGATCACCCTCGACCAGATCAAGGTCCTGAAGCAGCTTCATAGACAGTTGCGCAAACGCCGCCTGATCATCGATGACAAAGCCGAGCCCGTCGAGATCGCCGCCCGCCTTCTCCTCGATCCAGTCGCGGACCATCGCCAGCCCGTCTTCGCAGCCCTGCGGCGCGGCGAGTCCGGTCAGCCGCTCACGTACCATCAGCGCAACGGCGGTGGACAGCGGCACTTCGTCACGAGTGCGCGCGCGGACTATGGGGTCGGCACGCAAGCGAACACCAAGCGCGGTTTCGAGATTGTCGCTGATGCCCTGATAACCGCGCGAGCCAAGCGCCTCCACCCGTGCGCTCTCCACCGCATCGAACACCGCGCGCGCCACCGCTTCAACGGGCGCGCCTTTCAGGTGCAGCGCTGCATTATGATGCTTCAGCCGCAGCGCAAAGCCGTCGGCAAAGCCACGCGCTTCGGCAACCTGTGCCGCGGGCAGATTACGCGCGGGCATCGGCACCTTGATGTGCTTGCCCGACTGGGTTGGCGCGTCGGCCGTATAGGCAAGCTCAACCTCCGCCTCATCAGCCAGCACGCGGGCTGCGCCGCCAAGGACGGTCTTGAATCGATCGAGTGGAGAATCCTGCGCCATCATCCTTTCCTACCGGCAGCACCTACCGGATCAAGCCCCCTTGGTGACAGCGAGCAGGCAAGACGATATGCTTTTTTAATTCGAGGATTCGTAGATGATGGGCAATTATACGCTGCTGGCGGACGACAATTGTGCGTATTCGCGCGATGAATCGCTGCGTGAAAATTTTCGAGCACATGTGGTTTTCAACATCATCACCAACGGGTCGGTCACCTTTTCCGACAATCAGGTGATGTCGTCTCCGAATCTGCGGTTTCTGACGCGGTGCGACGGCGTTATCCGCGAACTCGTCAAACAGCGCCATATCACGCTGGCGGTCCGCGAGACCCCGACAGACGGCATCATGCCGCTTGCCGATGTGTTCGAGGCCTTTCGGCTGGAGGGAAAGTTGCCGAGTGGCTGGACCGACATCAGCGACAGTCCGGAAATCGCTTTCATGGAATCGAGCTGCGCCAAGATCGGCTGGGCCTTTGACGAAGTTCGTGCCAATTTCACCAACAATTGCAAGGTGATATTACTCGAACAGGCGCGGCGCCGTCACCTGTCGATAGATCATGTTACAACTTTGGAGGAGCTGATTGTCGCCGAGGAGAAACGCGACAAGGGCCTTGGCCGGGCATTTCTACAGCAGCGGCTTCCCGGAATGCTGGCGGACTATGGTATCATGCCGAAGCCAGCGGCGGAGACGATGCTCAGAAGCTGCACCGACGCGGTCTATCTCTCGAACTTGCCCAAGACGATTGGGCTGGACCCGATCTACGCCGAGGAACATCGTAGCTCGTTTGAGCTATTGCGCGGCGGCCAGTACGACCTCACGCCCATCGGCGAGGAGATCGATCTCAGACCCCGGCTTCGAGCCGAACATTTTACCCACGGGCTCAATCAACTCGACATCGACGATGTCCACAAGATCCAGCAAAGCGACGCATTCAGGACCTTCGTCGCGCTGACGCAAACACCCGACCCGATCGCCGCCTTCGATAATCTGTTCGTCACTTATGTCGAACTGAACCGGGTGATCGAGGACCATATCATCGAACGTTTCCGCGGGCTGATGCGGCATAGCCCCGCGCCAGATCCGCGCCGTCTACGCCGACAGTACGGCACATGGTTTGAAAACGGTGCGGCCGTGATGATGGACGTGCTGTCGATTGCCGCCAGTTCGCTATGGATACCTGGATTGGCGAGCAACTATGTCGTCGATGCAGTGCGCAATCGCATCGACCCTCCGCGTCCGCACGCCGATGGCGCGCGGCACGAACTGGAGCGTCTTCGCCTGCGGCAATATCTCGAAAAGACCGGTCAGGATCAGCAGTTGCGGTTCGGCGAGGAATTCCATGAGAGCGATTCGTTCAAACGGGAAATCATGGTTGAATAAAATCTCGCACTGCCAGCAACGCAGCAATGGTGTTCGCGTCGTGAATCCCAACCTCGGCGAGCGCAGCCAACGAAATCCCGGCAATCGGCATGCGTTCGAACGACACAATCGCCTCGGTCCGCTCCTGCCCAGCGAGCGTAGGCATTGCATCATCAGGCAAGCGCGCAACAAAGATATGCGTTTTGTATCCGCCGCCTATGGTCAGCAACGGTTCGAGTGTCATCGCCTCCAGTCCGGTTTCCTCGCGAAGCTCGCGGCGCGCGTCCTCGGCAGGGGTTGCACCGGGCAACCCGAATCCCTGCGGGATCTCGATCGACTGTCCACCGTCCTGATACCGATAGTTGACGACCAGCAGCACTTCGCCTGCGATGATCGCCACCACGCCAGCGCCGTGCGGCGCTTTCCACCGCGACTTCAAATACGTGCCCTCGCGCCCGTCGGGAAAACGAACCAGATCATCGTAGATCGTTATGTACGCATTTTCGTACACGATCCGCTCTTTGATGGTCTCGATCTCCACCGGTCGGACTACGCCTTCCCCACCACGCTCTCGGGCAAATCCTTACCGAAGACGCGCTGATAATATTCCGCGACCAGCGCCCGTTCAGCTTCATCGCACTTGTTGAGGAAGCTCAAGCGGAACGCAAAGCCGACATCGCCAAAGATCAGCGCGTTCTGCGCCCAGGTGATCACGGTGCGCGGGCTCATGACGGTCGAGATATCACCGTTGATGAAGCCCTTGCGCGTCAGATCGGCCACGCGGACCATGTTGTCGACCACCTGCTTGCCGTGCGGCTTGTCATATTCGCCCGATTTGGCGAGCACGATCTGCGCCTCGACCGCGGCGGGCAGATAGTTGAGCGTGACGACGATGTTCCAGCGGTCCATCTGCCCCTGGTTGATCTGCTGGGTGCCATGATACAGCCCGCTGGTATCGCCCAGCCCGACCGTGTTGGCCGTCGCGAACAGGCGGAAATAAGGGTTGGGGCGGATCACGCGGTTCTGATCGAGCAAGGTCAGCTTGCCCTCGGTTTCGAGCACGCGCTGGATGACGAACATGACGTCTGGGCGCCCGGCATCATATTCGTCGAACACAAGCGCGGTCGGCGTCTGCAGCGCCCAGGGCAACAGGCCTTCGCGAAATTCGGTGATCTGCTGGCCGTCCTTCAGGACGATCGCATCGCGCCCGACGAGATCAATGCGGCTGATATGCGCGTCGAGGTTGATCCGGATGCACGGCCATTTCAGCCGCGCGGCGACCTGTTCGATATGGGTCGATTTGCCGGTACCGTGATAGCCCTGCACCATCACCCGGCGGTTATGCGCAAAGCCCGCGCAGATCGCGAGCGTGGTATCGGCATCGAAGACATAGGCCGGGTCGAGATCGGGCACGCGCTCATCGGCTTCGCTGAATGCCGGCACTTCCATGTCCGAATCGATGCCGAACATCTCGCGGACCTTCACCACCTTATCAGGAGCGTCCATGATCGTCGTGGCGCGGCTATCGGGCTGGGTATTGGGAATATCGGTCATGGGGCTCTCGGTACCAATCGGTCAGGGCAGATCAAAGCCCGGTCTCTCCCGGCGAGCCGATAATGAGACGACGCTTCGTGTAACCCCAGTGGAAACGGAATGCGTCCGCGTCAAGCCGAACCGACCATTGACGATAGCGGAAACAGCGTGACGAAGCGTTCAGCCAGACCGCAATTGAACCAAGGAGCAGATCAATGTCAGCAGAGACCGCCTCCCAGCCCTGGTTTGAACTGAGCGTCAAGCGCATGGTGGACGTACCCGCGACCTGGTTTGGCGGGCATGGATCGATCGCCTTGTCGAGTGGTGGTGTCCCAAGCCCTGGAGCACCGAAGTGATCGAGAATGACATGCGCGCCGGCGGCCGATCGGCAATGATCATGCGCGGCCCCAACGGCGAAGAATCGGCAATGGAAGGTGTGTTTCTGGAGGTCGTGCCGGGCGAACGCGTGGTCTTCACCAATGCCTTCACCGTCCTTGAGCAGCACCTTGTTCTTTTCGACTGCCGTCTGAAACATATCATGACTGCCGTTTTTGATGGACTGGATGGGTGCAAGGTAATCGATACCGTGTTGCTTCAACGCTTGAAGGACCTTCCGTCCGTAGTCGGCAAAGGTCTCCGAGACGGGAATCACACAGACTTGCTCCGGAGCAAGCC
>NCEE01000035.1 GCA_002280555.1 Sphingomonas sp. 32-62-10
TGCGATAATCTTGCGTCTGGCACGGCAATTGCTGTGCTGCACAAGCACGCTTTCGCTTTGGGGGGACAGGCGCTTGAAACTAGTCATTGCCATCATCAAACCGTTTAAGCTCGATGAGGTTCGCGAGGCGCTGACCGATATCGGCGTTGCGGGCATGACCGTGTCGGAGGTGAAGGGTTTCGGTCGGCAAAAGGGCCAGACCGAGATCTATCGGGGGGCCGAATACACCACCAACATGGTGCCCAAGATCAAGATCGAGATCGTTTGTGGGGACGATCTGATGCCGCGTGTCATCGAAACGGTGCAGGCGGCCGCCAACACCGGCGCGATCGGCGATGGCAAGATTTTCGTACTCGACGTTGGTCAGGCGGTGCGCATTCGCACCGGCGAAACCGACATGACCGCGCTTTAAGGGGGCAATGATGACGCGTTCGATGAAATTTGCCGGTATGTTGGGGGCGGGCGCTGCGTTGGTTGCTGCCCTGCCCGCATGGGCGCAGGATGCCGCCGCTGCAGCGGCACCCGCCGCCCCGTTCGTGCCCACCGCGGCGATGGTCAACAAGGGCGATACGACCTGGATGCTGATCTCATCAGTGCTGGTGCTGATGATGTCGGTGCCCGGTCTGGCGCTGTTTTATGGTGGCTTGGTGCGCACCAAGAATATGCTGTCAGTGCTGATGCAGGTGTTGATGATCGTCTCGGTCGCCAGCCTTGTCTGGGTATGCTGGGGCTATTCAATGGCCTTCACCGCGGGCAGTGGTGCCACGGCGCCGTTCGTCGGTGGTTTTGCCAAAGTGATGCTGCAGGGGGTCGATGCGACGACGCTCGCTGCAACCTTCTCCAACGGCGTTTATCTGCCCGAATATGCCTTTGTCATCTTCCAGATGACCTTTGCGTGCATCACCCCGGCGCTGATCGTCGGGGCGTTTGCGGAACGCGTGAAGTTCACGCCGCTGATGATCTTCGTCGTCGCCTGGCTGACCTTGGTCTATTTTCCGGTGGCGCACATGGTCTGGTATTGGGCTGGCCCTGATTTCCTCCCCGCCAACCCAAGCGATGCTGGTTATCTGTGGGGCAAAGGCGCGCTCGATTTCGCAGGCGGTACCGTGGTGCACATCAATGCAGGGATCGCCGGTCTCGTCGGCTGCCTCGTGATCGGGCCGCGGCTTGGCTATAACAAGGAGCCGATGCCACCGCATTCGTTGACGATGACGATGATCGGCGCATCGCTGCTATGGGTCGGTTGGTTCGGCTTCAATGCCGGCTCCAATCTGGAAGCCAATGGCGTCACGACGGTCGCCTTCATCAATACCTATGTCGCTACCGCTGCAGCAGCCATCGCCTGGGCAGTGCTGGAGCAGGTGATCCACCGTAAGCCCTCGCTGCTGGGTGCAGCCACGGGTGCGGTTGCCGGGCTGGTCGCGATCACACCGGCGAGCGGCTATGCCGCGCCGATGACCTCGATCGTACTCGGCTTCGTCGCGTCGATTGTCTGCTTCTTCTTCGTCACGACGGTGAAGAAGGCGCTGAAATATGACGATACGCTCGATGTGTTCGGCGTCCACTGCGTCGGCGGGATCGTCGGCGCGCTGGGTACCGCGATCTGCGCGGCACCATCGCTCGGTGGCCAGGGCTATTTCGACTACACCGTGTCGCCTGCCGGCTTCTATCCTGAGAAGTACGACATTATGGCGCAGTTGATGGTGCAGGTGCAGGCGGTCGGCATCACGCTGGCCTGGTCGGGCGTTGTCTCGCTGATCCTGTTCCTAGCGCTCAAATACACGATTGGCCTGCGTCCATCCGCTGAAGTCGAAGCCGAAGGGCTCGACATCAATGAACACGGCGAACGCGCCTATAACTACTAACAAGATCGGGGCGCACCCGAAGAGGTGCGCCCACCAAGAGGTTCCTCCTGCGAACATCCTCAGGCCGGTGCGGCAACGCACCGGCCCTTTTTTTATCGGTTTCGCCGCTTGATTGCCGGAACGCGACATCGCGAAAAAGTTGAAGAGCTGCATCAGCCCCATGCCGCAGATCAAGGCTGTTTTTGGGCCGTAATGGTCAGCCATCGGGCGGGTTCGCTGAAATAACCGGTGCCGTCATAGTTCTGAAAGCTCAGGGATGCCCATGCGCCGGCGGCTTCATACGCCTCAATCGCACCGGCGCGATTGAGGTAGTTGTAGTACCGCCCGTGCTTGTCCCACCCGGGCTGGCCATCCGTCTTGAAGCTCGCGAAATGCCAGCCGCCCGGCTTCAACGCGCTCCACACCCGCCGAAGCACAGCGGGGAGTTCGTCGATGGGGACGTGCAGCAGCGAGGCGCAGGCAATGACCGCATCATAGTGTTCGGCGGCATCGAGATCATCAAACCGAAGAACGCGTGCACCTGCTTCAAGCCGTTCGTTTGCAATCGCGGCCATTGCCGGGACGCCGTCGGTGGCATCGACCCGGAACCCCCGCCGTTCCATCTCGGCGGCGTCATGCCCGCTACCACATCCCAGCTCGAGGATGAGCGAGCCCGGTTTCAAGCGCGGCAGGAATTCAAGAAGGTCTGGCGACATAATGGCTGGCCGCGCCTCGACATAGGTCGACGCGTTGGATTGATAAAATTCCAGCGTTGATCCGTCGGCTGCAGGCCCAGTGGTGCCGCTATCAGGCTTCGCACCAGCATCGCTGATCGCTTTGCCCGCCCGACGTGCGGCGAGGGTCGCGCCGAGCACAAAGCCGCCGGGCACGAGGAAAATGGCCGCGACCAGCCCGATGCGATTCCAGTCTTTTCTATCCACGCCCGTGCTTTAGGCGATCAGCCAAGGTCCGCCAGCACGAAATCGGCGCAGCGTTCACCGATCATGATCGACGGGGCGTTGGTGTTGCCCGAGACGAGCTTGGGCATGATCGACGCGTCGGCGATGTACAGGCCCGTCACCCCGCGCACCCGCAGCTTCGGGTCGCAGACCGCGCCGTCGTCTGATCCCATTCGCGCAGTGCCGACGGGGTGATAAATGGTATCGGCGCGCGCGCGGATCAGCCGTTCGAGCGCATCATCGTCATTCAGATCGATCGGGTTACGGTCGCGGCCCTTGTAGTTGGTCATCGGCGGCGTTTCCATAATCCTGTACATCGCCTTCACGCCCTGTTTCAGGAGCGCGAGGTCTCGCGGATCGGACAGGAACTGCGGATCGATCAGCGGCGCCGCGCGCGGATCGATCGAGGCGAGCCGCACCGTCCCCTTGCTCTCGGGCCGGAGCACGCAAACATGGCCGGAATAGCCATGCGCCTTCACCACCGTGCGGCCATGATCCTCCAGCGCGACCGGGAAGAAATGCAGTTGGATATCAGGGGCCGGTGCCTGAGGATCGATCTTCAGGAAGCCGCCCGCTTCGGCATAATTGGTCGTCATCGCGCCGCTGCGTTTACGGAACCAATCGATGACGCCGATCGCCGAATTAACCAGCCCCGTCAGTGATTGGCCGATGAAACGGGTATCGTCGCACTCAAAGGCGGCTGAATAGTCGAGGTGATCCTGCAAGTTACCGCCAACTTCAGGCCGATCGACCCGTACCGCAATCCCCATCGTGCGCAGATGCAGGGCGGGCCCGATGCCGGACAACATCAACAATTGCGGGGTGCCGAACGCGCCGCCCGCCAGCACCACGGCGTGTCGCGCCCTGATTTCACGCGCCTCGCCATCTTGGGTATAGGCAACGCCCCAGGCGCGCCCTTCATCGAACAATACGCGTTCAGCGGTGACGTTGGTCATCACCTGCAGATTGGGTCGGTCCTTGTGTGGTTCGATGTACGCCCGCGAGGCACTCCAGCGTTCGCCGTTCTTCTGAGTGACCTGGAAAAGACCGATCCCTTCCTGCCGAGCGCCATTGAAATCATCGTTGCGTGGAATCTGCAGGCTGGCCCCGGCCTCGACGAAATCGAGCGATCCGGGATTCGGCGATACCTGGTCACTGACGCAGAGCGGGCCATCACCGCCACGGAATTCATTGGCGCCGTGGACGTTTGCCTCCGATCGTTTGAAATAAGGCAACACCTCGTCATACGACCAGCCGGGACAGCCGATAGCGGCCCAATTGTCGTAATCCCATCGATTGCCGCGGATATAGACCATGCCGTTGACTGCGGACGATCCGCCGAGCCCCTTGCCACGCGGCTGATAACCGCGCCGCCCATTCAGGCCGGGTTGGGGTACCGTTTCAAAACCCCAATTGGTCTTTGGGGTCTGGAAGGCGACAAAGCCGGGAATACGCGTGCGATAGCCGGTGTTCTTGCCGCCCGCTTCGAGCAGGACAACCTTGTACTTACCGTTTTCGCTTAAGCGGCTGGCGACGGCGCTCCCGCCTGATCCACCCCCGACGACGACGATATCGGCTTCTTCCAAGTTTCTTCCCCTCGCACCACCCGGTCGCGTGCTTCGCGCTCGAGCCATTGTTGTTTGATCGATTCGGATGTTTCCCGACTGCCGTCATGGCTCCAGCCTGGCGGCATCGCTATATACCCCAGCTTGGCGCGCAGGCCCGGTGCTGCCCACACATCTTTGGCGATGCCGATCCATTCATGGAACGCGGCCCAAAGCAGGTTGAAGCTACCGAGTTGCTTGACGATGCCGTAGCGCGGGCGATCATCGTCGCGCTCGGCGACGAAACTGCCAAACATCTTGTCCCAGATGATGAAAACACCCGCATAATTGCTGTCGAGATAGCGTGGGTTGGTCGCGTGGTGGACGCGGTGGTGCGACGGCGTGTTCATCACCGCTTCGAACCAGCGCGGCATCCGATCGATCACCTCGGTATGAATCCAGAACTGATAGACCAGGTTGATCCCCGCCACGAAAAACACCAGCGGCGGCGGAAAGCCGATCAGGAACAGCGGCAGACGGAACAGGAAGCCGAGCGAGAAGAAGCCGGTCCAGGTCTGCCGAAGCGCGGTCGACAGGTTATAATGCTGGCTCGAATGATGGATGACATGGCTTGCCCAGAACCAGCGGACGCGGTGGGCAGAGCGGTGAAAGGCGTAATAGGCGAGGTCGTCGATCACAAAGGCAATGACGAACCAATACCATTGATAGCCGATGTCAAAGAGTCGGAACTGCGCGACCCAGGTCGCGATCGCATAAGCGGCGCCGCCCAGAATCGCGCCGGCCACCGTGCTGCCCAGCCCCAGCGAGAGTGAGGTCAGCGTGTCCTTTGGCTCGTACCGCGTCTTGTCGCGCGCCCAGGCGACCAGCATCTCCGCCAGCACCAGCAGGATGAAGGCGGGGACGGCTAGCTGAACGGGATCGGGCAATTCCATATCAGCCTGCTTAAACCAGTGTCAGTGGCGCTGCCAGTGCGCGCGCATCATCGGGGAAAACGTTGATCAGCGTCACCGATCCGAACAGGCGTTCGCCGGTATCAATCGTCACGCCCTCGGGCGCGTCGCGGATCGCGAGTGGCGGCACCAGTCGCCGCGCTGCGACCTTGGCCCCGTGGCGCTTCAGGACGGCGACGGTGCCATTCCCGCCCACCAATGCCGCGTCGCCATCCTTACTGACGATCGCGCGGCGCGCCTCGAACCCGGCGAGCATTTCTTCGGCGATCCGGCAGGCATCGTCTTCACTCGCGATCTTGCCCTCGCCCAGCCGCAACAGCCGCGCGATCAGCGCGAGGCCAAGCACGCCGACCAGGGAAATGATCAGCTGCGTGAGGCTCATTGCGCGCCTGCAAGCGCGTCGAGTGTCGGCCGGATGCCCGACAGATCATAGCCTGCCTTGCCAGCCTTCTCCTCGAGCGTGTCGGGGTCCGCACCCCCCTTGGCCATCGCCAGTGCCCACAGGTTGCAGCTCCGCGTGCCCGATCGGCAATAGGCGAGTACCGGCCCAGTCGCCTCGGCGAGCGCCGTGGCCATAGCATCAAGCTGCGGATGGGAGAATCCGGCATGAGTGATGGGGATCGCGACATAGACCAAGCCCAGTGTCTCGGCGACCAGTTGGATGGCGGCACCGTCGGGCTGTCCCATTTCCTCGTCATCGGGACGGTTGTTGATGATCATCGTAAAGCCCGCCCGCGCGATATCGGTCACGTCAGCGGGGGAGATTTGCGGGGCAACCGAAATCGTCTCGTCAATAGGGCGGATCATGCAGACTCCCGGATCACGGCCAGAAAGGCGTCACCGTAAGCCTCCATCTTGCGCGCGCCAATCCCCGTGATCTGCCCCAGCGCGGCACGGCTGGTGGGTTTCAGCGCGGCCATCTCGCGCAGCACCGAATCGTGGAAGATCACATAGGGCGGCACCTTGGCCTCGGCGGCGAGATCGCGGCGCTTGGTGCGCAGTGCCTCGAACAGCGGAACATTGGGCATGGCGGCGGCATCGGCACGCCTGCGCCCGCTCGCTTTTTTGATCGGCGGGGCAACGATCTGCACCATCGTCTCCCCCTTCAGCACTGCGCGGGCATCGCCCCCCAGGCTCAGCCCGCCATGTTCGGTCGTGGTCAGCAACCCGCGGGCCTGCAACGCGCGCGACAAGGGGCGGATCAGCGCGGCCTCGGTGCGCGAAACGATGCCGAACACGCTTAGCCGCTCATGCCCGAGTTTCTCGACGCGTTCATCGGCGACGCCGGTCAGCACCTTCTCCAGATGGCCGACGCCAAAGCCCTGCCCGGTGCGGTAGACCGCCGACAGAAATTTGCGCGCCAGCTCGGTTGCGTCGATCAGCGCGGGTTTCGACAAGCAGTTATCGCAATTGCCGCATTCGGTGGGCGGATTTTCGCCGAAATGGCGCAGCAGCATCGCCCGGCGGCACGTGCCCGTCTCGACCAGCCCGGAAAGCGCCTGCAATTGGGCGCGCGCGGTTGCCTGCCGCTCGGGTTCGATTTCGGCGATTCGCTGTTGCGCCCGCGCGAAATCCTCCGCGCCCCAGAAAAGGTGTGCGACGCTGGGGTCGCCATCGCGCCCGGCACGACCGGTTTCCTGATAATAGGCCTCGATCGATTTGGGCAGCCCGGCATGGGCCACGAAGCGGACATCGGGCTTGTCGATCCCCATGCCGAACGCGATTGTTGCGCAGATCACCATATCTTCCGACCGGACAAAGGCGGCCTGGTTGCGTGCCCGCACGGCGGGATCGAGCCCGGCATGATAGGCGCGGGTTGGGCGTCCGGTGCTCGCCAATTGCTCGGCGAGGCGCTCGGTGGCGGCGCGGGTCTGGGCATAGACGATACCGGGGCCGGGGGTATCGCGGATCACCTCGATGATCTGGCGGGCGGTGTTATCGCGTGGGGAGATCATGTAGCGGATATTCGGCCGGTCGAACCCGGCAATGATCAGCCCGTTCTTGGGAATGCCGAGCTGCTCAAGAATATCCGCGCGGGTATGCGCGTCCGCCGTCGCGGTCAGCGCGAGCCGGGGCACATCGCCAAATTCGTCGAGCAGGGGGCGTAGCAGCCGGTAATCGGGGCGGAAATCATGCCCCCATTCGCTGACGCAATGCGCCTCGTCGATCGCGAACAACGCCAGCGGTGCCTGCCGCAGCAGATTGCGGAACGAGTCGTTCGAGGCGCGTTCGGGTGCGACATACAATAGGTCGAGTTCGCCCGCCCGGAACCGCGCCACCGTCTCCGCCTGGTTGGTGTCGACTGACGTCAAGGTGGCGGCGCGAATGCCGATCGCGTCGGCAGCGCGCAGCTGATCGTGCATCAGCGCGATGAGGGGGCTGACGACGACGCACGTCCCCGCCAGCACCACCGATGGCAATTGATAACAAAGCGATTTCCCCGCGCCGGTCGGCATCACCGCCAACGTGTTCTGCCCCGCCATCACCCGCGCGACGACATCACCCTGCACCCCACGAAAACCGGGAAAGCCGAAGGTCTTTTGTAGCGTGTCGAGCGTTGAGGCCATATTCTGGCGCTACCGGTCAAGCAGCCATCACTGCAAGGGAGCTTTGACGATGACCGACTTTATCGCACGCCATCGCCGGCTCGTTGGCAAGATTACGCTCGTCACGGGGGCAGCCCGCGGCATCGGCGCGGCGATCGTCCGCGCCTTCGTTGCGGAAGGCGCGACGGTGTGGATCACCGATATCGATGGTGACGAGGGCGCTGCACTAGCCAATGAGATTGGCGGCAATACCCGTTTCCTGCCGCTGGATGTGGGCGACGAAGCCGCATGGGAAAGCGTGATGGCGGCATTGCTGGCGCGCGATGGGCGGCTAGACGTGCTGGTCAACAATGCCGGGATCACGGGGTTCGAGGATGCAACCGGCCCGCATGATCCCGAACATGCCACGCTCGCCGAATGGCACCGGGTCCACCGGGTCAATCTTGATGGCACCTTCCTCGGGTGCCGCTATGCGATCCGGGCGATGCGCGCGCAGGGTACGGGGGCAATCATCAACATGTCGTCACGGTCGGGGCTGGTCGGGATTCCAGGGGCGGCGGCATATGCCTCGTCCAAGGCGGCGGTACGCAACCACACCAAATCGGTGGCGCTGTGGTGCGCGCAGCAGGGGATGCAGGTCCGTTGCAATTCGGTGCACCCGGCCGCGATCCTTACGGGCATCTGGGAACCGATGCTCGGCGATGGGCCAGACCGTGCCGAACGAATGATCGCGCTGACCAGCGACACCCCGCTCAAGCGCTTTGGCCTGCCCGAGGAAGTGGCGGCGATGACGGTGTTCCTCGCGTCCGACGAGGCGACGTACATCACCGGCAGCGAATTCGACATCGATGGCGGGTTGCTCGCAGGCTCCGCTGCATCGCCGGGATAACCACATCGCCTTGTTTTCGCCGCGCTTGTCGGGTGGAATTCGGCTATCGTGATGATGCCACCCCAATCGACAGGAAAAGAGATGCTGCCAGCGGCTCGTGTGATCGGAAGTGCCTTGATCGTTGTCTTAGCGGGACTGCCCGGCATCGCCGGCGGCGCAAAGCCGATTCAGGGCGAATATCTGGTGCGGGGTGACGGGGTGGTGGCCGCAACGGTAGGCGGCGTGCCTGGCAAGATGCGAATCACGCCCTGGGCGCCGGCCGCGCCAACGCTCAACCCCGATTATGCCCAGCGAATCGGCCTGCGCGGCGGCCTGTTCGGTTTTTCGGTGAAGGTCGGCCCAGTGAAGGTGCGTGGTGAAAGCGGCGTTACCCGGCTGCAGTTCGGCAACGCCTCCTTCAAGCGCCGCGTGGTGTGGTTCGAACGCCGCTATGATTCGGGTGCGGACGGCGCGGTGGGGCCAGGTGGGTTGCCGGTCGATCTGATCCGCTTTCAGTTGAAGCCTGCCGGGGCGGGGGAGCGCACAGCCACGCTGCCACTCGTCCAGCAGATGTTCCGCCCGGCGATGACGCGGGTGGTGGTTGGCGGGCGCACGATCTCGATCCTGTTCGATCCGCAGCATCCGCGCACCTTGGCAACGGCCGGTGCAGGCGCGGCGCTGGCCGAGGTGCTTGGCGGGCAATTGGTGGGGGCGGGCGACAAGGCGGAGATCGCGTTCGGTGTCGCCCGGCCGGTGCGCACCATCCGGCTGGCGCGTCCGCTGGTGGTGGGGCCACTCACGCTTGAATCAATGCTGGTGCGCGTGGCCGACAACGGATCGGTGGCCGGAATCGACGATGCCGATGCCGATCCCGAGGAAATCGTGGTAACTGCCAAGAGCAAGAAGGAGCGCCGCGACGTCATCATCATCGGGCGCGATCAGCTGGGTGGATGCTCGTCGATCGTGTTCGACAAAAAGGCAAAGGCGATCCGGCTGAGCTGTGTTTAGGGTGCTGCTGCGTTTCCCTGATGACGCCCACCACCGTTCGGGCTGAGCGAAGTCGAAGCCCACGTACAGCGCTTGCCCTTCGACTTCGCTCAGGGCGAACGGGGTAGGGAAAAGGCATGAAAGCGATGGCAAGCGTGGTTAGTCGCCCCCTTACTCCGCCGCGAGCACGCCCTCTTCCTCGGCGCGTTCCTGGGCCTGGCGGTTCCACATTTCGGCGTAGAGCCCGTTCTCGCGGAGCAGCGCATTATGTGTGCCGCGCTCGACGACTTGGCCTGCCTCCAGCACCACGATCTCATCGGCGTTGACGACGGTCGACAGGCGGTGGGCGATGACGATGGTGGTCCGCCCCTTGCCGATTGCCTCCAGCGTATCCTGAATGTCGCTTTCGGTGCGGCTATCGAGCGCGCTGGTCGCTTCGTCGAGGATCAGGATCGGCGGGTTTTTGAGCAACGTGCGGGCAATAGCGACGCGCTGCTTCTCGCCGCCCGACAGTTTCAGCCCGCGCTCGCCCACGCGCGCGTTGTAACCGCCGGGCTGGCCTGCGATGAAATCGGCGATCTGCGCGCCGCGTGCGGCTTCCTCGATCTCGGCCTCGCTCGCACCCGCGCGGCCATAACCGATGTTATAGCCGATCGTATCGTTGAACAGCACGGTATCCTGCGGAACGATACCGATCGCGGCACGCAAAGACGCCTGCGTCACCCCCGCGATGTCCTGCCCGTCAATCGTGATCCGCCCGCCGGTCAGATCGTAGAAACGGTACATCAGCCGCGCGAGCGTCGATTTCCCCGCGCCTGACGGGCCGACGATCGCCAGCGTGCTGCCCGCCGGAATATCGAGATCGATCCCCTTCAGGATGCGGCGGGCCGGATCATAATCGAAAACGACATTTTCGAAGCGGACATGGCCTGCACCCACCATCAGATCGGGCGCGGCGGGCGCGTCCTTCACTTCGGCGGGGGCATCGATCAGGTCGAACATCGCCGCCATGTCGATCACGCCCTGACGGATCGTGCGATAGACCATGCCGAGCAGATCGAGCGGGCGGAACAATTGGGCGAGCAGGGTGGAGACGAGCACGACGTTGCCCGCGTTGAACTGGCCCTGGCTCCAGCCCCACACGACCAGCCCCATGCCGCCCGCCATCATCAGATTGGTGATCAGCGACTGGCCGATGTTCAGCCAGGCGAGCGAGTTCTGATTCTTCACCGCCGCGGTCGCATAGGCCGCCATTGCCCCGTCATAACGCGTCGCTTCGCGCTCCTCTGCGCCGAAATATTTCACCGTCTCGAAATTGAGCAACGAATCCACCGCGTGGGCAACCGCGCCGGTATCGAGATCGTTCATCTGGGCACGAAGCGCATTGCGCCAGTCCGTGACGATTCGTGTGAAGACGATATAGACCGCGACCATCGCCAAAGTGCCGAGCACCAGCCACAGCCCGAACTTCGAATAGAAAATCTGCAGCACCAGCACCAGTTCGAGCAAGGTCGGCGCGATGTTGAACAGCAGGAAATACAGCATCGTATCGATGCTCTTGGTGCCGCGCTCGACCACTTTGGTGACGGCACCGGTGCGCCGTTCGAGGTGAAAGCGCAGCGACAGCTGGTGGAGATGGCGAAACACCGTTGCCGCCAGCCGCCGGGTCGCGTCCTGCCCGACACGTTCGAACACGGCGTTGCGCAGATTATCGAACAGGACAGAGCCAAAGCGCGCCCCGGCATAGCCTACCACCAGCGCCAGGATCAGCGTGGTCGCGCCGCGATCGCCCGCTGCCATGTCGTTGACAATGCCCTGCAGCGCGAAGGGCGCGCCGTACACCTGCACCAGCTTCGACAGGACGACGAGCAGCAGCGCGATGACGATGCGCAATCGCAGCGCGGGCTGATCCTTCGGCCATAAATAGGGCAAGAACCGCCGCAGCATCGGCCACAACGGAGGTTCGGGACGGTCGGACGCGGAGGAAAGATCGGGCGGCATTGCCCCCCATGTAGGGGCAGACCTCGCCGTGCGAAAGCGCGCGTTGCGGAACAAGCCCCCGCCGTCATTGGTTTACCATCCCGAAGGGAGACGATGATGGACCCGATTTTGTACGTGATGGCGATTATGGGCTGCGCCGATGGCAGCGATCAATGCGCTGAAGTCCGCATCGAAGCCCCGCGCTATGCCTCGATCCAAGCGTGCCAGGCGGCCATGCCGTCTGCGCTCCGCCGTAATAGCGACATCTTTTATCCCGTGATCACCGCCAGTTGCCGCCAGACGGGCAGCCGCTTTGCAAAAGGCGAGCCGGTGCGTCGCGCCTCTACTCCGAACAGCTGACGAGTCAGCGCGCGCGCGGCCGCGTCCATAGGTTGGGATCGCGGGGCGCCGCGGCATAAAGCTTATGGCGCTGCGCCGCCTGCGCCTGGGCACGGATGATCCAACCCAGTTTCTGCAGCCCCGATGTCGTGACGCGACTATCCCAGGCCGTGCCGCCGCGACGGGCCACTTCGCGGCCGATGCCGCCATAGATTCCGGCAGCGGCGAGCACGGCCCATGCCGATCTGAAGCCAAGCGCCGGGGTGCCGAAGCGCGCGCTTTCTTCATAGGCCGCCGCCATGTCACCCAGCCGCTGACCAAGTATTGCCAGTTGCGGGCGATGTTCGGGGGCCATGAGCGCGCCAACGGGGATGCCCATTTCATCAAGCCAGGCCACCGGCAGATAGCAGCGCCCGACGCTGGCATCTTCCCCCACGTCGCGGGCGATATTGGCGAGCTGGAAGGCAAGCCCGAGATCACAGGCGCGGTCGAGCGTTGCCTCGTCGTTCGGGTCAACCCCCATCACCACGGCCATCATACAGCCGACAACACCGGCGACATGATAGCAATAGCGCATGAGATCATCCTGCGTCTGCGGGCGCCAGTCAGCAGCGTCGAGCGCGAATCCGGCGATGTGATCGCGGGTAAAGGCGTGGGGTAACTGGGTTTCGGCGGCGACGATGCGAAGCGCATCGAATGCCGAATCGCCCACCCATTGCCCGGCCAGCGCCGCCTCGGTCTGCGCCGTCAGCTGCGCCAATCGCGCCTGCGGATCGCTGACCACCGCCATGCCGTGGCCATGATCCTGCCCATCGGCCAGATCATCGCACGCCCGGCACCAGGCATAGAGCAACCAGGCGCGTTCACGCTCGGCGGGCGCGAATAACCTGCTGGCCGCGGCAAAGCTTTTTGAACCCCGACCGATCGATTCCTTGGCCGTGGCGACAATCGCTTCGCGGCTCGGCAGATCGGCGCTGCCACTCACAAGTCGCGGCTGCCGATCTGTGCGATGGTGGTGGCGGGCACATGGGCGGCCATTTTGGCAAGCAACCCGTCAAGTGTTGCGTCGACGATCATCAACCCCCGATGCTGCGGCCGGATGAAGCCGACCTCCCCCATCTTGGCGGCAAAGGCCACGAGCCCGTCATAAAAGCCGGCAACGTTCAGCACGCCAACCGGTTTGGCGTGATAGCCGAGCTGGGCCCAGCTGAGCGCTTCCCAAAGCTCGTCCATCGTCCCCGTGCCGCCGGGCAGCGTCACGAAGCCGTCGGATAGATCGGTGAACGCCTGTTTGCGTTCGTGCATCGTGCGGCAGACATGCAGCTCGCTCAGTCCCCGATGCGCTACTTCGGCATCGACCAGCGCCTGGGGGATAATGCCGATCACCTCGCCGCCCGCCGCGAGCGCCGAATCGGCAATCGCCCCCATCAGGCCGAGTCGGCCGCCACCATAAACGACGCCAATACCGCGTTCGGCCAGGCCGCGACCGACCGCGCGCGCAGACTCGATATAGACAGGATCACTCGGTGTTGCCGAACCACAATAAACGGCAAGTCGCTTCATTGTGCCGTGGTCGAGCAGGCCTTCGCCATTGCACTCGCAAGCACGGTACCCGGCACGACGACGTCGTAGGCGGGCGTGGGATAAGCGTAAGTCCGGGTTTCCTGTCCCGTCGCATCATATTCGGTGTAGGAAATGGTCTTCGAAATTTCTTCCTGGCAATTGAACAGGATCAATCGCTTGATATCCTTGGCCGGGCCGGTGCTGACGGCGGCATATTGCGTCTTGATAATGGCACGACGAACCGGCTGCCCGTCGTCATCGCGTTCGTCGCGCAGGCTGGACGTATCGACGTACCAGATCGCACCTTGTTTTCCGGCAGATACATAGGCCCAGTTATCACCGGTACCCGCCATCAGAAAAGCCATCGCCAGTTGCATCATGCCGTTTGCAGCACCGAAGACCATTATAGTCTCTCCTCCAACATCAGACCTGCGGTTGCCTTGGCGCTGCCAACAACGCCTGGGATGCCCGCTCCGGGATGTGTTCCTGCACCAACAAAGTAAAGATTCGGAATATTATCGTCGCGATTGTGGACACGGAAGAAAGCGCTTTGCAAGAGAATCGGTTCCAAACTGAACGCACTGCCGAGATGGGCATTGAGATCAGCGGAAAAATCGCTGGGCGCGTAGTGGAATTTGGTGACGACTCGCTCGTGGATGTCGGGAATCAGCGGAGCGCGTAGAAGGTCGCATGCCCCTCGGGCGCCATCGACGGATCAGTGATCGTCGGGTGGTGCAGATACAGCGAGAAATCCTCCGCCAGCACGCCGTGATCGTAAATGTCCGACAACAGACCCTTATAGCGCGGGCCGAACAGAATCATGTGGTGGGGGATGTTGGGAAAATTGCCCTTCAGCCCGAAATGGACGACGAACAGCGACGGTGAGTAACGCTTACGCTCGAGCCGCTTCTTGGTCCGCTGCGCACTGCGGGAAGATTTCAGCAGGTCGCGGTAACTGTGCATCACATCGGCATTGCTGGCGATGGCATCGGCATCCTGGTGCCAGCCGCTTTCGGTCGTTACGCCCGTCGCGCGATCGCCCAGCGTATCGATGCTCGCGACCGGATCGTTCAGGCGCAGCACGCCACCAATTCGCTCGAACTGCGTGACCAGCCCATCGATGAGCTTGTTGGTGCCGCCCATCGCGAACCAGACGCCGCCGTCCTTTTCGAGCTTGTGGATCAGCGCATAGATGCTGCTCGTCGTCATCGGGTTGCCGCCGACGAGCAGCGTGTGGAACGACAGTGCCTCGCGCAATTTGGGGCTCTTCACGAAGCTCGACACGACCGAATAGACGCTGCGCCACGCCTGGTATTTCATCAGGCTGGGGGCCGCCTTGATCATCGATGCGAAATCGAGAAAGGCGACATGGCCAAGCTTCAGATAGCCTTCCTTATACACCCCGGCGGAATATTCGAGGAAACGGCGATAGCCATCGACGTCTTCGGGATCGAGCTTGGCGATTTCTGCCGCCAACTGCACATCGTCGTTCGAATAATCGAAATTGGTGCCATCGGGCCAGTTGAGCCGGTAGAATGGCATCACCGGCGCGAGCGTAACGTCCTTTTCCATATCATGGCCGGACAGCGCCCAAAGCTCGCGCAGGCAATCAGGATCGGTAATGACGGTCGGGCCAGCATCGAACACGAAGCCGTCCTTTTCCCAGAAATAGGCACGGCCGCCGGGCTTATCGCGTGCTTCGACGATCGTCGTCTGAACGCCGGTCGATTGCAGGCGGATGGCGAGCGCTAGGCCGCCGAACCCGGCGCCGATAACAATGGCAGATTTCATGCGGGTTTGCTCCTGAGTGCCTTGATAGCATTGGCGATCGTCACCGGCGGCTTGCCGGTAAGAATCCGCGCCTGATCGAACATGGTGGTCTGCCCGGCATAAAAACGCCCGATCAGGCCGGAATTGAGCCGGTAGAACCGCTCAAGAATGCGGTATCGTTCATCGGGCGGCCCAGCGCGATACAGCATTTTGTCCAGCATCCGGTAGAATCCGCGCTTGCGCCACGTGGTTGCGGCAAAGCCGTGCATCAGCTCGTGCAGACCCTGGCCGGACAGATCATGCGCACGGGCGATCAGCGATGCGGTGCGCACGGCATCGGGCAGCGAATAGCCGGTGGTCGGGTGGAACAGCCCAGCACGCATCCCCGCCTTGGCGACATTATTGCCGCCCGAACGCCAATATTCCTCAAAATCGCCGCCCAGCGCGACGGGCAGCGCGCCGCTTTCCTCGCGCAATACTTCCCCGATCTGCCAGCCCTTGGCGCGGGCATAAGCATCGACTCTGTCGCCAATCGGATCGGCATTGCTGCCGCCGGGTTGCGACCGGTAGAGATCGGGCGTGTCGCTGTAATAGGTATCCTCGACGAACAATCGCGTCGCCGAAAAGGGCAGCGAATAGACGAATCGGTATCCGTCGATCTGTTCGACGGTGGCGTCCATCACGATCGGGCGTTCCAGATCATGCGGCTCGTGCAGCGCATATTCACGGCCAACGAATTTCTGCCAGCCCAGATCGAGCTTTGACAGATCGCCCGCACCTCGCGCGTCGATCACGCCATCGGCTTCGACCCGGTCACCATCGGCCAGAACGACCGCCTTGGCGCTCGCGCCAAGTACTTTGCGCCCCAGCATCAGCGCGCCCGGCGGCATCGCCGCGCGCACCAGCGCGTCGAGCCGTTCAGATTCGATCGAGTAATAGCTGGCCTTGATCGCGCGGCCATGTGCGGGAAAACGGATGTCGTAGGACGTCCAGCCATAGCAAACGAGCGGCGCGACGATCCAGCGATCGGCATCAGCGATGTCGCTGGCGAAGAACGACCAGAGATGATTGCCACCGATCGCATGCGATCCTTCGATCAGACGCACGTCGAGATCGGGGCGTTTTTTGCGCAGCGCGAGCACGATGAGCCCGCCGGCAAGCCCCCCGCCGACAACAGCGAGATCGCACTTGATCGTTGTAGCCATATCGTCGCCTAACCGATTTTTGGGGGCAGGCGAAACCCTGCTGCACATTTTTTGCCGATCCGGTCGCCTGTCATGGACCAAAGGCCGGTTTCGCGGCGGCCACGGATCGTATAAGCAACCGCCATGGACTTCGCTGTTTCCGCTGGCCTGGCGCTCGCTTATTCCGCTTTCACGATGACGTTGATCGTCGGGATACGTTACCTGATCGTCAGCGGTGCCTTTGCCGGGGTTACCCGGTTGCTGCATCCAGGGCTCTATACCGGGCTTGATCGCCAGATCAGGCGAGAGATTGGCTGGAGCCTTGCCAGCGCGGCGATTTACGGGATTCCGGCCGGCATTCTGGCGTGGGGCTGGGAGCATCGCGGCTGGACACAGGTGTACAGCAATATCGGTGATTATCCGCTTTGGTATTGGCCGCTATCGGTTTTCCTCTATCTGTTTGCGCACGATACATGGTTTTATTGGACGCATCGCTGGATGCACCAGCCAAAGCCGTTCAAGCTGGCCCATGCCGTTCATCATGCCAGCCGACCGCCTACGGCGTGGGCGGCGATGGCATTTCACCCGATCGAGGCAATAACGGGTGCTGTGGTAATCCCGCTACTGGTCCTCCTGATTCCAATCCACCTTGGCGCACTTGGCTTGGTTCTGGCGATCATGACCGTTATGGGTGTAACCAATCATATGGGGTGGGAGGTTTTCCCTAGGTTCATCTGGGGAGGGCCATTGGGGGCATGGCTGATTACGGCCAGCCATCATCAGCGGCATCACGCGGATTACAGGTGCAATTATGGGCTTTATTTCCGGTTTTGGGATCATGTCTGCGGCACCGACCGGGGGGTTGGCGGCTTTGCCCGGCAATCGCGTCCCGACAAATCTGCCTCGCCTCGGACGAACACTGGGCGCAGCGCTGATCCTGGCCACGTTCTTGCCCGGGGCAGCACCGACCACGACGCTTGATGTCAGCATCGAAAAACTGCGGTCAGAACGCGGTGTGCTGCGGATATGCTTGACCGCTGATCCACAGAATTTCCCCGGCTGCGTCGATGATGCGCATGCTGTGACCCGGTCGATACCCGCATCGGTGCGCAACGTGCATTTCGATGGTCTGCCCTATGGCAGCTATGCCGTGGCGGTGATCCATGATGCCAATTCGAACAATAAGCTCGATACGGTGCTTGGCATCCCGCGGGAGGGTTTCGGCTTTTCGCGTAACCCGGTGATAGGCTTTGGCGCGCCGCGCTTTGCCGCTGCCCGGTTCGATCTTGGCGAAATGCCGCACGCCCAGGCGATCAGGATGAAGTATCTTCTCTAATTGGGGCAGTTTCGCGCGGGTCGGGATATATTGTCCTTGCCCGACGTTCTTGGCGAGGTAGGCATTAACCATCCTTGTGGAGACCCGTGTGACGCGATCCTTGCGCCTTTTCCTGTCAGCCGCCTTCATCTCGGGCATTGCCTTGCCGGCAACCGCCCAGGAAGCGGAGACGCGGCCTGCACCCCGTATTGAGGTCGATGCATCAACGCTTGACCGGGATACAATCACCATCGGTGGCGGCGTGGGATTTATTCCCAGCTATGAAGGGTCGAACGACTATGTCGTGATCCCGGTGGGCGCGGTGCGCGGGAAGGTGAACGGTTTCAACTTCATGTCACGCGGGTTGCAGCTGTCACTCGATGCGGTGCGGGACCGCAAAACATCCGATATCGATATCATGTTCGGGCCGGTCGTCGGGCTGAACCTCAATCGCGTCAACCGGATCGTCGATGCACGCGTTCGAGCGCTCGGCACGCGTAAAACCGCACTCGAAGTGGGTGGCTATGTCGGCATCGGCAAAACCGGCGTTATCACCAGCGAGTATGATACGCTGGCCGTTCGCGTCAGCTATGTTCGGGACGTTACTGGTGTGCATGACAGTTATGTCATCACCCCATCAATCGAATATGGCACCCCGCTCAGCCGCCGGGCCTATGTCGGCATCGCCGGATCGGCATCGATTGTGGGTGATCGCTATGCGGAAACCTATTTCGCGGTAGACGCTGCCGGGGCACTTGCCAGCGGTTTGCCGGTATTCGCCCGTCCGCGCGGCGGCGTGAAAAGCTATAGCGCTACCCTGCTTGGCAATTATGCGCTGTCGGGGGATTTGTTGCGCGGCACGCAGATCTTCACGATCCTGTCGTATAGTCGGCTGCAGGGCGATTTCGCCCGATCGCCCATCACCAGCATCGCGGGCAGCCCGGACCAGTTCTATGGTGCCATCGGCATCGGCTATACTTTCTGATCGTACAGCAGTACCAATGGCTATCCCCGGGGGGCCGCTGATCGGCGGCTGAGAGGCAGGCACGAGCCCGCGACCCGTTTGAACCTGATCCGGTTAGCACCGGCGGAGGGAGGGAGCGGCTTTCACCCCCGAAATCCGCCCTCGCTCCGATTATTGGAGCGAATGCAATGGCCGATATCCCCGCCCGCACCGAAATTGGCGTCACCACTGGCCCCATTCGGGGCAGCCGCAAAATTCATGTGACCTCGCCCAATATTCCCGGTGCGGGGGTGGCGATGCGCGAGATCATGCTCGAGCCATCGTCCGGCGAGCCACCGCTGCGCGTCTACGACACCTCCGGTCCTTATTCCGATCCCGATGCGATGATCGATATCTCCGCTGGCCTGCCCGCGCTTCGCCGCGACTGGATTCTCGCGCGCGGTGATGTGGAAAGCTATGACGGGCGCGAAACCCGGCCCGAGGATAACGGCCTGACCGGGCCTGATCGCTCCGCCGGCGTGCCGCAATTCCCGCATGTCGTGAAGCGCCCCTTGCGCGCGAAGCCCGGCATGAACGTCAGCCAGATGCACTATGCCCGGCGCGGCATCATCACGCCCGAGATGGAATATGTCGCCATCCGCGAGAATCTCGGCCGCGCGCAGGCGAAGGAAGCGCTGATCCGCGACGGGCAGAGCTTCGGCGCGAGCATCCCCGATTACGTTACCCCCGAATTCGTGCGGGACGAGGTGGCGCGCGGCCGGGCGATCATCCCCAACAACATCAATCACCCCGAATCCGAGCCGATGGCGATCGGCCGCAATTTCCTGGTCAAGATCAACGCCAATATCGGCAACTCTGCCGTCGCTTCGGACGTCGCGAACGAAGTCGACAAGATGGTCTGGTCGATCCGCTGGGGCGCGGACACGGTGATGGACCTCTCCACCGGCCGCAACATTCATGACACGCGCGAATGGATCCTCCGCAACAGCCCCGTCCCGATCGGCACCGTGCCGATCTATCAGGCGCTCGAAAAGGTCGGCGGCGTGGCCGAGGAGCTGACCTGGGAAATTTTCCGCGATACGTTGATCGAACAGGCCGAACAGGGCGTCGATTACTTCACCATCCACGCCGGCGTGCGGCTCGCGTATATCCCGATGACCGCCAAGCGCGTCACCGGCATCGTCAGCCGCGGCGGCAGCATCATGGCGAAATGGTGCCTCGCGCATCACAAGGAATCGTTCCTCTACGAACGCTTCGACGAGATTACCGAGATCATGAAGGCGTATGACATCGCCTATTCGCTCGGCGATGGCCTGCGCCCGGGCAGCATTGCCGACGCCAATGACGAAGCCCAGTTCAGCGAGCTCTATACGCTGGGTGAGCTCACCCACCGCGCGTGGAAGTCGGACGTCCAGGTGATGATCGAAGGCCCCGGCCATGTGCCGATGCACAAGATCAAGGAGAATATGGACAAGCAATTGGAGGTGTGCGGTGAGGCACCCTTCTACACGCTCGGGCCGCTGACGACTGATATCGCGCCCGGCTATGATCATATCACCAGCGGCATCGGCGCGGCGATGATCGGCTGGTACGGCACGGCGATGCTTTGCTACGTCACCCCCAAGGAGCATCTCGGCCTGCCCGACCGGGATGACGTGAAGGTCGGCGTGGTGACCTACAAGCTCGCCGCCCACGCAGCAGACCTCGCCAAGGGCCACCCGGCCGCCAAAATGCGCGACGACGCCCTAAGCCGCGCGAGGTTCGAGTTCCGCTGGCGCGATCAGTTCAACCTCTCGCTCGATCCCGACACGGCCGAGCAATATCACGACCAGACTCTCCCCGCCGAAGGCGCCAAGACCGCGCATTTCTGCAGCATGTGCGGGCCGAAATTCTGCTCGATGAAGATCACCCAGGAAGTGCGCGATTTCGCCGGCAAGCAG
>NCEE01000036.1 GCA_002280555.1 Sphingomonas sp. 32-62-10
ACGAATGCGCGACCTATTTTACTGGCCTGTGGAACCAGAAGGTCGGCAAGGAAAAGACCCCTGACCTGATCTCGATGATGATCCATTCGGACGCGATGGCCGAAATGGACCAGATGGAATTCCTGGGCAATTTGATCCTGCTCATCGTTGGCGGCAATGATACGACGCGCAATTCCATGACGGCGGTGGCGTACGGGCTCGACCTGTTCCCCGATGAGCGGACCAAGCTGGAAAATGATCCGTCGCTGATCCCCAATGCGGTTCAGGATATCATTCGCTGGCAGACCCCCCTTGCGCATATGCGCCGCACCGCGACGCAGGATACCGTGCTGGAGGGACAGCAGATCAAGGCAGGCGACAAGCTGGCGCTCTGGTATCTCTCCGCCAATCGCGATGAGAGCGTGTTCGGCGCCGATGCCGACAAGATCGTTGTCGATCGCCCCAATGCGCGCCGTCACCTGGCGTTCGGGCATGGCATCCACCGCTGCGTCGGCGCGCGTCTGGCCGAACTGCAGATCAGCGTGCTGCTCGAGGAAATGGCCAAGCGCCGGATGCGCGTGAACGTGGTCGGCGAACCGGAACGGGTCGCGGCTTGTTTCGTCCATGGTTATCGCAAGCTGCCGGTGACGATCAGCAAATATTAACACCACCATCGATGCGTAACCTGGACGGATGCTGGACCGAATAGCTTGGTATCAAGACCCCCAAGGGAGTTAGATCACCATGACTGATCGTCGCCAGTTTCTCTCTCTCGCCGCTATCGGCTCGGCGACCGCCGCGCTGTTCGGCTGGCGCCCGGCGCCCGCGGCGGCTGCAGAAAAATTTGAAGTGATGTTCAGCGATGCGCAGTGGAAGGCCAAGCTGTCGCCTGCCGCCTATAGCACGCTTCGGCACGAGGCGACCGAATATCCCGGCACCAGCCCGCTGAACCACGAAAAGCGCGCTGGCAGCTTCTGGTGTGCCGGATGTGCGCTGCCTCTGTTTTCGTCAGCGACAAAGTATGACAGCGGGACGGGCTGGCCGAGTTTCTGGAAACCGCTGCCCAATGCCGTGCGCACGCGCATCGACGGCAGCCTGATCTTCGCACGCACTGAAGTGCATTGCCGCCGCTGCGGTGGGCATCTGGGCCATGTGTTCGATGACGGCCCGGCACCGACCGGTAAGCGTTACTGCATGAACGGCGTCGCGATGACCTTCCATCCAGGCAAGGTAGCTTAGAAGCCCGCGTCGTTCACCAACGTCAGGATGCCGCGTGCGCCATTTGCCTGTTGGGCGATCTGGGGGGCGGTGGTCGGCTGCGCATCCTGCGGTGTGCCATCGGCATAGATGAAGCCCTTGGTGGGATAGGCAGTCAGCCCCAGCCCGCCCATCGGGCCGAACCAGACCCGCACCGCGCTCCAGTCACCGGCTTCGGATACATCGATGGCGCGCACGTCACGCTCGATACCGCCGGGGTGCGACCAGTTGGCGTGGGTCAGCAACACTTCGCGGTCGCTGACCACCCGGCTGACCATGGCGACATGGCCATAGCGCATCCGTGCCGTGGCCGAGAAGGCGAGGACAGCGCCAACCTGCGGGGCCTGACCACGAGCATAACGCCCCTCAGCTTGGTCCCACCATGTCAGGGCATTACCCTGGATCTGGATGCCCGATACCTGACGGGCAAAGGGCACGCATTGCAGCGTACGGGCAAAGGCTGGGGTGCTTGCCATCAGGGCGCACGAAAAAACCAGCGCAAAACGCGCTGCCAAAGCCTTGATTGTCATGGACCCCCCAAAGGTGTCTTGTCGGTGTCGTATTCGGTCTTGATTGTATCAAAGCAGACCATGTCACGCAGGGAAACCCCAGCCGGTTAACAGAGGGAACCTTTTCCGACGAACCGTGTTTAGCGGGAGGTGACCCGGTTTTCGCCGGTCGGCTCTGCAGCAAAATATGCGCTGACTCTCGCCAAAATCGAACCTTCACGATATAGGCGCCGCCATGTTGAAGCGTTTCGCCATCCTGTTGTTCGTCCTGTCGCTCGCGCTGAACAGTCGTTGGGCACTGGGTCCTCTCGACTGGACGGTGCTGCCTGCGCTGCTGATCGGCTGGTTCCTCGCCGATCTGGCATCGGGCGCGATCCATATGGCGCTCGATTATCTGCCCTGCCCACCCGGCATCGGTCTGGGGACGATGTTCCACTACCAGGGATCGCGCGAATCGGACGATTATCTGGCGCTGCGGCGGGAGACGATGGCGAAGATCGGCCCGTTTCAACGGCTCGTGTTCGATTTTAAGAACCACCATCCGCGCCCAGATGCGCTGGGCCGCCGATCATTCCTCACATTGGTCGGATCAACGATCTTCGCCGTCGGTCTGCCCGTGTCCCTGCTCCTCAATATTGCGTCGTTCGTCTGGCCGGTGCCAGCCTGGTTCATGGCCGGGGCGACCACCCTGCTGGTCGGCGGTGTGCTCGCACAGTATTTCCACGGCACGCTCCACCGCGACGATATTCCCGGCATCATCCGGCTGATGCGCCGCCTGGGCCTGTTGATGACGCCCGCCGCGCACCAGATTCATCACGACAGCCTGCAACGCGATTTCGCGACCAATTGCGGCTGGTCTAACCCGTTCCTCAATCCCGTCTTCCGATTTCTGCACCGGCGCGGCGTGCTGAATGATCAGGGCCTCGAACCCGCCTGACGATTAGACTGACGGCTTGGCCCCCAGCCGCTCAAGCCGCGCCTGATGTTCGGCACGACCAAACGGAAAGCGCGAATAGATGAAGGCGGCGAGGCCGTAAAAGATCAACAACAGAATGATGAAGATCAGGGTCAGCCGATCCACCGTTGCCACGGGTACCTGGCCGGGCTTGGCTGATTCAGGGAATTGCGCGATCGACAGGATGGCGCCGGCCATGAAGATCCCGAGCCCACCGACCATTTTCTGCACGAAGAAACTGCCGGAGAAAAATACGCCTTCCGAGCGCCTGCCGGTGCGCTGTTCGGATTCCTCAACCACGTCGGAGAGCATCGATGCACCGATGATGAATGCGCTAACGCCGCAGGCTGTATTGACGGTGAAGATGGTGAGCAGCAATGGCAGGATGATTGGCGATTGCGGCGATGGAAATAGCCCCATTAGTCGCAGGACATAAGGCGTCACGAGCAGCATGACGCTAAGAATTGAGAGGATGGTCCCCATCCGGGCCTTATCCCCGCCCTTGGTCAACCTTGGGGCCAGAATGAAGGCGGCGATCGCGCCCGTCAGCAGCGCCAGCGATAACCATTGAAAATCGCCGCCACTGAATTCCCAGACATATTGGTACATATAGTTCGACAGCGCGAATGATATGCCCTGCGCGGTATAGGCGCACACCCCGGCGAGCATCAGAATAACGAACGCTTTGTTCGAAATCGTCTGACGAAAGGCGCGGAAATGATCGGCCAGCGTCTCATCGCTTTCGGCCAGTTTGGGCAGATATTTGATCTCGCCATGGAGGCCCCAGGACGACACCAGGATAGCGACCGCCATCACGATCGCGGCCATCGTCGCCATGCTCGAATAGCCGGGACCGTTCTGAAGCCCCACCGCATGGGTCGCATCAGGCACCAGGAAGACACCGTAAGCCAGCGACAGCATGCCCAACCCGCCAACCCAGCCGAATAGATAGCGATAGGAAAACAACTTGGTGCGCTCGTCATAATCCGAGCTGAGCTCAGGGGCGAGCGCCGAAGCGGGGATCTCGAATGCCGACAGCGCGATGCGCACCAGCAACGCGCTGCCGAACAGATAGAATAGCAACCCCGTCTCACTCCACCCAGTTGGCGGATTCCACAACAGCAGCCAGCCAATCGCGACGGGTATCGCAGAC
The DNA here is from genome assembly GCA_002280555.1 of Sphingomonas sp. 32-62-10. GTDB lineage: Bacteria > Pseudomonadota > Alphaproteobacteria > Sphingomonadales > Sphingomonadaceae > Sphingomonas. The sequence continues at coordinate 3,854 of NCEE01000036.1, forward strand.
GCATACATCCAGGGGTGCCGCCGCCCCCATTTGCTGCGGGTATGATCCGACAGGAAACCAACCGCCGGATCGACGAACGCCTCAACCATCATCGCCATCATGATCGCGATGCCGACACTCGCCGCCGACAGGCCGACAACCTGATTGTAGAACAGCAGCAGGAAGGTCGCGAAGCCATTATCCTTCACACCGTAAGCGATCGACCCGAGTCCAAAGGCCAGCCGGCTGCGCATCGGCAACACGCGGGCGGGCGGCACCGCGACCGTCATGCTCACTTGAAAGCCTCCAGCATCGCAAACAGCGATGGGGTTGCGGGGTCCCAACTGTGACGCGGGCCAATCGTCATCCCGCCATCGACGACGATATGCGTGCCGGTAACAAAACTGGCATCATCACTGGCGAGATAGGCGACGGCGGCGGCGATATCCGCCGCAACGCCGGCGCGCTGCAATGGCTGGGCGCTTCCAGCGATAGAGACGATCGCGTCGTTTGCCCGGTCGCGATTATCGCCTTCGATCTCCATGGCGCTGGTGAAGATGTTGGTGGTGATGAAGCCGGGGCATATCGCGTTCACGCGGATGCTGTGCTGCGCCAGATCGGCGGCGGCCATCTTGGTCAGGTGCAGCACACCTGCCTTCGCGACCGAATAGGCAGTGGGGGCCGCCCCCGTCTGCAGGGCGGCGATGGAGGCCGTGTTGACGATTGCGCCGCCGCCACGGGCGGCCATCAACGGGGCTGCATAGCGAATGCCGAGGGCGACCGATCGCAGCAGCAGGTTCTGCGTGTAGTCCCATTCATCGGGCGTAATCGCATCGATCTTCGCCCGAGCGCCGCCTGCGCCTGCATTGTTGAACAGCACATCGATGCCGCCCGCCGCATCAGCAGCCACGATCAGCGCCTCGATATCTTCGGCTTTCGTAACATCGGTACGCTGGAAATGAATGCGCCCATTGGAGGTTTGAGCAAGCTCCTGCCCGCCCGCCTCGTCAATATCGCCCGCCCAGACTTCAGCGCCCTCATCAACCAGCCTCAGCACGGTGGCGCGTCCAATGCCCGATGCAGCGCCGGTTACCACGGCGCGCTTGCCCGAAAAGCGCATCAACAACGATCCTCTCATCCTTATTTTGGCTATGCTAGTAACGTGCCCGACCCTTCCCGTCACTCGCTTTTGGAATTTCGGGTTTGCACAACTTGCAGCGCTGCGCCTGCTGGGATAGCGCGGGTGCGACACAATCGAGAGGATGATTTGCGTGGCGCTCGACCCGGAAACCTTTGATGCGCTGATCGACATGGTGCGGCGGTTCGTCAGTGAACGGCTGCGTCCGCTCGAGGGGCAAGTGGAGGCAGATGATGCCATCCCCGCCGACATCATCCGCGAGATGCGGGAAATGGGTCTGTACGGCCTGTCGATCGCCGAGGAATATGGCGGGCTAGGCCTGACGATGAGCGAAGAATGTCGCGTCGCGATCGAGCTTGGCCGCACGACGCCAGCGTTCCGCTCCACCTTCGGCACCAATGTCGGCATCGGCAGCCAGGGGTTGGTGATGGCCGGTACGCCCGAACAGAAGGCCGCGTGGCTGCCGAAAATCGCATCGGGAGAGATCGTCACCAGCTTTGCACTCACCGAACCCGATGTCGGCAGCGATTCGGGCAGCGTGAAGACGCGCGCGGTGCGGGACGGTAATGTCTACCGCCTGTCGGGCACCAAGCGCTACATCACCAATGCCGACAAGGCCGATCTGTTCACCGTCATGGCCCGCACCGGCGATGAACCCGGCGCGCGCGGCGTTTCCGCTTTCCTCGTCCCGCGCGACTTACCCGGCGTGTCGATCGGCGAGCCGGAAAAGAAAATGGGGCAGAAGGGTGCGAAGGTCGCCGATGTCATCATGGACGATGTCGCGGTGCCAGTGGAGAATCGGCTCGGCGCCGAGGGCGAAGGCTTCAAGATCGCGATGCGCGTGCTCGATCGCGGGCGGCTCCACATCTCGGCCGTCTGCGTGGGGGTCGCCGAGCGCCTAATCGCCGATTGCGTCGCTTACGCCACTGAACGCAAGCAATTCGGCAAGGCGATCGCCGAGCATCAGTTGATCCAGGCGATGATCGCCGACAGCAAAACCGAAGCGCTCGCCGCCCGCGCACTGATGCTGGAGACAGCGGCGGCGAAGGATGCCGGCAAGGACGTCGTCATGGAATCGGCGGCATCGAAATATTATGCCAGCGAGATGGTCGGCCGCGTGGCCGACCGTGCCGTCCAGATTTTCGGCGGGGCGGGCTATATCGCCGATTACGGCATCGAGCGGCTCTACCGCGACGTCCGCCTGTTCCGCATTTACGAAGGCACCAGCCAGATCCAGCAGATCATCATCGCGCGGGAAACGATCAAGCGCGGGGGATAATCAAGGCTCAACAATAACAACCCCGTTCGTTTCGAGCGAAGTCGAGAAACAGGCCACAAGCGCCGCCCATCGTTTCTCGACTTCGCTCGAAACGAACGGATGATAGGAGAAGACACATGGACACCACCAACCTCTTCCGGCTCGACGGCCGGATCGCGCTTGTCACCGGCGGCTCGCGCGGCATCGGCAAGATGATCGCGGCGGGCTTTATCGCCCAGGGGGCGACGGTCTACATCTCCTCGCGCAAGGCCGATGCCTGCTTCGAAACCGCCAAGGAACTGGGCGAGAAGTGCATCGCGCTGCCACAGGACGTTTCCACCGTCGCGGGGTGCAAGGCGCTCGCGGCGCAACTGGCTGAACATACCGACAAGCTCGACATCCTCGTCAACAATGCGGGCGCTGCGTGGGGCGAAAGTTTCGAAACCTTCCCCGAAAAAGGCTGGGACAAGGTGATGGACCTGAACGTCAAATCGCCCTTCTTCCTGACCCAGGCCCTTCACGAAGCGCTGAAGGCCGCCGCCAGCGCCGCAACGCCCGCCAAGGTGATCAACATCACCTCGATCGACGGGCTGCGGCTGAACCCCTGGGAAACCTATAGCTATCACGCGTCAAAATCGGCGCTGATCTACCTGACCAAGCGGATGTCGGCACGGCTGATCAAGGATCACATCAACGTCACCTCGATCGCGCCGGGCGCGTTTGCCAGCGAGATGAACAAGGCGGCGCGCGATCACGGCGAGACGATTGCCAAGGGCATCCCCGCCAAGCGGATCGGCGTCGACGAGGACATGGCCGGTACCGCGATCTACCTGGCGAGCCGCGCGGGCGATTATGTGGTGGGCGAGACGATCGCGGTCGATGGCGGGCTGGTGTACGGCGCGCTGGGCACAAGCATCGACGCATAAGGCTGATTTCCGGGAAGCGCAGGCCGGTTGTTGACACCGGCCTGCGCACCCGAACGGCTTAAGCTGCCGCGATGATCTTTTCGACATCGGCGGTCGGATGCCCGGTCAGATCCTTGGCGATCTCCCCGACCAGGATCGCTTCGAGCGCTTTGTGGTAGTGTTTGCGCAATTCGCCGAGCGTGCGCGGCGCGGCGACAATGATCAGCGCATCGATCTTGTGATCGAGCACGCGCTTGTTGAGGATGTCGGCAACGCCAGCGGCAAAGCTGTCCTCCTCCTGTTGGCTGTCCGCAGGATTGGCCGAACTGCTGTTATGCCGCCCGCCCGAGCCCTTGTTTTCCGTCGATACGGCGACATCGGGTACTGCAGTGAGCGACGGCGCGGCCTCATCGCCCGTGTTGCGAAACAGGTTCAAAATCTCGCCATCGACGATGGCGACAAGTGCGCCTTGGGGGATTTTCATGAATGCACCTTTGCGTTGAGGGAATGGCGCACAAACGCACGAACGGGCGGATTGGCCCCGCTTGCGTTACAGCCCGAGTCAGGCGGCGCCCCGAAGTTGCGGGGGTGAAGTTGCGGAAGTTGCGGGTCTGGCGCCGTTTTGCGGAGGCTGGGTCGGTGGCCTGAAATCATGTGGCGGATCGACGATGTCAAAGAGCAGGCTGAACCATGCCATGAAAGACACGCTGTAGGAAAATGGTTTGGCAGCGGTGGAGGTGATTTGCCCGATCGCGTTGGGGCTAGCCCGACGAACGGGGTTGCCGCCACAGACGTCACGACAAAGTTGACTCAGATCAGCGCGTTCAGCTTGGCGCGGTTTAGCCCAAGTCGGCGCAATACCTGTTCGTCATCTAGATTTCCCGTTTATCCTTTCCCGTTTGCCCGTCTTGCGTGTTGATGTGACGCGATTTGCATCACCCACGCTGGCTGAAAGACGATGCAAAAACTCATGGCTGCTCGTTCGCTCCTTGCTGCTGCGCTGCTGACTCTGTTGGCCCCTCTTGATGTCCATGGAGAGACACAAGCAGCGCCATCTACCAACGACGTCGCCGCCGAACGTTCGCCTCCTCAATGGCGGGACGATACTCTGCGGGATATCGCGGCCGCTGATATGTGGGTCCGGTCAGTTTATCCAGGCTGGGTGGATCCGAAGAACCCCGAATTTCGGAGCCGGTGGACCCGGGCCCTGGCGATCGCGCGTCGGCAAGCATTGCTTGTCCAATCGGCGGCAGGGTATCGCGCCGTCATGCGCGCATTAGGGAATGCCGCTGCCGATCCGCACGTCGATTTTGGCGGGGCCCCGGTAGGGAAGCTGGTGCAATGGGCTGGAATCGGACTCGAGCGGCGCGGCGATCGCTACTTTGCAACCAGCGCAGACGCTGTCGGATTACCAAGTGACAGCCCACCACTCCGAGATGCGGTGTTTCTCGGATGCGACGGCCGCGACGCGGACGCGACACTGCGTCACCATCTGGACGGGTGGGCGGTCGCGTGGGACATGCCGGGGAACCGCACGCTCTATGCATCAAGCCTGTTCGTCGATCAGGAAAATCCCTTTGTTGCCCGCCCGCGCCAATGCCGGTTCCGGACCGCGTCTGCTCGGCCTGTTCTGATTACATTGCAATGGCGGGAGGCTCGGCGCGAAGCTGTATCGCAGGCCTTGCGACCATTCCGCCGAGCCCGACCCGTGACCGAAACGATTGCACTCAGTTATGCCGACGATGGTGCGGCTTGGTTCACCATCGGCAATTTCGGTCTTGAAGCCGCGCACGCAACATTGCGCGAACAGATCAGACGGGAAAGGCAATCGATCCTGTCGCGACCTTATATCGTTTTCGACCTGCGCAGCAATCAAGGTGGCAATTCTGCGCTGGCCGACGCGCTGATTGAAACCGTGTGGGGTTCAGGTGCGGTCCCCGCGGACGCCCCGATCGCGGCCAAGCGATGGCGGGCATCGAATGACGTTGTCGACGCCAGCAGGGCGTTGCGCTCGCGACTAGGTCAATGGGCCGACGTTCCAACAGAAGTTATCTCGGCCATTGACACCATGATCCCCCGCCTAGAAGCGGCCACGGCCGCAGAGCGGCCATTTTACACCGAAGATGCTTCCATTGCCGTGCCGGCGACTAGACCTTCGACCCGTTCGGCAAAACGCTTAGTTGTGCCCGCCTATGTGCTGACCGATGGGGGCTGCATCAGCAGTTGCATCGTCGCGGTCAACGCATTTCGCCGTGCCGGCGCCGTTCAGGTGGGCGACCCTACAGAGCGCCAGACCCGCTATGTCGAGGCATGGTTCCAACGAGCGCTTCCCTCTGGGCTTGGCGAAGTAACTCTGCCCATTGCTATTGTGCCCTGGCGGGACAGTGAGCTCGGCGGAGAGCCGGTTGACCTCGCTTGGACCGGCCGTGCGTCCGATGAGGAGGGACTGCGACACTTCATTGCCGCTGATGCCGCACGCCGACAGTCGTCAATCTACAAGGGAGAAAGAAGGTAATGCTACAGGGTGTAAAGCGGACCGTGCTAGCGTGCGCAATAATGCTTCCTGCGCTTACGCCGTCGAATGCGGCGACCATACAAAATGCGTCGACGGTTATGGCACCTACGAGAGATCAGGACAGGCGCGATATTGAGCAACTGGTCGTGCAGTTCAAGGCGGCATTGTCGGCGAAGGATGCCGTGGCCCTCACCGCGCTATTCTACGGATCGTCGCGGACAAGGCGGCGCATCTGCCCGGCTGGTGGCTGTCGGGCCTGCACTATACCGGGCTGGAGATATTGGGCTTACATTGACGTTCGATTATGACTTCCGGGCCAATGATACCGTTCAGAACTGGGGCCACGAAAGCTGGCAACTGGTCAAAACCGAGGCCGGTTGGCGCATCTTGCACCTCTTATTCTCCTATACGATTCAAGGCATAGCGCCGTCGCCTCACGGGACGACCGCGAACAGATGAGACGGCATGCGCACCTGCTTCGTCATGTATTCGCGTGGAGCCTAGCCTGCATTATAATGGGCCCCATCCCTGGGCTAATCTATCTTGGGCCAGTCTATTCCGCGCTTCTTTTGTGGGATCGTGCATGGCCATTAGCGCGACGTCTTGTCGCGATATCCGGCGCGCTGGCTTTCTGGATTCCGATCGTCCACGCGGTCCATCAGCCGTTCAACATGACGTTCACAATTTGGAACTCTGCGATCAATCTGGTCGCTATCGTGCTCATCGCTTTCGCGTCCCGTTCAGTTTGGCGTTGGTATTGCGCTTCACGCGACTTGGCAGCGGCTGAGCGGCTGCGTGAGGCCGCGGAGCAGCGTGCTCTGGGCGCTATGCTAGCCCCCCATACGCTCCACAACATGCTGAATGTCGTCTATGCCGCGACATTATCGTCGCCTGATCGAGCGCCGGCTCTGGTCGTCAGACTGTCCGAAATGATGCGCTATCTGGTGGAAAAAGGGCAGCAGGACTTTGCCGCCGCTGAAGATGAATGGCGGTTTCTGGAGCAATATCGTGACTTTGCGATCGACCGATCTGCAGCGGCGAAGATCGACTTAAGATTCGAAGGTGATGGAGATACGCCAGTGCCCGCCCTCATGCTGGCGGGCGTGTTCGAGAATGCGGTAAAACATGGGGCTGATGAGGCGGGGACCCTTCTTGTGTCAGCGCATTTTGTCTCAACCGACAAGGGATTCCGCTTTGTCGTCGAGAATAAAATTGGCGTAGCGATACCACCGGGCACTCAGATCGGCATTGACTTGGTGAGCCAGAGGCTGGCGCTTCTCTACCCTGAGCGGCATCGGTATACTTCGACCATCGATCACGACAATGACCTGTTCCGAACCGAAATCTGCACATGGTAGCAATTTGCGACTATGCCGTTGTCGACGACGAACCTGCAGCGCATGCCGTCCTTGCCGCTTTGATGAAGCGGCATTCGGCATTTCGGCTAGTTGGGAGCTATCATCGTGCCGATAAGGCGGAAAGTGGGTTAGGACGAACCCCGGCTCGCCTGTTGTTTCTCGACATATCCATGCCTGGAGCGACTGGTCTCGACCTGCTCGAGCGCCTTATGGCGCTGGGCCGCGCTTCTCTGCCGATAACGGTAATGACCACTGCTCACGCGGATAAGGCGTTACGGGCCTATGACCTTGGCGTGCGAGACTATTTGCTGAAACCGATCGCACAAGATCGGCTGGATTTGTGCATCGAAAGATTAATGCCGTTATTGGCGCAGCCGATGACCGCCGATCGCTTGATGGCGTTTTCGACCGGACACGACCATCGCCTATGTGATCTCGCGAAAATCCTTGCATTTGAAGCCGCTGGGAACTTTGCGTGGTTGATCACAGCTGATGCCCGGATCCTTTTGTCCGAGCCACTGAAAAGCCTGGAGATTAGGCTAAAACCCTTTGGATTCATCCGCTGTCACAAACGTTACATCATCAACCGCGCGCTTGTGACGGACGTCGCAACGTCCACACTGTATCTAGATGGCCAGTTTGAAATTCCAGTCGGCGATGTTTATCGCGTAGCGGTTAAGCGCGACATTTTGTGATCGGTCCGGCATTCACGGAACAACTGTCCTCAATGCCAGCCCGGCGAGGGGATGCCGCGCGGCCTCTTAAATCAGCCCGCCTTCCTAACAGGGTGTAGGCCGATTGCTGCCCTTTCAGAATATCCGCCAGAATGTCCGCCTCCCCAAATCAAGCACTTCAAACCGGACAGGCAGCAATCGGCTCAATATCTGCCGGTGCAGCGACACAAAACAACGTCGCCTTCCTAGCCCTACCCCGCAATCCCCCCCGCGGCCAGCACCGCCAGCGTCACCAATTCGCTCGCCGTGCTCGTCATCGGGGCGATCTGGACGCTTTTTTCCATGCCGACCAGCATCGGCCCGATCACCGCATCGCCGCCGAGTTCGCGGAGCAATTTGGCGGAGATGTTGGCGCTTTGCAGGCCGGGCATGATCAGCACATTGGCGGGGCCGGAGAGCCGCGCGAACGGGTAGTTCGCGAGCTGGCGCGGGTTGAGCGCCACGTCGGGCGCCATTTCGCCTTCATATTCGAACGTAACCGATCGCTGATCGAGCACACACACCGCGTTGCGGATATTTTCCAGCCAGCGCCCTTCGGGATTGCCGAAGTTCGAATAGCTAAGGAAAGCAACGCGCGGTTCGTGGCCCATGCGCTTGGCGACGAGTGCGGTCTGCTCGGCGATGTCGGCGAGTTCTTCCGCCGTTGGGCGTTCGTTGATCGTGGTATCGGCCATGAACACGGTATGCTTGGCGCCGACCATCACATGGACGCCGAACGCGGTGCGGCCTTTGATCGGGTCGATCACGCGGCGCACTTCGCGCATCGTCTGCGCATAGGGGCGGGTGGTGCCGGTGATCATCACGTCGGCCTCGCCCAGTTGCAGCATCACCGCGCCGAAGATGTTGCGATCCTGGTTGATCATGCGTTCGCAGTCACGCAGCAGATAGCCGCGCCGCTTGAGCCGCTCGTAGAGAAACTCGACCATCTTGGGCACCAGCGGCGATTTGCGGCTGTTGTGCAGCTCATACGTCTCGGGATCAGTGACGCCGAGCGCGCGCAACCGATCATACACATCATCGCGCCCGACCAGCACCGGCGTGCCGTATCCGCCCGCCTTGAACTCGATCGCGGCGCGCAGCACGACTTCTTCTTCGCCTTCGGCAAACAGCACCCGCTTCGGGTTGGCGCGCGCGCTTTCATAGGCGAGCGTGAGCACCGAGGTGGTCGGGTTGAGACGCGCGCGGAGTTGCTGGCGATACGCCTCCATATCGATGATCGGCTTGGTCGCGACACCCGAGTCCATGGCGGCCTGGGCAACCGCAACGGGCACGATTTCCATCAGGCGCGGATCGAACGGGGCGGGGATGATATAATCGACCCCGAAGCTGTGGCGCACACCATAGGCGACCGCCACTTCTTCCGGCACCTGCTGGCGGGCGAGCGCGGCGAGCGCGCGGGCGGCGGCGACCTTCATCTCGTTATTGATCGCGGTTGCCCGCACATCGAGCGCACCGCGGAAAATGAACGGAAAGCCGAGGACATTGTTGACCTGGTTCGGATAATCCGACCGGCCCGTGGCGATGATCACGTCAGGCCGCACCCGCTTGGCATCGGGCGGGGTGATTTCAGGATCGGGATTGGCCATCGCGAAGACGATCGGCTTGTCCGCCATCTTCATCAGATATTCGGGGAGCAGCGCTCCCTTGGCGGATAGCCCCATGAACACATCGGCCCCGTTCAGCGCTTCTTCGAGCGTGCGGCGATCGGTTTTGGCGGCGTGCGCCGATTTCCACTGGTTCATGTCGCCATGTTCGCGACCCTGATAGATGACGCCCGATTTGTCGCACATGATCAGCTGGTCATGCGGCAGGCCCATTGCCTTGATCAGCTCGGCACAGGCAATCGCCGCCGCGCCCGCGCCGTTCATCACGACTTTGGTATCCTTAATATCCCGCCCGGTGAGGAACAGCGCGTTGATGAGCCCGGCGGCGGCGATGATCGCGGTGCCGTGCTGGTCATCATGCATCACTGGAATGTTCATGCGCTCTTTCAGCGCTTGCTCAATGATGAAGCATTCAGGGGCCTTGATGTCCTCAAGGTTGATGCCGCCAAAGCTCGGCTCCATCAGCGCGACCGCGTTGATGAAGGCCTCGGGGTCTTCGGTGGCGAGTTCGATGTCGATCGAGTCCACATCGGCGAAGCGCTTGAACAGCACCGCCTTGCCTTCCATTACCGGCTTTGAGGCAAGCGCACCCAGATTGCCCATACCCAGAATCGCCGTGCCGTTCGAGATCACTGCGACCAGATTGCCCTTGGCGGTATACTCATACGCAGCCGCCGGATTTTCGTGAATCGCGCGGACGGGCACTGCGACGCCGGGGGAATAAGCAAGCGCCAGATCGCGCTGCGTTGCCATCGGCTTGGACGCAATGATCTCGATCTTGCCGGGGCGCCCTTCCGAATGGAACAGCAGCGCTTCACGCTCGGAAAACTGGACGGTCGATTCATCGGTCATGGCTGGCCCTTCAGCTGATACCCGGTCTTTACGGGGACGATCTTGTTTCTTCCACCCCTGGCGCGCATCGCCTTGAACATAGGTTGCTTGGCTGTATCACCCGATCGATGACCGGCACCGCCCCCACCCCGATGATGGCGCAATATCTGGCGCTGAAGGCAGAGGCGCAGGATTGTCTGCTCTTCTACCGGATGGGCGATTTCTTCGAGATGTTTTTCGAAGATGCGAAGATTGCCGCTGCCTGCCTCGATATCGCGCTGACCGCGCGGGGCGAGCATGACGGGGTGCCGATCCCGATGTGCGGGGTACCGGTGCATGCGGCAGAAGGGTATCTCGCACGGCTGATCAAGGCCGGGCACCGCGTTGCGATTGCCGAACAGACCGAGAGCCCGGCCGAGGCGAAGAAGCGCAGCGGCAAGACGTTGGTCGGGCGGGCGATCGTGCGCGTCGTCACGGCGGGGACGCTGACCGAGGAAGCGCTGCTTGATGCGCGGGCGGCCAACTGGTGTGCGGCGATTGGCGAGGCGGCAGGCGGCGTCGCGATTGCGGTAGCGGATATCTCGACCGGGCGGTTCGAGCTGATCGAGAGCGATGCCGCATCAGTCGCCGCCGATCTCGCACGGCTGTCACCGGCGGAGACGATCGCGTCGGACGCAACCGACTTTGCCGACCTCGCCACAGGCCACCGCCCGCGATCGGAATTCGACAGTGCCAGCGGCGAGGAACGGTTGAAGGCGCTATTCGGGGTGGCGACGCTCGATGGTTTCGGCAGCTTCTCCCGCGCCGCGCTGGCGGCGGCAGGCGGGCTGGTGCGGTATCTCGATCATAACGGAAAGAGTTCCCTGCCCTTTTTACGCCCGCCGCGTCTGACGCGAAGTGCCGAGACGATGGCGATCGACGCGGCCACCCGCGAGAGTCTTGAGCTGACCCAGACGACCCATGGCGCGCGCAAAGGCAGCCTGCTCGATGCGGTCGATCGGACGGTGACGGGAGCAGGCGCGCGGCTGCTGGCGGCGGACATCGGCGCACCGTTGATGGAGCGCGCGATGATCGAGGCGCGGCTCGATCTGGTGCAGCATTTTCACGACGATGCGGCCATGCGCGATGGCCTGCGGGCGACTCTTAGGGCGCTCCCCGATATCGGCCGTGCGCTGGGGCGACTGGCGGCTGGGCGCGGCAGCCCGCGCGATTTGGGGCAATTACGCGACGGCCTCGATGCGGCATGGCGGCTCGGCGAGCGGCTCGAGAAAGTCGATCCCAAGCCCGCGCTCCTCGCCCGGCTCGCCCCGCAATTGCGCGGGCATGGCGCGCTGATCGATCTGCTCGCGCGCGCGCTCGTCGCGTCCCCCCCGATCGATGCGTCGGCGGGCGGCTATATCGCGCCTGGGTTCGATGCCGCGCTCGATGATCTGCGCGACAGCGGCGCTGGCGGCAGGCGCGCGATTGCCGCGCTGGAGGCCGAGTACCGCACCCAAACCGGCATTTCCGCGCTGAAAATCCGCCACAACGGTGTGCTCGGCTATCATATCGAGGTACCCGCCCGCGCCGCCGATCCGCTGATGGCCCCCGATAGCGGCTTCACTCACCGCCAGACCATGGCGGGCGCCGTGCGCTTCAACGCGCCCGACCTGCATGAGGTGGCACTTAAGGTAACGCAGGCCGGCGCCCATGCGCTGGCGGCAGAAGCGGCGCATCTTGAGGAACTCACCGATACTGCGCTCGCCAACCGCGAGGCGATTGCCGTCACCGCCGATGCGCTTGCGCGGCTCGATGTCGCGACGGCGCTTGCCGAGCGCGCCAGCGAAGGCGGCTGGGCACGGCCCCAAATCGTCGATAATGCCTGTTTCGAGATCGAAGGCGGGCGGCACCCGGTGGTCGAGGCGGCGGTGGCAAAGGCCGGCGGACGGTTTGTCGCCAATGATTGCCGCCTGTCGGAGGATAATCGGCTGTGGTTGGTCACGGGGCCGAACATGGGCGGCAAATCGACCTTCCTGCGCCAGAACGCGCTCATCGCGGTGCTCGCTCAGGCGGGCAGCTATGTGCCCGCGGCGTCCGCCACATTAGGGCTGGTCGACCGCTTGTTCAGCCGCGTCGGCGCATCGGACAATCGCCGCAAAGCTTCGTCATCCTCGACGAGGTCGGGCGCGGCACCAGCACCTATGATGGTCTGGCGATTGCCTGGGCGGTGGTGGAAGCAATCCATGAGGATAATCGCTGCCGCTGCCTGTTCGCCACGCATTATCACGAGCTGACCCGGCTAGCGGAGCGCTGCGATGCGCTGACCCTGCACCATGTCCGAGCGCGCGAGTGGAAAGGCGATCTGGTGCTGCTGCACGAGGTATCCGAAGGTCCTGCCGATCGCAGCTATGGGCTGGCGGTGGCGCGACTGGCAGGACTACCCCCCGTAACGATCGCGCGCGCCAAATCGGTGCTCGCCAAGCTGGAGGCGGGGCGCGCCAAAACCGGCGGGTTGGCGGCGGGGCTGGACGATCTACCGCTGTTCGCTGCGGCTGCCGAGCAGATCGAGGAAACGCGCGATCCGCTCCGCACCGAGATCGAGAATGTCGATGTCGACGCCCTCACCCCGCGCGAGGCGCTTGATCTGGTCTATAAGCTGAAGGCGCTCGCGCGCGCCGGATCAGGCGCGGCGTAACCGCGCGCCGAACGCAGAGCTGGCTTCGTCCAGCCGCTGCGATTGAACCCCGATATTGCTGGCGACGCGTTCGATCTTGCTGGCTAGCGCCAGCGCGGAATCGGCCTTGTCAGCAAGCGCCTGCAAGTCCGCGCCAACGGCCTCGGCCCCATGACCGGCGCTGTCCACGCCTGCAAAAATCCCGCCGGTCGACAGCCGCTGGGCGTCGATTGTCCTGGCAATATCGTTGGCACCGGCGGCAATCCTGCCGACATCGCTGGCGATCACTTCCACCGACGCCGCAACGTCATCGGCATTGGCGTTCATGTCGGCAATGTGATGACCAATCTCAAGCGCCGCCTCACGCGTTTGCGCTGCCAGCGCTTTCACCTCGCCAGCGACGACCGCAAAGGCCGCCCCCGCTTCACCCGATTGCGTCGCCTCGATTAGGGCATTGAGCGCCAGCGTATTGGTGCGCTGCGCGATCCGTTCGATCTTGGCGGTAATGCCACGCACAACCGCGCTGCTATCCGCCAGCGCGCGGGCTTGGGCGCGGGCGAGTGATGAGGCGATTTCGGCATTGGCGGTGGCCTGGACCTGGCCCGCGACTTCGCAGGAGATCTCCCCGATCGACTGGCGCAGTTCGGCTGCTGCGCGCTGCACATCGGCCATCGACTGCGCGACGGTGACGGCACGCCCGCGCACGGCAGACACATGCGCGCCGCTCAATTTGCCCATCTCGGTCAGGTTGGCGGTCGATTCGCTCAAATCATACGCGGCGCTGCTCAAGATGCCGATGGCAGCGGCAACCGAGGTTTCGAAACGCTGGGCATGATCATTCATTAAGGCGCGCTGTTCATCTGCGCTGGCCTGTTGTTCGTCAGCACGGCGGCGTTCATGCGCGCGTTCGAGCGCCCGCTGCTCCTCGGCGACGCGCTGCGCATCCTCGGTTCGGCGGCGTTCGAGATCGGCGAGATCGGCCTGGGTTCGCACGCGATCGGCAAACAGCCGCGCCTGCCCGATCGCCATGGCGAACAGCATCAGCACAAATCCCATAATGGCGATCACATAAAGCGCCGGCACAGCGACGATCGTCCCGAGATCGATTGCCAGGCGCGTTCCGACGGTTGCCATGAAGACGAGCCCCGCTTCGGGCAGCAACGTGAAGACGGTACCGCCCAGGCAGATGATTGCAACGTTGACGCACGAAATACCCACGCGGTCTTCGCTCATCGGTACGGTATTCAACGCCCCAATCGTGACAAACCAGCCAAGCCCGATCGCAAGCGCATAGACATTCATCAGCCGATCGATCGTTTCCGGATTCAGCTGCCAGCGGGCATGGAACATCCCCTGGAACAGCGCCATGGACACCAGCGTCACGATCGCGACGGGCAGGCTTGCGAAGGCCATGAAAGGCTGATCGAACCGAATGGCGTAAACAACACACATCGCCACGGCGGTAACAACGTTGATCGGCGCGAAACGAATGATCATGCGGACCGTTGCTGCGGTCCGCTCTGCCCGGCTGAGATCATCGACGGCGATGAACGACTGGGCATGACGCGCCATCGACATCATCCAAGGCGAACCACGGGATTGAGACTTGATCAGCATTGCCCTTGTTTAACCGAACAGGGTTAAAAATGTCGAAACCCTAAGCCGTCCCCTACTCGTCCGTAGGTGACCCGGTAACCGAATGGCTGTAACGACGATCATCATGGCCAGCCGCTTCGAATCCCTGCCGCAACGCCGCGCGATCATAGACCGCCGCGTCACGGCCGATCTCCTCAACGCGCTCGACCCGGCCGATGCGACCAGCATGCGCCGGGATGCCACGTCACTACTCGCCGCCGCGCTTGCCGAAGGGCGTGCCGAAATTGCCCGGCGGCTGATCGAACATCCCTCGCGCGGCCTGGAAGCAGCAGCGGCAATGGCGTTTCTGATCGATCAGATCATCCGGCTGCTCTATGATTTTACCACCGAACGGCTCTACCCGAAATCCAATGCCACCACGAGTGAGCGGCTGACGCTGATTGCGGTCGGCGGCTATGGCCGCGGCGAGATGGCACCCTTTTCCGATGTTGATATCGGCTTTCTGACCCCCTGGAAGCAGACCGGCTGGTCCGAACAAGTGATCGAATCGATGCTCTATGCACTGTGGGATATGGGGCTGAAGATCGGCCACTCGTCGCGGTCGCTGGATGAAATGGTGCGTCAGGCCAAGGGCGATATGACGATCCGCACCGCGCTGCTCGAGGCACGCTATGTGTGGGGCGATACCGATCTCTATGATGAGGCATCGCGGCGTTTCAAAGCCGAGGTGCAGGCCGGCACCGCGCGCCAATTCATTGCGGACAAGCTCGCCGAGCGGAATGAGCGCCACCGCAAGATGGGTGACAGCCGCTATGTCGTCGAACCCAATATCAAGGAGGGAAAGGGCGGCCTGCGCGATCTCCACACACTCTTTTGGATGGGCAAATATGCTTATAACGTTCGCAGCGTTGCCGAACTGGTCGAGGCCGGGCTGCTGACGCGGATCGAGTATCGCCAGTTCCACCGCGCCGAGAATTTCCTTTGGGCGGTGCGCTGTCATCTGCACAGCATCGCCGGTCGCGCCGAGGATCGGCTTACCTTTGACGTGCAGCGCGAGATTGCCGAGCGGATGCGCTATGCCGACCGCGCGGGGGCGTCGCGGGTCGAACGCTTCATGCGGCATTACTTCCTGCAGGCGAAAACCGTGGGCGACCTGACGGGCGTGTTCATGGCGCATCTCGACGAGAGTTTCGCTGCGCGCGGGCGCCGGTTCGGGTTGCCGCTGATGCGGCGGGCACCGCGCAATTTGAACGGCTTCGTGCTCGATCGCGGGCGCCTCGCGCTCCCGTCGGACGACTGGTTCGCGCGAGACCCCGTCCGGCTGATCGAGATGTTCGCGCTGGCCGACAAGCATGAACTGGAAGTGCACCCGCTGGCGATGCGGGTTGCCGCGCGCGATGCAAAGCTGGCCGACGATATTCGCACCGACGCCCGCGCCAATGCGCTGTTCCTCGACGTGCTGACGAGCCCGCGCAATCCCGAGGCCGCACTGCGCGGGATGAACGAGGCCGGCGTGTTCGGCAGGTTCGTGCCCGATTTTGGTCGCGTCGTCGCGCAGATGCAGTTCGACATGTACCATCATTATACGGTGGACGAGCATTCGATCCGCGCGATCGGTCTGCTCGCCCGGATCGAGCGCGGCGAGCTGGCCGAGGATCATCCGCTGGCCGCCGGAATCCTGAAGCGGATCGTATCGCGCCGCGTGTTATACGTCGCGGTGCTGCTCCACGATATCGCCAAGGGACGCGGCGGCGATCATTCGGTGCTGGGCGCAGAGGTTGCGCAGCGACTGTGCCCCCGGCTTGGCATGACAGCGGCAGAGACCGAAACGGTCGCGTGGCTGGTGCGCTGCCACCTGTTGATGTCGGCCACCGCGTTCAAGCGCGACCTTTCCGATTTCAAGACCATCCTCGATTTCGCCGAGATCGTACAGAGCCCCGAACGGCTCCGTTTGCTGCTCGCACTGACGGTGGTCGATATTCGCGCGGTTGGGCCCGGCGTTTGGAACAGCTGGAAACGGCAGTTGCTGACCGACCTGTACGAAGCCGCCGAAGAGGTGCTTCGCCTGGGCCACAAGCAGCGGGGGCGCGGCGAGCGGATCGCGACCAAGCAGGAGGCGCTGGCCACCGCGCTCGGCTGGCCAGCGGAACGGTTCAAGGCGCTCGTCGCGCGGCTGCCCGAACCCTATTGGGTGGCCGAACCCGACGACGTGCTCGAACGCAACGCGCGGCTGATTGCAGCGGCAGGGCAGGCACCGCTGTCGATCGAGGCGCAGGTATATCCCGAACGCGGTGCGACGTTGGTGACGTTGTTCGCCGCCGATCATCCGGGGCTGTTCTACCGCGCGGCAGGCGCGATTCACGTCGCAGGCGGTAACATCATTGATGCGCGCATCCACACGACGCGGGACGGCATGGCGCTCGACAATTTCCTGGTGCAGGATCCGTTCGGTCGACCATTCGACCGGCCCGAGCAGCTTGAAAGGCTGAAAACCGCGATCGAGGATTCGCTCGCCAATCGCGGCAAGCTCAACGAACGGCTCCACGCCAAGCCGCTATCACGCACGCGCGCAGAGGCGTTTCAGATCGCGCCCGTTGTCCTGATCGACAACCAGGCATCGAACCGCTTCACCGTGATCGAGGTCAACGCCCGCGACGGCCCGGCGCTGCTGAACCGGCTTGCGCTGGCGCTGTTCCAGTCGAAAGTGACGATCCACTCGGCGCATGTCGCGACCTATGGCGAACGCGCGGTCGACACATTTTACCTGACCGACCTTCTGGGCGACAAGATCAGCAGCACCCAGCGGCTCAAATCGATCGAGCGGCGCTTGTTGGGGGCTGCGGCCAATGAAGGCGAATGGGCGCGTGCCGCCTGATTTCAGGCACCAGACGGGGAGACAATGACATGGCGGTGTTAGGAATCGGCGGACTGTTCTTCCGAGCGCGCGACCCGGACGCACTCAACGCCTGGTATCGCGAGCATCTGGGCATCGGCGCAGGCTGCGCGGCGGAGGGCACCGGCGATATCGATGAATGGACCTGGAAAACGCAAGGCGGTCCAGTCGTGTTCGCGCCGTTCAAGGCCGACACCGATTATTTCGCAGCGGACAAGCAATGGATGCTCAACTTGCGCGTCGACGATCTCGAGGGCATGCTCGAACAGCTGAACGCAGCCGGGATCAAGGTTGAGACCCGGGCGGAATGGGATGATCCCGCGGTCGGCCAGTTTGCGCGTATCCATGACCCCGAAGGCAATGCCATCGAACTCTGGGAGCCACCCGCCGCATGAACCAGCACCGGATTGATCACTCTCGCCGACAGACCCGCAAAGCGATGCCGTGGAAAGCTCTGACGCTGGTCGTCATGCCGGCAATGCTGATGCTGACCGCTGCTGCCGATAACAAGACCGAGAAGAAAGGCGGCAGCGCCGTGTGGATCGCGCTCGCGGCGGTGTTCATCTCGCTCGGCGCTGCCTTTGCCGCCAGTCGCGGCAGCGCTGCGAGAAAGCGGGGTGACGGCAATGGCAGTGACACGATGATGTACGATGGCGGTTCGGACACCGGCCATCACAAGGATAGCCACGCGTCAGACCATTCGAGTGGCGATTGGGGAGGCGACGGTGGGGGCGGCGGTGACGGCGGAGGCGGGGGCGACTGATCGCCGCCCGCCGAACCGGGGTTAGTCGTTACTTCGGCGCGAGCACCATCAGCATCTGCCGACCTTCCATGCGCGGATAGGCCTCTACCTTTGCCGTCTCGACGACATCGGCCTGCACGCGCTGGAGCAGCGCCATGCCGAGCTGGCCGTGGCTTAGCTCGCGCCCGCGGAACCGCAGGGTGATCTTCACCTTGTCACCCTCATCGATGAATTCGAGCACCTTCTTCATCTTCGTATCATAATCATGATCGTCGATGTTCGGACGCATCTTGATCTCCTTGATCTCCTGCGTCTTCTGGCTCTTGCGGGCGAGGTTGGCCTTTTTCTGGGCCTCATATTTGAACTTGCCGACATCCAGGAACTTGGCGACGGGCGGATCGGCGTTGGGCGACACTTCGACAAGGTCGAGCCCCACGGCCTGCGCCTGCTCCATCGCTTCGCGGGTGTACATCACACCCAGATTTTCGCCATTTTCGTCAATCACGCGCACTTTGGGCGAGACGATGAATTCATTGAAGCGCGGACCGTTGATCGGCGGGGGCGCGAGTGGGCGCCGGGTCATGGGAGGACGTATGGGTAAAGCTCCTGTGGTTTTGAATTCTGTGATATAGCGGTTTATTCGTGAAAGCGAAAGGTGGTGGGGTGCTGTAATCTCATCGAGACCGACGCTTGAGGACAGTCCTCCAGCTTGGTCGTCACCCCGGACTTGATCCGGGGTCCCGCTTTTGCAGCGCCCAAGAAGGAGCGGGACCCCGGATCAAGTCCGGGGTGACGGGTTTGGGGTTTGGGACGACGCGGCGGCGCCCCACTCTCACCTCGCCACCAAATCGGGCGGGGTTGCATCCCTCACCAGCATAGCCACGAGCTCATCGAGCGACATCATCTGCTGCCGGTCGCTTCCAAGCTGACGAAGGGCGACGGTGCCTTCGTCCGCCTCGCGCTTCCCCACCACCAGCAGGTTCGGCACCTTCGCCAGTGAATGCTCCCGCACCTTGTAGTTGATCTTTTCGTTGCGCAGATCGGTTTCGACGCGGATTCCCGCCGTCGCCAGCTTCGCCGCGACCTCTGCCGCGTAATCATCGGCATCGGACACGATCGTCGCGACCACCGCTTGCACCGGCGCGAGCCAGAGCGGGAAGCGACCGGCATAATGCTCGATCAGGATGCCGATGAATCGTTCGAACGTGCCGAGGATCGCGCGGTGGAGCATGATCGGGCGGTGACGCTCCCCATCGGCGCCGACATAGCTGGCGTCGAGCCGTTCGGGCAGCACCGTATCGGTCTGAATCGTGCCGACTTGCCAAGTCCGCCCAATCGCGTCGGTCAAATGGAATTCGAGTTTGGGTGCATAAAACGCCCCCTCGCCTTCAAGCTCTTCCCAGCCATAGTCGGCCGTATCACGCCCGCTGGCCTTCACTGCGTCACGCAAGGACTGCTCCGACCAGTCCCACATTTCCTCGCTGCCGAAGCGCTTTTCGGGGCGCAGCGCGAGCTTGATCGCATATTTGTCGAAACCGAGATCGCGATAGACCGAATCAAGCAGATCGCAGAACGCCTTCACCTCATCGATCAGCTGGTCTTCGCGCACGAAGATATGGGCGTCGTCCTGCGTGAACTGGCGCACGCGCATGATGCCGTGGAGCGCGCCATGCGGTTCATTGCGGTGGCAGCAGCCGAATTCGGCCATGCGGATCGGCAAGTCGCGATAGGATTTGATGCCCTGTTTGAACACCAGGATATGCGCGGGGCAATTCATCGGCTTCAGCGCCATCATGTCGCCCTTGCCATGCAGCACTGGGCCCTCGCCTTCGGCATTTGGTACCTCGTCGGGCACCGCGAACATGTTTTCGCTATACTTGCCCCAATGGCCCGAGCGCTCCCATTGGCGCACGTCCATCAGCTGCGGCGTCTTGATCTCGGCATAGCCCGCCGCATCGAGGCGGCGACGCATATAGGCCTCCAGCTGGCGCCACAGGATGAAGCCCTTGGGGTGCCAGAAGACGCTCCCCTGCGCTTCGCTCTGCAGGTGGAACAGGTCCATTTCCTGCCCGATCCGGCGGTGATCGCGCTTGGCGGCCTCCTCCAGCCGCACGAGATGCTCGGCGAGCTGCTTCTTGTTGAGCCAGCCGGTGCCATAGATGCGGCTCAGTTGTGGGTTGTTCTGGTCGCCGCGCCAATAGGCACCGCTCACGCGCGTCAGCTTGAACGCATCGGGATCGAGCTTGCCCGTCGAGGCCAGATGCGGCCCCCGGCACATGTCGAGCCAGTCATCGCCCGACCAATAGACCGTCAGCGGCTCATCGCCCGGTAGTTCGGCGGCCCATTCGGCCTTGAACGTCTCGCCCTGTTGTTTCCAACGGCTGATCAGGGTCGCGCGATCCCACACTTCGCGGCGCAGCGGCTTGTTCGCACGGATGATACCGCGCATCGCCTCTTCGATCGCGGGAAGATCGTCATCGGTGAAGGGGCGATCCTTGGGCGCGAAATCATAATAGAAACCGTCGTCCGTGGACGGCCCGAAGGTGATCTGCGTGCCGGGGAACAGCTGCTGCACGGCTTCGGCCAGCACATGCGCAAAATCGTGCCGCGCCATCTCCAGCGCATCGGCTTCATCGCGATTGGTGACGAGCGCGAGCATCGCATCACCCT
Source organism: Sphingomonas sp. 32-62-10 (assembly GCA_002280555.1). Classification (GTDB taxonomy): domain Bacteria; phylum Pseudomonadota; class Alphaproteobacteria; order Sphingomonadales; family Sphingomonadaceae; genus Sphingomonas. Next base: position 24,730 of record NCEE01000036.1, read on the forward strand.
CAAACGGACGACCGATATCGAACAGCTCGCCGTCGACGCGCGCAGCAATCGCCGCCTTCGCAAGGCCAGGGCCGATCGCGGCGGCGATATCCGCCGGGGTCGTGCCGGGCGCGACCTGTCGAACGGCACCATCGGGCAGCGTAATCGCGTAAAAATCGGTCATGATCGTTCCTGTCGCATGGGCGCGCTTATGCATAAAGCCAGGCCAGAAGAAAGGGGAGCGTCAGGGGAAAGTGGAGAACGAGAGAGCGACGCCAGCCTCCCCCGTTCCCGGGTGGAGCCTGAAGCGTGGACGTCAGCCGGTGACGCGCAACCCCAAGCCCCCCGGGACAGCCCCGGTGGTGGTAGTGCTGGTCAAGGCAAGGCGCTTGGTCATCGGATGCAACCTATGCCGGGCGGGTTAACAAAACAAGTCACCGAAATCGGCGTCATTGCATCCGGCAAGCCATTGTATTGACCGCCACACAGGGCCTAGTTTGCTGCCATCACTTCACGATCGGAGCCGCACTATGCTGAACCTAACCCGCCCCGAAGGATCGGAACCGCAGGATTTTCACCTGACACGGCGAACCGCGGTCAGCATGTTTTTCGCGGGCTATGCGGTGGCAGCGGTCGCGGCGAACGCGAAACCGGTGACGACGCCCGCCGACGGGCTGGTGATCGAGGAAGTTCTCATCCCCAATGGCGCGGCCAAGCCCCTGCCCGCTTATGTGGCCCGGCCCAAGGGCGCGGGACGCCACGCGACGATCATCGTCTGCAACGAGATTTTCGGCATTCATGATTACATCAAGGATGTGTGCAAGCGGCTGGCAAAGCTTGGCTATGTCGCGGTTGCGCCCGATTTCTTCTATCGTTCGGGCGTCAACCTGCCCGCGCTGAAGGATTTCAAGGAAATCCTGCCCGTGGTGCAAAAGGCGACTCCCGATCAGGTCGATGGCGATGTGAAGGCGACCACCGCCTGGATCAAGGCGGCGAAGTTCGCCAAGCCCGGCAAGATCGGCATCACCGGCTTTTGCTGGGGCGGCGCGGTTGTCTGGCGCACGGCGATGGTCAACGCTGATATCAAGGCGGGCGTTGCGTGGTACGGGCAATTGAAGCCGATCATCCCCCGCGCCGCCGAGCTCAAGGCACCGGTGCTCGGCCTGTACGGTGCGCTCGACAGCGGCATCCCGCAGACCGACGTGAACGCAATGGTCGCGGCGCTAAAGGCGGCTGGCAAGGCGGGCAGCGGGATCCATGTGTACGCAGACGCGCAGCACGGTTTCCACGCCGATTATCGGCCGAGCTACAATGCGGCGGATGCCAAGGACGGCTGGGCACGGCTGCTGGCGCATTTCAAGGCGCATGGGGTAGCCTAGCTTAATCAAGCGCAACAGCGCGCTTCGAGAAGGGGAGATACGGTTTTGTCGCGGTTCTCGCCTGCTGTCGTGCTGCTCTGCCTTGGCATCGCTGGCGCAGCTTGTGGACAGGCAAGCAAGGCGGACAATTCGCCCGCGCGAGTCGATGTGCCGAAGGTCGAACGCGAGGGTGTTTGGCAGGCGCCCCCCGGTGGCACGCAGGTGCCGCTTTGGCCCGCAAACGTCCCGCTCGCCAAACCCGATTCGGGCGATCGCCCTGAGACTACGGGCAATGGCTCGCCGCTGGTCGGGGGAAGGAAATGGCATTGGGCGACTTATGTAACGCGGCCGACCATGACGATCTATCGGCCGAAGGGTCGCAACACAGGGGCGACGATGCTCGTCCTGCCGGGCGGCGGATTTTACGCCGTCGCGATGGACCTTGAAGGCACCGAAATCTGCGATTGGGTGATCGAGCAGGGGATGACCTGCGTGGTGCTGAAATACCGGACGCCGCAGGTATGGCCAATCGAGAATGGCCGCCAACAACGGCCCAAAATTGTGCTGGGCCTGGAAGATGCGCAGCGCGCAATCGGGTTGCTTCGGCAGCAGGCGTCAACCTATGGCATCGATCCGCACAAGATTGGCGTCATCGGCTTTTCAGCGGGCGCTTATCTGGTCGCCAACATCAGCAATGCGGAAGAGCGCACCTATCCGCTGACTGATGCCGCCGATCAGCAATCCACGCGGCCCGATTTCGCGATTATCGCCTATACCGCCCGCGTGCTCGATACGAGCAAACCGAAGAACACCCTCGAGCTGGCACCTTGGGTGAAAATCAGCAAAAACGCCCCGCCAACGCTGATCATCCATGCGATGAACGATCCTGTCGATGATGTCCGGCAACCGATGGCCTATGCGCTGGCGCTGAATGACGCGGGCGTCCCGGTCGACATGCGGCTATTTGCGAAAGGTGGTCACGCCTTCGGCATGCGACCGACCGCCGATCCCATCACGACAGAGTGGCCGGGGCATGTGAAGCAATGGCTAAACGACATCGGGATGCAATGACATTAGGGCGATATGATTTTGGATTAAATCAATACAAATGTCCGTTCGTGTCGAGCGAAGTCGAGACACCTTGCGTAGCGTTCGTGGCATGTTTCTCGACTTTGCTCGAAACGAACGGGTTAACGTAATATCATCAGACTCCTACTGCACGTGTCCCTTATTTCCCCGGCTTCCCGCCCGGTTTCCACGCCGGCACGTAACCGCTGTCCGCGAGCCAGCGCATTGGCTCAATCAGCGACTGGATCGCCGCGGTCATGAAGGCGATGTCGATATTTTCGACCGTGTCGTTGGGCGAATGATAGGTCGGCACCACTGCCCAGCCTGAGACGGTGTGCGCGACCACGCCCTGCAGCGCGAGCGCGTAGTTATCCGATCGCTGGAAGAAATTCTGTTCGGGGTACGGATCCGCCGTCACCAGCGCGCCGTGACTTTTCAGCGCCTCGCCAAAGGTCGACCGGTCATACCCCGTCATCATCATCACGCCCTTGGGGAGTTTAGGGTCCTGCGCGCCGATCATCTCGATTTCGAGGTTGGCGATGATCTGCGTCAGCGGCACCGGCGGGTGATCGACGAAATATTTGGCGCCGAAACCGCCGGCTTCCTCGCTGCCATAGGCCACGAACAGGATGCCGCGCTTCATCGGCTTGCCCGCCGCCAGGGCGCGCGCGAGTTCGATGACGGCGGTGGTGCCGGAGGCATCGTCGTTCGCGCCGGGCATCACGACGCCGTCGCCGCGCACGCCGATATGGTCGAGATGCGCGGAGATGAGCAGCACCCCCGCCTTGGGATCAGTGCCGGGCAGATAGCCCACCGCATTGGTGGTGGGGCCAGTGCTCAGCACGATTTCGGGGAGGCGCAGCGCGATGTCCGTGCAGGCCCCCTTTGCCAGCTTCTCGATCACGGCGGCGGGCAGGCTGGCAAGCGCGGTGCGCGGGGGCGGCGCTGCCCCTTCGGCATAGAGCGGTAATTGGGGCTCACCCCCGGTCATCGCCACGCGCGCGCGCGTCAGATCGCTTTCGGGGATGATCAGCAGCTTGATCTTTTTCGCAGTCGCCGCGCGCAGCAACGCAAAGCCGTTCGCCTTGGTGGAGGTCGCCACCACGACATCGGCGGCGGGCAGATCCTTGGCGTCATCGCCCGCAAACACCGTCAGCGCGCCGCGCACGCCCTGCCCACTTGCGATCAGCAGCGATGCGCCCGCCAGCGGCGTCCCTGCCGCGGTCAGCACCGCACGCCCGTTCAGCCGCATCCGCGTGATATTGGTGGACTGGGTGTACCCCGTCAGCCCCGGCGCAGGCTTCAGCCCGAAGCCGCGAAATTGCGCCGCGACATAGGCCGCCGCAATCGCCTCATCCCGGGTCGCGCTGCCGCGTCCCTGCAGTTCGGGGCCGGCGAGGAACGTCTCATGTGCCAGCACCCATTCGGTCTTCACCGTCCAGCGCTGTTTCTGGCGGGCGGGAGCAACGGCGGGGGTGATCAGCGCCAGCGCGGTGATCGCGGCGATTAGGCTTTTCGTCACTTTGTCCACGTCGCTCTCCACAACCGATCTATCGTTTTAATCGTCACCCCGGACTTGATCCGGGGCCTACCGCCCTGCCCAACAATATCCGGCTCGTTTGGGCGATCGATGGGTCCCGGATCAAGGCTCTCCTGAGCCTGTCGAAGGATCCGGGATGACGGTTTTGTGGCGCCGCAACCGCGCGCATCATCACACCACCATCCCGAACGGCACCAGCTTGTTCGCCGCATCATGGCCGATATCCGCCGCGCCAAGATAGGGCACGCCCAATTCGCGGGCCCAGCGGGTGATCATCACCTCAATCGCTTCGCCCCAGGGCGGATCATTGGGCTGGATATCGGCGATGCGGCCGAGCCTGATCCCGGCAATCCCTTTCAATTGCGTCGCATTCGCCAGCTGAAACAGCATCCGATCGATCCGGTAGAGCGGTTCGGATACATCCTCGATCATCAGGATATGATCGGTCAGATCGGGCAGCCACGGCGTGCCCACCAATGCCGCCAATATCGCGAGATTGAACGCGGCAACCGGCTGCCCGGCGATACTCGGTTCCAGCCCGGCCTTGTCACGCGTCGTCAGCCAGCCGAGCGCGCGCGCTACACTGGCGTCACCGCCGGTGCGCGCCATGTCCATCACCAGCGGGCCGTGGACGGGCCGCCCGATCCGCCGGGCATAGAGCGCGCCGAGCAGGAACCCCATGTCCGAATAGCCGAGATAGGTCTTGGCGGCCGCCGCATCGCCGAGCGCGCCCATCACGCTGCCCAGAATGCGGTTCGATCCATAGCCGCCGCGCGCAAACCAGATCGCGTCGATTGCGGGATCATTGGCATAGTCGAGGAACGCCGCCGCCCGCGCCGCATCGGGCCCGGCGAAATGGCCGTCCGACAAATAGCATTGCGGATGGATGACGAGCTCGACCTTGGGAAAGGCAACGGCAGCGAACCCCTGCACCTCTGCCGCGATGGCCCGGTCGAGCGTTTTGGCGGGTGCAACAATTCCGATCCGCATGCTGCCGTCCCCTGCTTGCCCAGCGTGTGAAATACCGCGATAGCGCGGGGCCATGAGCGCAGGCAAATCCTACTTCTTCATCGGCATCGGCGGCAGCGGCATTCGCCGGGTCCGATCGCAGCCTTGATCAGGAACGGCTGCCCGCCAAGTTCGATCAACTGCGCAAACTCGGCATCGCCCTGTTCCCGCAGGATGGCAGCGGCATCACCAGCGCCGACCAGATCGTCATCGCCTCCGCCGCGATCGAACCGACCGTGCCCGACATGGTCGCCGCCGCGCAGGTCGGTGCGACGCAGATGAGCCGCGCCGAATTGCTGAGCGCGCTGTTCAACGCCGCCCCGCAGGCGATTGGCGTGGCGGGGACAAGCGGCAAATCGACCGTGACGGGGATGATCGGCTGGATGCTCCACGCGCTCGGCCGCGATCCGACGGTCATGAACGGTGCGGTGATGAAGAATTTCGCTGCCCCCGACGCACCGTTCGCCAGTTCGCTGGTCGGCGCGGGCGATTTGTTCGTCAGCGAAGTCGATGAAAGCGACGGATCGATCGCGCTCTATCAGCCAGCGGTGGCGGTGCTCAACAATGTCAGCCTTGATCACAAGTCGCTGGAGGAACTGCGCGCGCTGTTCGCCGATTTCATCGGGCGAGCAGGTCACGCGATCGTCAACATCGACAACCCCGATGCCGAGGCACTCGCCGCCGCACTGCCGCCCGAACGCGTCACCACCTTCTCGATCGAGCGCGCCGCCGATCTGCAGGCGATCTTTATCGAGGAAGCGCCGTTCGGGGTCGACTTCATCGTCACGCAGGATGATCTGATCGTCGAGGTCGCGCTGCAAGTGCCGGGTCGGCATAATGTCGCCAATGCGCTGGCGGCAATCGGCGCAGTGCGCGCGGCGGGGGTGTCGCTGCATGAGGCGGCGGCGGCGCTGTCCGGCTTTACCGGCTTGCGGCGACGGTTCGATCTGGTCGGGCGCGCGAACGATATCGCGGTGATCGACGATTTCGGGCACAACCCAGACAAGATCGGCGCGACGCTTGATACGCTCCACGCTTTTCCGGGCCGGTTGCTGATCCTGTTCCAGCCGCACGGCTATGGCCCGCTGAAAGTGATGCGGCGTGAACTCGTCACCAGCTTGGTCGAACGCATGGGGGCAGAGGATGTGCTCGTGCTGCCCGATCCCGTTTATCACGGCGGTACCGTGAACCGAGAAGTGACGAGCGCGGACATCATCGCCGATATCGCCGCCGCCGGTCGCCAGGCGCACCACATCGCGGCGCGCGACCAAGCCGCCGCCTTCCTGGTCGATCAGGCCCGCCCCGGCGACCGTATCATCGTCATGGGCGCGCGCGACGACACGCTGAGCCAGCTCGCCGCCGATATGCTGGGGACGCTGGCATCGCGGGGGTAATATGGTAGGATGCGCCCTCGTTCACCGCTGATGGGATTGCCGATGTTCCGCCGTCTTTTCCTCGATCACCCCGCTTCAGTCGGCGAAAGCTATGTCGAGCATTTCCGGGTCGCGAGCGGTTTCGGCACCGCGATGATCATCGGCGGGCTCGGCGCGGTGGTGCACGCTTTTCTGCCCTTTGTCTGCAAGACGCGCGGCAGCGATACGATCAACACGCTCCACGCCCGGCTCGTCGCCAAGCGCGAAGCCAAGCGCGCCGCCACCACGCAGATGAAAACGGTCGACTACATCATCTAAGTGGCAGGTAGCGCGACCGTTCGTGTTGACGTTTTTCAACCTCCCCCGTCATCCCCGCGCAAGCGGGGACCCATGGTGAGCACTGCCCCCACCATTGAGCACCACACCATCCATAGGTTCCCGCTTTCGCGGGAATGACGATGGGGGCGGCCATAGATGCGCCTACCCAACCATCCTCCGCCCAATTCGACGTGGAAAGTTTCCTTGTCACCTCGTTCGCATTGATGTAAAGCGTCCTTCACTGATTCGAAAGGACGCTTGTCATGACCAGTCAACCATCTACGATGGCCTATAGGCGGTATAACCGCCGGTTCATCTGGGCGAGCATCGCCTATGCGGTGGCGTTGGTCGGGGCGACCTATGCCTTCAAGCATCAGTTGCTCAGCGGGGCCGGTCCATGGATCGCCGCTGCCCTGCCCGCGCTGGCGATCATCGGCATGTTCGTCGCGCTCGGGCGTTACCTGATCGAGGAGCAGGACGAATATCTTCGGATGCTGATGGTTCGGCAGGGCCTGTGGGCCAGCGGCTTCGCGCTGAGCATGGCGACAATTTGGGGCTTTTTCGAATCGTTCGGGCTGGTCGATCACTTCGACGCTTATTGGGTGTCGGTGCTCTGGTTCTTCGGCCTTGGTCTCGGTGCCATCGCCAATGCCATGACTCGGCGGGCAGAAGCATGAGCAGATCATCCCACACCGATCCGGCTTTTCGGGCCTATCTCCGCCGGTTTTTCCCGACCATGGCAATCTATGTCGCGCTGGTGTTTATCAGCCCGGGGCTGATCTATGCGCTGCACCCGCAGGGGCCATTGCTTTGGGCGATCGCGATTCTGCCCGCGCTGCCGCTGATGGCCGTATTCTGGATCATCGGCATGCTGCTGATCGAATTGCGCGATGAATATGTACGGATGCTCGAAATCAGGAAGGCGCTGGTCGCGACCGGCTTTGCGATGTCTGCAGCGTGTGCCTGGGGCTTTCTGGAAGTCTATGCCCAGACGCCGCATCTGCCGCTGTTTACCGTGCCGATCCTGTGGTTCGGCGGCCTGGGTCTGGGCTCTGCCGTCAATGCGTTGATGACGCGCGGATCCCGTGCGGACATCACCGAATGAAGAACCGCCTGCGCGTGCTGCGGGCCGAGCGCGAATGGAGCCAGGGCGATCTGGCCGACCGGCTCGAAGTGTCGCGCCAGAGCGTCAACGCAATCGAGACGGGTCGATACGACCCATCGCTGCCGCTCGCCTTCCGGATCGCCGAACTGTTCGACCTGCCGATCGAAGCCATTTTTATCAGTCCA
>NCEE01000004.1 GCA_002280555.1 Sphingomonas sp. 32-62-10
CCGTCATCCTTCATGATCTCGCAGATCACGCCCGACGGGTTGAGCCCGGCCAGCCGCGCGACATCGACTGCCGCCTCGGTATGCCCGGCGCGGACCAGCACGCCGCCTTCGCGCGCGACCAGCGGGAAGACATGGCCCGGCGTCACGATATCGTCGCGGCCCTTGGATGAATCGATCGCCACCGAAATGGTCCGCGCGCGGTCTGCCGCCGAAATGCCCGTCGTCACGCCTTCGCGCGCTTCGATCGAGGTTGTAAACGCGGTTTCGTGCCGGGTGCCGTTGGCGCGACTCATGAGCTCAAGCCCCAGCGCGTCGACTCGCGCCTTGCTCAGCGACAGGCAAATCAGCCCGCGGCCATGCGTCGCCATGAAATTGATCGCATCGGGGGTCGCCATCTGCGCGGGGATCACCAGATCGCCCTCATTCTCGCGGTCTTCGTCATCGACCAGGATGAACATCCGGCCGTTACGCGCCTCGTCGATGATATCCTCGATCGGGACGAGCGCCGGACTATCGTCGCTGGCGAAGATGAAGGTCTCCAGCTTGCGCAGCGTATCCGCGGTCGGGTTCCAGTCGGGCGATTCGAGATCGCGCAGCGTATTGGCGTGAAGCCCAGCCGCACGGGCCAGACCCGAGCGGGACATGCCTCCATCGGTGACGAGGCTGCGGAGTTTATCGATTAGTTGCGTGCTCATGACGCAATAATCACATTAAAATGTGATCGTCAAGCGGAACGATCACATCAAAACTATCGAGCGCCGAGATAATCCTTCATCCGCGCCAGATAACGCGCCAACACATCAATTTCGAGATTCACTTCCTGACCCAGCACAACATCACCCAGCGCAGTAACCGCCCAGGTGTGCGGAATGATGTTGAGGTCAAAGGCGGTGGACCCGTCCGAGCGATCATGGACGGCGTTGACGGTCAGCGACACGCCATCGACGGTGATCGATCCCTTAGTGGCGATAAACGGCGCAATCTCTGGCGGGGCGATGACGACCAGATGATGCGATCCGCCAACGCCCTCGATCGAATCAATCATCCCGATTCCGTCGACATGTCCTGTCACGATATGCCCGCCCAGCTCGTCGCCCAGCTTCATCGCGCGTTCCAGGTTCAGGCGACGGCCCTGCTGCCACTGGCCGGGCGCGGTGCGGCGGATCGTCTCATCGGACACATCGACCGCGAACCAGCCGGGGCCACCGGCGCCGGATTTGTCGATCACGGTCAGGCACACCCCCGAACAGGCAATCGATGCGCCCAGATCGATCCCGGTCGTGTCATAGGCGGTCTGGATGATCAGCCGGGTGTCGCCGTCCTTTTCAATCCGCTCGATGGTGCCGATATCGGTAATGATGCCTGTGAACATGGTTTACTCCCTCACCCGCTCGTAAACCTCGAGCCTGTCATCGCCAAGCGTCCGCGTATCGCCGTGCTGCCATCTTCCATGCGCTGTGCCCAGATCGCTCAGCCCGATATCGCCCAGCGCCGCCTTGCCCGCCCCGATCAGGATCGGTGCGCGATACAGCAGCAGGCGATCGACCAGATCCTCGGCCAGAAACGCCGCCGCGGTCTGCGCGCCGCCCTCGACCAACACGTCGTTGACGTCCGTCCGCAGCGCGATGTCGGCGGGTTTGCGCAAAACATCCCATCCCGGTGGCGCGTCGGTCGTCGCGCTGAGCAGCAGCCGACGGGGCGATCGATCTTCAAGCCCCGCAAGACGCACATCGAGCCGTGGCGCATCGGCCATCAACGTGCCGCGTCCGACCAGAATCGCGTCATGCCGCGCGCGTTCAAGATGGCCATGTGCGCGCGCCTGCGGTCCCGTGATCCACTGGCTTGTACCGTCGGCAAGCGCAATCTGCCCGTCGAGCGAGGATGCGAGTTTCAGCGTGATATGCGGCCGCCCGAGCGCCAACCGCGTCAGAAAGCCCGCCATGCCGCGCCGCGCTGCCGCCTCACCCGGGCCATGCGTCACGGTGATCCCCGCCGATTGCAGCCTGTCGATGCCCTGTCCGCAGGTCCGCGCATCGGGATCGACCAGCGCGATGACGACGTGGCCGATCGCTGTGGCAATAATCAGGTCGCTACACGCCGGCCCGCGCGCTGATACATGCGCGCAGGGTTCGAGCGTGGTGTAAAGCGTTGCTCCCTCGGCCAAAGCGCCTGCCTGTTCCAGCGCCATCGCCTCAGCATGCGGACGGCCACCCGGCTGGGTCCAGCCCCGCCCGACCACGCGACCATCCCGAACGATGATGCAGCCGACATTGGGGTTGGGCGCGGTCCGGCCCCGGCCCCGCGCGCCCAGCGCCAGTGCGGCGGCCATCCAGCGCGCATCGGCAACCGCGTCCGAAATGGTCAGAGCCCGACTGCCTTCAGCCGATCATCGAGCTTCTTGAACTCCGCCTGCAGTTCCTTTTCGCGTCGCAGCTGCTCGGCCTTTTCCTTGTCGCGCACGACTTGGTCGATCTTTTGCTGAGCAACTATTTCGGCATTGGTGCGGGTTACCGGCCATTGCTCAACATAAATGATGTTCTTTTTGTACGGCTTTTCCACCCGCGAATCAGCCACAAAACCGGCGATTACTGCTGTCGTGATCAGGATCGATAGGGCCAGAAACCCCAGTTCATAGGGTTGCCGCTGCGACAGGAAGAATCGCAAATCGCGGATCGCGCGAAAGGGCGAGAGACGGGCGATAAAATTCATCGTGACAAAGATAGGGCGGGCAAGCAGCCAAGGCCAGCCCCCGGTTCTGCTCCAGTGCCGGTTTATGTCCGCAACCGCGCCAGCGCGCGTTCGCGCCCGATCAAGATCAGCATGGCTGCCATGTCCGGGCCGTGATCGCGGGCGGTCAGCGCGCGGCGCAAAGGGAGGAACAGTGCCTTGCCCGTTCGCCCGGTCTCGGCCTTGAGCTGCCCGGTAAGCGCCTTCCAAGGTTCAGCGCTCCAGTCGAGCGTTTCGACTAGCGCCGCTGCCCGTTCAAGGAAGCCGCGGTCCTCTGGCGCGACCGACGCTTCGATCGGCCCCTCGACCACCGCCCACCAGTCCTGCGCATCTGCGATCACCGTTAGATTCGGGCGGATTGCTTCCCACGCTATCTCATCCATTCCCGACGGCAGCTGTTCGGCAACGCGTGCAATCGGCAGCTGGTGGATGATCTTCGCGTTCAACCCCTGCAATTCGGCATCGTCGAACCGCGCTGGCGCGCGCCCGAAATGCGCAAAGTCGAATCGCTCGATCAGCGGTGCGCGATCGACCAGCGGCTCGACCGGATCGCTCGTCCCCAGCCGCGCGAGTAATGCCACGATCGCCTCGGGTTCGATTCCCATCGACCGAAACTCGGCTACGCCGACCGCGCCAAGCCGTTTGGATAGTTTGCCCTCACTCCCCACCAGCAACGCCGCATGGCCGAAGCGCGGCGGGGCCATGCCCATCGCCGCGAACATCTGGAGCTGGAGCGCCGTGTTCGACACATGGTCCTCACCGCGCACGACATGACTGATCCCCAGATCACCGTCATCGATCGCTGACGGCAGCATGTATAGCCAAGATCCATCGGCGCGGCGGATGACAGGATCGCTCATCGTCGCGGGATCGAATTTCTGCGGGCCACGCACCAGATCATCCCAGGTGATGGGCTCGTCATGGTTCAGCTTGAAACGGTAATGCGGACGCACGCCCTCGCCTTCCAGCTTGGCGCGATCGGCATCGCTCAGCGCCAGCGCAGTACGATCATAGACCGGGGGCAGGCCCCGCCCGGCGGCGATCTTGCGCTTCAGGTCGAGTTCCTGCGCGGTCTCATAGGCCGGATAAATCCGCCCCGCCGCCAGCAGCGCGTCAAAATGCCGCTGGTAAAGGTCAAACCGCTGCGACTGGCGCACCTCGGCATCGGGTTCGAGCCCCAGCCAGGCGAGATCAGCACGGATCGCCTCGACGAACCGCTCCTCGCTCCGCTCGGCATCGGTATCGTCAATCCGTAGCACAAACCGCCCGCCATTTTTGCGCGCCCAAAGCCAGTTGTGGAGCGCAGCGCGGATATTGCCGACATGGAGCGTGCCAGTGGGCGACGGGGCGAAACGGGTGGTGACGGTCATGGTGTCAGGACTTTCAGGCCAAGGGTCTGCGCCGCGCGACGCAGGGGGCCATCGGCGGTAAGCAAGGGAGCGTTGAGGCGGGCGGCCAGCAACGCATAGCTTGCATCATAGGCGCTCAACCCGGTCCGCAGGGCATGGTCGAGGATGGCACCAATTGATGGATCCGGCTCAATCTGGACGGCCGATAACATCGTTTCCGCGATCGCCACGGCATCCTGCATCTCTGCATCGTTGATGCGGCCACGCCGATAGGCGGTACGCAACAGATTAGCCACTTCGGCAGACCATATGGACGGCACATGGATAGGGGTGGATCGGCAGACTAACCGAGCAAATTCGGCAAAGGCACCACTTTCGTCAGGAATCAGGAACGTGCCAACCGACGAGGCATCGGCAATCACGATCATCGACGACCTTCGTTGATCCACTCCCGGATTTCTTCGGCTGTGGTTGGGCCATTTCTGGCCTTGATCTCTTGGCCAAGCTTGTACAACGCGTCTACCGCCGCGCGTTGCCGGGCCATCCGGTCTGCTGCGACCGGCACCAACTTCATATAGTCGCGACCATGGCGCGTGATGATGATGTCTTCGCCCCCTTCGGCAGCGGCCATGATTTCGGACATTTTGTCTTTGAATTGGGCAATGGGAATATGGCGCATGATTACCCCGATAATCTGGCCAGAATTATAGCCTAAATTCGCCTATGACACAATCGTGGCATTGCGTTCACGCTTCCCCGGATTATGAGGGCGGGGTGCAGCGAAGGGTGGCCGTTTAATGAAACTGATGACCGGCAATTCGAACCTGCTGCTGGCGCGTGACGTGGCGGGTTATCTCGACATCAACCTCACCGATGCCAGCGTGCGCCGCTTCGCCGATGAGGAAGTGTTCGTCGAAATCCACGAAAATGTCCGCGGCGAGGACGTGTTCGTGCTGCAATCGACCGGCTATCCCGCGAACGACAATCTGATGGAATTGCTGATCTGCATCGATGCGCTGAAGCGGGCATCGGCGCGGCGGATCACCGCAGTCATCCCCTATTTCGGTTATGCCCGGCAGGATCGCAAACCCGGCCCGCGTACGCCGATTTCCGCCAAGCTGGTCGCCAATCTTATCACTGTGGCAGGCGCCAACCGCGTGCTCTCGATCGATCTCCACGCGGGGCAGATCCAGGGCTTTTTCGATATCCCGACCGATAATCTGTTCGGCGCGCCCGTGATGTCGGCGGATATCGAGGCGCGCTATGGCGGGCAGAATCTGATGGTCGTCTCGCCCGATGTCGGCGGTGTGGTGCGCGCGCGGGCGCTTGCCAAGCGGCTCAACAACGCCCCGCTCGCCATCGTCGACAAGCGCCGTGAACGTGCCGGCGAATCGGAAGTGATGAACATCATCGGCGATGTCGAGGGTCGCGTCTGCATCCTGATCGACGATATCGTCGATTCGGCGGGCACGCTCTGCAATGCGGCGGCGGCGCTGAAAACGGCGGGAGCGAAGGACGTGATCGCCTATTGCACCCACGGCGTGCTGTCGGGCGGGGCTGTGGCGCGGGTCGAAAACTCGGCGCTCAGCGAACTGATCATCACCGATTCGATCGGACAGCATGAGGTGATCAAGGATGCCAAACGCATCCGCCTGCTGACGATTGCGCCCTTGCTGGGCGAAGCGATCAAGCGGATCGCCGACGAGTCGAGTGTTTCAAGTTTATTCGACTGAGGAGTCGATAATGCAGGCGGTCCTGGCTCTGCTGCTCGGAATACAAGATGGTGGACCCGGTGTTCCCCCACCTGAACCATCTGCTGCGATTGTGGAAGCAAAAGCCAACCGCGCGCGCATGAGGGGCGCGCCCCAATACAAGCAAGAGCCGGACACTGTTGTTCCGCCAGATGCCCAAGAGCGGGGGGAGCATGGCGAGGCAATTGTCTCCGCGATCGTGGGTGTGGACGGTCGCATGATCGAACCGACGATCAAGGTATCCACCCGATCAGCCGCGATCGATAAAGCCGCGCTTGCTGCCGCGAGCGAAGCACTGTTCGAACCAGCCCGCGATGCAGCGGGGGGTCCAATTGCGGTCTATATCTCGGTAAGCTTCAAGTTCGACAACGCCGCATCGTTCGATAGGAAGGCAATCTTCAATTATCGTTGCGCGCAATTCATTAAAGACCAGGCTTGGTGGCGAATGGCGTGGCCGGAAAAGCCCCGCGATAACTTCGGAAATCTCCTTGCAGGCATGACGATCGTCCGATTTGGCACGCGACCAGAAGATCTAAAGCGGGGAGCTGCACAATTCGATGAGGCTTGGCGGGTCACGCAAGAACGCTGCGCGCTAAAGCCGGATGCGCCAGTGATGAAAGTGTTCTCTGAGGCCAGCCGTTAGCGGGATTGAACGCTGCCTGGCCTTGATGCCCGCACGCCCGCCATTTCACGGCGCTTCAGTTCGGCTTTCAGCACTTCGGGTTTGGGCGCATAAATGAAGCCGAAGCTCACCGTGCCATGCTTGGTTTCCACGACATGATGCAGCCGGTGCGCCTGAACAATGCGCTTCATGTAATTCCAGCGCGGTACATAGCCGGTCTCAAGCCGCCGGTGGACGATGATGTCGTGAAAGCCGAGATAGATCGCGCCATAGCCCGCAATCCCGGCGCCGATCCACGTCGCCCAGTCGCCCGTCGTGCCACTCGTCCCCAGCACGAGTAAGACGATCGAGGGCGTCGCGAAAATCACGAAATACCAGTCGTTCAGCTCCCAGAATCCCGTGCGCGGGCGGTGGTGGCTTTCGTGCAGGAACCAGCCGAACCCGTGCATCACCCAGCGGTGAACGACATAGGCGAACACTTCCATCCCGAGGATGGTCGCAAAGAACAGTGCGAAACCGGCAATGATCGACATCAGGGCGATATAACGAACGCTGCGCGCGAAGGCGAGGGCGTGGCGATACATCTTTAGGGGCGTATCTGGATTTGGCGGTCGCACTGTGCTTAAGGCGTCTGCATTCCCGATCCTTGCAAAGGCGCTGGCCCCCCATGAACATCCATGAATATCAAGCCAAGGAGCTGCTCGCGACGTTCGGCGTGCCCGTGCCCGCCGGTTTTGCCGCGATGAGCGTCGACGAAGCCGTTGCCGCCGCCGCCAAACTCCCCGGGCCGCTTTATGTGGTGAAGGCCCAGATTCACGCCGGTGGCCGCGGCAAGGGCAAGTTCGTCGAGCTGCCCCCCGAAGCCAAGGGCGGCGTCCGCCTCGCCCGCAGCGCCGATGAAGTGCGCGCGGCAGCCACCGACATGCTCGGCAACACGCTGGTGACGATCCAGACCGGCGAGCATGGCAAGCAAGTCAACCGGCTCTACGTCACCGACGGCGTCGATATCGCCAAGGAATTCTACCTCGCCTTGCTCGTCAACCGCGCCAGCGGCCGGATCGGCATGGTCGTCTCCACCGAAGGCGGAATGGACATCGAAACCGTCGCGCATGACACGCCCGAAAAGATCCACACGATTGATGTCGATCCTGCGACCGGCTTCATGCCGCATCACGGCCGCGCCGTCGCCGATGCACTCGGGCTGAAGGGTGATCTTGCCAAGCAGGCCGCCAATGTCGCGTCGAAGCTGTACGACGCGTTTCTCGGCACCGATGCCGCGCAGATCGAGATCAACCCGCTCGCCGTCACCACCGACAACCGCCTGCTTGTGCTCGATGCCAAGGTCGGCTTCGATGCCAACGCGCTGTTCCGCCACAAGGACCTGATGGAACTTCGCGACGAGACCGAGGAAGACCCGGCCGAACTCGAAGCGAGCAAATACGATCTCGCCTATATCAAGCTCGACGGCGATATCGGCTGCATGGTCAACGGCGCCGGCCTCGCCATGGCGACGATGGACATCATCAAGCTGAACGGCATGTTCCCCGCCAATTTCCTCGACGTGGGCGGCGGCGCGAACAAGGAAAAGGTGACGGCCGCGTTCAAGATCATCCTCGCCGATCCGAACGTGAAGGGCATCCTCGTCAACATCTTTGGCGGCATCATGAAGTGCGATGTCATCGCCGAGGGGATTGTCGCGGCGGCGAAGGAAGTGAACCTGTCGGTGCCGCTGGTCGTTCGGCTGGAAGGCACCAATGTGCAGGCGGGCAAGGACATCCTCGCCAATTCGGGCCTCGCCATCGTCCCCGCCAATGATCTGGGCGATGCCGCACGGAAAATCGTCGCTGAGGTGAAGGCGGCGGCGTAACTGGAAGAGTAATGTGCTCCCGCAAAGGCGGGAGCCCAGCCTGGATCCCTGCCTTCGCGGGGATACATCCTCCTCAGGATCAGGTTTGGGAAAACAGGAGCTAGAAAATGAAAATACTGGTCCCCGTCAAGCGCGTGCTTGACTATAACGTAAAGCCTCGCGTGAAGGCGGACGGCTCGGGCATCGACCTGGCCAACGTCAAGATGAGCATGAATCCGTTTGACGAAATCGCCGTCGAAGAGGCGATCCGCCTGAAGGAAAAGGGCGTCGCGACGGAAATCGTCGTCGTCTCGATCGGCGAGCAAAAGGCGCAGGAAACGCTGCGCACCGCACTTGCGATGGGCGCTGACCGCGCGATCCTGATCGTCACCGAAGACCGGGTCGAGCCGCTGGGTGTCGCCAAGCTGCTCAAGGCGATTGCCGATGAGGAAGCCCCCGGGCTGGTCATCCTCGGCAAGCAGGCGATCGATGATGACAATAACCAGACTGGCCAGATGCTCGCCGCGCTCACCGGCTGGGGCCAGGGCACCTTCGCCAGCGCGGTCGAAGTCGGCGGCGATACCGTCAAGGTGACGCGCGAAATCGACGGTGGGTCCGAAACCGTCGACCTGAAGCTGCCCGCGATCGTCACCACCGATCTTCGCCTGAACGAGCCGCGCTATGCCTCGCTGCCCAACATCATGAAGGCCAAGTCGAAGCCGCTCGCGCAGAAGACCGCGGCTGACTACGGCGTCGATATCGCCCCGCGCATCACGACGCTGAAGGTCGAGGAACCCGCCAAGCGTAGTGCTGGCGTCAAGGTAGCGGACGTCGATGAGCTGATCGGCAAGCTGAAGACATTGGGAGTTGTTGCATGAAGACGCTGGTTTGGGTCGAGCATGACGGCGCGGTCGTCAAGGATGCCACGCTCGCAACGGTCACCGCCGCGAGCCAGATGGGCGACGTGCACCTGCTCGTTGCAGGACAAGGCGTCGGCGCAGTGGCAGAACAAGCCGCCAAGATCGCTGGCGTGGGCAAAGTCCATGTCGCTGACGATGCGGCCTATGCGCATGCACTGGCCGAGAATGTCGCGCCCCTGGTCGCCGAGCTGATGGGCCATCACGATGCGTTCGTCGTGCCCTCCACCTCTACGGGTAAGAACATCGCGCCCCGCGTGGCGGCCCTGCTCGATGTGATGCAGATCAGCGATATCCTGTCGGTGGAGGGTGACAACACCTTCACCCGGCCCATTTATGCGGGCAACGCGATCGCCACGGTCAAGTCGTCGGACGCCAAGCTGGTGGTGACGGTGCGCGGCACCGCCTTCGCCAAGGCCGCGACCGAAGGCGGTTCGGCGACGATCGAAGCGGTCGGTTCGACCGGTGAAAAGGGTGTCTCCACCTTCGTCTCGTCCGAGATCGCCGCCTCCGAACGCCCCGAACTGACGAGCGCGAAGATCATCGTCTCGGGCGGCCGCGCGCTGCAAAATGCCGAGAATTTCACGAGCATCATCGAACCCCTTGCCGACAAGCTCGGCGCCGGCGTCGGCGCCAGCCGCGCGGCGGTGGACGCAGGCTACGTCCCCAACGACTATCAGGTTGGCCAGACCGGCAAGATCGTCGCCCCCGAAGTGTACATCGCGGTCGGCATCTCGGGCGCGATCCAGCATCTCGCGGGGATGAAGGACTCGAAGGTCATCATCGCGATCAACAAGGACGAAGACGCGCCCATCTTCCAGGTCGCGGACATCGGCCTGGTCGGCGATCTGTTCAAGCTGGTGCCGGAGCTTACTGAGAAGCTTTAATCCCCGTTGACTTGGCAAATTTCAAAAGGCCGGCGTGCGAGCAGCACGTCGGCCTTTTCATATTCGACGCTTCGCTGCATGTTTGCCCCAAGGGGTTTCGATGGCGCACTGCGTATTCATTCACAAGGAGGGTTCAATTTACGATGACTCTCCGGCTGTCCGGTATCACTTCCCCAAAAGCTATTTGGAGCGCGCTAAGGCCTGTATTGGCGACTGGATCATTTATTATGAACCCGTGAAGGAGGTCGCATCGCGAGGCTATTGGGCGGTTGCGAGGGTCAGCGATATTACGGCAGACCCAACACAAGACGGCATGTTTTACGCTTGGATGGAGGAGGGGTCTTTCCTCGAGTTCAGCGTGGCGGTTCCCCGAAAAGTCGACGGTCAGTTGGTTGAAGCTGGCGTAGCGAATGCCCAATGGTCCGTTCGACCGCTGTCAAAATTGGATTTCAGCAGGATCATCCGACTGGGCCTGCCGGACGATGCGGAGCTGCTTCCTCGAGACGTACTATTGAAAGACACATACCTACGAGACGAGCGATCGAATTTCGATTTTGGCGAACCTGATCGCGCTATGCAGCTATTGTCACGCCCAGTTCGTGACCGTGCATTTCGAGCTGCGGTGTTACGCGCGTATGATGAGCGATGCGCCTTGACCGGGTTGAAGCTGATCAACGGCGGCGGACGTGCCGAAGTTCAGGCGGCCCACATCAAATCCGTCGCTGCGCATGGCCCTGATATGGTCGCTAACGGTCTCGCTTTGTCTGGCACGGTACACTGGACCTTCGATCGCGGTTTGATCTCTCTGGAAGACGATTTGACCATAGTCATCTCCCGTCACGTAAATGATCGCTCGAGCATCGAAAGTCTGATCAACCGAAGTGGGCGAGCAATTCTCCCGATAGACCATCGAGAACGGCCACACCCGGCCTTCCTAAAATGGCACCGGGAGAATTGCTTCAAGCAGTAGATAACGAACTATGCGGCGTTCTTGGGGAGGGCAGCCCCCTCCCAACCCCCCCCTGTAAATGTTGGAGTTCATCTGCCATCCCTTGACCAGTCCGGCTCCGATCTGCCTCGGGCGATGGCGCGCGGTTTTCATAGGTCACCACTTTCATCACCTTTCGCGAAGGGACGTTCGATGCGGTATCCATTCCTGCTCGCCATGGCGGCCCCGTCTTTGCCCCGCGAAACACCCGAAGTTGCGGCACCCGCAACCAAAGCAATGGCAACCCGCAACTTCCGCAATTTCATACCCGTCCACCGCAGCGAAACGGCCAGATGACATGACCGCCCCCACCCGCCGCATCGCCGTCGTCCAGGCAGGCTCGACGTTGTTCGATACCCCCGCCACGCTCGATCGCATGGCCGCGCATGTCGAAACGCTGCGTGCGCAACAGGTCGAGCTGGCGGTATTCCCCGAAGCCTATGTCGGCGGTTATCCCAAGGGGCTGGATTTCGGGGCGCGGGTGGGGTCGCGCACCCCTGCCGGGCGTGATGATTTCGCGCGTTACTGGCAATCGGCAATCGAGGTGCCGGGCCCCGAAGTCACGCGCATGGCCGAGATGGCGGCGAGCGCCCATGCCACGCTGGTCGTCGGCGTCATCGAGCGGGCGGGCGGTACGCTTTACTGCACCGCGCTCACCTTTGGCCCCGATGGCACCCTCCTCGCCCGGCACCGCAAGCTGATGCCCACCGCCAGCGAGCGGCTGATCTGGGGGCAGGGCGATGGCTCGACGCTTCAAGTGGCCGACACGCCGATTGGCAAGGTCGCGGCGGCGATCTGCTGGGAAAATTACATGCCCGCGCTCCGCCAGCTTTATTATGCGGGCGGCGTGGAATATTACTGCGCGCCGACAGTCGATGATCGCGACATCTGGCAGACGACGATGCGACACATCGCCTATGAGGGCCGGTGCTTCGTGCTCAGTGCCTGCCAGTATATGACCCGCGCCGATGCGCCCGCCGATTATGACTGTATCCAAGGCAATGACCCCGCCACCCTGCTGATCCGCGGCGGCAGCGTGATTGTCGGGCCGATGGGCGATGTGCACGCCGGGCCGGTCTATGGCGCGGAGGCGGTGCTGGTTGCCGATATCGATCCGATCGATATCGTGCGCGGGCGCTATGATCTCGACGTTAGCGGCCATTATGCCCGGCCCGATGTCTTTACGCTGACGGTCGATACACGCGCTAGAACGCCGGTGGTGTCGCCGACGGCCGATTTGGGGGATGAATGATATGCTGACGCCTATTTTGCTAATGCTCGCCCAGGCAGCAGCGGTACCCGTCCCCCCGCCCGCCGATCCCGCCACCGCCGCGCGGATCGAAAAGCTGCTCTCCGCCAACCCGGTGATCGACGGGCATAATGATTTGCCCTGGGAAATCCGCACCAAATATGCGGGGAAGGTCGAATCGGTCGATCTCACCAGGGACACGTCGAAGCTGCCCTTGCCGCTGCAGACGGACATTCCGCGCCTCCGCAAGGGCCATGTCGGCGCACAATTCTGGTCGGTGTGGATCACCGCCGATAATCTCGGGCCGCGCGCGGTGGAGATGACGCTGGAGGAGATCGACATCGTCAAACGCTTCGTCGCCGCCAATCCGGGGGCGTTCGAGATGGCCGGGACGGCCGCCGATATCCGTCGGATCGAGAAGAGCGGCAAGATCGCCGCGCTGATGGGGGTGGAGGGCGGCCACCAGATTGACGGCCGGCTCTCGGTGCTGCGGCGCTATCACGATCTCGGCGTGCGCTACATGACGCTGACCCACACGCTCAGCCTGCCCTGGGCCGATGCCTCGACCGATACGCCCCGTTCAGGCGGTCTCAGCGCGTTCGGCAAACAGGTGGTGGCGGAGATGAACCGGATCGGCATGATCGTCGATATCAGCCATGTCTCGGATGCGACGCTGGCGGCGGTGCTGGCGGAGACCAAGGCGCCGGTGATGGCCTCGCACTCCTCGGCACGCGCGCTCGACAATGCGCCGCGCAACATCCCCGATGATCTGCTCGCCGCGATCGGCAAGAATGGCGGGGTGGTGATGGTCAATTTCTATCCCAGCTTCGTCTCGCAAGCCTGGCGCGACTGGGACAAGGCGCGGACCGATTACGCCAAATCGGTCGGCGCGTCGGCGGAAGTGTACGGCCCCAATGCGACCGCGCCGGTACTGGCCTGGGAAGCAAACCACCCCGAACCGGTCGTCACCTCGGCGACGATCGCCGATCATGTCGAACATATCGCCAAACTCGCGGGCAAGGCGAGCATCGGCCTCGGCAGCGATTATGACGGCATCGACGGCACCGCTCCGCGCGACATGACGGGGGTCGATGGCTACCCCGCTTTGTTCGCCGAACTCGCCCGGCGCGGCTGGAGCGATGCCGATCTTGCGGGCCTTGCGCGCGGTAATATTCTCCGGGTGATGGAAAAGGTGGAGGGGGTGGCCAAGTCGATGGCAGGGATGCCGCCGATCGACGCAACCGACCGGCCTTGATCGACGCGTCTATGCCGCACACCAGCAACCACACGTCGATCGCAGACCTCAACCAGTCGAATGACGGGAAACTGCCCGGCCATCTCGGCCTTGACGTGACGCTTGTCGAACCGGGCCGCGTCGAAGGACAGTTTGTGGTGCGGCCCGATCTTGTGGCCCACACCGGCTATCTGCTGGCAGGCGTGGTGCTGTCGATTGCTGATATTTTATGCGCTTATGGCGTGTCGACCGTCTGGCCTGACGGCGCCAAGGGGTTCACCACGGCCGAGGTCAAATGCAATTTCATGGGCACCGCGCGGGAAGGGACGGTGCAGTGCGTCGCCAAGTTGCTTCATGGCGGCCGGACCACGCAGATCTGGGATGCAGAGCTGTTCGCTGCGGAATCGGGCAAACGGATCGCGGCGTTTCGGTGTACGCAGATCCTGCTTTATGGCTGACTTTGCCTCAAAAACCCGCAAGGAACCCCGCCACATTCCGACCCAGCGCTTCCACCGCATAGCCGCCCTCCATTAGAATGACGGTCGGCCAGCCGCGTGCGGCGATATCGGCGGCGAGGATGGAGTAATCTTCGGTCTTGAGCTTCAGGTGGCTGATCGGGTCGCCCTCCCAGGTATCCGCCCCGAAGCTGACGACGAGCAGATCGGGGCCAAAGGCGGCGATCGCGTCCAGCGCGGTGGTCTGTGCGGCGCGAAAGCCGTTCAGGGTGGTCCCCTGCGGCAGCGGCAGGTTGAGATTGGCCCCCAGCCCGGCGCCCGCGCCCTGCTCGTCGGCATGCCCCCAGTAAAAGGGGTAATCGGTCGCCGGATCGGCATGGAGCGAGGCGTAGAACACATCGCCGCGGTCGTAGAAAATGTCTTGCGTGCCGTTGCCATGGTGATAATCGATATCGAGGACCGCGACCCGGCCCGCGCCCCCATCACGCGCCGCCTGTGCGGTGATCGCGGCGGTGTTGAGATAGCAATAGCCGCCGAGATAATCCGCGCCAGCGTGATGCCCCGGCGGGCGACACAGCGCAAAGGCAGCGCGGTCGCCACCCTGCACCGCCGCCAGCGCGGACAGCGCGCTCTGGGTGCTCCAATAGGCCGCGTCCCAGGTGTCGGCCGTCAGGGGCGTGCTGGCATCGAAGCTGTACTGGCCGACCAGCGCATCGATCCGGCTGAGGCGCAGCGGTCGTCTGCCCACGATCGGCCAGACATAGCCCATCACATCGCCCGGCCGACCCGCCTCGGCCCATTTGGCGGGGGCGGTCTTCAGGAAGTCGAGATAGGCGGGCGCATGGACGCGTCGGATCGCGGCCTCGCCCTGATCGGCGGGCAGTTCGAGGCCATCCAGCGCCGCCGCCATCGCCTCGGCCCGGGCCGGGCTTTCGGCATAGGCCGTGAACCCGCCATTATGCAGCTCCTGCAGCGGCGCGTGAGCAAGCTGGCGGGGGGAAAAGAATCGGCGCATCGGGTCATCCCTTTGAAGCTGGGGCGCAAACCAGGCCAGCGGCATAGCGTAGCGCGACAAAGCCCGCGAGGGAGAATGGAAGCGCCAAGTTTAGCTGGCCACCCGTCCGCCAGCGGGTACAATGGTTAACGAATCGTGGGCGTCAGTCGGGGGGCAAAGATGACACTCAATCTGTTCGAGATGGCGGCACTGATTCTCGCGGCGACAACGCTGGCATGCTGGATCAATGCCAATACGCTGAAATTGCCGGTCGCCGTCGGCCTGCTGATTGTGGGGCTTGCCTTTAGCGGAGCCATCGCGATCACCGATATGCTCAGCCCCGGGCTCGGCGCGGGTGCGGTGTTCCGCCTGCTTGAACGCCAGATCGATTATCCCGCACTCGTGCTGAATTTCCTGCTCTGCTATTTGTTGTTTGCGGGCGCAATGAACGTCAACCTGGATGCCATGATCCGGCGGGGCTGGGCTGTTGCCATGCTGGCGCTGTTCGGCACCGTCATCACCGCTTCCCTGATTGCCGCCGCATTTTGGGCGCTGTGCCAGGCGCTGGGGATCGCCATGCCGGTCAGCTGGGCGCTGGTCTTCGGCGCGCTGATCAGCCCGACCGATCCGATCGCGGTGCTTGCGATGACCAAACGCACCGATCTGGAACCCCATTTGCAGGCAACGCTGGAGGGGGAAGCGCTGTTTAACGACGGTGTTGCGGTTGTCCTGTTCAAGGCATTGCTTGCCTATGCGATTGGCCAGACTGCAGTCGGCGGCGGCCATACCGATTTCTCGGTCATCGCTCAGCATGCCGCGATCGAGGCGTTTGGCGGCATCGCGCTGGGGCTGGCGGTGGCGGTGGTGGCCGTTGTGGTGCTTTACGCCGTCAACGATTGGATCACCGAAACGATGATTACGATCGCCACGGCAACCATCGTTTATGCGGTTGCGCTGCATTTCGAATTGTCCGGCCCGTTGGGCGTGGTGGCTGCCGGGCTCGTGATGGCATCGCAATGGGCGCGGCAGGCGCTGGCACCCCATGCCAAGGAATATGTCCACGCATTCTGGCACATTGTTGATGAAGGCATGAACGCTGTGCTGTTTTTCCTTGTCGGCATCAAAGCAATTGCGCTCAATTTGTCGCCGCTTACGCTGCTGTTGATGGCGGCGGGTGCGGCAATGGTGCTGGCGGCCCGCTGGATTGCGGTTTCGTCGCTAGGGGTCGTCCTGCTGGCAGTGGGCAACAAGATACCGCTGAAATTCTATAACGTCCTGACCTGGGCCGGGGTACGCGGCGGGCTGTCCGTGGCGATGGTGCTGTCGTTACCCGATATTCCCGAACGCCCGGCGATGTTTGCAGCGACGCTGGGGGTCGTGATCTTCTCCATTGTTATCCAGAGCATGACGATGGAGGCGCTGGCGCTCAGGACCGGCTATGGCAGTGCCAAGGCCGATCCCGAGCCGACGCATTGATCACGCGCGGCCAAGCGCCTCGGCGATCAGGTTGCGGCTGTTCTCGATGCCGTAGAGTGCGATAAAACTGCCCATGCGCGGGCCCTGGCTCGATCCGAGCAGGGTTTCGTACAGGGCGCCGAACCAGTCACGCAGATTGTCGAACCCGCCTTCGTTGCCGATGGCGTAGACGATGTTCTGCAAATCGACCGCCGATGTGTCGGCGGGGAGCGGCGCCAGCTCTCGATCGAGCCGCTCGAGCGCGGCGATTTCCACCCCTGCCGGCTTGCGCCGCACCAGGGTCGGCGCGACGAAATCGCGATTGTACGCCAGCGCATGGCCGATCAGCGCATCGAGTTCGGCTGGGATATCTCCCTCGACATAATTGCTCAGATAACCGCGCACCTGCTCCGCCGTTGCGCCCGCGCCGAGCACGCCGACCAGGTTGAGCAGCAAGCCGAAGGTCACCGGCGGATTGGTGCCGGGCACCTCCCCGTCATGGATATGATGCGCCGGATTGCCGAGCTTCTGTTCCACCGGCTGATCGGCATAATTGCCACGGAACTGGAAATACTCGTCCACCGCGCGCGGGATGACGCCGATGTGAAGCTGCTTGGCCTTTTTGGGCTCACGATAGGCGAAGAACGCCAGACTCTCCTGCGTGCCATAATCGAGCCATTGCTCCAGCGTCAGGCCATTGCCTTTGGACTTGGAGATCTTCTCGCCCTTTTCGTCGAGGAACATCTCGTAAATCAGCCCCTCGGGCGGTCGACCGCCGAGCACCCGGGCGATCTTGCCTGACTGGATACCGCTGTCGATCAGGTCCTTGCCGTACATTTCATAATCGACCCCGAGCGCGACCCAGCGCATCGCCCAATCGACCTTCCATTGCAACTTGGCCTGCCCGCCGAGCACGCTTTGCGTCAGGACTTCCCCATCGGCATCGGTAAAGCGGATCAGCCCGGCATCAGCGTCGATCACCTCGACCGGCACCTGCAGCACCACACCCGTCTTCGGGCTGATCGGCAACACCGGCGAATAGGTCGCGGCGCGTTCCTTGCGAAGCGTCGGCAGCATGACGCCCATGATCGCGTCGTAATGTCGCAACACGCCCTTTAGCGCCTCGTCGAACACCCCGGCTTCGTATTGCGACGCCGACGAGATGAACTCGTATTCGAAACCGAAACGATCGAGGAAATCGCGCAGCATAGCATTGTTGTGCGCGGCAAAGCTCTCGAACTTGCCGAACGGATCGGGGATGCGGCTCAGCGGCTTGCCGAGATGCTCGGTCAGCATCACCTGGTTGGGGACATTGTCCGGCACTTTGCGCAAGCCATCCATGTCATCAGAAAATTCGATCAGCCGCGTCGGCGCGTCCGACATCGCCTGAAATGCGTGGCGCACCATCGTCGTGCGCAGCACTTCGTTGAAGGTGCCGATATGCGGCAGGCCCGACGGCCCATAGCCGGTTTCGAAAATGATCGCGGCGCCATCTGGCTTGCCATCCGGGTAGCGTTTCAGCAGCTTGCGCGCCTCTTCATAAGGCCAGGCCTTTGAAGCGAGTGCAGCAGCGCGCAGATCAGTCACAAATTGCCCTTTCGTTCCGGTATTGGCAAAGCTGATGGGGATGATCGCTTCTTTGCCTTATCCCGCGCTCCACGCAAGCCATGGTGGGATCTGGATTGCGCGGGATGGCCAGACCCGGCAGGTCGGGCGGGGCGAGGCGATCCGGATTGCGGCGGATACGCCGGTGATCGTGCTCAACGCTGCGCTGATCGGGCAACGGCTTGGTTATGCCGAATTGTCGGGGCTCGATCTGCTTGAACTGTTCGCGTTCCTGCATCCGGCGCGCTTCATGGTGCCCACGCCGCGCGGCCTCGCGCGCGCGGCGGGGCTGAGCGAACCGGGGCGCGACGACGAAATCGCGCCGTTCCTCGCAACGGCAGCGGCGGCGCTGATTGCGCAGACGGCAGGCGACTGGCCCGAGCGCGAGGGGGCGTGGACAGCGCTTCAAGCACTGGCTCGATTGCGTTGGCCATGGGTGCCTTTGCTGACGGACAAGATTGCCAAGCCGGAAACGGCCGAGCGCTGGTTGTTTTCCAAATTGCCCGAATGGACTGAGGGCGCACCCCGCCCCGCCCCGCGAAGCATCACGATTGATCCAGTCGATACGCAAGCGCGGCTCACAGCGCTGACGGGCAGCGCGGCGGAGCAACGCCCCGGCCAACGCGCCTTTGCCGATGCGGCGGCGCAGGCCTTCGCGCCCCGCATGGCGCGCGATGCACCCAATCTGGTGCTGGCGGAAGCAGGGACCGGGATCGGCAAGACGCTTGGCTACCTCGCGCCCGCTTCGCTTTGGGCGGAACAGGCTGGCGGGGCGGTATGGGTGTCGACCTTCACCAAGACGCTGCAGCGCCAACTTTCCCATGAAAGCGCACGGCTGTTCCCTGATGCGGCAGTGCGCAAGGCGAAGGTGGTAACGCGAAAAGGGCGGGAGAATTACGCCTGCCTGCTCAATCTGGAGGATGCGCTGCAAGGCGGCTTTCAGGGCCGGGCGGCGGTGCTGGCGCAACTCGTCGCGCGCTGGGCCGCCTATACCGTCGATGGCGACATGATCGGTGGGGATCTGCCGGGCTGGCTGCCGACGCTGTTTCGCCGCAATGGCCCGACCGCGCTCACTGACCGGCGCGGCGAGTGCGTTTATGCCGGCTGCCCGCATTACCGCAAATGCTTCATCGAGCGGGCGGCCCGGGCGAGTGCTGATGCCGATATCGTCATCGCCAATCATGCGCTGGTGATGGTGAATGCGGCGCGCGGCCGCGAAACCGCGACCCGGCCAACGCGCTATGTGTTCGACGAAGGCCATCATCTCTTCGACGCCGCCGATTCGATGTTCGCCACTGCGCTGACCGGGCAAGAGACGATCGAGCTCCGTCGTTGGGTGATCGGCCCGGAAACGACCGGACGTGGACGTCGGCGAGGGCTGGCGGCGCGCTTGTCCGACGTGGCGAGCTATGACGAGGCCGGCGCTCGGGCGATCATCGAAGCGGCCGATGCGGCGCGGGCCCTGCCGAGCGATGGCTGGATCGGGCGGCTGAACGAAGGGCAACCCTTCGGCGCGATCGAGGCATTGCTCGCGGCGGTACGCGGGCTCGTTTATGCGCGTGACGACAGTACCGAGGATGCAGGCTATGGCTTGGAAACCGAGCTGGCCGAACCCGATGCCGCGCTGATCGAGGCGGCGGGGGAGGCGACCCAGGCACTCGATTCGCTTTATCGCCCGCTGGTGGCACTCGGCCGGCGGCTCGAGGCGGTGCTTGAGGATGCACCCGACTGGATGGATGGCCCGGCCCGCGCGCGGATCGAGGGCGCGATTGCCTCGCTTGGCTGGCGGGTCGACACGGTTGCGGCCTGGCTGGCGCTGCTCGCCCGGATCGGCGGCCCGACCGATCCCGATTTCGTCGACTGGCTTGCGGTCGAGCGGGTCGAGGGACGCGAATATGATGTCGGCGTGCATCGCCGCTGGCTCGATCCCACCCGTCCCTTTGCCGAAATCGTGCTGAAACCCGCCCAAGGCGCGCTGGTGACATCGGCAACACTGACCGGCGGCGGTGCTGACCGCCACGAGGGCTGGGCGGTGGCCGAAGCACGGACAGGGGCACTGCACCTTTCCCGGCCAGCCACTCATTTCGAAGCACCGAGCCCGTTCGATTACGCATCGGCAGCCGAAGTGCTGATCGTCACCGATGTGAAGCGCGGCGACATGGGGGCACTCGCCAATGCTTATGCCCGGCTGATTGCGGCGGCAGGCGGTGGGACGCTGGGGCTGTTCACCGCGATTCGACGGTTACGGGTCGTCCACGCACGCATTGCCGATCGGCTCGCACGCGAGGGACTGGCGCTCCATGCCCAGCATGTCGATCCGATCGATACCGGCACATTGGTCGATATTTTTCGCGATGATGCCCGTGCCTCATTGCTCGGCACCGATGCGTTGCGCGACGGGGTGGATGTTCCCGGCCATTCGCTGCGCTTGGTGGTGATGGAGGGGGTGCCCTGGGCCAAGCCAAGCGTGCTGCATGCCGCGCGGCGTCTGGCGGGCGGCGGGGCGGCCTATGACGACCGGCTGGTGCGCGCGCGGCTGGCACAGGCGTTCGGGCGGCTGATCAGACGGGCGGATGACCGCGGTTCGTTCGTGCTGCTGTCGGCGGCCATGCCGTCGCGCTTGTTGAGTGCATTTCCGGCTGGGGTACCAATTGCACGGGTGACGCTCGACGAGGCGATCGATCGAGTCACACAGCGTCTTTCATCCGTCGCGTCGCTGAGGCATGAGGGCGTAACGAGCGCCTGAGACGGAGGGGGGCATGAAGACGCTGACGCTGCTCAGGCATGCCAAATCGGGGTGGGATGATCCCGTCGCGCGCGATTTCGATCGGGCGTTGAATGCGCGCGGTAAGCGCGGGGCCGCGCAGATCGGCCGGTATCTTGCTGATCATGGGCTGGTTTACGATCATATCCTTGCGTCACCAGCCGTGCGGGTGACGCAAACGCTCGACTTTCTGGCGTCAAATTACACGCTGGCGGTGTCGCCCGAATGGGAACGGCGAATCTACCTCGCTTCGGCGGCAACGCTGCTGGAGCTGGTCGCGGCGTTACCCGATTCGGCCAATAACGTCCTGCTGGTGGGGCATAACCCAGGTCTTGAGGATTTGGTGCTGATGCTGGTGCCAGTAGGGGCTGATGCCCAAGACGCCCAACCCTCTCTGCGTGACGAAGTGGAGATCAAGTTCCCGACGGCCAGCCTTGCCGAACTGCAGGTGGATTGTGCGACATGGGCGGAATTCCCCGCGCTGCCCGCCACGCTATCGCGGTTCGTGCGCCCACGAGATCTTGATCCGTCGCTGGGGCCAGACGAAAGCGATTAGGTAATCACGACGGCGAACCGCCCAGCTTGGCTTTCAGCGCCGCAAGTGCACTAAATGGCCCCACCTGATCCTCCTGCAGGACGCCCGACGCGCGCAGCGTGGCTTCAGCATCGGCACTGCGGGGAAAGGGTTCAAGCGCGAGCGCCATCGTTTCAGCTGCGGCTTCGCCCAGATCGATCTCCCCGTTTTCATATGGAATGATGTCGAGTGCATCTGCGGTCAGCTCGATCTCGTCACGCGCGGGTTCGTCGTCATCATCGACAAAGCGCAGCGCCACGCTTTCATCGATCCTTGCTGGCACCGGTTCCCCGGTCACGACGCAAGGCTGGGTGACATGGGCGATGATCCGCCCGCGCGTAATGATGCCGCTCTCATCACGCTGCACCGTAAAGTCGGCGCGCAGTTCCTCGATCGCGATCAAGGCAAATCGCTCGGCAAGCGCCGCTCGCTCGCCGGGCTCTGCCGTGATGTGCACCGTGCGCGGCACCTCGCCGATCGTGTCGACCCGTTCGGTCCGAGAAAATTCGGGTGTCGTCATCGCAGCTGCCCGCGCAGGATTGCCGCCGTGTCGAGCGCGGCCAGCGTGTCACGCAGCGCCAGCAACCGTCCAATGCTATGGTCAAGCGCGGCCATGCCCGGATCATCGCCCCGATACAGGTTGCGCTTGATCGCCAGCATCAGATCGCCCGCCGCCAGCCCGTTGCGGTAGGCACCCAGTCGGCCGCCCAGCATGCTCATCATCTGGCCGACATATTTGCCGATGCCGACATCGCCCACCCCGCTCTGACGGAGCTGGTTGTCCATGTCGGTGATAAACTGTTCGGTCAGACGGGCACTGGGCTCGGCGGCGGTCGAATCGGTCTCCAGACGCAGCAGCACGAACGCCAGGATCGCCGCGATCATATCGAACCGGCCGTCCATCGTATCGGGGACAGCACCGTCGATATACCAGTGCTCGGCGCGGCCTTCGGCAATGATGGCATCGTATAACGGCGCCGTGGCCGGTGGCTGCTTTTCACCGAAAATTCTGTCAATCAATCCCATCAGCTTCCCATCTTTCGCCGCAACGTTACGGTGCGCCTTGTTTGCTGGCGTCCCCCGGCATATTGAGGTTCATTCGGTGTGATGCAATGCGTTGTCGATTGCCCGCCTTTGTAAGCGTAGCCCGTCTGGGAGAGTCGAATGAAGCTTTTGTCCGCCCGCATGGGAATGTTGCTGCTGATCAGCGTCGCTGGCGTTTCGCTGTCAGGCTGCGCCCGGCTGAAGGGCCATCAGGGCTATGTTGTCGATGTCGATCTGGTCAACTCGGTCCAGCCGGGGGTGGATACACGCGCATCGGTCGCGCAAGTCCTTGGCAAACCGACTTTTACCAGCACGTTCGATGAGCGTGAATGGTATTATGTCTCGCGGGACACCAAATTCTACGCCTATAACAATCCCAAGGTTCGGGATCAGATGGTGCTGCGTGTCCGCTTCGACGACAAGGGTGTGGTATCTGCAGTCGATCGCACCGGGGTCGAGCAGGTCGCGTCGATTAATCCTTACGGCAAGACGACGCCGACATTGGGTCGTAGCCGCACCTTCTTCCAGGATCTGTTCGGCAACATCGGTTCGGTCGGGTCCGGGCAGGGGCCGCAGGGTCAGGGTCAGGGCGGCGGCACCCGCGACCAGCCCTGATCCGGTTAACGACCCTGTCGATTTGCTGACAATCACGTTCGAGGATCGTTCAGCGCGACTCGGGCAAATCCATTCGCAGACGGCACCCATGTCCCCCTTGGGCGTTATGTCTGGTACGAAGAATGGAGAAGCATCATGCGTAAATTGATCATCATGGGTTTGATGGCCGCAACTATGCTGCCAGTGGCGGCCAGCGCACAATCGCAGCGTGAAGTTCGCGAATCACGGCAGGATCTTCGCGACGAGCAGCGCGACCTTAATCGTGCCTATCGTTATGGCGACCAGCGCGATATTCGTCGTGAACAGCGCGATGTGCGCGAAGCGCGGCAGGAATTGCGCGAGGACCGGTTCGATCGTGATCGTGCCTGGGGCCGCAACGACTGGCGCGGTTATCGCAACGATCATCGCGACTATTATCGTCGTGGCGATTGGCGGGCGCCGTTCCGCTACAACAACTTCCGCGCCGGCGTGCGGATCGCGCCTGCCTTTTATGGCTCGCGCTATTTCATCGCCGATCCATGGCGCTATCGCCTGCCACCTGCCCGTGGCTATGCCCGCTGGGTGCGTCATTATGACGATGTGCTGCTGGTCGACACGCGGCGTGGCATCGTCCTCGACGTCTATCGCGGCTTTTTCTTCTAAAGCCTCGACATATTGATCTGAACTGGCCGGTCCGGGTTGCTGCCCGGGCCGGTCTTTTCATGTGACTAGCGAACCGTGAAGATCACCTGATCGACCACCTTGCCACCCAGATCGATCAACCGCAGCCGGTGCTTGCCCGGTGCCGCAAGCACAAGCGGCTTTGCATCCGCCGCACCCAGATCGCGCGCGTCGAGTTCGATCCGGTGGCTCGCCGCTGCCCCCGAGACGCCGATGGCGAGACGTTGCCGATCCATCGGAATATCGGGATCGAGCGCATAGACGCTGCCCGATACCGGGTTGGTGATGCGCGGGCGGCGGGCGCTGTCGGGTGCACCGGCAATCTGCGTTTGCGCAGTACCTGTGAGGAAGTATTCCCGGCGAGGCTGTTCGATCGCGCTTGCAAAGCTGATCTGGCGGGTCTCAACGCCGCGCGGCGGCGGGTTTGGCCGCCCCGCCCCTGCGGAATTGATCGCCAACATGATATCGCGCCACACGGGCGCGGCCCCGCTGGTGCCAGACACCGCGCGCATTGGATCGCCTTCGAGATTGCCGACCCAGACGCCCACCGTGAAGCGATCCGAATAGCCGATGCACCAATTGTCACGCAGGCCCTTTGAGGTGCCCGTCTTCACCGCTGCCCAGAACGGCAGCCGCAAGGCGCTGTCGAGCCCGAAGGTGCCCGCGCGCGCATTAGGATCGGCAATCATGTCGCTGACGATCCACGCCGCCGCCGGGGATGTGATGGCGCGGGGGGCTTCGGGTTTGTCGGTTGGTGTCAGCCGCAGCGGCGACCATCGCCCCCCCAATGCCAGCGAGCGATAGGCAGCGACCTGCTCAAGCAACGTCACTTCGGCCGATCCCAGCGCGAGCGAGAAGCCGTAATATTGGCCGTCTTCGGTCAGTCCGCGAAAGCCGGTATCCCATAGCCGGTCGCGGAACGATTCGACGCCGACCAGCAGCAAGGTACGCACCGCGGGCACATTCAGCGACCCCGCAAGCGCGCTGCGGGCTGACACCAGCCCCTTGAAATCGCGATCATAATTTTGCGGCACATACAGCCCCGATGCGGTGTCGAGCTGAACGGGCGAATCATCGAGGATCGACGCAGCGGTGAGATAGCCCTTCTCGATTGCCTGAGCATAAAGGAACGGCTTAAGCGTCGACCCGGCCTGGCGGTAACTCGCCGCGCCATCGACTGCCGCTGCGGTCGATGCCCCGCCAACCCCGCCGACATAAGCGAGCACATCGCCCCTTTCATTATCCACCACGATCACGGCGCCGTCGCGCGCGCGTGCCCCGCCAAGGCCGCGCAACTGGCGCACCAGCGCGGCGATGGCGATCCGCTGGGTCTGGGCGTCGATCGTCGTTGTCACCTTCACGCCGGGTTTGGTGAGCAATCGCCCGGCGAGATGGGGGGCGAGGCCGGGATCGAGCGCCAGGCTGCGCGCCGGGCCGAGCATCGAAAAGGCAGCGCCGTCGAAACGCGTGCAGTCGCGTTGCTGCGCCAGTGCACATGCCCGACGCGCCACCTGATCGGGGCGTGCCTGTGGATTGGGTAGCAGCGCAGCCAGCAACAGC
Organism: Sphingomonas sp. 32-62-10; assembly: GCA_002280555.1. Classification (GTDB taxonomy): domain Bacteria; phylum Pseudomonadota; class Alphaproteobacteria; order Sphingomonadales; family Sphingomonadaceae; genus Sphingomonas. The sequence continues at coordinate 25,297 of NCEE01000004.1, forward strand.
GAATCATCGCGTGACAGCGCATCGGGTGTTTTGCCGAACAGCCCGAGCGCGGCGGCGCCAATCCCCTGCGCCTCGCCGCGAAACCCGGCGAGGTTCAGATACGCCTCGAAAATCTGATCCTTGCGCCAGGCACGCTCCAGCGCCCAGGCAGCGCGCATCTGGCGCAGCTTTTCGCGCCAGCCGCGTGCACCGGGAGCGGCTAGATCAGCACTCAAAAACCCCGCGACCTGCATCGTGACGGTGCTCGCACCTCGCCCGCGCTCGCCGCGCAGCCGATCGCGAAATGCGCTGCCTAGCGCGAGAAAATCGACGCCGCCATGGCTGTAGAAGCGCTTGTCCTCGGCCTGCAGCAACGTCTCCCGGGTGGCCGGAGAGACCTTGTCGATTGGCGTCCAGGCCAGCCGCCGCGCGGCAAAGTTTACGCGGGCGCTATCGATCAGCGTCCCGTTTCGGTCATAGAGCCACGCTTCAGAGGGCTGCCATTGACGGCGCACCTGACCATAGCCGGGCAGCGGCGGCGGCTGGGTCACATAATCCAGGCCAGCGCCCTCTAGCACGAGCGCAACCAGCCCGCCAATTGCATAATGCGCTGGCCGCAACCCCCGAACCCAGCCGACAAACGCGTCGATCGACCGATCGGGCTGATCGGCCAACAGCGTCTGCAATCGGGCAATCCAGGTCATGCTATTTGGGGAGCACGGTCACCGGGGCGTTGGGCAGGGCAGCGCGGATCGCGGGTGAATACATCGCCTCGACCCGGGTCGGTGGCAGGTTGAACCGGCCAGCACCATTCAGCCGCACCGTATAGCTGACGGTGAAGCTGCCGCGCGGCACCCAGGCGAAATAGCCCCGCCACGTCGCGCCGCCACGCTCGACATAGCTTGGCGACACGCCGGCATCCCCGGTCACCTGCGCGAGCAGTGACGATTGACCGCCCTGATCGCCGATGATCGTGGCGCCTGCCGGTACCGGATCGCTCACCACCACCCAATTGCGTTCAGCCGACGCGTCGACCGTGATCGTCACCTTCAGTACATCGCCGCGCGTTAGCACACCGGCCTTGCGCGCCTGCACGACCGACACCGTCTTGGTCATCTTGTAACCGGCGTTGAGCGGCTTGGTGAGCGGGACTGCGGCAGAGACCGACACCATCGCCCATGGGCCTGCCCCGCCGCTCTGCGTCAGTTTCAACGGGGTCTGTGCCTCTGGCAGCGGCAGGCTGACGAAACGTGACGGCTCGGCTAGCGGCCAGTTTCGCGTCAGCGTCGTGGTGCCGATCGATGCAGTGGTGACGCCAGCGATCGCCTCTGCCGGGTAAAGCCCGGCGAACTTGCGCGCCGCAATTGCACCCCAGGCATTGGCCGTCGTCGTGTCCCAATGCCCGCGCGATTGGCGCAGCGACACGCCGACCATCATGCGCGGGGCATCATCCTGCCAGCCTGCGCGTCCGAGAACCGATACCAGCGCCTTGATCGCTGCCTCGTCACCCGATGACATCAGCCACCACGCCGCGCTCGACTGATCGCTCAGATCGAGCCGCGTGCCTTCGTAAACGAGCCGTTTGCGCAGTTCGGCCTGCGCTGACCCCTTGAGCGCGGTGGCGTTGGCAAGGCCGGGCACCTTGTCGAGTGCGACCAGATAATCAGCAAGCTGCGCGGTCGGCATTTCGCCCACCGGGAGCCCGATCTGGCCGAGCATCGCAGGCGTCGCGGCCCCTGCGCGGGCTAGTGCCGCAAAGGCGGCGATCCGTTGCAACCGTACATCGCCATAATCCTCATGCCGTACGCGCCCGTCGACAACGGCCTTCAGCCCGTCGATCATCTTCGCACGCGGGCCCTCGGGTATCGGCAGCCCCGCTTCGGAGGCAATCGACAGGACATAGGCGGTCAGCGCCTCCGACCCTTCAAGCTTGTCCGACGGCCAATAGCGCAACAGGCCATCGGGTGCCTGATAGGTCGGGATTTCGCCTGCCAGCGCCGTCCAGCCCGCCACATCACCCAGCGCGACGATCCGTGACAGCCGCTGTTCGAAGCAGTTGTACGGATAGGCGGTCATGTACGACCGAACCCCCGCCAGGGGCGGCGCGAGCGTATCGGTGAGCCGGATATCGACACTGCCACGCCCGGCAATCGCGCCGGCGGGCGCCCCGATCGGGATCGTCGTTGCCGCGCCGACGCGGGCCAGCGTCGCCGCCCACACTTCTACGGGGACGGCGGGGACGATCTGCTGGTCGACCGTGATCTTGTCGACTGCCTTGCCATCGGCGCTTTTGGCGGAGACCTGCCAACGCAGGCTCGACAGGCCGTCGCGTGCGGTGAGATTCCACACGACCGGCGCGGCACCGCCCGCCGGGATGGTCACCGTCAGCGGCTTGCCGGTCGCGACGCGCGGCATCAGGTCAACCGTGGCGGTGACCGTCATCGGCTTGTCCGACCCGTTACGCATCGTGAACACCGCGCCGTAATTGTCACCCGTGCGCACCAGCGGCGGGATACCGCTGAAGATGCTGAGGTCCTGCGCTGCGCGGATGTCGGTTTCGCCGGTGCCGAACAATTGTGCACCGTCAGTGGCAATTGCGACTAGCTTGAACGATGTCAGCGCATCATTGAGCGTTACCGGCACGCGGGCATGACCGTTCGCATCCAGTGCAACGCGGCCCTTCCAGAGCAGCACCGGCTGGAAATTCTCGCGGTTGAGGCCGGACAGATCACCGCCGCCGCCGCCAGCTTCGACGGCCTTTTTGCCGTAATGCCGCTTGCCGACGACTTGCGTTTGCGCCGTTGACGTCAGCACCGACAGCGACCGTTCGCCCATCATCGCGGCGAGCACATCCCAGCTTTCATTGGGGGCAAGCTGCAGCAGTGCCTGATCGACCGCGACAAACGCCACATCGGCGCTCGCCGCTGGCTTGCCGTCAGGTGTTTTTACATCGACATCAACTTGCGCCACATCGCGCGCGGCATAGCGCTCACGGTCCGCTTTCACGGTCACGCCGAGCCGATACGCATCCCAGCCGACCTTCACCTTCGCGATACCCAGCCGGTAGGCGGGTTTGCTGAGGTCGACCAAGGCGGTGGCCTCGGGTGCCGGTTCATTCTTGGCGACAATGCCCAACATCGCCCCGAAATCGGTCAGCCAGTCCCAGAAACCGCCTTGCACCCGGCCACGCACCGCCATGACGGACACGAAAACATCAGGGGCATAGCTGCCCGGCATCTTCACCTCGACGACGGGGTTCTTGCCCTCAAGATGCGTGACAAAGCTCGACAGCACGCCTTCGCGCTCGACAGTGACGAGCGCGGTCGCCTCGCGGAACGGCATGCGGACCTGGAAACGCGCGGTTTCGCCTGCCTTATATTCGGGCTTTTCGGGGATCACGTCCATCCGGTCGCCATTGTCGCCGCCGAACCACCAATCGTCATCACCGACCAGCCAGGTCGAGACGGTGCTGCGCGCCAGATTGCCCGCGGCATCGGTGGTCGTGGCAACGGCATAGACTTCGCCCGACACGCCGGGGTTAATCGCACAGGTCGCCAGCCCTTGCGCGTCGGTGGTCGCACTGCAGGTGGCGGCCAGCTTGGTGGTCTTCATTTGGTTGTCATAGGCGTAGAAGCCGCCGATCAACCGGCGACGTGCGGTCAGGATTTCGCGATTATAGAGCGCGACGGTGATCGCCTGATTGGCGATCGGCTTGCCCTCGGTATCGACCGCGACGAGCCGAAGCCGCAGATCATCCTGCTTCATCAGCCAGCCATCGGTCTTGATCCCGATCCGCACCGCCGACGGGTGAATGGCGATGCTGCGTGACGCGGTGAGCACCTCGCCATTGGCGTCCTGATAATCCATCTCGACAAGCATGTTTGCCGCGCCGTCGAGTGTTTGCGGTACCTCGATCGCGGTGCGGGCGGTGCCATCTGCCCCCAAGGTGACGGGCAGGGTTTGGGTTGGGGGCAGCGGGGTCTGCTCCTCCTCGCCATCGCCGTTCATCGCTTTGACGCCCTCGGTCACGGCCTTGCCACCGAAGGTGTAGCCCTCGTAACCGGCAGGCGTGCTGATATTGCCGAACCAGCCGACGCGGACATCGACCGGCAGATTGGCAGCACCGCCGCCCGACAAATAGCCGACGAACAGATCGACCGGCAGCGTCTTGGGCCGGATCGCGGCTTCTTTCGGCCCGGTCACGGTCGCGCGCATCGTCGGCAGGCGATATTCGTCGACCTTGAACGATTGGCTGGTGAAGATCGTCTTGTCGCCGCTAATAACTTGCAGGTCGTAATCGCCCATCGGCGCGCCCTGCGGCGCTACCCAAGTCGTCTCGCCGATGCCGCTGGCGTCGATGCTGAGCGGCAGGTCGAATTGCGTGTCCGATCCGCGGTGCGACAGTCGCAACGTGCCGGTAAAGGCTGGTGTGGTCGCGAAACCCTCCGCAATGGGCTTGCGGACGATGTGTTTCATGTTGATCGTCTCGCCCTGGCGGACGAGCGCACGATCGAACACGGTATGGACGATGTCGTCACGCGCCGAATAGCCATAGGGCAGGTCGAAATCATAAGGACGGATGCCCTCGCCCCAATCGGTCAGCGTGAAGCTGAAATCATCGTCCTTGCGTGCCGAGACCATCAGCGCATGCTCGGATCCCTCGCATGAGGCATAGGTTTCGGGCGCCGGCAGACCGCTGGGGATCAGCACGCCGCCGCTCTTGTCGGTAACACCACGCGCGAGCACTTTGCCGGTACAGCTATCGGAAACGGCCACCGCCGCATTGGCGACTGGCTTGCCACTGTCGAGCGACGTCACCCACGCAAGGCTGCGGTCACGGCCCCATTTGAAGTGGACCGCCATGTTCGTGACGAGCGCGGCACTGGCGACATAACGCGGCGCATCACGGCCGAGCAGCGCATTGCCGAGCTTTGGACTGGCCAGCTCGACCACATAGAATCCCGGCTTGGTCAGCGGAATGCCGACGACCTCGAAATCCTTGCCCTTGCCCGGCAGACCGACCGACAGATCATTGCCCTGATTTGCCGCGAGGATCGGCTTGGAACCGGTGTCGTTGATCGTCACCTTTTCCTTGCCGCGCATTTCCTCATGGCTGGCATAGTCATCGGCATCGTCGACGGTCCGCAGCCACTGTGCGATCTGTCCGTCGGTGCCGTCGATCTTCAGCGTTTGCCCGGCAATCGCCAGATTGCGCCCGCGCAGCCCCGGTTCGACATTGCGCACGGTGACCGGCAGCACGCCGCCTTCTCGAGCTTCCAAGATGCCGAACGGAGCGGCGAACTTCACCAGCGGCGGGGCTTCATCGAAACGGATATCGAGTGGGAAACGCTCCGCATTGGAGAGCGGACGGCCACTCTCGTCTTTGATGTCGGCAGGCAGAATCAGCTTCGCGGTGCTCGCGGCGGGCAGCGGGGTGGCAAAGCTGATATCGCTGACGGTTGACTGCCGTTTGGTATCGGCATCGAATTTGGGGGCGATCGATTTACCGTCGGCGGTCTGGATGCGAATTTGCTCAGCAACGCTTTTCGCGATTGGCGCGGAAAAACGCACATATGCCTTTTCGACCGGGCTGCACCCGGCCTGCGGGTTGATGCGGCCGCATTCGAACCGTGCTGTAAAGGGTTTGCGCACGGTATAGTCGAAGCGTTGATCGGACCCGGCGAGCTTCCCGCTGGCGCCGGCGATCTTGCCCGACCAGACGATCGCCATGTCGCGCCCCGGGGGCAGCGGACGACGGCACTTCAACGCCGTGATCCCGGCTGTCATCGATTGGCGATCAGCCTCTGCCGCCGGAATCGCGGCTGGCAAACCAGCATTTTCCAGGAAGCTCGTCACTTCATACCGGTCAGTACCAAGCTCGCCGAGCAGCTTGGGCGCAACATCGGCACCGAGCACATCGACGGGGATTTTTTCGCCGATGCCATCGACTGCACAATAGGCGTTGGCGGCGACTGATGCAGGCGTTGCGGGCATGTTCGCGGCGATCAGGAACACCTGATCCTCCTCGATCTCACCGCCATATTGACCCGGCAGGATTGCGCGCGCCACCGGGCCGCCAGCATCGACCTTGAAGCTGCGCTGCCCGCCAACGGCAAAGCCCGACACGGTCTTCAGCCCATCGACCAGATCGAAGCTACACGTGGTTCCGCCGGGCAATGGCGTTTTGAATTCATGAACGAAGGTCTGCTGATCGACCCAGCGGCCTTCGCCGGCAATCGCGCAGGTCACCTTGAAGGGGGAAGCAGCGCGCGGATCGCCCAGCGCGACGATCGGCTGGCTGAAACGGGCGGTGAACCGTTCGATCGCGCCATTCCCGATGCCGGGCGTGGCGACAATGACTTGCGGAGAGTTATCCCCCGAAGCGCTGATCGGGGCGACCACAAGGGCCAGGAATGCTAGACGGGAGACCAGCTTCATCATCGCCCCTTTGCGGAAAAGGATAAGGTTAACTACCGGTCGCGGCTCTTTCGGTCCAGTACGGAATAATGTGTTACACCAGTGGCTTGCGGTATCAGCAAAGCTGGGGAACAACTCGGGTCGGTCCGAATCGGGGGAATCGCGGTTGATCGACTTTGGGGGTGGCATCGCGCTCGTCGATTTCATCGCGCGCGAATCCTTGCTGTTTGCCGTTATTGGCATCGCAATTGGCGGGATCGATGATCTCGCCGTTGATATTGTATTCCTGATCCGCACTGGCTGGCGGCACCAGGCAAGGCGGCGCGTGCCCGTGCCCACGCTCGCCGATTTTGCCGCACCCGAGCCGCAGGGCCGGATCGTGGTATTTGTTGCCGCATGGGATGAGGCCAATGTGATCGGCGCCATGCTTGAAGCAGCGCTCGCGCGGTTCGATCATCCCAATTACAGTATTTATGTCGGTACCTATCCCAATGATCCGGCGACGACGGATGCAGTCGCGGCGATCGCGCTGCGCGATGCGCGCATCAAGCTGGTGATCGGCGATGATCCCGGCCCGACGACCAAGGCTGCCAATCTGAATGCTCTTTGGCACGCACTGGCGCGCGATGAGGCTGAAGGGGGTGATCGGGCGCGGGCGATTGTGCTTCATGACGCAGAAGATGTCGTTCACCCGCACGAACTGCGTCTGTTCGATCGATTGATCGGCCGGTACGCGGCGGTGCAACTCCCGGTGTTGCCCTTGGTTCAGGGCGGATCACGGCTGATATCGGGCCATTATTGCGACGAATTTGCCGAATCGCATGCCAAGCAGCTCGTCGTCCGCCAGGCGCTTGGCGTCGGACTGCCGCTAGCCGGGGTTGGTTGCGCCATATCGCGCGCGCTGTTGGAGGTCGTGGCGGCGGCGCGCGGCGGCGAGCCGTTTGATGCCCAGAGCCTGACCGAAGATTACGAACTGGGCCTGCATGTCGCCGCCCTGGGCGGCCAATCGATCATGGCGCGCGTGCATGAATATCGGGGTGGCCCGGTGGTGGCGGTTCGCGCCTATTTCCCGTCGACGTTGAACGCCGCTGTTCGCCAAAAGGCCCGCTGGATGATCGGGATTGCGCTGGCGGGTTGGGATCGGATCGGCTGGGGGCGCCGGTTCGCCTGGGGAGATCACTGGATGCGCATGCGTGATCGGCGCGGGCCGCTGGCCGTGCTGGTGCTGGCCGCTGCCTACCTAACGCTGGTCGCCACTGCGCTGTCCCTTTTGAGCCATGCCTTGTTGGGCACGGCGCCTGCGCCGCTGCCGCTTCCCGAGTTTGTCATCGCCGCCAATGCGCTGTTGCTTGGCTGGCGGCTGGCCATGCGCGCTGCCTTTACGACGGCGGCCTATGGCTGGCGGGAGGGGCTATGGTCGGTTCCGCGCGCGCTGGTGGCCAACATCATCGCGCTGCTTGCGGCCCGGCGGGCAATCATCCGCTATGTGGCGATGCTGCGGGGGTCGGCACTTGAATGGGACAAGACGGCACATGTTTTCCCCGAGCTCGCTGGCGGACAAGCACGGTGATTGCGCGCGGGAATGCGATCCGGTTCCTTGCCGTCGTGCTTGGGGCGTGGGTGGCAGTGCGCGCGACGATGCTCTTGCCACAACCCGGCACGCGCACTGCGTTGCGGCCAAATGTTCGCGCGGTGGCACCACGCGACGCTGGCCAACCGGCGATAGTGCGAACGGCGATAGTGGGAACGGCAATAATCGCAATTAACCGGCAAGGCGGGCGCGGTTCTCGCCAAGTTCCTCCGCGCAGTCCGGTTCGCCAGGACTCCTTCAACCAACCATCCGATCGGCATCGGGTCGCCCATATCACCACGCCTGTCGGTATCGCTGAGCCGGTCGCACGGGCTGCGGTAGCGCCGTCAGCTACCACCATCGTCCCCCACAATCCGGCTGACCATGGCGCGAAGCTCACCCCATTGCCATCGCGCTGGTCGGGCAGCTTGTGGCTTGTTGTTCGCGATGGCCGGGGCCTCGGCGCCAGTTTGTCGGGTAGCCAGCTTGGCGGCAGCCAGACGGGATTGCGGCTGGCCTATGCGCTTGGCGCGGCGCGGCGGGTGGCCATTGTCGGGCGCTTCGCCAGTCCCCTGGGCGGATCAGGGCAGGAAGGGGCGATCGGCATTGAATGGCGGCCAACCCGCCTGCCCGTTCGGCTTGTCGCCGAACAGCGGATCGGCATCAACGATGCGGCAGGCGGGCCCTCGCTGGGGCTGGTAGGCGGCGCGGGGCCACTACCAGTCGGGCAGGGCTTTTGGTTGGAAGGCTATGGTCAGGCCGGTCTTATCAAGCGCACGACCATTATTGCTTATGCCGATGGCGCGGTGCGGATCAACCGGCGAGTGGCAATGATCGCAGGCACCCCGATCGATCTGGGGGGCGGGAGCTGGGGGGCGATCCAGCCCGGTGCCGCCCGGCTTGACCTTGGCCCGTCGATTGGCGCGCGCCTCCCGATCGGCGCGAACCGGGTCCGTCTGTCACTTGACTGGCGGCAGCGTGTGGCGGGTAATGCACGGCCAGGATCGGGTCCGGCGCTGTCGATTGGCACCGATTTCTAGCATCGCGCGCGTCGGTCCTTCCGCCGTGCGCCCGAAAGGGATATCGCGGGTATCCACATGGACGTTTACCTGCCCATCGCCAATCTGAGCGTAAATGCGCTCGTCATCATCCTGCTCGGCGGCGGGGTGGGTCTGTTATCGGGCATGTTCGGGGTGGGCGGCGGGTTTCTGACGACGCCGTTGCTGATCGTTTATGGCATTCCGCCCACCGTTGCCGCGGCATCGGCCGCCAGCCAGGTGACCGGCGCAAGCGTTTCGGGCGTATTCGCGCATTTCCGGCGCAATGGCGTGGATGTGAAAATGGGCGGCGTGCTCGTGGCAGGCGGTGTGGTCGGCTCGTTTGTGGGGGCATGGATCTTCCAGCTGCTTCAAGCGAGCGGCCAGATCGATACGGTGATCGCGATCATCTATGTGCTGCTGCTCGGCTCGATCGGCACGATGATGGCCCGCGAATCGGTGCTGAGCATTCGCGCGATCCAGTCCGGGGTTACGGTCCGCGCGCGGACAAGGCGGCATCATCCACTGGTCGCGGCACTGCCGCTGCGGACGCGTTTTTACCGGTCGGGCCTCTATATTTCGCCGCTTGCACCGCTGATGCTCGGTTTTTTCGTTGGCATTCTTACGATCCTGCTTGGCATTGGCGGCGGCTTCATCCTCGTGCCCGCGATGCTGTACCTGATCGGCATGACGACGCAGGTGGTGGTGGGCACTTCGCTGTTCCAAACATTGTTCGTCACCGCCACGGCAACGATGGTGCATGCCATGACGACCAAGGCGGTCGATATCGTGCTCGCCGCACTGTTGCTGTTCGGCTCGGTGGTTGGGGCGCAGGTTGGTGCCCGGCTCGCAAGTCGCGTGAAGCCGGAATATCTGCGGCTGGCGCTGGCCATCATCGTGCTGCTGGTCGCTTTCCGGGTGGCGATTGGTCTGGGTTTCCGCCCGGATGAGCTCTATTCGGTCGAGTTGACGTGAAGTGGGCGTTGCTGGCGCTGGCCATGGCGTCGCCGTTGCTGATGGCGCAGGCAAAACCCGTGCTGGTACCCGATGTCTCGCAGCGCGATATCGAGATTGCCTACAGCTTCACCGGTGCGGAGTTGCTGCTGTTCGGCGCGATCCTCTATCCCGGCGGGCGCGTGCCGACCGAGCGTGACGCCGATATCGTGGTCGTCGTCAAGGGCCCGTCGCAGTCGATTCTGGTGCGCGAAAAGCAAAAGATCGCTGGGATCTGGGTGAATGCCGCGCGGATGCGCTATTTGTCAGCACCGTCCTTTTACGCGATAGCCTCCTCGCGGCCGATCGATACGCTGGTCGATGATCGTACTAGAGCGATTTATGAACTGGGGCTCGATAGCCTGCAGCTTTCGCCCGGCAGCAATACGCCAAGTGCCGAACAGTCGCGCTTTGCCCAAGGGCTGGTGGCTCTCAAGCGACGCACGGGGCTTTATTATGAGGCGCCCCGTGCTGTGGAGATCGCGGATCGCGTGCTCTATCGCGCCCGGCTGCGTATTCCTGCCCGCGTGCCGGTAGGCCGTTTTACAGCTGAGACTTTCCTGATCCGCGACGGCCGCGTGCTGGCGGCGGCGGTACGCGATATCGACATCCGTAAATCGGGATTTGAGCGGTTCGTGGCGCGCGCTGCGGATCGCAATGCCTTTGCTTATGGGCTGGCCGCGGTGGCGTTGTCGGTACTGCTGGGCTGGAGCGCCGGCTGGATCGCCCGCCGCTTCTAAACAGTCGTTACGAACACGGTATTTTTACGAATCACCGTGCATGATCCGGGTTCGCCACGGCCGGGGATCACCTCTTCATGAATGACAGCGCCCAGTTCAGCGCCTTTGACACCGATCGTCAGGCGGCGTCGCCCGCGATCATGGGCAATCCACAAACCGAGACGGCGAGCGGGATTGGTGTTGTGTTCGAGATCGCCGGATCGAGCAGCCAGATCCTGCTCGATAGCGTGGCGCTCGATCGGCTGGCACAAAGCGCTGATCCGGTGATCGCATCGGCCGGGCAGGTCGGTGCGCAGGTCAAGATGCGGATCGGGAGCACCTGGCTCATCGCCAATATCCGTTCGTTGAAGCTCGCTGACGGGCAGGGTGATCACGGCGACCACATCATCGCGGCCATCGATTTTCTTGGTGAGGGCGATGAGGAAAAGCTGACCGGCAAGCTCTATAAGTTCCGGCGCGGCGTCACGCGTTATCCGATGCCGGGCTGCGCGGTGTATCCTGTGTCTACCGCTGACCTGAAGCAAATTTATGCCGCCGATGATCGCGCCAATATCGAGATCGGCACCGTCTATCCGACGCGCGACATTCGGGCGGCGCTGTACATCGATGCGCTGCTCGGCAAGCATTTCGCGCTGCTCGGCTCGACCGGAACAGGTAAGTCGACATCGGCTGCGCTGATCCTGCACCGCATCTGCGATATGGCACCGCAAGGTCATATTGTGATGGTCGATCCGCACGGCGAATATGCCGCCGCCTTCAAGACCAATGGTGCGATCTACGACGTATCCAATCTGCAGATGCCGTACTGGCTGATGAATTTTGAGGAACATTGCGAAGTGTTCGTCACCAGCCACGGGTCAGAACGCCAGATCGACTCCGATATCCTCGCCAAATGCCTGTTGATGGCGCGCGCCAAGGGCCGGCTGGGGCAAGAGATTTCGAAGCTGACGGTCGATGCGCCGATCCCCTATCTGCTCAGCGATCTGACCAATCTGATCACGCTGGAAATGGGCAAGATGGACCGGGCGGGCGATACCGCCCCCTATTTGCGACTGAAGACCAAGATCGATGAGGTAAAGGCCGATCCACGCTACGGTTTCATGTTTTCGGGCATGTTGGTCGCCGATACGATGGCGGGGTTCATCGAACGCGTGTTTCGTCTGCCGGGGGACGGCAAGCCGATCTCGATCATCGACGTGTCGGGTGTGCCTTCTGAAATTACCGCCGTCGTCGTCGCGGTGCTGGCGCGGATGGTGTTCGATTTCGCGATCTGGTCACGCAACGAGCCGCAGCGTCCGATTCTGCTCGTCTGCGAAGAGGCGCATCGTTACATTCCAGCAGCCGATAACATGACCTCGGTCGGCCGGATTCTCAGCCGGATCGCGAAGGAAGGCCGCAAATACGGCGTGTCGCTGGGGTTGATTACGCAGCGGCCGTCCGATCTGGCCGAAGGCGTGCTGTCGCAATGCGGCACGATCATCGCGATGCGCTTGAACAATGATCGCGATCAGGCTTTTGTGCGCGCCGCCATGCCTGAAGGCGCGCGTGGTTTCCTCGACGTCATCCCCGCGTTGCGCAATCGCGAGTGCATCGTCTGCGGCGAAGGTGTCGCGGTGCCGATCCGAGTGTCGTTCGATTCGCTGGCCGAGGACCGCCGCCCGGCTTCCGAAGACCCGCTCTTCTCGCAACTATGGCGGGAAGTGGGGCAGGAAGATCAGATCATCGCGCGTACCATCAAGCGCTGGCGATCCCAGGGTCACTGATCAAGTATCGATGACGGTGCCCGTCAATTCTCGGTCGTGTCGCCAATCAGCACCGAGTTAAGGTCAGCGTGCGCCGGGTTTGACGGCCAGCAACGCGGCCACGCGCGCCTTGAACGCGCGCAACGCTGATCCTGAAAGCTGCGCCACTTGCGTGAAGGTCATATTGCGCGGGTTCACGGCCACACCATTGCGCCACACTTCGTAATGAAGGTGCGGGCCGGTCGACATGCCGGTTGATCCGACATAGCCGATGATCTGCCCTTGCGCGACGCGCGTGCCCGAACGAACCGCGATCCGGCTCATATGGCCATAGCCCGTGGCCAGACCCCCAGCATGCGCCAGCTTCACGAAATTGCCATAGCCGCGGCTGCGACCGGCGAGCGCGACTATACCATCCATCGACGCGCGAATCGGCGCGCCATAGGGGGCACCATAATCGACACCCTTGTGCATCCGCATCATCCGCATAATCGGATGAAACCGCACGCCATAGCCCGATGTCATCCGGCCAGCGACCGGCGTTGCCATTACGCCGCGGCGTTCGCCGACGCCTGATGCTTCAAACCATTGGCCGCTCTTGCCCTCGCCCCAGCGGACGAGCTGCACCTTTTTATTGTCCCGTTCTAGCCCGGCATACAATAACTCGCCGATCTGGACTTCGCCGGTTGCGGCACGGGCCTGGCGGATGACGAGATCGAAAACGTTGCTCGCCTGAACGTCACGGCCGATCGACAGGCGGCTTGCAAGGGCGCGAATATAGGCCTCGACGGCCTTGGCGGGGGCCCCTGCCGCCCGAGCGGAACGGTACAGGCTCTGCCCCACCACGCCGCGAATGCGCAGCGGTGTGTTGTCGATCGCGATCGGTTCGGGCGTCATCACCAGTTGACCATTGGTGCGGGCGACCGACACGTTGAGGTCGAACCGCGCCCGGAAGCGCAGATTATCGAGCGGGCGGGGTACGTCGCGGCTTGGCCGACGCCCCAGGGTCATCGCCAGTTGGGTGCCGGGTCTGATTGCTGACAGGGATACAGCGCGTGCCACCATATCGGTGACCGTGGCGGCTTCATCACGGGCAACGCCGGCGCGAGTCAAAACGCGCGAGAAGCTGTCGCCGCTGCCGAGCGTCGCTGCCAGTTCGATGATCGGGCGTTCGGGGGTTTCGGCCAGCGGTGCAACCAGATCATTGGCGGCGATTCGCCGACCCGTATTGGCACCAAGCCCCAGCGGCGTAATCGCTTGTGCGCGCGATGCTTCCCACGCCGATCCTTCCAGTGGTGCTGGTGTCGCACCGATCAGCGAATTCTCGAGCCCGGGCGACATATAGCAGGTCGCGGCGATCAAGGCCGTGCAAGTGGCGGCGCCGCGCCACCAGGTCGCCGAGCCGATCTGCGCGCCGAGGTCAGGCGCCCACTCGATTTGCGCGATGCGATGGCGGATTTCGTCGAACCGGTCAGTGCGGGTTTGCGGGACGATCGCGCGGCCAAAGGTCAGCGCTGCGGCACCACCCCCCTGATCAAGATCATGATCGCTGCGTAGAAACACAGCCGCTCCCGCCAAATCGCGTGCACCACCCACCAGATGCGCGCTGGAATAGCGACTGTGACGCCACACCCCTAAAGTCAAATTAACCCGCTGTCCCACTTGTCCCGATTACGACGAGTCGTGCGACTCCGCCGATGAACAGAGGCAGGGCGAAAAATTGGCGGATTTCTGTGCTTAACTTGCGAAAATCGTTAACGAAGATTTTTCATGGTCTGGGCGGTTGCGCTCGCGCCTTTGCCACGCGATCTTGGGCTCATCATGACTGGACATGCCACCCGCCCGGTCACCGCCGTTTTGGGCCCGACCAATACCGGCAAAACGCATCTCGCGATTGAGCGGATGTGCGGTCATTCGAGTGGCATGATCGGTTTTCCGCTGCGGCTGTTGGCGCGCGAAGTCTATGATCGGGTGGTGAAAATCAAGGGTGCCGGGCAGGTGGCGCTGATCACCGGCGAAGAGAAGATCGTCCCGCGCGATGCCCGCTGGTTCCTGTGCACCGCCGAAAGCATGCCGATCGACAAGGATCTCGCGTTTGTCGGCATTGATGAGGCGCAACTGGGGGCCGATGCGGAGCGCGGCCATGTCTTTACCGATCGCCTGTTGCGGGCGCGGGGGCGTGAAGAAACCATGGTGCTGGGATCGGAAGCGCTGCGACCGATGATCAAGACATTGGTGCCCGATGCCGACATTCTCTCGCGACCGCGCTTTTCGACGCTCAGCTATGCCGGCGCGCGCAAGATTTCCCGGCTGCCCAAGCGCTCCGTGATCGTCGCCTTTTCCGCCGAAGAGGTTTATGCCGTTGCTGAGATGCTGCGGCGGCTGCGGGGTGGTGCCGCCGTGGTGATGGGGGCGCTTTCCCCGCGCACCCGCAACGCCCAGGTGGCGATGTTCCAGGCAGGCGAGGTCGATTATCTGGTCGCGACCGATGCGATCGGCATGGGGCTCAACATGGATGTCGCCCATGTCGCCTTTGCATCGCTTCGCAAGTTCGACGGGCACCGCCAGCGCCGCCTGACGGTTGCGGAAATGGCGCAGATTGCGGGGCGCGCCGGGCGGCACCAGCGCGACGGGACTTTTGGTGCGCTGAGCGAGGAGGGGCCGGGCGCCTTTACCCCCGAAGAAGTGCTCGCCATTGAGGAGCACCGCTTTCCCCGGCTCGAGCATCTCTATTGGCGCAATGGCCAGCCAGCGACCGCCAGCATCGATGATCTGGTCGCCGATCTCGAACAAAAGCCACTTTCGCCGGTATTGCGCGCGGCGCCCGAATCGATTGATCTCGCGGTGCTGAAGCGGCTCGCAGAGGAAGATGGCGTGCGCGCCCGTACGCGCGGCAGTGCGATGGTCAACCGCTTCTGGGCGGCGTGCGGCCTGCCCGATTTCCGAAAGCTCGGGGTTGATCCGCATACCCGCTTCGTGGCGCGCGTTTATGGTCATTTGTCAGAAGGGACGGGTCATATCCCGCATGACTGGTTTGCGGCCGAAATTGCCCGGCTCGACAACGTGGCGGGCGATGTCGAGACGATTGCCGGACGGATCGCGGCAGCGCGCAGCTGGGCCTATATCGCCAACCGCGCCGACTGGATGGCTGATCCCGCGCACTGGGCAGATCGAACGCGCGCGCTTGAGGAGCGGCTGTCCGATGCCCTGCATGACCGGCTGACCCAGCGTTTCGTCGATCGCCGCACAACCGTGCTGATGCGGCAGCTGGGGGCAGATGCGAGCGCGTTGGCGGTGACCGTGGCGGACGACGGATCGGTCCTTGTCGAGGATCAGCTGATCGGTCGGCTTGAAGGATTTCGCTTCGTGGTTGCTGCCGATGCGCGTGCGTCTGACAAAAGGCTGCTGCTCGCAGCGGCCGAGAAAAGGCTTGGCGGCGAGCGTGCCCGGCGGGGTGGGGCGCTGGCCGAGGCGGCGGAGTCGGCGCTCTCGCTCGCGCCAGGCGATCAACCGGCCATTGTGTGGTCCGGATGGACCGTTGGCGTGCTGAAGCCTGGGGCATCGCTCGCACGGCCCCGTATCGAGCTTGATCGCGCGCTTGATTGCCTTGATCCCGCGCTGCGCGAGCGGGTGCGGACCCGGCTCGAGGGGTGGGTGGCGGCGCAGCTCGCCCGGCATGTTGCCGCGCTGGTGGCGATGGAGGCAATTGGTCGGGATCCTACAGCGTCGGCGCCGCTGCGGGTGGTAGCGGCCACTTTAGTGCAGGGCGCTGGCCTTGCTGCCCGATTGCCGCTTGGGGACGCGATTGATGGCTTGCAGGCAGGTGATCGCCAGCGATTGCGCAAGGCCGGCATCGTGATCGGGGCGCTTGATCTGTTCGACCCACGCCTGCTGAAACCCGGCGCCGCGCGTTGGCGGCAGGCGTTGATCGCGGCGCGATCAGGGGCGTCGATGCCACCGTTGCCGCTGCCGGGGGCAACCGTGCTGGCGCGCGGTGTGCTTGGCAACGCCGCCGCCTTTGGCTTTCGCGAGATTGGCGGACAGGCCGTGCGGGTCGATCTGGTGGAACGCATTGCCCGCGCCGCGCATGAAGCGCGCGCCGGCAAGGCGCCATTTGCACCCGATTCGGCCATGGCGACGTCGATCGGCTTGGCACCGGCGACGATGGATCGGTTGATGGCGCAACTCGGCTTTCGTGCTGCCGAACCCGAGGCGGGCGTCTCGCGCTGGGTGTGGCGCGGCCGGCCAGCCCGAGTGAAGTCGGCCATCCCGGCGCCGCGCGACAATGCTTTTGCGGCGCTTCGCCATCTCACAAGCGGGCAACAGGGCTAGGCGGCGATGCCGGGCATGGTTGCCAGCGAGCCTTCGCCGACGATGCGGATCGACAAGTTTTTGTGGTTCGCCCGGCTCACCCGCTCGCGCAGCGCCGCACAGGCACTCTCCGAAAGTGGCGCGATCCGGCTCGATGGACGCCGTGTCGATCGAGCCCATACCCCGGTGCGCACAGGATCGGTCATCGCCCTGGTCCAGAATGGCGCGGTACGGGTACTTCGTGTCGAGAAGCTTCCGGTGCGACGCGGTCCGGCGACCGAAGCGGCGTTGCTGTGCACCGATCTTGTCGAGCAGAGTTGACGGCTACGGGGCGCACGCATAGCAGGGGTCGAACCAGCCAAGGGGAGTTATCGAAGCATGACCTACGTCGTCACCGACGCCTGCATCCGTTGCAAATATATGGACTGTGTCGAGGTGTGCCCGGTCGATTGCTTCTATGAAGGCGAGAATATGCTGGTGATCAACCCCAGCGAATGCATCGATTGCGGCGTTTGCGAGCCTGAGTGCCCGGCCGAAGCGATCCTGCCCGATACCGAGAGCGGTCTGGAGAAGTGGCTGGAGATCAACACCAAATTCTCCGCTGAATGGCCCAACATCACGCGGAAGCGCGAAGCACCTGCCGATGCCGATGACTTCAAGGGCCGCGAAGGCAAGTTCGAAGAACTGTTTTCGCCAGAACCCGGCCAGGGCGACTGACCGACCGCTTGAATCGCCCCATCAGGATGGTGGGGGCGCCGGACGATTGGCGTTACGTGGGTTTTCCACAGGCGAGCATTTCGCTCGGCTGGTAATTTTGTGACGACTGTGTTAAACACTGCAGGACGGCGGTGCCATTGCGCATCGCTGCTACGGAGAACTGCACGCACACCGCCCCGATCGCGCCGACCGCCAAGGCCGCAAGCGCGCATCCCCCGGGGCCATGATCACGGAAAGGCTCAACAGAATGGCTGCCAAGGCGCTGTCCTTCGACGTCGGTGACTATGTTGTTTACCCAAAGCACGGCGTTGGCCGTGTAATCGAACTGCAACGGCAGGAAATCGCCGGCATGCAGCTGGAACTTTATGTGCTGCGTTTCGAGAAAGAACGCATGACGCTGCGTGTGCCGACCAACAAGGCGGAAAGCGTCGGTATGCGTAAATTGTCATCCGACAAAACCCTGCGTGAAGCCCTTGATACGCTGACCGGCAAGCCGCGCGTCAAGCGGACGATGTGGTCGCGCCGGGCGCAGGAATATGAAGCCAAGATCAATTCGGGCGACCTGGTGTCGATTGCCGAAGTGGTCCGCGATCTGTTCCGTGCCGATGACCAGCCCGAGCAGAGCTATTCCGAACGCCAGATCTTCGAAGCGGCCACCAGCCGCCTCGCCCGCGAACTGGCAGCGATGGAGCAGGTCGACGAGCCGACCGCGCAGGAAAAAATCCTCGAGATTCTGCGCAAGGCTGCGGCCATCCACAACAAGGACAAGGAACCGGCTTGATCCGGTTCACTGGTTCGGTTGTGGAACGGGGATTGAGGAAAGGGGGCGGTCGGCAACGGCCGCCCCTTTTCATTTGCGTGATAAGCCTCGGTGTGTTATTAGAACAATACACAATGAGGGATCACCGATGCGCAACTTGAAACTCATCGCTTTGGTATCGGCGTTGCTGCCGCTCGCCGCCTGTTCGGGCATCAGCTTTTCCGAAGACGCTGGCGGGGTTGCCGCAGCCGGCAGCGGCACTTCGCGCACTTTCGACGTCGCCGACTTTACCGGCGTCTCGCTTCGCGGATCGGACGATGTTGACATCAAGCTCGCCAGCACCTTTTCGGTTCGCGCCGAAGGGCCGAGCGAAGTGCTCGACCGCTTGAAGATCGAGCGCGACGGCACCACGCTCAAAATCGGCCGCAAGTCCGATCCCAGTTTCAACTGGGGCAGTAGCAAGGGGGCAACGATTTATGTCACGCTGCCCCGCCTGACGCGTGCGAACGTCGCCGGATCGGGCGCCATGAAGGTTGGATCCGCCGAAGGCGATGAATTTGAGGCATCGAACGCAGGTTCGGGCAGCATCACCATCGCAGCGATCAAGGTGAAATCGGCCGAGTTCAACATTGCCGGTTCGGGCGACATCATCGCCGATGGCAGCGCCGACAAGCTGTCGATGTCGATCGCGGGATCGGGCGCCATCAATGCGCGTGGCGTAAAGGCAAGTTCGGCCGATGCATCGATCGCCGGATCAGGCAGCATTTCCGCTAACGTCAATGGACCGGCAACCGTATCGATCCTCGGGTCGGGCGATGTCGACATGGGCAGCAACGCCACTTGCACGACGAGCAAGGTCGGATCGGGCGACGTTTCCTGCGGCAAGTAAATCTGCCGCGGGGCTTGTCGACCGGATTGGAACGGTGCGATGCAACGTTATGGCCCGTATCCCGATTTTTGTTGCGTTGATCCTGTTCGCGGTCCCGGCCGTTGCCGCGGACCGAAACTATTCAATCGGCAGTTTCGAACGGATTCGGATTGAGGGGCCGTATGAGGTAAAGCTGGCGACCGGCAAGCCCCCCAGCGGGCGCGCGACAGGAGACGAACGCGCACTTGATACGCTGACATTGACGGTTGAGGGACAGACCCTGATCGTGCGTGCCCGGCCGCTGGCGGTGGGCGAAAACCCACCCTCGCCCAAAATTCCGCTTGTCGTCACGCTCAGCACGCCGGTTTTGCGATCGGCCAACGTCAATGGCGGCGGGCGGCTCGCAGTGGCCCGCATGGCCGGGCAGCGGCTCGATGTGGCCGTGAACGGTGCGGGCGCGATCACCGTGCAGGGGCTTGAAGGAGATCAGCTGGTCGCCACCGTCATTGGTGCGGGCACGATGACGCTGGCCGGGCGAGCGGGTCGGGCGCGGTTTCAGTTATCGGGCCCGGGTACAATTGATGCAAGCAGCCTTGTGACCAATGATCTGATCGCCCGGTCCGAAGGCAATGGCGAATTGCGGCTGAACGCGCGGTACACCGCTGATGTCACGTCGAGCGGCCTCGGCGCGATCGTCGTCGTCGGCAAACCGGCCTGCAAGGTCAAATCGGCCGGCGGCGGCCCGATCAGCTGCGGATCACAATAAGGCGAGCGCGGCCAGCTTGCTCATCAGCGCAGGCGGCATCTGATCGATTTCGGTCGCATCGCCAATCAGATCGGCGGGTGCATCGGCGCCTTCCAGATAACGCCAGCCCTGATGCGCGCGTTTCGGCACGGCGCGGACGAGGACGAGATGCGGATCGAGCAGGATCGCGACCTTGCCGCCCTCCGCCTCACCGAAACCGGTGATCGGCGACCGCGCAATCAACTGATGCTTGATGATCCAGAACAGCGAACCCTGCCCGGCGATCTCCTGATGCCGCTTGGGGAGGTAACGCGTCGTGAGAAACAGCGGTCCCAGCGCGGCGCGGGCAAGCAGGCGTTCGGCGAGATGATCGGTGCCGGTCGCGCCGAACGCGACCTTGGTCAAGTGAAGCGGCATGGTCACTTCTGCGTGCGGCGCATGGGCCGGGGCGTCAAGTCAGCCGGTCAACCCGGTGAGCGTTGCGAGACCCAGAAAAGCGAAAAAACCCATCGAATCGGTCGTCATCGTCACGAAGATCGACGATGAAACGGCAGGATCGGTACGCATCCGATCAAGCGTCACGGGCACCAGCACGCCTGCCAACCCGGCGACGAGAATGTTCGTCATCATCGCGGCGGCAATGACCGCGCCCAATTGCGGGTTCTGGAAAACAATCGTCACCCCCGTGCCGATAACCACCGCGATCGTCGCCCCGTTAAGCAGCGCGACCCTGATCTCGCGGCGGATCGTGCGCCAAGTGTTCGAATCGGTCAGCTGATTGGTCGCGATCGCGCGCACCGTAACGGCCATTGTCTGCGTACCCGCATTGCCGCCCACGCCCGCAACAATCGGCATCAGCGTCGCCAGCGCCACCATTTTGGCGATCGTGCCTTCAAACAGCGCGATGATCGAGGAGGCCAGCAGCGCGGTGAACAAATTGGCGATCAGCCACCGAACGCGCGTCTTGTAGCTTTCGATCACGGGCTCGTTGATGTCGCCCTCACCCGCGCCTGACAGCCGCAAGATATCCTCGCCAGCCTCCTGGCTGATGATGTGGACGACATCGTCGACAGTGATCATGCCGACCAGCCGCCCGCTGAGATCGGTGACCGCGGCGGAGATCAGCGCGTATTTCTGGAAGCGAAGCGCCACCTCTTCCTGATCCATGTCGACGGGGATGAGCGTCTGTTCACGCTTCATGACGTCAGCCATCGCCACCGAGCGCGGCGTGCGCATGATCCAGGAAAGCTGGCAGGTGCCGACCGGCTTATGGGCTGGATCGACGACGAAGATTTCCCAGAAATCGGTTGTCAGATCGTCGTTGCCGCGCAGATAATCGAGCACATCGCCGACGGTCCAATGCTCGGGCACCGCGATCAGCTCGCGCTGCATCAGGCGGCCGGCGGATTCCTCCGGATAGGAAAGCGCTTCCTCAATCGCGGCGCGATCATCGGGATCAAGCGCGCGCAGCACTGCACGCTGGTCGCTCTCCTCCATGTCCTCGATGATCGCGACGGCATCGTCGGTATCGAGTTCGGCGGCGATGCCCGCGACCTGCGCCGGATCGAGCGCATCGATCAGCGCTTCACGCACGTAATCGTTCATTTCGGCGAACACATCGCCATCAAGCAGATCGGTGATCGCCGTGGCGAGCGCGGCGCGTTGATCAGCTGGCACGAGCTCGAACAGATCGGCGATGTCCGCCGGGTGCAGCGGCTCGACGAGGGCGCGGGCCCCTTCGGTGTCGCCCTGATCGACCGCATCGAGCACGGCGCGGACGAATTCGGGCTTCAGCATATCGTCCGAATCGAGCTGGTTGCTGTCGTTGCCGCTCAGATCGGCATGGCCAAGATCGGTCTCGCTCATCATTCGACCTCCCTCGGCTTGGCGTTGCAGCCTTGGGCTCTACCGTTGTGTGCCAGCAATGCCAATGCCGTGCGGGATCGGGCGGCGACAGCGGTGGCGTGCGCGACGCGTGGACTGTCATTTGCCACCAAGCCCTAGCATCGCTAGGGCCGCGTCATCATTTTTCCCCGAATAAAGGATGCCCAATGGCAGATCATTTCGAAACCCTGACGATGACGCTGGAAACCGGCGACGTGACGATCAAGCTGCGCCCAGATCTGGCGCCGGGCCATGTCGAGCGGATCGGCACGTTGGCCAATCAAGGCTTTTATGATGGCGTGATTTTTCACCGGGTGATTCCAGGCTTTATGGCACAGGGCGGCGATCCGACCGGTACCGGAATGGGCGGATCGGAAAATCCCGACCTCAAGGCCGAATTCAGCAAGGAACCGCATATCCGCGGGGTTTGCTCGATGGCGCGATCGTCGGCGCCCAACAGCGCCAACAGCCAGTTTTTCGTCTGCTTTGACGATGCGCGCTTCCTAGATGGTCAATATACTGTTTGGGGCCAGGTCACCGACGGTATGGAGCATATCGATTCGCTGCCCAAGGGCGAGCCGCCGCGTAGCCCCGGCAAGATCGTCTCGATGCGCGCTGCCTGACCTTTTCGAACAGCGGGGGGCATCCGGATCAGGTGCCGGGTGCCCCCAATGCATCGATCAGCCAATCATGGAACAGTTTCACCGGGCGCTGTTGCAGCGCGCGGGGTCGGCAGACGAACCAATAGCTATAGGGGCTTTCGACTTCGATATCGAACAGCCGGACAAGCCGTGGATCGTGCGCATCGTTGAAATGATTCGCGTGCATGAAGGCAACGCCCAGGCCTTGCGCCACTGCCTCCAGCATCAGCGCCCCCGAATCGAAATGGTCAATCGCGCGGGGTTCAAGCTCGGGTAGCCCGGCGGCGTTGCACCAGGTCGCGAAGGTATCGGGAATGTCGCGGTGAACCAGTGCGGTTAGCCCGGCGAGCTGGCGCGGTTCGACGATTGGCGAGTCGCCGGTCATCATCTCCCGCGCGCCGATCACGTAGATCGTGTTGCGATCGAGCCGATAGGCATAGAGCGCTGGATCGACATCGCGCTGCAAGACGATCGCCGCGTCGAGCCCCTCGCCCAGCCGAGTCGTACCATGGCCGGCCGTGTCGATGTCCAGATGAAGATCGGGATGCATTGACCGAAGCGCCGGTAGTCTTGGAAACAAGCGTTGAGTCGCGAACAGCGGGAGCACGCCCAGCCGCAGCCTGAGCACATCACCGCTCGTTAGTGTTTCGACAGCGTCGGACAAGATATCGAGCGCAGGCGCAATCTGCGCGATCAACCGCTCGCCATCGCTATTCAGGTCCATCGACTGGTGCCGACGATCAAACAATGGCTTGCCAATGAAGCGTTCAAGCGCCTGGACCCGGCGGCTAAGGGCAGGGGCTGACAGCGCCAGATCCTGAGCGGCGGCCTTGACGGAGCCCAACCGGGCCACCTGGACGAACGCCTCGATCGCGGTCAGCGGCGGTAATCTGCGCAAAACGACTCCTCCCTGGCGCGGTGCATCATCGCAATTCGGCGTCAATGATTATCAGAGCGATTGCGCCAAATACCAGATCCAATTGCAAGATTCGCAATCGCGGTTATTCATTTCGCACTTGCACAATTTTCTGCTGCACTGCACATAGGATGTGCCTTTCAGGCATCCTCTCCTAAAACTTTCATGGCCGATCCCTTTGGGGGTCGGCCTTTTTTTGTACCGGCGGCAGAATGCTTGTCAGATTTCGGCGCCGGGATCGGGGCTGTTCTTGAGCTGTCGCCAAGCGACAATGAACAGCAAAGCCAATGCAAATCCCGCTACGACATAAGGCAGCGGTTTGAAAAGCTCGTACAGGCCAACACCAATCGAGGGCCCAAGCACATAGGCCGCCCCGTTGATCGAGGTCACCTTGCCGGCCACTGATCCCTGCCCCTCCGCCCCCACCGCCAGCGACGCACCCGCAGTAAAGCCCGGTCGCGTAAATCCGAAGCCAAGCGAAGCGAGCGCAAAAGACAAGGCGATGCCGTAAAGCGATGTCGCGATCCCTGTCATCACAGTCCCCACCGCCGCAATCGCAAGCCCCACCAACATCAGGCGGCGGGGATCGAGGTTCAGGATTGGAATAATCCCCCACTGCGCCAATAGAGCCGCGCCCGCGCCCATGATCAGCACGAGTCCCGTTGGCTGCAGCGCATCGATTGGCGAAAGTCCCAGCCGATCGATGACCAGAAAGCCGATCGCCTGCCCCGTCATCGTCTGCGCGTGGCCCATCACCAGTCCGGCGATCATCCAGCCCCGGATGCGGGGATCGGTAAACTTCACCTGTTCGCTGCTGGGCGCGGTCGCTGCGGTAATGCTCGCGCCACTGCTTTGCCCGGCGATGGAAGGATAGGCGTTGGGCGCTGCGGCATGTTCGATCGGCTGGCCGCGATCATCGGGCAACATCCGGTATACCGTCACGACCATTGCCGCGCCAAAAACCGAGAAGATCAATGCAGGTCCGGCGAGCCCGATATGGACTGACCCGATCCAGCCGAGGATCAGATAGGGCGCCATCGCCGGCCCCAGGATCGTCCCCAGGCCGAAAGCGGAGCCGAGCAAGGTCAGCGCCTTGGTGCGTTCCTCGCGCGTCGTGCGCCCGGCGATCAGCGCCTGGACGGCGGGTGGCGCGGCGGCACCGAAGGTGCCGTAGATCAGCCGACCACCAATGAAGAGCAGAAACGCCAAGGTGCCGCTGATCCAGCCATTAATCCCGGCCATCAGGAACAGCCCGCACAGCCCCAGCGAGACGGCAAATCCGACCATGCCGAGCAAGATCATTGCCCGCCTGCCATGCTGGTCCGATCGTTTTGCCCAATAGGGCGCCGCGATCACCCATAACAGCGCCGAGACAGAGAAGGCGGCGGCGACGCCGCTATCGGCCACTTTCAGCGACCGGCCAAGCGCCGGCAGGATCGATTGCAGCCCGGTATTGCCCGCAGCGATGGTGAGCATCACGAGGAACATCAGAGCGAAATCGCGGTCCGTGATCTTGGGCAGAGTCATGCTGCCCGGCCCTGCCGATCGCGTTGCCAGTCATAATCACGTGTCACTTCAGCAACGACCAGATCATAGCGTTGATACCAGCGCGCGCGGCCCAGATCGCGGATTGCCTTGTGATCGGGGTGGTCACGCCAGGCCTTGGCGCTCGCGTCATCGGCCCAATAGCTGACGGTAATGCCCAGCCGGTCATCGCCGCGCACGCTCTCCATGCCGCGATAGCCCGGTTGTTCTGCTGCCAGCGCATCCATCGCAGCGGCTGCGGCTGCATAACCCGCATCATCCTCCTCGGTCCGTACCGACACGAAGATCACGGCGATCTGGCCCACGCGCTTGTGCATTGGCCCCGATTAGGCCGTTCAGGGCGCGGTGCAACCCCGCACCCGGCAATTTAACGCTGGCGCTGATCCGGTCCGAAGTTCAGCCCCTTGGTGACGTGATAATCGAGCACGGTCATCACGAAGAATGCCATCCCTTGCTTGATCCGCATCCACCAGCTTGTGCGTAATCGATACACGGCAGCGGTAATTCGTTCCGAATCAGCAACCTCGCCGTCAATGTAGCGCCGCACATGAGCGGCAAAATCGGCGTCCTCAATCCGCAGCATCATCTCCAGATTGAGAAACAGGCTCCGGACGTCGTAATTCGACGAGCCGATATAGACGACATCGTCGATCAGGAAGAGCTTGGTGTGCAACTTGGTCGGCTGATACTCGTAAATCTCGACGCGTTTGCGCAGCAATCCGGCATAGGTGAAGCGTGATGCCCAGATCGCAGCGCCATGATCGTTCTTCGATGCCAGGATGATGCGCACCCGCCCGCGCATCCCCGCCGCGTCCAGCCGCCGGAGCATCGCCGGGCTTGGTGCGAAATAGGCGGTGATCAGGTCAAGCCGCGTTGCCCGTTCGATATCGCCCTTTATCGCGCGCGCCCAGGGCGATAAACGCCGGGTAGGCCCGCCGAACACCCAGCGCACCGGGCCGTTGGGTTCGCTCCACCCCTGCAATGCGCGGCGCAGCGCCCGAAGCGGCGGGCGGGGTCGGCGCGCCCAACGCGCAAGGGCATCGAAATACCCTGTGATGCGCTGGGCGGCAGGACCCTGTATCTCGAGGCCGAGATCACGCCAGGCCTGTTCGGCGGGCGTGCCGAAATAGGCATCCTCGACATTGAACCCGCCGATGATCGCGCGGGCATCGTCATCTTCGCCGTCGGCGAGCGCGAGCTTCTGGTGATTGCGGAGGAGATAACGGCGGCCCCAGCGCGGCACGAAACGGCATACATCGATGCCAGCATCACGCATCGGACCGAAGAAATCATTCTGGTTCGCTGCCTCGCTACCCAGCCCGTCGACGATCAGCGATACTGCCACGCCCCGCCCCGCCGCCTGGATCAACGCATCGCGCACCCGCGTACCCGCGCTATCATCGACATAGATATAGTAAATGACCCGCAGGGTCTGCCGCGCCGAATCGATTAGCCGAATCAGTGTTTCGAGCCGTTGCGGCCCGGTCTCCAGCATTATGAACCGGTTACCGTCGACGACATGGCTGTCCGCCATGGGGGCAGGGGGCGGGGCGACATCCGTCATGGCGCTGGTCATGCGAGCACAACTCAGAATCGGCAAGGCGGTTTCATCGCGCATAAAGCCCGCAAGCGGCACGGTGACCAGATAAGCGCTTTTCTTGACTCAAGGGTGGTTGTCGCTTAGGCGCGCGGTTTCCGTTACATTGAAGGATGCGTTTCTATGGCGCGCGTTACCGTCGAGGATTGCGTCGACAAGATTCCCAACCGTTTCGATCTCGTGCTGTTCGCCGCCCAGCGCGCGCGCCAAATTTCGGGCGGTGCCGAACTGACCATCGATCGCGATCGCGATAAGAACCCGGTCGTCGCGCTGCGCGAAATCGCCGAGGAAACAGTGAAGCCCAAGCATCTGCAGGAAGCAGTGGTGCAAAGCCTGCAGCGGGTTCAGATCGATGATGACGATGCGCCCGATGAGATCGGTTCGCTGGCGGCATCAGCCGAAGCACTGCGCCTCACCGCAGCGGCGCCCCCGCGCAACCAGAATCTGGGCAGTGATTACGAAGGCTGAGTCCTTCGCTTTTTCAAGTAGATCGAGCGAAGAGAGACGATGGGTGGAGCCGCAGCGCAGCTCCCCCTACGCTATTTTGCAGGTCGCCCTTTGAACCCCTGTGCAATGACATACCATTCCGACGAGTCCTTGCGGCTCGCCGGGGGTTTGGCATGTTTTACCGCAGTGAAATTGCGCTTGAGCTCGCTCACCAGCTCACTGTCCGCACCCCCCGCCAGCACTTTGGCGACGAACGCGCCGCCGGGGCTCAGCACATCATGGGCAAAGGCAGCGGCAGTCTCGACAAGCCCCATCGTCCTGAGGTGATCGGTCTGGGGGTGCCCGACGGTGTTGGCAGCCATGTCCGACAGGACCAGATCGGGCGCGCCGCCCAGTTCCTCCATCAGCTTTTCGGGCGCGCGATCATCAGTGAAATCCATCTGCAGGATGACGACACCGTCAATCGGATCGACCGGCAGCAGATCGATGCCAACAATCGCGGCACCCGGCGTCATCTTGCGGACCACCTGGCTCCAGCCACCCGGCGCGATGCCCAGATCGATCACGCGCTTTACGCCCTTCAGCAGCGAAAACCGCTCGTCGAGCTCGATCAGCTTGTACGCGGCGCGGCTGCGATACCCCTCCGCCTTGGCCTTGCGGACATAGGGATCGTTCAGCTGGCGTTCGAGCCAGCGGTTCGATTGCGGCGTACGCCCGCGCGAGGTGCGCACGCGTACCCGGCCGCCTGAACCGCCCCTACTCATCTACCGGGCTCATCGAAGCTGCCTCATTTTTCGTGCCCGTTCATCAAGCGGCGCAGTATGCCCTCGCGAATGCCGCGATCGGCAACGCCCAGCCGCTCGGCGGGCCAGATATCCATGATCGCCTCCAGAATGGCACAGCCCGCCACCACTAGATCGGCGCGTTCGGTGCCGATACAGGGAAGCAGCGCGCGATCCTCGATTGATTTCGCTGCCAGATCAGCGCTGATCTGGCGCATCGCCGGCGCGGGTACGATCAGCCCGTCGACAGCGGTGCGATCATAACGTTCCAGCCCGAGATGGACGCTGGCGAGCGTGGTGACGGTACCGCTCGTCCCCAACAGCCGTGGTCGCGCCACCCCTTT
This sequence comes from Sphingomonas sp. 32-62-10, assembly GCA_002280555.1. Lineage (GTDB taxonomy): Bacteria > Pseudomonadota > Alphaproteobacteria > Sphingomonadales > Sphingomonadaceae > Sphingomonas. Next base: position 53,332 of record NCEE01000004.1, read on the forward strand.
CGGCAGGCGACTGGCGAAATCGGCGAAGCTTTCAGCCACCATATGCTTCATTCGGGTATAGGCGGCCGCCCGGCCGCCCGGTCCGTCGCCGCCACCGGCACTCTCGGTGAGCGATACGACGCCCCAGGGGGCGCTGTGCCAGTCGAGGATCGTCGGCACAGTGGTGCGGGTGTCGATCAGCACGAGTTCGGTCGATCCGCCGCCGATGTCGAACACCACGGCGGGATCATCGCCGGGCTCGAGCAGCACATGGCAACCGAGCACCGCCAGTCGTGCTTCCTCTTCGGCGGTAATGATGTCGAGCGCGATGCCGGTTTCGCGGTACGCCCGCTCGATAAATTCGGCACCGTTGCTGGCCCGGCGGCAGGCCTCGGTCGCCACCGATCGAGCAAGGGTTACATTGCGTCGCCGCAATTTGTCCGCACAAATCGATAGCGCCGCCAGTGTACGATCAATCGCCGCATCGCTCAACCTTCCGGTGGCCGACAGCCCCTCGCCCAGCCGGACAATGCGGGAGAATGCGTCGATCACGGTAAAGCCGTGCGATGCCGGTCGTGCGATCAGCAGGCGACAATTGTTCGTGCCGAGGTCGAGCGCCGCATAATGGCGTGCTTCTGGCCAGCGCGCGCGCGCTGCCTTTGGAGGGGCCGAACGGGCGGGGCTAGCGCCCTGCCGGTACGGCGCTCGGGCGGATTGATCACCCACGGCCGTTACTCACATTTATGTTCTGCGGTCCGGGGCGTGGCGCCCCCACCGTGCTTGGGGCAAAGCCTAGCCCAGGAGATATCTATCGGCAAGCGAGCGGGCAGCGTTGCCGGCACGTTGACACATGATCACGCCCCGCCTATCTCGCGGCCCGGCACTGCCCCGTCGTCTAAAGGTAAGACTACGGACTCTGACTCCGTTAATTGAGGTTCGAATCCTCACGGGGCATCCAGCCGCTCCACCCGATCAATGTTGTTCCGGCTCCGCTCAATTCGGCGTCGTCGGCGTCTGTTGTAGCTTGATAAGGGCAGCCACCAGTGCTGCATCGTCTTTCGGGTCGATCGATGCGCGATAGGCGGTGCGCATTTTGTCGATCTCTTTTTGCCAGGTCGCCGCGTCAAGCACCGGTTGCGACAGGATCATTTCCGGCGAATGGCAGGCGGTGCAGTTGATCGTCACGATTTCGGCTGCGGACGGCAAGGAGACCTGATCCGCTGGCAGCGTTATCGCGGCGGAGCGGAGCGCAAAGTCCTTGGGCAGCGCCTCGGTTTTTGGCGCAGATGGTGCACTACACCCCGCAAGCAGGACCGCGAGGCCAATAATGATCGACCTGCGCATCACGTCGCGTCCACCATGATGTGCTGGATGGTGTTCAGCATATAGCCCGACGGATTCCAGATCGCATCGGGCCGCTGCGTTTCGCCCGCTGCGTTGGTCGCGCGCACCATGATTGTGTGCCGTCCGCGCGGCATGCCCGGCAGGGTCAAGTCCCAGCCACGAAAACTGTAGCGGCCAAAATCGCGGCCCAGCCGTGCCGACCGCCAGTGCTGGCCATTGTCGACCGATAGCTCGACCTTCGCCACGCCGCTGTCTCCCCCCAGCGCAATGCCGCGCAACGCGATTGGCCGGGATGCGGGCGCAGGGCCGCTGGCGCGATTGGTGATGAAGGCGCGCGGAATCATTCGGCTGATCGGTGTCTTGGAGAAATCATGCGCGCCGGGCGTCACATTGGCGCGCGGGGCCGTCGGGATCTGGTATGCCTTGGCCATCCAGTAACCGGTATCGGGCGCGTCAAGCACCTCGATCCGGTCGAGTGCCTTCACCCAATAAGTGGAGAACCAGCCGGGCACGACGATCCGCAGTGGAAATCCGTTGAGCAGCGGCAATTGCTCGCCGTTCATCGCAAAGGCGATCATCACCTCGTCGCCGAGCGCGTGATCGATCTCGAGCGACTTTGCATACCAGGGGGCCTCCCCGGGTGGGCGATCAAGCCCCGACAAGCGCACCGCGACTGCCCCCGGCTTTACCCCAGCCCGTGCCAGCACATCCTTCAACCGCACGCCGGTCCACACGGCATTCCCCATGGCGCCATCGGCCCATTGGGCACCGGGCACGCGCGGCGAAAAGGCGCTGCGCGAATTGCCCGAGCACTGGTTGACGGCAGTCACCTCGACGCGCGGCATCTTGAGGATATCGGCGAGCGACAGCGCGATCGGCGTCTTTACCCGCCCACCGACGCGTAGGCGAAAAGTCGCCACATCGACGTTCAGCGGAATGTCATCATAATGCCAGCGCACGAAGAACCGGTCATTGGGGGTAATGATCCCCTGATCGAACACCTCAAAGGGCGTTTCAAGCAAGGGTGCGCGCTGACGGCGGATCAGCATGCCGCGTTTTTCGGGAAAGTCTGCCAGTCGCGGTGTACCTGCTGTTGCGGGCATTGCCCAGCCGGGCAGCGTCAGGCCCGCGCCACCAATCGCCAGCGCCGCCAGCGTATCGCGGCGGGCGATCTCAGCCATTGGTTGCGGTGGCGAGTGGGGCGAAGCGCGCGACCTGTTGGCCGACCAGGGTCAATTGTTCGATCACCGCAGGCTCGTTCGCCCCGCCGGCATCGTCGAACTTGGTGATCTGGGTATTGATCGTCGCGGCAAAGGGCGTCGGCCAGCCGCGCAGCGCGTGGACGATGGAACGCAGTGCCGCGATCGTGCTGCCAGTCGCTTGCCAGCCATAGGCGGTGGCGATCAGCCCGACCGGCATGTCCGCCAGATAGGGGCGATCATCGCCCGATGTTTCTTCAAGCAGATCGAGCGCATTCTTCACCACGCCCGAAATGCTGCCATGATAGCCGGGGCTGGCGATGATCAGCGCCGATGCCTGGCGCACGGTTTCGACGAACTCGCGCTCGGCATCGGTGCGGCTGGTCGCCTTGGGATCAAATAGCGGCAATTGCGCCATATCGGCCCCGCCGAACATGCGCGTGCGGAAACCCTCACGCGCGGCACTGTCGAGCGCGATGCGCAGCGCGCGTTCGGTGGAGGAAACACCCCCGATCGTGCCGCCAATCCCGACGACAAGCGGCAGATCGGCGGGGGCAACATCGGCCATTCGGGCAAGGTCCTTTTAGCGCAGCAGGGCGTGATCAATCTTGGGCAGCACGTGCCGCGCAAATAAATCCGCCTCGGCGGCATGGGGATAGCCCGAGAGGATGAACGCCTCAATGCCCATCGACCGGTAATCGTTCAGCTTGGCGAGCACCTGATCCGGATCGCCGACGATCGCCGCGCCGCAGCCCGAACGCGCACGACCGATGCCGGTCCACAGATTGGCCTCGGCATAGCCATCATCCCCCGCATTATCGCGCAGTGCCGCTTGGGCGGCGACGCCAGCCGATTGCGAATCGAGCGACTTCGCCCGGATCGCCGCGCCCTGCGCCGCATCAAGCTTGGAGAGCAGCCGGTCGGCAGCGGTGCGCGCCTCGGCTTCGGTTTCACGGACGACGACGTGCGCGCGGTAGCCGAAACGCAGCGTTCGCCCTTCCGCTGCGGCCCGGGCGCGCATATCGGCGATGATGTCGGCAACGGCCTCGCGCTTGTCGGGCCACATCAGGAAAACATCGCAGCCCTTGGCGGCGGCATCGCGCGCTGCCGGGCTGAGGCCCCCGAAATAGAGCTGGGGTGCCTTACCCGAAAGCGTGCCGATGCGCGGCGGATCGAGTTTTAGCTGCCAGAATTCCCCCTGATGATCGAGCGGCTCGCCGTTCAGCAGGGTCTTCAGGATATGCATCGCCTCGACCGTGCGGGCATAACGCGGCTCTGACGCCATGGTCTCGCCGGGCATATCGGAGGAGATGATGTTGACCTTCAGCCGCCCACCGAGCATCCGATCGATCGTCGCGATCTGGCGCGCGAGCTGTGGCGGCCACGTTTCGCCGATCCGCACTGCCATCAACAGCGCCAGCCGCTTGAGCATTGGCGCGATCGCGGCGGCAAAGGCCGTGGTGTCGATCCCCAGCGCGTAGCCCGAGGGCAGCAGGATATTGTCAAACCCGCCGGTTTCGGCCTGCATCACGATATCGCGGCAATGCTCCCAGCTGGAGGCAAGCATCGGATCGGGCACGCCGAGAAATTCATAATCATCATCGCACAGAGCGGAAAACCAGCTGATTTCGCACGGACCCAGCGGCTCAGTCGTCATGGCAGCTTTTCCCCCCGGGCGGCGACCAGCACGTCATACCAACGCTGGCGCGTCCAATGGCATTTGAACACATCGGCAATCTCGCCGATCCGCTCGACATTTTGCGTCCCGACGATCGGAATGGCGCGCGCCGGGTGCGCCATGATCCAGCCATAGGCAGCCGCGGCGCGCGAAACGCCTGCGTCGTTGGCCACGACATCAAGTGCCGCCGCCACCGCAACAGCCTGCGCGTCCTGCGGATCGCCGATGCGCCCACCACCCAGTGGCGACCAGGCGAGCACCGCCAGATCAGTTTCCATCGCCAGATCGAGCAGACCGCCTTCGACTGGCTCAATCGCGAGTGGTGACAATTCGGGCTGGGTCGATGCCAGCGGGATCGACAGGAACGCCGCAAGCGCCCGGTGCTGTGCCAGCGTGTAGTTTGACACCCCGATCGCGCGGACCTTGCCCGACGTCACCATATCCTCAAGCGTACGCGCCACTTCCTGCGGGTGGGCGAGCACGTCAGGCCGGTGGATCTGGAACAGCTCGACATGATTGGTCTGCATCCGGCGCAATGACGCATCGAGCGCATCCATCAGATAGGCTCGCGACGAATCATAGGGCACGGGCGGGGTGATGCCGCCTTTGGTCGCGAGCACCATCCGGTCGCGCAGGCCAGGTGATTCGGCGAAGATATCGCCCAGCAGCGCTTCGGCATCGCCGAACCCGCCATCGCCGTCGAAACCATAAATATCCGCGGTATCGAATAGCGTAACCCCGGCCTCAAACGCTGCATCGATCAGCGCGCGGCCCTGTGTGACACCGGCGTGACTAAATCGCCACATCCCCCACGCAATTGTCATACATAGAGGTGAGACGGTTGGGAGAGCAAGTGCGATATGGTCTGGTCGGCACCGGGATGATGGGTGTCGAACATATCAACAATCTCGCCATCACCCCTGGCGCGGTTGTGACGGCGCTTGCCGATCCGGTGCCGGGTTCGCTCGGCTGGGCCAAATCAGCCCTGGGTGACCGCGCAGACGGTGTGCAGGCGTTTGACGATGTTGCGTCGCTCGCGGCCAGCGGCCTGTGCGACGCGGTGATCGTCGCCAGCCCCAACTACACCCACCGCGACGTGCTGATTCCGCTGTTCGACGCGGGGCTCCATATCTTGTGCGAAAAACCAATCGCAACGACGATCGAGGATGCCCGCTGGATTGCGGACCGCGCCGCCCAGTCGGACCGTGTGTTCTGGACGGCGATGGAATATCGCTACATGCCCCCGGCCGCCGATTTCATCGCCGATATTCATGGTGGCAAGATCGGCCGCCTGCAGATGCTGTCGATTCGCGAACATCGCTTTCCGTTTCTGCCCAAGGTTGGTGACTGGAACCGCTTTTCGCGAAACACTGGCGGTACGATGGTCGAAAAATGCTGCCATTTCTTCGATCTGATGCGGCTGATCACCCAGGCCGAGCCGGTGCGCGTTTATTGCTCGGGCGCGATGGATGTGAACCATCTCGACGAAGCCTATGACGGCCAGCGCCCCGACATTATCGACAACAGCTACACGACAATTGATTTCGACAATGGCGTGCGCGCAATGCTCGATCTGTCGATGTTCGCTGATGGGGCGGAGAATCAGGAAGATATTACGGCGGTCGGCGACAAGGCCCGTCTTGATGTGCTGATTCCCGAGGGCGCTATTGTTTTCTCGCCGCGCGTCGGCTTTCGCAATCCGAAGCAGGTCGAGCGCCGCGTGGTCGATGTTGATCCGGCAGCGCTGGCAGCAGGCAGCCACCACGGATCGACCTTTTACGAACATCAGCGCTTCAATGCGGCGGTGCGCGGGGCCGGGCCGGTTGAGGTGACCGCGCATGACGGGCTGATGGCGGTTGCGATCGGCGCTGCCGCCGAACTCAGCGCGCGCGAGAAGCGAGTCGTGACAATGGCAGAATTGGGGTTCTGAAGCGTGGAGATCTCGCCGGGCAAGTTTTTCTTCAACCTGGCCAAGAACGCGGCGTTTGCCGCCAAGATAGAATAACCTATCAAAATAGTAGGATTTAGGGAGGGATGACCATGAAACGATCAATTCTAATGGCAGGTGCCGCATCGCTGGCGCTGTTGATGACGACACCGGCCTTTGCGCAGACGGCTGATAAGGCGCCTGCCGCCGAAGAGAGCGACACTACGGGTGAAATCATCGTCACCGCGCAAAAGCGCAGCGAACGGCTACAGGACGTGCCGCTGGCGGTTACCGTTGTCAGCGGCGATACGCTCGCTGCGACCGGCAAAGTGAGCCTTGAAGGCGCGCAGTATCTGGTACCGACCCTCAACTTCCTGAAATCGGGCACCACGCTCAACCAATCGCTGTTCTTGCGCGGCGTCGGCACGGCGACCTTCTCGATCGCGGGTGAGCCATCGGTGTCGACGGTGCTCGACGGCGTCGTCTTCAGCCGTGCAGGCGAAGCGTTTAGCGATCTGCTCGATATCGAGCGGATCGAAGTGCTGCGCGGGCCCCAAGGTACGCTGTTCGGCAAGAACGCCAGCGCGGGTGTGATCAACATCGTCTCCAAGCGACCGACCCGTGAATTCAGCGGCTACGGCGAAGTCGGTTATTTCTCGGACACCGAATATCGCGCGCGGGCAGCAATCAACGTACCGCTCGCGGAGAATGTCTGGTCGCGCCTGAGCGGCTATTACAGCAACTATGACGGCAATATTCGCAACGTCACCACCAACACGCTTGTCAACGGTTGGGAACATTATGGCGGCCGCCTGCAGATCGAAGCCGAGCCAACATCCAATTTGAGCCTGATGTTCATCGCCGATTATCATCGCAATGTGGATGATTGCTGCGCTGAAGTGATCGGCACGCCCCCGATCAATGGCACAACCGGCCTGCCGACCACCAATGCGTCAACGCTCGCCTTGCCCACGCCGCGTGGCGATGAAACCCGTCAGGTCGCCCAAAACCTGATCACCGCGACCCGTGAAACCGGCTACGGCTTTTCGCTGCAGGCCGACTATACCGTGGCTGAGCATACGGTAACGTCGATCACGTCGTACCGGAACTGGCGCAACACCGAAATTCGCGATGGGGATTGGTTGCCCATGGCCTTTATCGGATTCAACCAACTGCATGATTTCGGCCCCCAGACGGGCCATACCGTCACCCAGGAACTCCGCCTGACGTCGCCGGGCAAGCAGTTCTTCGATTATGTGATCGGCGGTTTTTATTCGAGCGCGGTATCCGAAAGGACCTTCACGCGTGACGTAACGCGTTGCGCTGCCGCTGTCGGGGCAATCATTCCGGCTGGTAGCTTGACGCCGTGCACCAGCCCGCTCGCGGCACCTTCGACCTTCCCGAGCGGCACGGCCAATTTCGGCTCGACCTTCGACAATATTGCGCTGTTCGGCCAGGGTACGCTGAATGTCGCAAGCTGGGTGCGGTTGATCGGCGGCGTGCGCTTTACGTCAGATCATCTTGACGTGTTCCACTCGCGTGTCAGCCGTAATCTGGATGTCGTGGGCGGCGTGCCGGTGCCGACAAGCGGGATCGTGCCAAACTTCGATCAGGGCGTGTTCAATTCGCCAGGCATCAACGGTACGGTAACGGCCACCAACGGCGTACCCTTCACCGCGCGCACCAGCTCAACCAATTTTTCGGGAAAGGCGGGGATTCAGGCCGATCTGACCGAAAACAACATCGCCTATTTCACCTATTCGCGCGGGTATAAGGGGCCGGCGTTCAACGTGTTCTTCAACCTGTCGAAGAACGGTACCAACGTGATCGCGCCTGAAACGTCGAATGCCTATGAAGTTGGTCTGAAGAATACCTTCCTCGACGGTCGGTTGATCCTGAACATTGCCGGATACTATGCCGTTTATGACAATTTTCAGGCCAACAACCCCGATCTTGTGGCGGGCGTCGTCGTCACCCGTTTCACCAATGCTGGTAAGGTATCCACGCGCGGCGTGGAGCTTGATGCCAGCTTCCGGCCGATCCCCGATCTGACCTTCAACGGCGGTGTTGCCTATACCGATGCTAAGGTCGATGCGTTCCGGGCACCGCTCGGCGCAGCAGTGGTCCCGCCCGGCACACCGCTTGCCTTTGCGCCGAAGTGGAAGGGCAATCTGAGCGTCGATTACCGCATTCGCACCGGTGGATCGGCCGACGTTTATCTGGGCGCACAAGGATCATTCCAAAGCTCGCAGCTGACGCTGTTTGCCGCCGATCCCGTCCAGCGCCGCCTGGGCACGGTCGACGCTTATGGTCTGGTCAACTTGACCGCCGCAGTTGCAACCAATGACGACAAATATCGCCTGACGTTCCAGGTCCGCAATCTGTTTGACCAGAGCTTTGCGGCGGCGATCGCCAATGGCGGGCCCGGCGGCGCCTATCGCTACCAGATCCCGCGTGATGCGGATCGCTACTTTGGTGTTACTGGTCGGGTCAATTTCTGATCCGATCCACGGCCCTTCGGGGGGAGGGAGGCCCTGTCAGCGCAAGCTGGCCGGGCCTTCGTCGTTAAGCGGGGTTTATCACGATGGATATACCCGGCACGCCGGTGATGAAATCCGCCCCGAAGGCGGTTGCCGGGCTGTGTGCGCCGGACGCTGGGCGATTGCGCAATGTTGCAGCGATAGCGGCCAAGGCGATATCGACGGTGCAAGCAAAACCCTCGCCTGCATCGAGCCGCGCTGAGGCGGTACGCTTGCCACGCCGCGCTGTCACCCAAACGCGTGACGCATAGGTGGTTCGGGCTGCGCCGGCATGGCCCCCGGCATTGGCCATTGCCCGGCGGATCGGGCCGAATTTGAGCATTGTCGGCAACAGCGGCGCGATGATTGAGAGGATGCGTGCCTGCCCCCGCGGCATCGGCACGCCAGCGGTGATGTTGCGCACCCCCGCAATCCGGCGCGTGGCGGCGAGATCGGCTAGCGGCGCGCTGGCAAAGCTATGCACAGCGCCTGACGGGTCCCGTTCGATCCAGCGGCGACGTGCCAGCCTGGCGCGGACAAGCGAACCCTTGTGCACCTCATGCCCGCCAGCTGCGATGACCGAAACGGTGCTTTCGGCAACCGCCGGAGAGCCGAAGCCCGAATCGGCGGCAACCGCGATCCGCATCGAATCCGCACCGCCGAGTAAAGCTGCCACCTGCATCGCCAGCCCGTCGCTTGCGGCAATCCCGAAGCCGACGCCGCCAATCAGGGCAACTCCGGCAGCCTTTGCGTCGGCATCACGATCGAACAATGCCTCAAGCGTCAGCAACTCCCCATTGAGATCGAGATAATCGACCCCGCTCGCCAATGCCGCCGCGATCACGGGCGGGGCGGTAATCGCAAATGGGCCGGCAGCATTGAGCACCAGTTTCTGTCCCTCCAGCGCCGCGCAGAGCGCTGCCTTGTCACCGATATCCACGGCCGACCAAGAGAGTCCCGCTGGTTTAGCGAGCGCGGTGAGTTTTGCCGGATCGCGCCCAATTAGATGGGGCCGATGCCCGAGTGCCAGCGCACGTTCGAGGATCATTCCGCCGGTAACCCCGGTTGGGCCGATCAGCGCCCATGGGGTATGCGATGTGTGAGCATTTGCTAACTGATATGACATGATTTCAATTCTCCAATCCACGAAAAACAAGGGTCCAAAGCTGTTCGGCAAAGTCATCCACTGGTCGCGGCAGATCATCGAAATGCGCGAGCCGGGCCACTTGCCCAAGCGTGCCGAGCAGGATGATCGCAGCGAGCCGGGGGTCGACGTCGCATCCGATCCGCCCGGCCGCCTGTTCCGCTTCGATCAACTGCCGCATCCGCGCAGGCAATGGCAGCTCACGCTGCGCCTCGGGCAAGCCGGGCCAATAACGGCGCAGGTTTTCGAGTACATAATGCACCGCTTCGGGTGCTGCCTCGACCAGCAGGACGATGGAAGTGAGCCGCTCCTTCAGCGACAGCGCCGGATCCGGCAGCAACAGCGCGGCGAGCGCGGCATAGCACCGATCAAACAACGCTTGGGCGAGCGCTTCCTTGCTCGCAAAATGGCGGAACAGTGCCGGGTTGGTGAAGCCCGCACCGGCGGCAATGTCCCGAATGTTGACGCCGTCGACACCGTGCGTCGCGAACAGACGCAGCGCGGTCGCTACGATGGCGCGCTTGGCGGGCGGATCAAGGTCGCTGGATAGGGTGAAGCTGGTCGTCATGTCGAAATGTTAGCAAATGCTAACACTTCCGTCAATCCCCCTATCGCTGGGGCACTTCACATTGTCAGTGCGCCATCGCCAATCCGTCACCACGCTCGCTTTCGTCGACCGCGACAATCTTGGGGATCAGCAGATGGATGAACAGCAGGGCGAGGAGATAGCTGCCCGAACAGATCGCCAGTAACGGGCCATAGCCCCAGCCCATCGCCAGCGAAAACGGCGTCAGCTTGATTAACCCGATCGACCAAAGATTGCCGCAGAACGCTGCCATCCCGATCACCGATCCCACAGCGCGCGCCGGGAACACATCTGTCGCGAGGCCAAAGAGGTTCGTCGAAAACCCCTGATGCGCGAACAAGCCAAGCCCCAGCAACAGCGCTGCGCTCCAGGGGCTTGAAACGAAAAGCACGCCGCTCACCGGTAAGATCAGCACCGCATAGAACAACAGCGTCGACTTGCGCGCCCGGTCGACACTCCACCCCTTGGCCATCAGCCTCGACGAAAGCCAGCCACCGGTGAGCGCACCAAGCGCGGCGAACACATAAACCAGCGCGACCGGCAGCCCTAGAGTTCCCTGCGGTAGCCCGAACAGCCGGTGAAACAAATCAGGCAGCCATATGAGCATGAAGAACCAGACCTGATCCGACAATACCTTGGCAATGGCCAGCGCCAGCGTCTTGCGATCGCGTAACAAGGTTGTCCACGCAATCGGTGCGGGCTGTTCGCCCTCGACTGCGACGGGCTGAACGCGCACAGCAAACCAAACCGCGACCCAGACGAGGCCGAGCCCGCCCGCGATCAGAAAGGCTGCTTTCCACCCCAGCGTGACTGCCAACAGGGGGATCGCCAGCGGCGTCACGATGGCCCCCACATTGGGCGCGGTATTGGCCACACCGAGCGCGATCGAGCGATCCTTTTGGCTGAAATAGGTGGCCGCTGATTTGACCGCGGCGGGCGTACCAATTGACTCCGCCGCACCGAGCACGACCCGCGCGATAATGAAGCCGACCACCCCACTCGCAAAGGCATGCGCCATCCCGGCGATGCTCCAAACGGCCACGCCGAGCGCAAAGCCGATCCGCAAGCCGACCCGGTCGATGAACCAACCCGTCCCCAGAAGCGCAAACGCCGCCGACAACTGGAAGGCCGAGACCATATTGGCATAATCGTCGTCGGACCATTTGAACTCGGCCTCCAGCGTCGGCTTCAGCAGCGCCAGGATTTGACGATCGACGTAATTGAGCATGATCGCGAAGAACACCATCGCGACAATGACCCAGCGGCTCGCGCCGCTTCGGGTTCCATTCATGCCCACCATCATCGCTCTCCCCGGTCGCTTGCGGTTGACCCGCGTCTTTCAGATAACGTTGTCATACCCGTGACGGTTCGGCTAGTATTTTGATGCGAAGGCATAGAAGGCGGGGCATGGCGACGACGCAAGCAAAACCGGCGAAACGCCCGCTGCCGATGGCCGCCGATCTCTATGGCGATATCGAGCCGAGCCCTAAATCGACATGGCGCGGGCTGTTCCCCGGGCTGGCGGTGGTCGCGGCGGGCACGCTGTCCGCCGGGTTCATCTCCGATCATTATGGCGCTCCGCTGACCTTGATGGCGCTGCTGATCGGGCTCGCGCTCAATTTCCTGAATGCCGATGCGCGGTTGCATGACGGGCTAAGCTTTGCGTCACGCTCGCTGCTGCGCTGGGGGATCGTGCTGGTCGGGGTGCGGGTCACCTTCGGGCAGATCCTGGCGCTGGGGCCAGTGGCGCTGCTGAGCGTGGTGGTGATCGTCGCGCTGGTGATCGGGGCGGGCGTGCTCGCGGCGCGCCGGTTCGGCTTCGACAGCGCGTTCGGGGTGCTGGCGGGCGGGGCGGTGGCGATTTGCGGCGCGTCTGCCGCGCTCGCGCTCGCCACGACCCTGGGCGAACGACGCGCGAGTCAGGCGCAGTTGACGATCGTGCTGGTCGGCATTTCGGCGATGAGCGCGGCCGCGATGGTGCTCTATCCCATCCTCGCCCAGGCCATGCAGCTGAGCGATCTCCAGGCAGGCTTCATGCTGGGCGCTTCGATTCATGACGTCGCGCAGACGTTGGGCGCGGGTTATGCCTATTCGCCCGGCGCGGGGGATATCGCCGCGATCGTCAAGCTCACCCGCGTCGCGCTGCTCGCGCCGGTGCTGGCGATCGTCGTGCTGTTCTTCGCGAGCGAGAGCGGCAAGACGAAGGGGCCAGGCGTACCGTGGTTCGTGATCGGCTTTTTCGCGGTGGCCGGCGTGCATTCGCTGGGCGTGATCCCCGCGATCGTCGCGAGTGCTGCGGAAACCCTCGCCACCGCCGCGCTTGCCGCCGCGGTCACCGCCACTGCGATCAGATCCCCGATGCGGCAATTGCTTGATGCCGGGGCGAAACCGCTGCTGGTAATCGGCGTGGCGACGCTGGTCGCGCTCGCGCTGGCAGGGCTGACGGCGGTGTTCGTGATCGGGTGAGTCGCGGGCCGGATTGGGGCCAAAGTTGCAGGTGAAGTTGCGGAAGTTGCGGGTCTCCATCGGTTTGTTGCGGGTTGGCGCGAAACGGGAGTTTTTGTGGTGCGGGCGATGTCAAAGAGCGGTGTGGAACATATCATGACCAGGCGGTTGTAGGAAAGTGCTCATGTTGGCTTTCGTCCAATGTCGGTCATAACCGAGCTGGATTGCCAATCCCAGAAGCCAACATTGTGAAGCGGGGTTCTGACATTGGCAAACCCGTGCGCGGAGATGACTCGGCGTTGGTGCCAAAACCGACCGGTTGTGACACCGGTCCAATCTTGTCCACGAATAAGTTAGAGCTGAGCAAAGCCGCCATCGACTGCGATTTCCGCGCCGAGCATATAGCGGGACCGGTCGCTCGCTAGAAATAGGGCGGCTTCGGCTACGTCCTGCGCCTCCCCGAAGCGACCGAGCGGAATTCCCTGTTGAACGCGCGCGGCGAAGGCAGCGAGGTCGTCCGGCCCCATGCCCGTCTTGCCGTGGATCGGCGTGTTCATTGCGCCTGGGCTGACGGCATTGACCCGAATATGCCGATCCAGCATCTCGCGCGACCAGGTACGCGCCAACGAGCGGACGGCCGCCTTCGACGCCGAAAGCGCCGACAGGCCGGCGGTCCCGACATCGGCAAGCCACGAGGTGTTGAGGATGATCGACCCACCATCGCGCACCAGCGGGAGCAACGCCTGCACAGTGAAGAACACGCCCTTGACGTTGATATCCATCACCGTGTCGAAACGGTCCTCGTCGGTCCCGCCAAGCGGTGTCGCGAACGCAACGCCGGCGTTGGCGAAGACGATGTCGAGATGCCCAAAGATGGTTGCGACGTCTGCATTGAGTGCCGCAAGGTCCGCCATCGATCGTACATCTAGACGCAACGCAATCGAATCCCGGCCCAGTTCCGCATGTGCGGCCGCAAGGCGGGCGTCGTCCTGACCGGTAATGGCTACTCGCGCGCCGTGCTGCTGAAAGAGTTTTGCGGTGGCGAATCCTATGCCGCTCGTGCCGCCCGTCACCAACGCTGTCTTGCCCTGCAGATCCATCCTGTCCTCCTGAGATTGCGTGGGCATCAACTACGCATTGGCTTCGCCGATCACGAGGCATATGAACGACCGTCATGACATAGCTTTTCTTTGTGAGGTGCGGTGCGGTCCCTGTCGCGATTGAAGGCCCTTCAAGCATTCGAAGCCGCCGCCCGGCATGGCAGTTTCGTGGGTGCTGGGAAGGAACTCAACGTCACCGCGGCAGCGGTTGGACAGATGGTGCGCTCGCTTGAGGATTGGCTCGGGTCACCCTTGTTCAAGCGGCGCGGCGCGGGCTCGGATCGGCTGATGGTGCTGGAGGACACGCGCGAGGCTCTTGCCAATTTGCATATCGGGCTCAATGCGCTGGACGAAGCGATGCGTCAGCTGAAGCTGCGCCGGACCAGCGGTGTCGTGACAGTAACCGCTTCACAGGCGATCGTCGCGAAATGGCTTTTGCCCCGACTTGGCGATTTTGCCGCGCTGTATCCGGACATTGTCGTGCGGCTCGATGTTACCGACCGGATTGTCGACCTGCTCCAGGGGGAGGCCGATATCGGCGTTCGGTGCGGTGCGGGAACATGGCAAGGCCTTGAGACGACCTACCTGCACGGCGAAGAAATAATTGCCGTCTGCGCGCCGTCGCTATTGCCCGCCAAAGGTCGCCCCGACGGGAATTGGCTCTCCGCGCAGACACTGTTGCACGACACCACGCCTGCCTCACACGACATATTCCCGGGCTGGGGGGACTGGGCCGAGATGATCGGCGTGGCCGACCTGCACGTTGACCGTGGCTTACGCATCAACGCATCGTCGGCGATCATCCAGGCTGCGATTACCGGTCAGGGCGTCGCGTTGGCACGGAAGACGCTTGTTGCGCAGGACATTGCCGATGGTCGTCTGATCCGGGTGTTTGCCGAGTGCCGTTTGCCCATCGACTGGGCCTATTTTGCAGTTGCGTCGCCGTGGGCACTGGCACGTCCACCGGTCTTGTCCTTCCGGGACTGGTTGGTCTCGACGTGGCAATGATGAGTCAGGCAGACGATCATGCCTAGCGTCAGGCGGGACGGCTTTCGACCATGTCGTTCTCGAAACCTGCCGGAGTGCTAGCCACCCCAACCGGTCTTTCGACCTTTCGCCCTCACCCCCCAACAACCCCCGTCGACCCCCGTACCACCAGTTCATGCGCGATCTCGCGCCGTTCGGGCTTGCCCTCTCCCTCGCCCAACAGCAAATCCGCCGCTGCATGCGCCATTTCCCGCGTCGGCTGGCGGATGGTGGTGAGCGGGGGCCAGACGTAGCGGGCAAGCGCGGTATCGTCGAAGCCGGCGACGGAGAGGTCTCCGGGCACGCGCAACCCAAGCCGGTGGGCGACCGTCAGCACCCCGGCGGCCATGTCATCGCTCGCGGCGAAGATCGCGGTCGGGGGTTCGGGGAGGGCCAGCAGCGCCTCTGCCTCGCGCGCGCCTGAGGCGAAATCATAATGACCGCTGCGGATCAGCGCTGGGTCGGCGCTGATGCCGGCCTGCGTGAGGGCATCGCGATACCCTTCGGTCCGCTGCGCGCTGGTCGCAAAGCCGGGGTCGCCCGCGATGAAGCCGATGCGGCGGTGGCCGAGCCCCAACAGATGCTGCGTCATCGTCGCAGCGGCGGCGCGGTTATCGATGAAGGTCGAGGGGCTGAGCATCACATCGGTGCCGGGCGAGACGCGCACGAACCGCACCCCGCGCCTCGCGAGCAGATCGAGCACGGCGGGGTAATCGGTGATCGGCGGGGTGAGGATCAGCCCGTCGATCTGCGTCGCCTCGACCAGGCTCTCAATCTCATCGAGTAGCCGCGCCGATCCGCGATCATAGGGTTGCGCGATCATTCGCACCCCCGCCGCCTCACAGCGATCACGAATGCCGGATTGCATTTCATAGACATAATAGGGGCTGGGATTGTCGCAGATCAGCGCGATCTGGAAGGATCGCCGCCCGGCGAGCGAACGCGCGGCGACATTGGGGCGGAAGTTCAGCCGCGCGACCACCTCGGCAACCTTGGCGCGGGTTTCGGCGCCGACATATTTCTCATTATTCAGCACGCGCGAGACGGTCTTGATCGACACGCCGGCCTCGCGGGACACATCCTTGATCGTGACGCGCACTTGCCCCCCAATAGGCCCGCCTGTTCCTTGATCCCGGCGGACCTGCTAGGCGATGTGCATGAGCAAGCTCGCCTCGTCCAGTCCAGCGCCTTTTGCGCGAACGGGGTGGCGCTTGCAGGAACTGTTCTATTGCACTAATACAGTGATTGGCCGACCGTCGGGCCATCTGGATGATCGCGATGCCCGCAGGCCCTTTTGATCGCACCCCGCCCCCTAATCGCCCCCATTCCGATCGCCGGTCTGCTGATCCCTGGTTACGCTCGCCCGAACCGCCGCTCGATCTGACGGATGGCATGCCGCCGCCAAATGATTCCGCGAGCCGCTATCGCCGTGCCCGCGATCCAGAACCCGCCCCGGTCGTCGCCGATGATGAAGAATGGGATGACGACGATTGGGACGATGAGGATGATTGGGATGCCGACGCAGCCAATGCCCAGCGCGATTATTCCACCAATCTGCCCGTCGCCTATCGCCCCAGCCGCTTTCGCTGGGCGGTGCGCGCGGCGGCGGCGGGAATCGTGCTGTTCGTGCTCGCAGTGGGCTGGTTGGCGCTGACCGCGCCGCTCTCCAAATCGCTTGAGCCGCCCGCCCCGCCGAGCATCACCCTGCTCGCCTCAAACGGCACGCCGATTGCGCGGCAGGGGGCGACGATCGGCAAGCCGGTCGACGCCGCCAAGCTGCCCGCGCACGTCACCAACGCGTTCATCGCGATCGAGGATCGTCGTTTTGTCAATCATTGGGGCATCGATCCCTGGGGCATTACCCGCGCGATGTTCCGCAATGTCGCGGCGGGCGGCCTGCGCGAGGGCGGCAGCACGATCACCCAGCAGCTGGCGAAGAACGCCTTTCTCGATTCGGATCGCACCGCCGGGCGCAAAATCCGCGAGGCGATGATCGCGCTGTGGCTGGAGGCGTGGCTGACCAAGAACGAGATTCTGTCGCGCTATCTGTCGAACGTCTATTTCGGCGACAATGCGTACGGGCTGACCGCGGCGGCAAAGCATTATTTCAGCACGACGCCGGATAAGCTGACAATCGGCCAGGCCGCGATGTTGGCAGGCCTCGTCAAGGCGCCGTCGCGGCTGGCGCCCACCGGCAATCTGAAGGGCGCGCGCGCGCGGCAGGCGGTGGTGGTGGCGGCGATGGTGCGCGGCGGTTTCCTCGACAAGGCCGAAGCGGCCGATGTCAGCCCTGCCCGGTTGCGGCCGAACAAGGTGAAGCAGCTCCCCGATGGCAGCTATTTCGCCGATTGGGTGCTGCCCGCTGCACGCGATCAGGCTGGGGCGATCAGCACCGAAGCGCGGGTGACGACGACGCTCGATGCGCGGCTGCAAAAAACCGCCGAGCGCGTCGCGCGCCGCGCCGGGCTGAACAAGGCGCAGGTGGCGATCGTCGCGATGCGGCCCGACGGGCGGATCGTCGCGATGGTCGGCGGCAAATCCTATGCCGACAGCCCGTTCAACCGGGCAACGCAAGCCCGCCGCCAGCCGGGTTCCGCGTTCAAGCTGTTCGTCTATCTGGCGGCACTGCGCAGCGGTATGACGCCAGATTCGATGGTCGACGACTCCCCCGTCACGATCGGCGACTGGAGCCCGAAGAATATCGACGGCCGCTACAAGGGCATGATTACGCTGCGCCAGGCCTTTGCCCGGTCGAGCAATGTTGTCGCGGCGCGACTGACGCAAAAGGTTGGCGTGCGCGCGGTGATCAAGGCGGCGCGCGATCTGGGCATTTCGACCGAGCTGCCCAATGAAGCGACGATTGCCCTGGGCACCGCGAACAGCTCACTGCTCGAACTGACGGCGGCCTATGCCGCGATTGCCGCCAATGGCTATCCAGTGCGCCCGCACGGGCTGACGGAGCCGACGGAGAAAAGCTGGATCGAGGCGCTGGGGGACCGGTCCCGATCGCTCGGCGGGCGGGTGCGCGAGGATATGCTCGATCTGCTGCGCGCCTCCATCACCAGCGGCACCGGGCGGCAGGCCGCCCTGCCGATCGAGGCCTATGGGAAGACGGGCACCAGTCAGGATAATCGCGATGCGCTGTTCGTCGGCTTTGCCGAGGATCTGGTGGTCGGCGTGTGGGTGGGCAATGACGATAATTCGCCCAATCCCGGGCTGTCGGGGGGCGGCATTCCGGCGCGGATCTGGCGCAACTTCATGCAAAGCGCGCTCGGGCTCGACGCCGTGGTCGAAGCGCCGGTGGAGGACAATATCTTTGCCGGCGAGGGCGATAATGGCGCCGATCCACTGATTGAAATCAATGGCGATGGCCTGCCGGGGGTGGACGGCAATGTCAGCGGTTTTGGCCTGAACCTGCGCTTTGGGCGGGACGGCAGTATCGCGATCGACCGTCGCCCGGACAGGGGCAATCCCGATCGGCAGCCGCCCGAGGATGATCCACCCGAACCACCCGCCGATGAAGAACCGTAACGCAGGCTGTTGACGGACGCTGCCGGATATCGCCAAGGCAGCGCATGCGCTTTTTCTCCGATAATGCTGCCCCGGCATGCCCCCAGGTCATGGCCGCGCTGGCCGATGCCAATGTACTCGACACAGCCTATGATGGCGATGGCTGGAGCAAAGCGCTCGATGCGCGCGTATCGGCGCTGTTCGAGGCACCCGTGCGGGCGTTCTGGCTGCCATCGGGTACCGCCGCCAATTGTCTCGCGCTCGCGGCGATGTGCCCGCCTTATGGCGGTATCGTCTGCCACCGCGATGCGCATATCCAGAATGACGAATGCGGCGCGCCGGAATTCTTCACCCACGGTGCCAAGCTGCTGATTGCGGAGGGCGAGGGTGCCAAGCTGACTCCGGCGAGCATTTCCGAGATGCTCGATCTGATCCCGAACGATGTCCACCGCACCCAGCCGCATGCGATCTCGATCACCAACGCCACCGAATATGGCCGCGTGTATACCCCGGCCGAGGTGGCGGTGATCGGCGATCTGGCGCGCGCGCGCGGGTTACGGCTGCATATGGATGGCGCACGGTTCGCCAATGCGGTCGCGCATCTCGGGTGCAGCCCGGCCGATGTGACGTGGCGGGCGGGCGTCGATGCGCTGAGCTTCGGCTTTATCAAGAATGGCGGCATGACGGCAGAATTGCTCGTGTTTTTTGACGAGGAACTGGCCACGGGCACGCTCCAGCGCCGCAAGCGGGCGGGGATGTTGCTGTCAAAGGGGCGCTATCTGGCCGCGCAGATTCTCGCGATGATCGATAACGACCTGTGGCTGACCAATGCCCGCGCTGCGAATGCGGCCGCGGCGTTGCTGGCGCAAGCGGCGGGCGACCGGCTGATCCACCCCGTCGAGGCGAACGAGGTGTTTCTGCGGGTCACGCCTGAAGAGGCCGCTGCGCTGCGCGCGAAAGGGTTTGATTTCTACGACTGGGGCCCGGGCGAGGCGCGGCTGGTGACGTCATGGAACCATGTGGCCGATGATATCCGCCCGCTCGCCGATGCGATCGCCGCGCTTTGACCGATACCGAAGCACCGGAACCCTCCCGGCTGGCCGTGCTGCTGCCGTTCGCGATCGTCACCTTGATCTGGGGCTCGACCTGGATCGTGATCCGCGATCAACTGGGCACCGTGCCGCCGAGCTGGTCGGTGAGCTACCGGTTCCTGATCGCGGGGATCGGCATGCTTGCCTATGCCGCCTGGCGGGGCGAACGGATCACGCTCGATGCGCGCGGCTGGGCATTTGCCGGGGCGCTAGCAGTGCTGCAGTTCTGCATGAACTTCAACTTCGTCTATCGCGCCGAGGAGCATATCACCTCTGGGCTGGTCGCCGTGGTCTTCGCACTGCTGCTGGTGCCCAACGCGATTCTCGGTCGCATCTTCCTCGGCACGCAGCTGGGGCCCCGGTTGCTGGCGGGGTCGGCAGTGGCGATGGCCGGCGTGGCATTGCTGTTCGTGCATGAAGCGCGGGTCGACCCCAATGGCCCCGACGAATCGATGATCGGCATCGGCATCACGATGATGGGGGTGATGGCAGCATCGATCGCCAATGTGCTGCAGGGAACGCAAACCGCCCGGCGCTATCCGATGGTGCCGATGCTGGGCGTTGCGATGCTGATCGGGGCGGGGGTCGATGCCATGATCGCCTGGACGCTTCATGGCCCGCCGGTGATCGAATGGCGGGCGGGATATCTGTTCGGGCTGCTGTATCTGGGCGTGTTCGCGTCCGCTATTGCCTTCACCCTGTATTTCGGGGTGCTGCGGATCATCGGCCCGGCCAAGGCCGCCTATTCGAGCGTGATCGTGCCCGTCATCGCCATGCTGTTATCGACGCTGTTCGAAGGTTACCGCTGGTCACCGCTGGCAGCAGGCGGCGCGGTGTTGGCGATGGCCGGCCTTGTCATCGCGCTGAGCGCGAGCAAGCCCGCCCGGTAATCAGAATAGACTGGCGTCCAGCCGAGGACGCGTTTTGCCCTGCCATTCGCGACGCGCCGATTCTCTGCGTAAAATCCCCGCGCCATCGGCGACAATCCCGCCTGATCCATCGTCACAAGCGGCAAGCGGGGCGACCCGGTTATAGCGCAGGCATAGTCGATCACCTCATTCTGGCTGCACGGCCAGTCATCAGCCAGATTATAGGCACCCGCTGGTCCGTTCAGCCCGGCAATCACGCCGCTGGCGATATCATCGACATGGACTCGGCTGAACACCTGCCCCGGCAGATCGATGCGATGAGCACGGCCTTCCAACACCCGGTCAATTGCCGAGCGACCGGGGCCATAGATGCCCGGCAGTCGAAACACCCGCGCGCCGCGCGCCAGCCACGCGGCGTCAGCCTCCGCCCGCGCGCTTCGCCGGCCGGTGCCAGTCGGCGTGCTTTCGTCGACCCAGGCCCCTTGGGCGTCGCCATACACACCGGTGGATGACAGATAACCAAGCCAGCGTCCGTCGAGTTTGTCGCCATAGCGGGTGAGCACCGGATCGCCGCTGGCATCGGGTGGGATCGAGGCGAGGATGTGGCTCGCCAGGCCTATCGCCGTGGTGACAGCGCGATCGTCATCGAACCTGATCGTGCCCGGCCGGCCTGATCGGCTGGTACCCGTCACCTGCCAACCGGCGGCTGTCAGCCGGTCAGCGATACGAGCGGCGCTGTAGCCTAGACCAAAAATCAGCATGTGGCGCATGCCAGCAGGTGCTTTCCTGATTGGGGCCATTGTCGTACGATATCGCAATTTCTGGCCCACGCCGGTGTACGATTTAGGTGGCACACCGACGCGGCTGACCCTATCTGGCCGATATGCTTGATGTAAACACTGCGCTCGCCCATCCTGAGGTTACTCGCCGCGATGCCTATCGCGCGCCCGAATGGCTGGTGCCTGAAATCGCGCTTGATTTCGATCTTGATGCGGCGGCCACACGGGTGCGCGCGCGGCTTCACGTCACACGCAACGCCGCCGAAGCGGGGCCATTGCGGCTCGATGGCGGCGGGCAGGTGCCGATAAGCGTCAAGGTCGATGGCGCGCTCACCAATGATTGGTCGCTTGACGATGGCGCGCTTGTAATCCCGCTCAGCGGCGACGCGCATGTCATCGAAACCGAGGTCGAGATTGCGCCGGAGCGCAACACCCAGCTGATGGGGCTATATGCCAGTGGCGGGCTGCTCTGCACCCAATGCGAGGCGGAAGGGTTTCGCCGGATCACCTTCTTCCCCGATCGCCCTGATGTGCTGAGCCGCTACACGGTGCGGATGACGGCGGATAAGGCACGTTATCCGGTGCTGCTCGCCAATGGCGATCCCGTGGCGGCGGGGGACCTGACGGGTGGCCGGCACTGGGCCGAATGGCATGATCCCTTCCCGAAGCCCTGTTATCTGTTCGCGATGGTAGCGGGCGATCTGGTCGCGAACCGCGCCACCTTCACGACGATGAGCGGCCGCAAGGTTGCACTCGGCATCTGGGTGCGCGCGCGGGATCTCGACAAGACCGATCATGCGCTCGCCGCCCTCCAGACGTCGATGAAGTGGGACGAGGACGTCTATGGCCGCGAATATGATCTCGATGTGTTCAACATTGTCGCGGTCGATGATTTCAATTTCGGCGCGATGGAGAACAAAGGCCTCAACATCTTCAATTCGCGCTACGTGCTTGCTGATCCCGACACCGCAACCGATTATGATTTCGACGGCGTATCGGCCGTGGTGGCGCATGAATATTTTCACAACTGGTCGGGCAACCGGGTTACCTGCCGCGACTGGTTCCAGCTGAGCCTGAAGGAAGGATTCACGGTCTATCGTGACCAGAGCTTTTCGGCAGACCAGGGATCGGCCGCGGTCAAGCGGATCGAAGATGTCCGCGGCCTGCGCGCGGCGCAATTCCCCGAGGATGCCGGGCCGCTCGCGCATCCGGTGCGCCCGGAAAGCTATATCGAAATCTCGAATTTCTACACCGCCACCATCTATAACAAGGGTGCGGAAGTGATCCGCATGATGGCGACGATGCTGGGGCCAAAGGGTTTCCGCGCGGGCACTGACCTGTATTTCGACCGACACGACGGCACGGCCGCCACATGCGAGGATTTCATCGCGTGTATGGAAGAGGGCGGCGGCGCCGATCTCACGCAGTTTCGCCATTGGTACAGTCAGGCCGGCACGCCGCGCGTCACCGCATCGCTGCGGCATGACGGCAGCGCCGCCCGAGCGACATTGACGCTTGGCCAGCGCACGCCGCCCACCCCGGGACAAGCCGACAAGCCGCCGATGGTGCTGCCGCTGCGCGTCAAGCTGTTCGGTGCGGCAACCGGCAGGCCGCTGGGTGACGAGCGGCTGGTGGTGCTGACCGAACCGACCGCAGAAATCACTTTCGACGGGGTGACGGAGAAGCCACTGCTGTCGATCAACCGCCAATTCTCCGCGCCGGTCGTCGTCGAAACCGATCGGACAGCGCAGGACCTCGCCCTGCTGTCAGCCTGCGATGACGATCCGTTCGCGCGCTATGAGGCGATGCAGCAGCTGATGCTCGACACGATCATCGCCAGCGTCACGCATGGCCGTGCCGATCACGCGCCCGTCATCGCCGCGATTGCGCGTACGCTTGATGATCCGGCACTTGATCCGGCGTTTCTGGCCGAAGCGGTGCTGCTGCCGTCGGACAGCTTCATCGGCGATCAGCTCCCGATCGTCGACCCGGAAGCGATTTTCCGCGCGCGCGATTCGCTCCGCCGCGACATCGGGCGCAGCCTGGAGGATAAATGGCGTGCGGCCTATGCACAGGGTCAAGCGCAAGGCGGCTTTGTTTACTCGCCGGTCGCCAAGGGGCTGCGCCGGCTGAAATCGGTCGCGCTTGGTTATATCGCGGCGAGTGGCGCTGGCGATGCGCACCAGATTGCGTTCGATCAGTTCGAAGCGGCAGACAACATGACCGACCGGCAGGGAGCGCTGACCACGCTCGTCAATGGCCAGTCGAACACCCGCGTCGCCGCGCTCGACATTTTCTACAACCGCTATTCGGATAATCCGCTGGTGCTCGATAAATGGTTTTCCACCCAGGCGCTGTCGAGCCGTGAGGATACCGCCGATATCGTGTTCGATCTGGCCCAGCACCGCGATTTCACCCTGTCCAATCCCAATCGCGCCCGCGCGCTGGTGGGCGCGTTCAGCGTCAACCAGCGGGCGTTTCATGCCGCCGACGGGCGCGGGTACCGCTTTGTTGCTGATCAACTGATCGCGCTCGACAAGCTCAACCCGCAAACAGCCGCCAAATTGGTACCGCCGCTCGGCCGGTGGAAACGCTTCAGTCCGGAACGCGGTGCCTTGATGCGCGCCGAGCTTGAGCGCATCCTGGCCGTGCCCGGCGTATCGCGCGACATGATGGAACAGGCATCGCGCAGCCTGGAGGGATAAAGGGTAGCAGGGGGAGCGACCGGGGAATGGCAACCACGTTCGAAGTTCAGATTTTCACCAACCGGATGATTGTTCGCAATGTCGGCACTGGCCAGTCGATCGTCCGTGTGGCGACCCGCCCCTTTTCATCGCGGCGCCTGCTGATCGGCGATCTTGACGCTGCCGAAGCGCTGTTGGGGGATATCATCAAGGACATGGAAGGCTGGAAGCGCTTCCTGCGTTCACCGGCAAAAGCCAGCTTTCGCCCCATGGAGCAAAGCGAGGGCGGCTTGTGCCCTGTCGAAGCGCAGATTCTGGCCGATCTGGGGGTACGAATGGGCTTTAACTCGATGGACATCGTGTAGCGGGGGAGCGCGATCAGATCGCCGCCCGATCAGAACAGCCGACCGCCATTGCGCACCGGTTGGCTCGGACGCACCAGCACCACCTTTCCTTCGGCATCGGGAAAGCCGAGCGTCAGCACTTCGGACAGAAACGGCCCGATTTGGCGGGGCGGAAAATTGACGACCGCGGCCACTTGCGTGCCCGGAAGGTCCGCCAGCGCATAATGTTCGGTGATCTGCGCGGATGATCTTTTTACGCCGATCGCCGGGCCGAAATCGATGACCAGCTTGTACGCCGGTTTACGCGCTTGCGGGAAAACCAGTGCTTCGATGATGGTGCCCACGCGGATGTCGACCTTCAGGAAATCGTCGAAACCGATCGAAGCAGCCAGCGGATCATCCGGCCCGCTCATCAGAAATCGAAATCGACATCGTCGTAATGGGGTGGCGGCGCGACGCCCTCCATCCGCTCGGACAGCAGCGGGCGAAAGCTCGGGCGGCTCTTCAGCCCGCGATACCAGCGCGCGGTCTGTTCATGACCCTTCCAGTCGATCCCGCCTAGATAATCCGCGACCGAAATCTGCGCCGCCGCCGCCAGATCGGCGAGCCCCATGGTCGCCCCGCCCAGCCAGGTGCGATGATCGAGCAGGAAATCAGTATAATCGAGGTGCCCGACGGCCGCCTTCATCGCTTCGCGCAGCAATCGCGCATCAGGTGCGGCGCGGTGAACAATCCGCTTTTCCATCCGCTCGAGCAGCAACGGCGAGGTGATATCGCGGTAGAACTGCGTGTCGAACCATGCGACCAGCCGCCGCGTCTCTGCGCGGTTCGTGGCGGTGCCGTTGATCATCGCGGCCTTATCAACCGTTTCTTCCATATACTCGCAAATCGCCATCGAATCGATCAGCACGATGGATCGATTGGGCTCGACCATCACGGGCGTCTGTCCGGCGGGGTTCATGTCGAGGAATTCGTCGCGCCGTTCCCAAGGAGATTCGCGCACAAGATCATAGCCGACGCCCTTTTCGCCGAGCAGGAGCCGGACTTTGCGCGAAAAGGGACAAAGCGGGAATTGGTAAAGCTGCCACATGGCCCTGCTGTAGCCGGGGCGCGGCGAGGGGGAAAGCGCCGTTCAGCCGGTTGGAAAATCGCTGTCGAGTGTTTGTCCGGCATCGAGCTGAACGCCAAGGCAATTCAGGATCATCGCTACCTGGGTATATTGCGCGATCGTGAACACCAGATCCATCTTCTGCTTATCCGTGAACGACGCCAGCGCCGCCCAGCTGGCATCGCTGATGAAATGCTCACGAACCTGCTCATCGGTCGCGCGCAGCTTTGCGGCGTCGATCGCTTGCCAGCCCGGCGCATCCGGTCCTGCCTTGATCCGCTCGATCTCCAACGGGGTCAGCCCGGCCGCCAGCCCGATCCGAACGTGCTGCACCCATTCATAGCCCGATCGGCACAGCCAGCCCGTGCGCAGGATGATAAGTTCGCGGTCGCGCGGACTCAGGTCATTGCTAGGGCCCAGGATGTAGCTGCCCCACAGGTTGAACCGCTTCAACGCCTTTGGGGCACGCGCCAGGGTGCGAAAGATGTTGGCGATGCCCGGCCCGACCAAGGCCGCGTCGCGAAACGGCGCGAGCACCTCCTCCTGTTCGGGGGTAATCTCATGATCGGCAATCGGCGCGATCCGTGCAGTCGATAGCCGCATCTATTTTCTCCCTGCCGCCGGGCGGTTATTCCGCCGCCACCATCTCGCGGGTATCATCGAGCGGATAGCTGAGGCGGGTCAGCATTTCCTTGGGTACAACCTGCCAGAAATGGCCGACGATCCGGTCCCAATCGTCGAGCAGACCGCCGGACCATTTGCTGTCGGTGGCGTCATGATGCGCGCGGATCAGCGCGAGCAGCACCGATTCCCAATGGCGGGAGGCGACGCGCTGCCACGTGATGCTTTCGGGGTTGGCGCGCGATGCGAACGTTGCTGACGGATCATAGACAAAGGCCATGCCCCCACTCATCCCCGCGCCAAAGTTCGCGCCGACCTCGCCCAGCACGACTGCGACACCACCGGTCATATACTCGCAGCCATTCGCCCCGCAGCCTTCAACGACGACATTCGCCCCCGAATTACGCACGGCAAATCGCTCACCGGCCTGGCCGGCCGCGTAAAGCTGACCCGAGGTGGCGCCGTACAGCACGGTGTTGCCGATGATCGTGTTGTTCTGGCTCGCCAGATTGGAGCTGACCACCGGGCGCACCGCGATGATCCCGCCCGACAGGCCCTTGCCGACATAATCATTGGCATCGCCGAACACTTCGAGCGTGATGCCCTTGCACAGGAACGCGCCGAGCGATTGTCCGGCAGAGCCGCGCAGCCGGACATGCACATGCCCGTCGGCGAGTTTCGACATGCCGAAGGTGCGGGTGATCTCGCTCGACAGGCGGGTGCCAACCGCGCGGTGTGTGTTGCGCACCGAATAAGTGAGCTGCATTTTCTCCCCGCGCGAGAACACCGCTGCGGCATCCTCGATCATCTGCGCGTCGAGGCTGTCAGGCACTTCATTGCGCCAGGTTGTCAGGCTGAAGCGGCGCTGATCATCCGCTGCATCGACCTTGGCGAGGATCGGATTGAGATCAAGATCGTCGAGATGTTCGGCCCCACGGCTGACCTGCCGGAGCAGTTCAGTGCGGCCAATCACTTCATCAAGGCTGCGGAAACCGAGCTTCGCCAGGATGTCGCGCACTTCTTCAGCAATGAAGGTCATCAGGTTGATCACCTTTTCAGGCGAGCCGCCGAATTTCTCGCGCAAGCGCTCATCCTGGGTGCAGACACCCACGGGGCAGGTATTCGAATGGCACTGGCGGACCATGATGCAGCCCATCGCCACAAGCGACAGTGTGCCGATGCCGAACTCTTCCGCCCCCAGGATCGCCGCGATCACAATATCGCGACCGGTGCGCAGGCCGCCATCGGTCCGCAATTTGATGCGGTGCCGCAGGCCGTTGAGGGTCAGTACCTGATTGACTTCGCTTAAGCCCATTTCCCACGGCGTGCCGGCATATTTGATGCTCGTCTGTGGCGAAGCGCCTGTGCCGCCGACATTCCCGGAGACGAGGATGACATCGGCATGCGCCTTTGCCACGCCAGCCGCGACGGTACCGATGCCCGCCGAGGAGACCAGCTTGACGCACACCCGGGCGCGCGGATTGATCTGCTTCAGGTCGTAGATCAGCTGCGCCAGATCCTCGATCGAATAGATATCGTGGTGCGGCGGCGGCGAAATGAGCGACACGCCCGGAGTTGCGTGGCGCAACTTGGCAATGAATTCGGTGACCTTGAAGCCGGGCAGCTGCCCGCCCTCGCCGGGCTTGGCGCCTTGCGCGACCTTGATCTCGATCTCATCACAGGCGTTCAGATATTCCGCCGTCACGCCGAAGCGGCCGCTGGCGATCTGCTTGATCACTGAATTGGCGTTGTCGCCATTTTCATAGGGGGTGAAGCGCGACGAATCCTCGCCGCCTTCGCCCGATACCGCCTTGGCGCCGATCCGGTTCATCGCAATCGCCAGCGTCTCATGCGCTTCAGGGCTGAGCGCGCCGAGCGACATGCCTGGCGTCACGAAACGCTTGCGGATCGCGGTGATCGCTTCGACCTGGTCGACCGGGATGCCCTCAGCTGGATAATTGAACTGGAGCAGATCGCGCAAGTACACCGGCGGTAGATCAGCCACCCCGCGCGAAAACTGCAGATAGGTCGAATAGCTGTCAGTCGCGACGGCGGTTTGCAGCAAATGCATCAGCGGGGCGGAATAGGCATGCGTTTCGCTGCCCAACCGCTGGCGATAGAATCCGCCAATCGGCAAGGTCGTTACTGGACTATCGAAAGCCGCCTCGTGCCGCAGCATCGCGCTCAAGTGCAACGATGCATAGCCTTCGCCCGAAATCTTGGCGGGCATGCCGGGGAACAGATCGTTCACCAGACTGCGCGAAAGCCCGACCGCCTCGAAATTATAGCCGCCGCGATAGCTGGAGATCACCGCGATCCCCATCTTCGACATGATCTTGAGGATGCCCTCGTCAATCGCGGTTTGGTGGCGCTTCAGGCAATCGGCAATGCTCATATCGCCAAACAACCCGCGTGCATGCCGATCGACGATCGCGGCTTCGGCCAGATAGGCGTTTACTGTCGTCGCGCCGACACCGATCAGCACGGCGTAATAATGGGTGTCGAGGCACTCCGCCGTCCGGATGTTGACGCTGGCATAGGACCGTAGCCCCTTGCGAACGAGGTGGGTGTGCACCGCCGCCGCCGCGAGCACGCCTGCTATCGCCACCCGGTCCGGCCCGACATTCTCATCTGACAGGAACAGCTCACTGCGGCCCATCCGCACGGCTTCCTCGGCTTGCTGGCGGATACGCTGAATGGCGTTGCGGAGCATTTCCGGTCCGCCCCCTGCTTCGAAGGTGCAATCGATGTCAGCCGTCTGTGAACCGAAATGCGCCTTGAGCCGATCCCAGTTGGCGCAGGTGAGCACCGGCGAATCGAGCACCAGCACAGCGCTTTCCGCCCCTGCCGGATCGAGGATATTGGCCAGATTGCCGAACCGCGTCTTCAGCGTCATCACTTGGCGTTCGCGCAAGGGATCGATCGGTGGATTTGTGACCTGGCTGAAATTCTGGCGGAAAAACTGGCTGATCAGGCGCGGCTTGTCCGAAATCACGGCAAGCGGCGTATCATCGCCCATCGATCCAACGGCTTCCTTCGCGCCTTCGACCATCGGCGCCAGGATCAACTCCATATCCTCCAGCGTCTGCCCCGCGGCGATCTGGCGGCGGATCAGCTCGGCGCGCGGATAACTGTGCGCATCGGCACCGGGAACGACCGGCAAATCGTCGAGCCCGATGAACTTGCCGATCATCGCCGCATAATCGGCCTCGCCCGCGATCCGGTCCTTCACCGCGCGGTCATTGAGCACGAGCCCCTCGTCGAGGTCGATCGCGATCATCTGGCCCGGCCCCAGCCGACCCTTTTCGATGATCGTCGTTTCAGGCACCACCACCATCCCGCTTTCCGAACCGACGATCAGCAAGCCGTCATCGGTACGGGTATAGCGCAGCGGACGCAGCGCGTTGCGATCCATGCCCGCGACCGCCCAGCGGCCATCGGTCATCGCAAGGGCCGCCGGGCCGTCCCAGGGCTCCATCACGCTCGCGAGATATTCGTACATCGCCAGATGTGCAGGCGGCATTTCGGCATTGGCCTGCCAAGCTTCGGGCACCAGCATCAGCTTGGCGGTGGGCGCATCTCGGCCCGAGCGGCAAATCGCTTCGAACGTGGCATCGAGTGCGGCGGTATCGCTCGCGCCTGCCGGAATCACCGGTTTGATATCCTCCGAATTCTCCCCGAACGACAGGCTTGCCATCTTGATCTCGTGGCTGAGCATCCAGTTCTTGTTGCCGCGGATGGTGTTGATTTCGCCATTATGGGCAAGGCAGCGGAACGGCTGGGCAAGCCACCATTGCGGGAAGGTGTTGGTCGAATAACGCTGATGGAAAATCGCGACCCGGCTTTCGAAGCGCAGATCGCGCAGATCGGGATAGAAGACCGACAGGCTCTCGGCGAGAAACAGCCCCTTATAGATGATCGACCGGCAACTGAGCGAACAGATGTAAAATCCCTGGATCTGGGCCGCAATGATCCGCTTTTCGATCCGGCGGCGGACAAGATACAGATTCTTCTCGAACTCGGCGGTGGTCTGTTCGTTGGGTAGCGGCCCGGCGATCATGATCTGCTCGATCTCGGGCCGGGTCGCCTGCGCCTTTTGCCCGATCACTGAGACATCGACGGGCACCTGCCGCCAACCATAGATCGTATAGCCTTCCTCGATAATCGCGCTTTCGACGATCGTCCGGCACGCTTCCTGCGCGCCGAGATCAGTGCGCGGCAGGAAGATCATCCCCACCGCCAGCCGGTTCGGCATCGGCCGGTGACCGGAAAGCGCCACGGCATCCTCGAAGAACGCGATCGGCAAATCGACATGCAGGCCGGCGCCGTCGCCGGTCTTGCCATCGGCATCAACGGCACCCCGGTGCCACACCGCCTTCAGCGCATCGATCGCTGACTGGACGACGCGGCGATTGGGCTTGCCATCGGTCGCCGCGACCAGGCCGACACCGCACGCGTCCGATTCCATGTCCGGACGGTACATGCCTTCACGCGCGATGCGGGCGCGTTCGTGTTCGGTGGCGCTCATGCGGCTTTCCTCCCGGCGGCGGCCTTCGCCTTCAACCAATGGTGCATCCGTTCGCTCACATCGCGTGCGTCCCGGATCGCCCAGACGACCAGGCTCGCGCCGCGCACAATGTCTCCCGCCGCGAACACGCCATCGAGATTGGTCATCATCGTCTTGCTGTCGGTGCGGATCGTGCCCCAGCGCGTGACGCCCAGATCGGTCGCCCCGAACAGCACCGGCAGGGGCTCCGGATCGAACCCCAGCGCCTTGATGACGAGCGTAGCGGGCAATTGCGCGTCACTTCCGGGCTCAGGTTCGGGCGAACGACGGCCGCTGGCATCGGGCGCCCCCAAACGCATCCGGCTGACGCGAACAGCGGTCACAGAATCATCGGCGTCGAAGCCCTGAGGCGAGGCGAGCCAGACGAATTCGACGCCTTCTTCCTCGGCATTGGCAACTTCGCGTTGCGACCCCGGCATGTTCGCCCGATCGCGGCGATACAGGCATTTGACCGAGGTCGCACCCTGGCGGACGGCGGTGCGCACACAGTCCATCGCGGTATCGCCGCCGCCGATCACGACGACATGTTTGCCCGCCGCATTCAGCTGGCCATTATCGAACGCCGGAACATCATCGCCAAAGCCCTTGCGGTTCGACGCGATCAGATAATCGAGCGCCTCGACGATTCCGTCACTGCCGACGCCCGGCGCTTTAATGGCGCGGGCCTTATAAACGCCAGTCGCGATCAGCACGGCATCATGGCGCGCGCGCAGATCGTCCAGGCTGGCATCGCGGCCGACTTCAAAATTCTGTTCGAATACGATCCCGGCGGCGGCGAGCCGATCGATCCGGCGCATCACCACCGGCTTTTCGAGCTTGAAGCCGGGAATGCCATAGGTCAGCAAGCCACCCGCACGATCATGCCGATCGTAGATCGTCACGTCATAGCCGAGCATTCTGAGATACTCCGCTGCGCTCAGCCCGGCTGGCCCTGCGCCAATGATCCCCACCGATTGTGCCCGCGCCGGGCCTGCCACGATCGGTTCGACCCAGCCATTGTCCCACGCGGTATCGGTGATGAATTTCTCGACAGAGCCGATCGTGACTGCGCCATGCCCTGAAAACTCGATCACGCAATTGCCCTCACACAGCCGGTCCTGCGGGCAGATGCGGCCGCAAATCTCGGGCATGGTCGAGGTCGCGTTGCTTAGTTCATAGGCCTCGCGCAGGCGCCCCTCGGCGGTCAGGCGCAGCCAATCGGGGATGTGGTTGTGCAGGGGACAATGCACTGCGCAATAAGGAACGCCGCACTGTGAACACCGCCCAGCCTGCTCTTCTCCCTCGGGTGCAGCATAACGATTGGCGATTTCCTGAAAATCCTCGGCGCGCAATTGCGGCGCGCGCTTGGCCGGATAGGCCTGCTCGGTCCCCACAAATTGCAGCATCGTCTCGCCAGCCATCGAACTTCCCCGGTTATCGCAGGGTCGATTACGTCAGCGCAGCGCGCGAGTCACGCATTTTTGTGACTTTATGTAAGTAGCCATTACCTAATATGGCGTTGAACGCGATGAATTGCTCCAGGTCGGCGATGCGTCGATCCAAAATGTGGCCGTATCGGACTTATTTATTGAGTAACCAGATCAGTGCCGCTGTCCCGGCGATGATCCGGTACCAGGCGAAGGGGCCGAAACCATATTTGCTGACGATCCCGACAAACCATCGCACCACCAGCAGCGCGACGACGAACGCAACGACAAAGCCGATCGCGATGCCGGTGATGCCAATGCTGTTGGCGGTGCTCAGTTCGTCATGATGGCGGATCAGTTCCAGCGTCGTCGCGCCCAGCATCGTCGGCACGGCCAGGAAAAAGCTGAATTCGGCTGCCGTCCGCCGATCGACGCCCAGCGAAAGCGCGCCCATGATCGTCGCACCCGATCGGCTGACGCCGGGGATCATCGCCAGGCACTGCATCAACCCGATGCCGATCGCGGTGCGCACCGGCACCTCGGCGATGCCCACCGTATCGCCGGGCTTGATCACGCGTTCAATGATCAGGATGGCCACCCCGCCGACGATCAGCGCAATCGCGACCACGATTGGCTGCAGCAGCAAGGCCTCGATTTGCTTCAGAAACAACAGCCCGACCACAACGGCCGGCACAAAGGCGATCAACAGGTTGCGGACGAACCGGATCGATACCGGATTGAGATCGATCAGCCCAAGCATCACCGCCCAGAAAGTGCGCCAATAGAGCACGACCACCGCCAGAATCGATCCCAGCTGAATCACGATGTTGAACAGCTGCCAGCGCTGGTCATCATAGCCGAGAAGTGCGCCCGCCAGTATCAGGTGCCCGGTCGACGATACCGGCAGGAATTCGGTAATCCCCTCGACAATGGCGAGCAGAATAATCGTGAATAGGTCTGACACATGTCCCCCTGCGGCCGCTTCACCCCGGTTGCCCGGGCAAGCGACCTCCGTAGCGCGGATCAGGCGGCGGCGTCGCTCGAAAAACGTCCGTGGCGGCGATAACGCACGAGCCAGCCCGGCGCGACGCTCACCAGCGGGGTGGGCTCGATGCCAAATGCACTGATGCCCTCGGCCCCACTACTGACAACATTATCGGTCTGCAGCATGCGCCATTGATCAAGCGTAATCGGGGCACCCGGCAGGAACCCCATTGATGCAATCATCGCCCCCACGGAATCAGGTAAATCGATGATCGCGGGGTGCCGATCGATGGCGGTGGCTATCCACCGGACCAGTTCGCCCATCGAGATGATGTCAGGCCCGCCGAGGTCGAAGGTTTTGCCGCCATAGCGCGCCGGATCGGCGATCGCAGCGACGATCGCGCTGGCGACATCGGCGACATAGATTGGCTGGAATCGCGTGGCGCTGCGCAAAACGGGCACAACAGGGGCCGACACGATCAGCCCGGCGAAGCGATTGACGAACTGATCCTCGCGCCCGAACACGATTGAGGGGCGCAGAATGGTTGCCTGCGGAAAGGCCGCACGCACCGCCGCTTCGCCTTCGCCCTTGGTCCGGCCATAGCTGGAGGCGGATGCGGGATCAGCGCCAATCGCGGATATATGCACCAGCGCGCTGGCACCGGCGGCCTTTGCTGCCTCCGCCACATGGCGGGCGCCATCGGCCTGAAATGCCTTGAAATCGCCTTTCAAAATGCCGACCAGATTGACCACGGCATCGCTGCCCTGCAGCGCCCGGGCCAGGGAATCGGGCTTGCGCACATCGACCGCCACGAACTGGGTCTGGCCCAGCCCGCCAAGCGGGCGCAGAAACTCCGCCCCGCGTACGTCGCGCTGCGCAATCCGAACGCGGGCACCCATCCCGAGCAGCGCTTGGGCCGCATAACGCCCCAGAAAGCCGCCGCCGCCGATCAGCGTTACAAGCTTGTCCCTCATCGCCGTTTCGCCCATTGCCACGTCCTTGATCGCCCCATCGGCGTCACCGGCTCCATGCCGGGGGCACGGCCAAACGGCAAGAGTGTCCGAAAGTCCGTATGATGCGATTGACAAGCCCGTCCCCCCTCCCCTAGAGCCCCGCCCCTACCTGAATGACAAGTCTCTGGGGCCCAGATGGCGGAATTGGTAGACGCACCAGCTTCAGGTGCTGGCGCTCGCAAGGGCGTGGAGGTTCGAGTCCTCTTCTGGGCACCATTTCCCGTATAACCATTCCCGCAAAGGGTTTGCCCGCGTCCCGCGTAGTCGGATGATGCAGCCCGGAATCGGGATGGGGATTGGTTTGAACGCAACGACAGCCCGAACAGACGAAGCGCCTTTGGACGATGACGCGCTGATGGCGCGGCTGTCGGCGCGCGATGCTGCGGCCTTTCGGCTAGTGGTTGAAAGGCACGCGGCGATGGTGCGCCGGATTGGCTATCGCATGCTGGGCGAGGTGACCGAAGCGGAGGATGTTGCCCAGGAAGCGCTGGCGCGATTGTGGGAACACGCCGCGCGCTGGCGCCCAGGCGGGCCGGGCATTGGGGCGTGGTTGCACCGGGTATCGGTCAACGCCTGTCTCGATCGGCTGCGCAAGCGTCGGTTTGTTGGCGAAGGCGAGGCGCCCGACCGCGCCGATGATGCGCCGCTCGCCGATATGTTGATCGAACGCGAGCAACATCGGGCCGCCGTGGTTGCCTGTGTGGCTGCACTGGCCGATCGGCAACGCGCCGCAATCGTGCTGACTTATTACGAAGGATTATCGAACATCATGGCCGCCGACGCCCTCGAGATGAACATCAAGGCGTTCGAATCGCTGCTGCACCGGGCGCGCAAGACCCTGCAGGATTCGCTGCGCCGTGCCGGCATCGTCGGCGAAGGAATGTCCGCATGAGCACACCGTCCTTCATCAACAATGGTCGCGGTTTCGACCAGGCAGTGGCGCAGGCGCTCGATCTGTTCGATGTCCCGCCGCCTGGTGAAAGTTTTGCCGCACGGATGGCAAGTGTCGCTGGGCCCGGCGCGGCGGCATCGCTTGGTGCGCCTGCCCTTCCGGCATGGCGCGCCGCGCTTCGGCGACATGACGGGCGCATCAATGTGCGCGGCGGCAGTCGTGGTCCCTGGGTGCGGCGATCGGCGGTCGGCCTGATCGCCTTCGGGTTGGCGAGCGCGACGGCGGCAGCGGCGGGCATGTTCGAGGCTGTTCATTTCGAGATACCAGTCATCGCGCGCCTGCTGTCGCCCCAAGCCCCAGTCGCAGCGGAGCGCAAAGCAGCTCGGCGCGAACCCCGTCGGGCGGCGCCGAAGGATTCGGTGGGGGAGGCCAAGCCGACGACCGACATCGTGGCGACTCCTGCGCTGCCGCTCACCCGTGCCGAGCGGCTCGAGCGGTTTCGCGCGTTGCCGCTGCCGGTCCGAGCAGTGGTGACCGAACGCATGGTGACGCGGACCCAGCGGCGGCTGGCCGCGCGGGGCGTTTTTGTTCCCCGCAACGTCGTGCATGCCCAGGTCGCCGCGCGCACGGGCCAGACCGATCTACCGCAAGGCACCCCCGCCGATCGTCGCGCCCAATGGCGTGCCGCTTTGCTCGCCGCGCCGCCCGGCTCGCTGCCGCCCCGGCTTGAGCAACGCCGGGCGCAGCTATTTGCGCAGGCCCCCAATGCGCAGCAGAACCCAGGGGCCGCATTGCCAGGCGCATCGTCTGGCAACGCCCCGGAAGGATCGGCCGCTAGTCTGACGCTGCAGGACGTTCAGGCGTTGCGCGCGTGGCGCGAGATGCGCCGCGAACAGCGGCGTCGCTGGCAGGCGCGGCGGGCCGAGCAAGCTCTGGCTGGTATGTCCGCACAAGCAGCGTTACCAAGCATTAATGATAATTCTTCGACACCCGAACCCTAAGCGCGAAGGTTTTTGCCCGAATACACGTTGATCCGAACAAGAAAGCGCTGCCTTTCTTCGTTTAGTGTTCAATCATTCGTGTAGGAGTAAAGCCATGAAATCGACATTGATCTTGCCGACTTTGATCATTTTCGCTGCCAGCGCGGTTAATGCACAGTCAACTAACACGGTAACTGTCGATCGACCTAATTATAGCGGCACGCGTACTACGGTAATCGACCCTGCAACGGGTACGGCCAGCCGAGACGGTACGCTTACGCGCAAAGCCGATGGCGCGGTGGCCACCCGCGAATATGATCGCACCCGCACCGAAAATGGTGTCACTATTCAGGGCAACTCGGCCAATTTCGCCGGCGAGACCCGCAATCTCGACTATAACCGCACCCGCACCGACACGGGGTCGACTGCCACGGGCACGTTCACCCGCCGTAATGGAGAGGCCGTCACCTATACCGGCAGTACCACGCGCGGCGACGGCAGCTTTACAGCGCAGCAGAATGTTACAGGAGCCAATGGCCAATCGCTCTATGCGCGCACGGCCAACTCGGCCCGTACTGATGCGGGTATAACGCGATCAGTCAACACCACTCGGGCGCCCGGATTTCCGCGGCGTGCTGGCGCCGGCCGTCAGCGCCGCCGCTGAGAATAGAGCAGGGCGTCCATCGCCCCCCTCCCGTTGACGTTCCTGCTCGAAAGGGCGCGGCCAGCCCCTCCGGCCGCGCCCTTTTTCTTGGCCCAACCTACCTATCAATTTGACCAGTAGACATATTCCTGGCCCTTTTTCCACGGCGCGTTCTGCGGCACGTCGATCCGCACCGGCGCATCCACCAAGGCGGGCCAGAGCGGTTTGGGCATTTGTCGATCATGCGCCACCAGGAGCGCTCGCATCGCCTGAACGCGACCGGGATCGGCAGCGGCAAGGTTGCGGTGTTCGGTTGGATCAGCGGCAAGATCATAGAGCCAGGCCTTGTTCGGGCGCTTCGCCACCTGCAGCTTCCAGTTGCCCTGGCGGACTGCCTTGGTCTCACCCGATCGCCAGAACAACAGATCATGCGGCGCTGCGGTCAGGCTTGCTGTGGCGGGGCCAAGCAGGTTGATCGTGTCCATCGCCCGATCGGCGGGAATGGGTAGCCCAGCGGCAGCGGCGGCGGTGGCATAGATATCCAGGTGATGCGCCGGCCCCGGCAATTTGGTGCCCGGTGCGATCCGCCCCGGCCAGCGCAGAAAGAAGGGGATCCGCAAGCCGCCTTCGAAAAAAGTCGCCTTATAGCCGCGAAAAGGCGCGTTGCTGTCCTTGATGCCAGTATACCAGGCACCACCATTGTCGCTGGTGAAGATGACGAGCGTATTGTCGTCGATCCCCTGGTCCTTCAGCGTCTGGAGCACGCGTCCTATGCCGCGATCAAGCTGGCGGACCATCGCGCCATAGACGCGCGATGTGTGATCCTTGATCTGGGGGAGCGCGTCGTAATCCGCCTTGGTCGCCTGCAGCGGCGTGTGCGGCGCGTTATAGGCGAGATACAGGAAGAAGGGCCGGTTGGCATTGGCCTTGATCGCAGCGACGGCATTGTCGGTAAAGTAATCGGTCAGATGACCCTTGGGTGCGAACCGCTGGCCACCATTCCACTGCACCGCATAGGGCAGGTTGGGCCACAGGAACCGATCGATCGGATCCCAGGGCAGCTTGGCGTTGACGACATCCGGCGATTCGGGCGGCATGAACATCCCGCCCCCCGCCAAAAAGCCGAGCGATTCATCGAAACCCTGGCCGTTCGGCTGCAGCGCCTTGGCCTCGCCCAGGTGCCATTTGCCGATCTGCATCGTGTGATAACCGCCCTGCTTCAGCAGATCGGCGATCGTGATTTCGGCCTGGGGCATGCCCATATCGGGGTAATCGATCAGGTCCTTGGTATATTCTTCGTGGAAAATCACCGGCAATGGGCCGTCACGATGTCCGGCTGATACGGCGCGCGCGAACACCACTGGCACGGCGGTGAATTCGAACCCGAACCGGGTCGGGTACCGCCCCGTCATCATCGCCGCGCGCGACGGACTGCATGTGGCATTGGCGGCATAGGCGATGTCGTAGCTGGCGCCCTGCTGCCCAATCGAATCGATGTTCGGGGTCTTGACGATGCCTCCGGCAATGCCACCGCCGAAAAAGCTGATGTCGTTGTGCCCCAAATCGTCAGCGACAATCACAATGATGTTGGGTGGGCGCTTGGCCTTTGCGGCAACGGGCGCTGCGGCTGCGCTCGCCCATTGCACCGAGTGGTTGGGGGCAATCGGATCGCGCCAGCGGGCGATGATGCCGGGGATCGCGTATTTATACTCCTGGAATACCGCATATCCGCCCACGCCGAGCACTGCCAGGATGATTAGTCCGATCCAGACTCGCTTCATCGTCACTCTCCTGCGGGTGCCGCTTCGCCGCGGTTCGAACTATATTGCAAAATGACACTTAAAACGCCAATAGTTTTGTGAACAGGGTGGGGGCGGGTTGATGGCGAACATGGTGGCACGCGGATTTCTGGCATTGGCCGGATTGTTGGCGATCGGCCTTTTTGCGCTGGTCTGGTTTGATCAGCCGCGCTTTGCCGCGCAATTGGGCCCAACAGCGGCAACGCCGCTCGCGGCGGCAACGCTGCGGGCTGACGTTGGTGGCTTTTTTGCAACCTGGGCAATCGGCGCGCTGCTGGCGGCGTGGCGCAACGACAAGCAGATCGCCTTGTTGCCGATGCTATTGCTAGCGCTCGCTTTTGCCGGGCGGCTCTATAGTTATGCGCTGACCGGCGATGCGGCGATCATCCAACCGATGGCGATCGAGGCCGTCTTGGTGGTGCTGATCGGCCTAGCACGCAGCCAGTTGCGCTAGAACTGCACAATCAGGCCGCGATCAGGCGGGACCTGGCCTGCTGCCATCTCGCGATAGGCCGTGGCGACGGCCTCTGCGCCTTCCTGATGCGTGATCGTCACCCGCTCCCCCAGCAACTGGCAGAACGCAATATTCGCGGCGCTGGCACGTCGCATGATCTCGCCACGACCCCATTCGGTATCGCGCTTGGCAATTTGGCCGGGGGCGAAGAAAAAAGCGGGGCGGGGCCCCGGCAGCGCCTGCCCGGCGCGCGCGGCCGACCAATGCGTCGCGCCAACCCCGATACTCGCCTTCAACTGGTCGCCAAAATGGTGGTGGACCGATGCCACGACATCACCATTGCCGGACATATCGACGAATATCGTGGCGACCGCCGGATCGAGCGTGTCGATCGCGTCATAGCCGATCACCTGATCATAATAGCCTAGCCCTTCGGCAAAGCCTATATTGCCGGGCGAGGTCAGCCCGATCACGCGCTGAGCCCCCCGTTCCTTCAGGAAATGCGCCACGCCAAAGGCGGTTTTGGACGATGCGCTGCCCAGGATCACCTGCGCGGCGCCGAACCCGTCATTATCGGCGATGTAATCATCAAGCACATAGGCGGTGGTGAACAGCGGGAAAACGAGGCTGCGCAAATCGGCGATCGTTGCGAGTTCGGTCGGATCGTCGTTGGTGCGGGCATAAAGATTATAGACATAAGGCAATTCCTGGCGATGCAGGGCGCCGTCGGTAAAACCGCCGATTGTCACGCGTTCGGGCCGCATCACCAGATCGGACGCCATCGGCAGGAAGCCCCAAATGGTCGTGCCCACTGGCACCGGATCGGACAATGACTCGGTCACCGTACCGAACCCCCAGATTGGCACGACGCCCCAGCCCTCTTCTGTATCGGGAAAGAAACGCCAATAGCCGATCTGTCCGCCCGTGAGCGCATAGGTGATATTGTTGGCGGTCAGCGCGAACTGGTTAACCCGAACGCGTACCTCACCATCGGCAAGGGCTTCTTCTGGGCGTTCGACGAGTTTGGCTTCGCCGATCTGGCTTCGGTTGACGAGCAGCTTGGTGGTCATCGCAACATCTCCCTCAAGACGCTCTTTGCCGAAGCGATAGCCAAAGGAAAAGCAGGATCGGCGCAATTAACAATGCGCTGGCATAATGCTCTGGGGGATGGTGTCCCGTGGCAGGGGCCTTGGTTATCCATGCGGTCAAGGTAAGCAACCCGCGTTCAATCAGGCTGACGGCGAGCAGCAACGGGACCAGGGGGCGATAGCGCGCCGCAACCGCGA
This sequence comes from Sphingomonas sp. 32-62-10, assembly GCA_002280555.1. Classification (GTDB taxonomy): domain Bacteria; phylum Pseudomonadota; class Alphaproteobacteria; order Sphingomonadales; family Sphingomonadaceae; genus Sphingomonas. The sequence continues at coordinate 93,310 of NCEE01000004.1, forward strand.
TCATCGTCAGACCATGGGCGATCTGCGTGGCGCCGGCCCAGGCAAATGCACCGATCAGCGCCGATGCATTGCCCCGTAGATCGATCCCGGCAATGGTTCCGGCGCCGCCATCGGGCAGGAAGACATGGATCAGCCCGGGGATCACCCAGCCGATGCCCAGCAGCAACAGAAAATGGGCTGCCCAGATGTTTCCCCGATAACTGTCATTGGTCGAAGGCGGCAACAGGCTCATAAGGTGACGGTCGCGAGGTGGGTGAGGGCCGCGGCCAGCGTGCATACCAGCGCCAGCCAGACGCGTGGCCCGACATAAAGGCCGCCCATCGGCATGGTTGGAAAGGAAAAGGTGGCAAGCGTGCCGGCCAGCTTGTCGGGATGGGCGGCTTCAAAGCGCGGATCGATGATCAGGTTCATCATGTCGCGGCGGCTGCGGTAGCGCATCAGCCCGATAATCGTCCAACCGGGATCGGGCTCCGTCGCCCAGCTATCCATATACCCCCCAATTTTGCGGCGGATCATCGCGGGGTGTCCGCCATTCGCGATCAAGACCGGCGTGAATTGGCGAGCATAACGTTTCAGCAAGTTAACGCCGGGTACCATCTCTCCGGTCTGCGGGTCAGCGACCGGGGTCAGCGTTGCCTTCACGATGTTGAACATCAGGAAATCGCGCCCGTCATCGGCTTCGATGAAACGGCGCACGGCCTCAACCGCCTCGGGCGTGGTGTCGCTGCGTCCGTCGAGCTTTTGAAGATAGGTGGCGATCTCGCCCCGGGTCAGCGGACCGCGCCAATTATCATACCAGAGCCGAAACAGCATATAGAGCGCCAATGCGCTTCCCCAGATGATCCAGCCGTTCATAAGCCCCCCTGATTGCTGGGCAGAACATTGGCATTTACGGTGTCAATAGTCGAGTCAGCTGTCGCGCGCGATCCGAAAACCGATATGCGCGCTGGTCATTTCTGCGCCCACGGCGATGCGCGCAGCAGGGCGGTAGCGCTGGCAATATTCGGCCGCGCAGAGAAACGACCCACCCTTCAGGATGATGAGGGTGTTGGCCATTTCCTCAGGCGCGCAACAGCGTCGCTCGAGTGCGGCCGCGTCGCTCGGCGCAGCGGTGGTCGTCCATTCCCAGACATTGCCGATCATGTCGGCAAGGCCATAGCCGTTGCGAGGAAAATGGCCCACTGGCGTTGTCCCGGGCTGCGCCATCCTGGCGTGATACCACGGGAAGCTGCCGGTCCAGAAATTGGCAGGCTGCGTGTCGCCGGGTAGCATATCATCCCCCCAGGCATAATCGGTATCGCACAACCCGCCCCGTGCCGCGGCTTCCCATTCGGCTTCGGTGGGCAGCCGCGCATTGGCCCATTCGGCATAGGCAATCGCATCGGCGAGCGCCAAATGGACTATGGGATGATCCGGCCGGGTTGCGATGGTTGAACCTGGCCCCTCGGGGCGATGCCAGCAGGCGCCTGTAATGGCGTGCCACCAGCGTGACGGTGTGTCGAGGTCGACCGGTCCTGCCGTTGCGATGAACACGGCAGACACGCCGGCCCGTTCCGCCTCGGTCACATAGCTCGTCGCTGCTACAAATCGCGCAAAATCATTGTTGGTCACGGGGGCGGCCGCAATCGCAAATGCCGCTATTGTTACCGTCCGGGCAGGTCGCTCCTCCGGATAATGCCGGTCCGATCCCAGGTGGTAAGCGCCGCCTGGAATCCCGACAAAGCCGTCAGTCATCGGTGAACAGCGCGCCGCAGCCAGTACCAGCGAGTGCATGGTTGACGCGCGCGCGCTCACCCGGCGTCAGCGCTTCATACTGCGCGCGCAGGGCCGCAAGGCATTTTGCCTGATAGGGGAACGGGGCCTGCTCCCATACCCGCCCGTCAATCACGGTACTCACGCGATCGGCCCGGCCCTGGACGGCAAAGGCATTCGCCAGCAGCAACGGCACATAGGTGCGTCCAATTTCGCTGAGCAAACTCGTCACGGTTGTGGGCAGTGCGCGTAGATCGACCCAGCCGGTGGTGTCTTCACCCGACAGATCCTCGATCACATGGCTCCACGCAATCACGCGCGGGGCCATTGCCGCCGCTTCGGTCATGGGGGTTGGATCGAACAGCGCAAGCTGGGTCAGCTGGCCATAAAGGGCAAAATCGCCTGCGCCGGGCTGATGCCCCAACAGGAAGGAATGGTGCGCGAAATGCCGGTCAAGGATTGCCAGCAGCCGTTTGTAGCTTGCCTCGATCGTCGTCGCGGTCACGCTGTTCGAGCCGACATAGCCGAGCCGACCGATCTGGCGCGCGGCGAAACTGTCGCCCATCGCCTTGAGCTCCGCATCGGTGAGTGGCTTGCCGAACCAGTTGGGCAGGACGGTGGCCGACTTGGTAATGTCATTGGCGAACGACCAGCGATAATGGAACATCGCCTTTGTCAGCCATTCATCGCCATAATCCTCGATCAGCGCATCGATCAGCGCGAGCGCGGGATCGGCGGGAATCACGCTGCGACCCTCATGTTCACGTTCGAGACGACGGATGATCGGCGACGAATCGGTCATCGGGGCAAGCGCGCCGGTTTCATCGGGGAAGTAGAAAGTGGGGAGCAACGCCACCTTGGGCGCAGGCAATTTATCGCGCACCTTGCTGGCATGGACGAAGCGATAGGGCAGCCGCCGATAGCGCAGCACCGCCAGCATCTTGCGTGTATAGGGAGAGCCGGGAGAACCCGCGATCAGAATGGGCAGCTTCGGGTCGGTCACGCATGCTCTCCTGGCTGCTCGCGCCAACCGGTCGCGGCTTGCTTGTTCGCCGTCGCCGATGTTATTGGCATTGATAATGCCGAAAGATGAAAGGATCAATCATGGCTGAGTTGGCTGACATTACCGCGATCATGGCAGCAAACGAAGCCTTTGTTCCGGGGCACAGCATCAAGTTCGATTTCGGCAAGGATGGCGTGATCCTGCTGGATGGCGTGGCAGCGGCAGTTTCCAATGATGATGTGCCGGCAGAGACGACGCTGCGGATGAGCCTGGATAACTTCAAGGCGCTCGCCAAGGGCAAGCTGAACCCGGTGATGGCGGTGATGATGGGCAAGATCAAGATCGACGGCGACATGGCGCTGGCGATGCAGCTTCAGGCGGTGACGAGTAAAATCAAGCTCTGAAAGGGCCGGGGGGCATGGCGGATTCGAACGACAGCGCGGGGACCAAAAAGGGCATTGATCGCCGGTCGTTGCTGATCGGCGGCGCGGTGGGCGCCGGCGGCGCGGCGGCGCTCGCGGCGGGCGGTGTGTATGTGAAGGGGCAGTTGACCCCCTATATTGCGCAGGCCCCGGTGGCCGAGGGCGATCCGCCCCAGATCGCGCAATCCTATGCCGATTCGCACCCGGCACGCGGCGGTCCGGTAAAGCCGCCAGCGGGTGCGCCCAACATCGTCGTCATCATCCTTGACGATGTCGGCTTCGCCGATCTCGGCTGTTATGGCAGCGATATCGAAACCGCCGCGATCGACGCCATCGCCGCGCGCGGGCTCCGCTATGCCAATTTCCGCACCACCGCGATGTGCAGCCCCACCCGCGCCGCATTCCTGACGGGGCTTAATCACCACAATGCCGGAATGGGCTGGCTCGCCGATATCGACAGCGGCTATCCCGGCTATCGCGGGGACCTGACCCGCGATGCGGCGACCCTGCCCGAAGTGCTGAAGGAAGCCGGATACGGCACCTATCTGTGCGGCAAATGGCATGTGAACCTGTCGGCCAGCAACGGCCCGGCGGGGCCATTCCATAACTGGCCAACCAATCGCGGGTTCGATCACGCCTATTGGTTTCAGGGCCATTCGACCGATTATTTCCGCCCCGGCGCGATGTTCGACGGGACGACGCTTGTTGATGTGATGGCCCGGCCCGATGCCGATGACTATTATGCCACTGATGATCTGACCGATCACGCGATCGGCTATGTCCGCACCCACCGTGCGCTAACCCCCGATCGGCCGTTCTTCGTCCAGCTCGCCTATTCGGGCGCGCATTCGCCGCTCCACGCCAAGCCCGCGCTGCGTGACGAGTATAAGGGCCGGTACGACAAGGGCTGGGATGTGCTTCGCCGCGAACGGCTCGCCAAGCAGCACAAGCTCGGTATCATTTCGCCGACCACCCAATTGCCGCCACTGTCCAAAGGCGCCGATGCGTGGGACAGCCTCTCGCCCGATCAGCGCCAAGTCTATGCGCGCTATATGGAGGTTTATGCCGGGGTCATCGCCTCAATCGACGAGAATATCGGACGGCTGACCGCCGAGCTCGATGCGCTGGGCGTGCGTGATGATACGATGATTGTCCTGTTCTCCGACAATGGCGGTTCACCCGAAGGGACGCCGGCGGGGACGCCGAACATTTTCGCCTCCGCGCTCGGGCGCGCGGTGCCGCTGGCCGATGCTGCGCGGCTTGGGCCTGAGATGGGCGAGGCGACTACCTTCCCGCATTATCCGATGGGCTGGGCCAATGCCTCGAACACGCCGTTCCGGCTGTACAAGCAGTTCACCAATCTGGGTGGCGTCGCCGATCCGCTGATCGTCAGCTGGCCCAAGGGGATCGCGGCCAAGGGTGAGATCCGCAAGCAGTTCGTCCATGTAATCGATCTGTTCCCGACCCTGCTCGAGGCGGCGAAGCTTAAGCGGCCTGAACTCTATCAGGGCCGCCGCCAGAAGCCGGTCGACGGGGCGAGCTTTGCCGCCACCTTCGCCTCCCCCGCCGCTGCGACAAGGCGCGAGCAATATTATGAGCTGGGCGGCTACCGCGCCTATGAAGAGGGCAAATGGCGGCTGGTGACGCTGCATGAACGCGGCAACAGCTTCGATGCGGATGCCTGGGCGCTGTACGACATGTCGACCGATCCCACCGAGCTAACCGATCTTGCCGATCGCCACCCGGATATCGCCGCGTCGCTGAAGGCGAAGTGGGACAAGGCGGCGCGCGCCAACAATGTCTATCCGCTCGATGATCGCAACCTGATCGTCAAGATGAGCCAACAGCGCATGGCCGATATCCGGCCGTTATGGGAATTCCGCCCCCCGGTGCCGTATCTGCCGGTGGAAGCCGCGCCGCTTGTCTGCGGGCTCGATCACAGCATCGAGATCGCGATCGACCGCCCGGCCAACGTGCAGGATGGCGTGCTGCTCGCCCATGGCTCGGCGCCTGCAGGCTATGTGATCTATCTGAAGGGCGGACAGCTTTTCTACGACAGCAGCCTGATCCCCTGGTCCGAACGGATATCGGGTGGGCTGGTGCCGGTGGGCAAGTCCGTCATCCGCTATGTTCAGAAAATGACGGTACGGCCGTTCGAGGGTGGTGGCACCTTGTTCGTCAATGGCGAGCAGCGTGCGACCCATAAGTTCGACAAGATCATCGCCGCGCCAAGCTATGACGGGATGTCGATCGGTCGGGATTTCGGTGCGCCGGTATCGACCGCTTATCAGGGGGCGAATCCGTTCGGCGGGACCATCGATCGGGTCACGATCAAGGTCGATAATCGCCGCCCGACGCTTCAGGAAATCCGCAGCTTCATCAAGGCGATGCAGATCAAGATTTAGCGTCGTGCGTTTAAAACCAGCTAAATCGTCATTGCGAGCGTAGCGAAGCAATCTAGTTCGGGACTGGATTGCTTCGCTGCGCTCGCAATGACGGGGGTGTTGGTCGACGCGACATCGAGTCTAGAACCGCCGCCGCTGTTCGATTGCCGTGCTGCCCGCGGGGAGCAGTATCTCGGTCCCGTCATGGCCGATCACCAGTGGCCCGTTGAAACGGCTGCGGGCGTTGCTCAGAAATGGCCCCTCCAGGATCGAATAGGGTAAAGGCGGCACGATGTGCGTCAGCAACAGCATCTTCACCCCTGCGCGCTGGGCGATGTCGGCGGCCTGGGCGGGCGTGGTGTGATAGGTCGGGATGTCGTGGAAGATCCTGGCGAGCATCGGCCGATCGGCCTTGGTCGCCGCCGCCTGCTGCAGCCCAACCAGCTTGTCGGACAGCGCCTCATGCACCAGGACATCGGCACCCTTGGCCGCGCGTTCTACCGAGGCGGTCGGCTTGGTATCGCCGCTGACGACGATCCGCCGCCCCTTATAGGCGAAAACATAGCCGTAAGCCGGTTCGACCGGGCTGTGATCGACCCGGAAGGCGAAGACCTGAAGGCCGTCCTTGGCAAACACCAGCCTGGGATCCCCATTGGCAGGGGTATCTTGCGGGAAGGCCTGTATGCCGAACGCGGCAGGCTGCATCACCTTGGTGCCATGATGCGCGATCCGGTAGCCGCGATCGAGGCTATAGGCGGCGTTAAACCCGCCGACGATGGTCTCGACGCCGATCGCGCCATAGACCGGCAGCGGCACCGGCGATCCGCTCGTCCCCCAATGCTGCAGCATCAGCGCGCCAAGCGAATCGATGTGATCCGAATGGAAATGGGTGAGGAACACCGCCTCCACACGGCCCGCGCCATAGCCCATCCGCCCAAGGTTCCGCACGCCGCCTTCGCCGATATCGACCAGATAGACATGGCGTCCCGCGGTAATCACCGTGCACGGCCCGGCGCGATCGGGGGATGGCATCGGCGATCCCGCCCCGCATAGCGCGACTCCCAGACCGTCGGGACGCCCGGCAAAGGGATCGGTCGCGAGCACCTGCGCCATCCCGCGTTCGAACAGCGCCAGCGCGATCCGGTCGCGCATCAGATAGGCGCCACCAGCCAACAGCCCAAGCAGCAGGGCGACAATCCCGATCAAGCGTTTCATGGCGTTATCCGATCGATGGGTGGAAGGTGAAGCGCATTGCGCAGATCGTCCTCGATCCGCCACAGCCGGTCCTGCCCCCACCAGCCGGGCCGATCATCGACCTGGAAAGAGGGCACGCCCCACAGGCCAAGCGCAAACAGATCAGCACGATTGGCCTCGGCGACGTCGCGCCATGACGGATCGACGAGCGCGGTACGAACCGTGTCTGCATCGATCCCCGCGCGCGCGGCGATGGGAAGCAGACCCGCGTCGGTCGTCATGTCGGTGCCTTCGGCAAAGGCTGCACGCAAAAAGGACCGGGCAAATACAAGCCCGCGCCCGCGCGCGATCGCATGGTGCAGCACGGCAAGTCCGCGCTCAACGCCGAGCCCGACGGGGTCGACGATCTTGCCGAACCCGATTCCGTTGCGTGCGGCCTCACGCTTGGTGTCGAGCGTGATGTACATCCGTTTCGCCCCTGGCACGGGCAGCCCGCGCATCACCATTGGCAGCACGAACTTCAACCGCAGATCAGCGTCATACGCCTCGGCAAGTGCACCGATCCGTTCAGCGGCAACCATCGTATAGGGCGAGCGGAACGACAGATAAAAATCGAGCCTGGGCTTGGCGGTTCCCGCCACACCGACGGGAAGGGAGCGGAGATCAAGGATCGGGCATAATGATGCCTCGCCGGTCGGCTGTTCAGCGCGCAGCCGCGCTTCCAGATAATGCAGCCGGTCTACCCCCCAGTAAAACTCGCCCTCACAATAGGTCGTGGATCCAAGATAATGCCCGAGCTTCTGGCGGGTGGCTGCCCCTTGCGCGACGCGTGCCGCCGTTGCTGCTTCGTCGATCGCGCCATTTTTTCTTGCGAGCGCATCCAGCGCTTGGTCAGCGTTATCGGCCAGGCAGGCGCGTGCAACGGCGATCAATGCATCGACCGGCTTTTCGCTGGCGAGCGCAGCCGCGGCGATCGCTTGCGCGCGGGTGATCTGCGCAGGCGTCGGGTGTCCGCTGCCGATCGGTTCCAGCCCCAGCGTCTGCGCCAGCATGCGTGCATCACGCCTGCCATAGTCCGCCAGCCGGTCGATCTCAGGTGCGGCCGCAGCATCGGGGGCGGGAACAAGATGGAGTCGAAGCGTCAGCCGGTGGCGCTCGGCCAACGCGGCGAGAAAGGGCAGCGATACCGGCCCATAGGGATCATCGACCTGGAAGAAGAAATCGGCCACCATCGTCCCGCTTCCCATCCGGCGTACCAGCCGGTGCCGTGCGCGCCGCACATTACGCAGGCCATCGCTGGTCAAACCGGCAGTCACCAGGCGGCGGAGGGCGCTCATGGCGCAGCTATACGTTATAGCATGGCTAACGCCAGAAGAAGTTATCATTGCTTGATCGCTAAGTGCGTTGCGCTAACCCACTTCCATCAATCCATTGGCGCGTTTTATGCCAATAGAAGAACATTGCCCCCTTGCTGGACGGTAGGGTGCGGAGTGTTTATGCGAGGGGGATAACAGTCATGAAAACATCATCAATTTCCTCCCGCGCCCGCCCACAGCCCGTTCTCGGTCAGGCGACCGATGGTCGCCATCTACGCAGCCGCACGACCCGCGCCAAGATCGTCGAAGCGCTGTTGACGCTGGTGCGTGACGGTGAAGTGGCGCCCGGCGCGGCTCAGGTGGCCGAAATGGCCGGGGTCGGATTGCGCACGGTGTTTCGGCACTTCGACGAGATGGAGTCGCTTTATCGCGAAATGGCCGAGGTGATCGAAGCGCAGGTCATGCCAATCATGCTCAAGCCATTCGAAGCGCGGCTGTGGCGGGATCGGGTGCGCGAAATGGCGGATCGCCGGATCGGCATCTATGAAACGATCATGCCGTACCGCATTTCATCGAGCATCAAGCGGTTCCAGTCGGACTTCCTGATGCAGGGCTATCACAAGCAACTCCAGCTCGAACGCACCTCGCTGCACGCCATCCTGCCGGAGGCGGTGATTGCCGATGCGCCAGCCGCCAGCGCGATCGAGGTCACGATCAGTTTCCAGTGCTGGCGTCGCCTGCGGCACGATCAGGGCCTGGTGATCGAGGATGCCCGCGCCGTCATCCACCGGCTGCTCGAAGCGGTGCTGGCCAGCATCACCGATTAGCAAAATATCCGGGCCACGCGCCGCATCGAGCACCAATAGACATCGTTATTCCACCCTACCGATGGAAACACCACGCCCTGCGTGATGCCGCCAATCCGGACGCGGCCTGTTTCGGCACCCGTTTCGATATTGAGGAACACCACTTCTTCGCCGCCACGGCGATAATCATTGGTGATCATCTGGCCTGATCGGGGGAGCAGGATCATGTGGCTCGCACAGCCAATCCCGGTTTTGCGCCACCGTTCGGTTAGCGCGCGCGTTGCCGGATCAAAGCTCCAGGCCCGCATGACGCGATTGGCTGAATCGAAACCGATCACGATGCCCCGATCGGTATCGACGAGCGGCGGGTTGGTGATGCTGCCCCCATCGACACCGCTGATGGCCATTGCATCATGATCCTGCGCGTCATCAAGCGCGACCCGGATCAGTCGATTGGGGGTCTGCACCACGCCCCGCCCGATCATGCTGGTCTGATAACGGTGCCGACCATTGTCCATGAACCAGGCTTGGCCAAGCGCCAGCACGACATCCCAGCCATAGCTTTGTGCCGTTGAGCCGACATAGTTGTGGCACCAGTCCTCATCGCGAACCAGCGTGCCGCGCACCCAGTGATAGCGGAAGATGGAGCGCACCCCGACGAGGTACACCGTTGAGCCAACCGCACTCAGCCGGGCAATCGACGGTTCGGGGCAATCAATCGTGGAAATGATCGACAGGGTATCAGGATCGATCACCAGCAACCGCGCGGGAACGCTGTCAGACAGGTTTTTGGTCACGATCAAGCCATTGTCGAGAATGACGAAACTGTTGTGTGCAAGGTTCAAGGGCAGACGCAGCGACGCTTTGAGCCTGCATTGCCGATCGAGACGGTGCGCGTATCGGCCATAAACGATATATAGGTCGCCATTGGCGTGGATCGCCATGCCACCTGGCCACATCGGCCCGCCTGGCAGTTGCGGCGATCGCGCAAGCGGTGCCAGCGTTTCCGGGTCGATTCGTTCAACCCGCGCGCTGGTCGACAGCTTCAGATGCGAACGCAGCACCGAATGCGTCAGCAGAAACACCTCGCCCGGCGCGCCCAGCACGGTCATTGTCGACATCAGCGTTCGCCGCGTTGTGGCGCGCAACCGATCGCCTATCGTCATTTCAGGGCCATGGCGCGCAACTTGCCGGCGATCGGGGGAACCGTCCTCGCCCGGCCAGGGGCTATCGAGATATGCGCTCAATGTGCCGCGCCCGGTCGTGTCGTCGGATCCTCAGATCAGCAGCATCAGGATCGGCAGCACGGTGCCCGCCGCGAGCATGATCTGCGACGTCCGCCGAGTCAGTCGATTGGTCAGCGCGATGGAGATGCCAAGCCCGGTCGATATCATCAGCCCGATCGACATGAATCCGACGAAAACCTTGAGCGGCCAGGGCGAATGGGTCGATGCCTTTGCGGGGACTGCTGCGGTTGGGGCAGCTTTGCTCTCGCTCGCGCCGGTGGAGGCGGCGGGCGGCCTTGGCTTACGTGGTTTGGGAAAATCCTGCTTCTTGTGAATGGCCGCAATCGTCGCGATCCATTTGGGTGGTGCGATTCCATTTTCGGTTTCGTGAAAATCGAAGGTCTGCAGGGCGCCGCTGAACGCGAAGAACAGGATCGCCGGCGCAAAAAACATCCCGCACCACAAGTGAAACTGGCGTATGCGGCGCAACATGCGGGGGTGCATCGGCTTGCCTTTCGGGCGGGGATCGATGGTTAACGATACCCCCAAGACGAACGCCGCACCACCGGCCTTATCGGCCGAATGCGCTTTTTCGGTACAACATCGTGATGGATACCCGACGATTGCGCGGATCGGCCGGGTCCTCCTTGATCATCGGTTCACGGTCGGCAACACCCTCGATCCGCTCGAACCGGCTATCGGGCAATCCATCCTGAGCCAACCGACGCCGGGTCGCCTCGGCACGACTGCTCGACAGGAGCCAGTTGTTGATCCCGGCCGCGTTCTTGAAGCCAAGGCTGTCGGTATGGCCGCGAATCATGATCGCGTTGTCGAGTGTCTTCACCGATTGGGCGATCAACCCGATCAGTTTATCCGCTTCGGGTTCGAGCGCGGTCGTGCCCAGGCCGAACATCGAATAATCGGCGTTATCGACCAGATCGATCCGCATGCCCTCAAGTGTCCGAACAAACCGCACATGCGTGGCCAGCTTCTGCATTTTGGGGCTGGCGGTCATCTGTTTGGACACCCGCTCTTTGATGCGATCGAAATTCTTGCGATCCTGAATTTCGAACTCGCGGTTACGCAGCGATCCCTTGTCGCCTGTGCCGATCCGCGGGCCGCCCGCATCGGACATTTGCGGCTGGACAAGACTGAGGGTGCTCGAGGTGCCGGCGTCCTTGCCGACGCGTGAGGAGCTGCTCACGACATCGCCGCCAAACAGGCCGCTCCCGCCAATACCTTCTGACCGCGAATCGAGAATCGTCGGCGCAAAATAATCGGCAATGCCCTTGCGCTGCTTTTCCGTTGTCGCGCCCAGCAGCCACATCAGGAGGAAAAACGCCATCATCGCCGTCACGAAATCGGCATAGGCTACTTTCCATGCGCCGCCGTGATGGCCGCCATGCCCTTCGATATAGATTTTCTTGACGATGACGCGGGGCGGCTGGTTTGCCCCGTGCGGCGCACGCGCAGCCATTACCGGCCCCGCAACCCGTCAAATACTTCGGCAAAGCCGGGCTGATTGTCATGCGCGATGCCCGAGCGTGCGGCTTCGATCACCAGCGGCTGCGGGTGACCGTGGAGCGAGGCAATGATGATCTGCTTGACGGTGTGATAAATCGCGGCGTCGGCATCGATGATCTGCTGCAACCGGCCCGCCAGTGGCGCGACCAGGCCGTATGCCAGCAACACGCCCATGAAGGTGCCGACCAGCGCCGAGCCGATCATGGCGCCCAGAATCGCGGGTGGCTTGTCGATCGAGCCCATCGTTTTCACCACGCCGAGCACGGCCGCGACGATCGGCAAGCCCCTGCAGGGTGGTTTGTGGCCCTTGGACTTCGTGGTGGTGGGTCTTGATCGTGTTATCCATCACCTCTTCGACCGCGTGCACATCAAGCGTGCCCGACGAGACAACGACAAGGCGGAGCGTATCGGCAATCAGCGCGATCAAGGTGTGATCGGCGAGCAGCCGGGGATATTCGCTAAAGATCGCGCTAGATGAGGGATCTTCGACATGCGGTTCGAGCGCGATCGGCCCTTCGGTGCGCAGCATCTTCATCAGTTTGGAAACAAGGAAGATCGTGTCGAGATAATCCTGCTTTTTGTAGCGCGGCCCCTTGAACACCTTCATCAACCCGGTACCGATCGCCTTCAGCTCCTTCATCGAATTGCCGATGATGAGCGCGCCGATGGCCGCGCCGCCGATGATGAGCATTTCGTGCGGAATGGCTTCCATCACGGGTTCGAACATGAACTCAGCCGCCTCCCGACGTTGATGCCGCCCGACGATATGGTGGGTGGCGATGAAACCCCTTATTCACCCAATTTCGTCGCCAATCCGTTAACCAAACCGCGAAATCAGCGCAGATAATCGAAAAGGGAGAGCGAGCTGAGGCGGCCGAGGCTGGCTTGCGTGGCCTGAAGGATCGTCGTGGTCTTCTGCAGCTCGATAATTGCGGTCGTCAGATCGGTATCCTCGATGCCCGATCGTTCGGCCTCACGGGTGAGCGCCGTTGATTCGAGCCGTGCGGTTTCAAGGTCGAGCCGCGCGCCGCGCGCACCGATCGAGCCGCGCGCGCTGCTCACCTGATCGAGCGACGCGGTGACGCCGGTCAGCGCCTGGCCCGCAACGGCCGAAACGCTGCCGCCGGCCTCCAACGCATCAGCAAAGCTGCTGAGCACGGCGAAAATATCGCCAGCGCCGGCGCCAGCTGGCAGGTTGCCGAAAATGCGTTCCGCCGATTCGCTCGGCTGTACGTTAGTGCCGTCGCCGACGGGAATCGCGACCGGATCGCCGGTGCCGGTAAAGCTGACAACGCCCGCGACATCGCGCGTCACGGCGCTGTCGCCGGTAGCAGCGCCGAACAATGGTCCGCCGCGTGCATCCTTGCTGTTGGCAAGGGATACGAGATCGTCGACGATACCGCGCAGCTGCGCGGCGATGACCGCGCGATTGCTGTCAGACAGCGTCCCGCTGCTCGCCTGGATCGCGAGTTCCTGCGCCTTTTGCAGTTGGCTCGACACCGATTCCAGCGCGCCATCGGCTTGATTCAGGACCGTCTGGGCGAGATCGATGTTCTTGCCCCAAGCGACATCATCGGCGCTTGTGCGCGCGATCGCTTGCAGCCGCCGATAGCCGATCGCGTCATCGGACGGAGCGGTGAGCTTTACCCCCGACGAAATCTGCTCCTGCAGCGTCTGGTTGCGGCCATTAAGGCTCGCCAGCGATGCTGCCGATCGATCGAAGAACAAATTGGTGCTGGTAATCGTCATGATCGGTCTCAGCGAATATCGAGGATGGACTGGAAGGTTTCGCGCGCCACCTGAATCACGCGGCTCGACGCCTGATAGGCTTGCTGGAACCGAAGCAGATCGACCGCCTCGCTATCGAGATTGACCCCGGTCAGCTGGTCGCGTGCCGTAATCGCGCCTTCGCGGATCGCGTTTTGCGCATCGGACACAGTCTTGCGCTGGTCGAGCGCGGTGGCGTTGTTCGCGACCAGCCCGGCGGTGTCGGCTTCGAACGCGCCTGTGGTGCGCAGCGCTTCAAGAGCGGCGAAATTAGTGTTGTCGCGCGGGCCTCCACCAACTGCGGCCGCAGCGATCCCGCGTCCGCTGGTAAGCGCCACGCTGATGTTGGTCGGGCTGGCGCCGACGCTGAACAGCGCCGCGCCCGGATTGCCATCGAGATCGCGGCCACCCGCCTGCACGGCATTGACGCCGTCGACGAAATCAGTGGCAATCCGATTGAGTTCGGTGCGCGCAGCGCCAATTCGCTGGCCACCTTCGGCGATGCCGGCCAGCGCGCCGCCCTGTGGTGACAGGCTGGAGGAGGTGCCGTTCAGATGGACGGCGAAGGAAACATTGCCCGATGCCGCCCGCACATAGGTAACAAAGCCAACATCGCCGCCGGTGGTGACAAAGCTCGGCCCGGATGCGCCGCCCAGAGTGAGGCTAGCCCGCCCTGCCGAATCAAGCGTGACACCGACATCGCTCAGCGCACTCAATTGATCGAGGATCTGGTCGCGCTGATCGAGCAATTGTGCCTGCGCGCTCGAATTGGGCGTTGCGCTACCCAGCCCCTTGTTGACCTTGGCCAGGGCCGCACCCAGCGTTTCGAGCGAGGTCACTGCACTTTCGGCGGTGCTGTCGAGATCGGCCGTGATCTGATCGAGCGAGCGCGCCGTTGCTGCGAAAGCGTTTGCGACGCCCGAGCTCGCTTCGAGCAGCGCGGCGCGCGGGGTGCTGGCGGCGGGATCTGCAGCAACCGATTTGGCGGTGTTGAAAAAACTCGTCAGCCGATTTGTCAGATCATTGCCGGTCAGGGCGCTTTCGATGCCGGTCAGCCAGACGATGCTGGTTTCGGTACGCGCCAGATCGGCCCCCGATGCGCGTACCGCATTGGATCGCAGTTCATCGGCAGCGCGGTTGATGCCGAACACTGCCACACCGTTGCCGTTCGCGACATTGCTCTGCGAATAGCGTCCGCTCGACGCGGTGACTTCGGTCAGCGTCGCGGTCCGCCGGGCATAGCCGGGGGTGGCCGCATTGGCGATATTATCCGACGTGGTGGTCAGCGCCGACTGATAGGCGCGGACGCCACTGGCGCCGATTGAGAGCAGGTCGCTCATGGCGCCTTACCGTTCGCGGGCCCCGAATCGATCGGTGTCGCTGGTGCCGCTGCTTGCAGCGCTTCCTGGTTCTTCGCCAGAAAATCGACCATCGCCTTGCCGATACCGAGCGGCTTGGATTCGGCCATCACGACCGACAATTTCTGGTCCTGCATGTCGCGGAAGGTGTCGATCGCCTTGGACGAGAAGAGTTCCTCCGCCAGATGCGTATTACGCATCGATTTCAGCATCATCTGCGTGAACACCGCTTCGAACTGCTTGCCCGCCTTTTCCAGATTGGCGCGCGACGCGAGCCGACTGGTGTCGGTCGAAACATTGGGGGCGTCGATGCCGGTGGTCGGCAGGGCCGGGATGGCGGGGATGCTGGTCATGCGGGCATCACAGGATGATCAAGTCGGCCTTCAGCGCGCCGGCTTCCTTCAGGGCTTCGAGGATCGCGACAAGATCGGCTGGCGACGCACCGATCGCGTTCATCGCCTTGACGACGTCAGACAGGCGCGGGCCAGGATCGAGCAGGAAGATGGGCTTCACCTCTTCGGCGATGTTGACGCCGCTTTTCTGTTCGACGGTGGTCTGGCCCTGGCTGAAGGGCGCGGGCTGGCTGACGCGCTGCGATTCATCGACGCGCACGGTGAGCTTGCCTTGGGTCACGGCGGCTGGCCCGAGCCGAACGGCGGAGTTGATCACGACGGTGCCGGTACGCGCATTGACGATCACACGCGCGGCAGGTTCGGCGGCGGTAACCGTCAGATTCTCGATCTGGCTCATCAGTGTGGCCCGTGAATCGGCGCCTTCGGGGGCGGTGATCGCGATCGATACGCCGTCGATGGCTTGTGCCCGGCCCGGGCCGAGCCGCCCGTTGATCGCAGC
The DNA here is from genome assembly GCA_002280555.1 of Sphingomonas sp. 32-62-10. Taxonomy (GTDB): domain Bacteria; phylum Pseudomonadota; class Alphaproteobacteria; order Sphingomonadales; family Sphingomonadaceae; genus Sphingomonas. Next base: position 108,914 of record NCEE01000004.1, read on the forward strand.
CGCGATGCTCTGTGCCGTGGTAAAATCGGCACGCGACAGGTTGAAGGTCAGCAGCGGTGAGCTCGCAAAGCCGGTATCGACCGCACGTTCAACCGTGGCCCCTTCAGGGATACGTCCGGTGGAAGGCACGTTGACGACGATCTTCGAGCCATCGGCACCGTCGGCGCCCAGCCCGCCAACCGCCAGATTGCCCTGCGCCATTGCATAGACCTGGCCATCGGCACCGATCAGCGGGGTGAGGATCAGGCTGCCGCCGCGCAGCGACTTGGCCTTGCCGAGGGCGGCAACGGTGATGTCGATCCGCTGGCCGGGCTTGGCAAAGGCAGGCAGTTCGGCAGTGATCAGCACGGCGGCCGAGTTCTTCAGGCCGGGATTAACCCCGGCGGGCAGCTGCAAGCCAAAGCGCGAAGCGACGCTCTTCAGCGACTGGACGGTGTATTCGAGATTATCGTCCCCCGTACCCGGCAAACCGACGACGATCCCATAGCCCGTCAGCTGGTTGGTACGAATGCCCTGGAACGCGCCGAGATCCTTGACGCGGTCAGCCAGTGCCGGTGTTGCCACCAGCATCGAAAGCAAAAGGGCGAGGAACAGACGGATCATGCTGGGTCCGATCAAAACGGGCTGACGGCGGAGAAGAAGCGGCTGAACCAGCCCTGGCGGCTGGCGCGGGCGACATCGCCCTTGCCGGTGTAAGCGATCTGCGCATCGGCTACCCGGGTGCTGAGCACGCGGTTATCGGCATCGACGTCAGCCCAACGCACCAGACCCTTGATCTGAACGAATTCGTCGCCGCGGTTGAGCGTGACGCGCTTGCCGCCCTGCACCATCATCGTGCCGTTGGGGAAAACTTCCGACACCGTCACGCTGACTTCGCCTGATAGCGAGTTGGACTGATCGGCCTGGCCGGTGCCGTTGAAGCCCCGGTCGCCCGATGCCTGCAGCGAATTGGGTGGCACGAAGGAAAGCGGCCCAACGGCTGGTGGCGTGATGCCCAGATTGGCCTTGCTGTCGAGCTTCGAACTCGCCGATTTGCTGGCGAGCGTGCGCTCGACGAGCACAATGGTGAGCGGATCGCCAACCCGGCGCGCGCGCCAGCCTTCGTAGAGCGGTGCATAGCCAGCCGATGCCTTGAAGATCGCGCCATCGGCAGGTGCCGGCGGCGCCGGCGGCGGCGGCAGGGTCATCGAGAAATCTGTCTTGGGCGCCTTCTTGCCAAACAGGCGCGCGTCGGCGGCGCCCGGTGCAAAGGCCGCGACCAGCACCGCGCCTGCGACCAGCCCGCCCGCAAATTTGACGAGCGCACTGTGCGCGGTCGGCACGAGGGCCGGGGCAGGATCAGACGTTCTGGTTGACATATTGCAGCATTTCATTGGTGGCGGTGATCATCTTCGAATTCACTTCGTAGGCACGCTGGGTTTCGATCATGTTAACCAGTTCTTCGACCACGTTGACGTTCGATCCTTCGAGCATCCCCTGGCGAATACTGCCGCGGCCATCCTGCCCGGCCGTGCCAAGACTGGCGGCACCGCTGGCGGCGGTTTCGCTCAGGTAATTGTCGCCCGCGGCCTGAAGCCCGGCGCTGTTAGGGAAGGTCGCCAGCTGGATCTGGCCGATCTGGCTCGGTTCGGTCTGCCCGGCGATCGTTGCCGAAACGGTGCCGTCAGTGCCGATCGTGATTGACGTAGCGCCTTCTGGAACGGTGATGCCGGGCTGCACGGTATAGCCTTCGGCCGTCACCAGCTGCCCCTCGGCAGATCGCGAGAAATTGCCCGCGCGTGTGTAACCGAGCGTGCCGCCTGGCAGCGTCACCTGGAAATAGCCATCGCCATCGAGCGCGAGATCGAGCGAGTTGCCGGTGGTGGCGAGCGAGCCCTGGGTGTCGATCCTCGACGTACCCTGGATACGCACGCCGGTGCCCAGGTTCAGGCCGGTGGCATATTTGGTTTCGGATGTGCTCGGCGCGCCGGGCGCCGTGATCGTCTGATAGGCAAGCGTTTCGAACGCTGCCCGATCGCGCTTGTAGCCCGTCGTATTAACGTTTGCGAGGTTGTTCGAGATGACCCGCATGCGCATGTCCTGGGCATCAAGCCCGGTCCGTGCGATGTGCATTGCTGCGCTGCCCATGTCCTTATTCCCCTTTAACCGGGCAGGCGCATCAGGGATGCGCCGCCTTCATCGAGTTCCTTGGCCGATTTGATCAGATTGGCCTGCACTTCGTAGCTGCGCTGGTTCTCGATCATGTCGACCAGCGCCTCGGTGAGATTGACGTTCGATCCTTCGAGCGATCCCGAAATCAGCTTGGCTGTCGGATCGCCAGGCAGCGCGCCGCCGCCGCGTACATGGAGCAGATTGTCCAGCCCCTTGACGGTGTCCGATCCCTTCAGGCTTGCCAGCTTGATCTGATCGACAATCACAGGCGCAGCGCCAGGTTCGGCGCCGAACGGGATGATGGCGATGCTGCCATCGGGGCCGATCGTCACACTCTGCGCGGGTGGCACGGTGATCGGACCCCCCGATCCGATCACCGGGAAACCGTCACCGGTTTCCAGCACGCCCGATGCCGCGATCGAAAGATCGCCACGCCGGGTATAGGCTTCGCTGCCATCCTTTGACTGCACGGCGATCCAGGCATCCCCGCCTACCGCTACGTCGAGCGGTTTGCCGGTGGAAAAAATCGCTCCGGGTCGACGGTCGACATCGGTGATTTCTTCCGATGCCGGCTGACGCGATAACAGTCCTTCGCCCTTGAGGGTCAGCTGATCGAACACCACCCGCTCGGCGCGAAAGCCGATCGTAGAGGCGTTCGCCATGTTGTTGGCGATTGCCGCCTGCGCCGCCATGTGCCCCTTCAGGCCCGACGCCGCAGTGTAAATCAGCTTGTCCATTCAACTGGCCCCGATCGTCAGAAGTTAGCGGATGTTGAAGATGGTCTGCGAGAGCTGGTTGTCCGTCTCGAGCGCCTTGGCATTGGCCTGGAAATTGCGCTGCGCGGCGATCAGACCAACGAGTTCCTCGGTCTGGTCGACGTTCGAACGCTCGATCGTGCCCGACAGCAGGCCGCCAAAGCCGTTGCTGCCAGGCTCGCCAAGCGCGGGCGTGCCGGACAGGCCGGTCGGCGCCCAGGTGCTAGTGCCAAGCTGGCGCAGGCCCGATGGATTGGCGAAGTTCGCCAGCAGTACCTTGCCGAGCGTGCGCGTTTCACCGTTCGAGAAGCTGGCGCGGATCATGCCTTCATTGTCGACGGTCACACCCTGTAGTTGACCCACCGCAACACCGTCCTGGCTGGCGGCGGCGACATCAAATGGCGAGCCCAGCTGCGTGGTTGCGGTCCCGAAATCGAGCGCAATCACCTGCGGGTTGGGGCTGCTTGCCGGGGTGAACGCGTCGAACGTGTTTGGCGTTGTCGGCGAGGTGAGCGTGCCTGCAATGTCGAAAGTCAGCGTGATTTCATCGACGCCCGCCACGGTCAGTGCCTGATCGCCGACAAAGTTATAGGCAGACCAGACGCTGGTCGGCGTGCCGCCCGTGGGGACGGTTTCGCGCTTGAAATAGGTGGTCAGAACCTGGGCATTGCCCTCTGAGTCATAGATCGTCGTCTGGGTCGATTCATTGTAGCTCGTCGGATCGAAGCGATCGAAAGTCGTCGTCGTTGGAATCGCTCCGCCGCCCGGCAGATTAAGCGACAGGGCGACATTCTGCGTCGGTACCGGCGTGCCGCTGGTGGCGGGCAGACGGACAGAGACCGCCGAGGACAGCCCCGATGCCACTATGGCGCCGCTGCCATCCACTGGATAGGCCTGCAGGTGCGATCCTGCGCCGTCGACGACATAGCGGTCGGCATTGACGAGGAACGATCCATTTCGCGTGAAGTTGACCGGACCGCCATCAAGCTGCGGTTTCACGGCAAAAAACCCGTCGCCTGAAATCGCAATATCCAGCGCCGACGATGTCTGCACCAGATTGCCCTGGCTGAACTGCTGGCGATTGGCCTTGACGACGGTGCCCGACCCGATCGCCTGGGTGGGATTGGTGCCCACGCTGGAGGCGATCACGTCGGCGAATTCCGAACGGCTCTTCTTGAAGCCGCTGGTGCTGACATTGGCCAGGTTGTGCGAAATGACCGCGAGATCGGTCTGGGCTGCGCGCAGGCCGCTGAGCGAAGTGTAGAAAGACATGGTTGTATCTCCTTGGCGAAACTGTTCGGTGGTGGCGGATCAGCCGATCTGGCGAACCTGGGTTGTCGGGATTTGGCCAATGCCGGCCACGGTAAGGATCGGGGCGCCTGTTGACGGGATCGATACCGAACTGACCGGTGCCCAGACGAGCGAGGTGGTCGCGACGCTGGCGTTATTGTTGTTGGCAACGGCGGTGATCTTGAATGGGCCGGGTCCTGCGGGATCGCCGCTATTGGTGCTTCCATCCCAATCGAAGGTAACGGTACCCTTGGTCTGCGCGCCCAGTGACAAGGTTTTGAGGACCGCGCCGTTCGGGCCCTGGATCGATACGCGGAGGTCGCTGGCATCCCCCGCCAGTTCGACCGCGCCCGTCAACCCGCCATCGGTGCGCGGAAACGCGGTGTCGCCCGGCGCCAGAACGGTGCGGCCGACATAGCTCAGCGCATCGCTCGTCGTGCTGCCGGCGAGCTTTTCCTGGATCGCCTTCAGCGTTGTGTTCATCTCGGCAATGCCGGCCACGCTGGAGAACTGCGCAAGCTGCGTCAGCTGCGCGGCGGCATCGACCGGATCGGTCGGATCCTGGTTCTTCAGCTGCGCGGTCAGCAGCTTCAGGAAATCATTCTGGCTCAGCGAATCGGCTTGCGCCGCGGTCGTCACCTTCGCGGCGGTATTGCCGGAACGGCTAATCCCCAGATTGGCCAATGTGCTATCGAAAGAACTCGCCATGATCAGCGTCCCAGCTTGAGGGTATCGAGGATCAGCGACTTGGCGGTCTGCAGTACCTCGACATTGTTTTGAAAGTTTCGGGCGGTTTCCATCATGTCGACCAGCTCGCGCGTCTCATCGACGGCGGCTTCGAACACGTTGCCATCCGCATCGGCGACAGGGTTGGTCGGGTCGTAGCGTTTGGTCGGCGCGTTGCCGGCCTGAACGATGCTTTCGACGTTGACGGTCGCAAGTCCCGATGCCTGATCGAACTGGGTGCGGAACACCGGCTTCATCGTCTTGTAGGCGGCCGCTGCCGACCCCGAGACGACGCCTGCATTGGCCAGGTTCGACGCGGTGGTGTTCATCCGCACGAGCTGGGCGGACATTGCCCGGCCGGCGACCTGGAAAATGGTGAGGGGTTGATCGGCCATCTTATTCGCCTCTCAGGGCACGGGTGATCTGGCCGATGCGGCCATTCAGGAATGAAAGCGTCGTCTGATAGGCGACCGCGTTTTCGGCGAAGGCCGTCTGCTCGGTCGCGAGCTCGACGGTGTTGCCGTCGAGCGATGCCTGGACGGGCACGCGGAAGCGGGTGGCGCTGCCGATCGCCATATCAGTCATGTTGCGGTTGCTGCCCGATTGCGCGAGCGCTGCCTGGAAATCGATGTCCTTGGCCTTGAAGCCGGGCGTGGAGGCGTTGGCGATGTTGGACGCAATCATCCCCATGCGCCGCGAGCGCAGTTCAAGCGCTGCTGCATGCACACCGAAAAGAAGGTCGTCTGACACGGGTCTAGTCCTCGTATTGATCTGTGCAAAAAATTCTGCGTGGCCAATCAAGCAATCACCGTGCCAATTTGCCTTGCCGGTTCGGAAATGCCCGTTTGCCGACCCAGATCGCCCAAAGCGGCAAGATGTTGCCGGGAAGCGGCAACGCGGCGGCAAGCTTGCGTCGGATATCGATCGTGCCGGACGGCAATGATGATTGATGGCGACCGATCGGCAATTTGGCGCGACCCTTGCTACGCGGCGCGGCATGAACAGCATCGATCTTGCCCAGGCGCTTGGGCCTTATCTCGATCCGGTTGCGGCGGGGATTGTCGGCGGTGGCACATTGCTGGCCGTCGTTCTTCGCACGCAGGCGCATGATCTGGCCCGCGCGGTCGCCGCATTGCCGGTGCTGGCGCGGCGCCGGTTCCGCGCCGATCCGCTGGTCGATCAGATTGCCGCGCTTGGCCGCATCGCCGCGCGCCACGGCGTGATGTCGCTCGATCGGTCGGTGATTGCCGATGCGGATGTGTCAGCGGCCGTTGCTGCGATCGTCGACGGTGCCGATCCCGATCAGGTCCAGGCGATCGTCCGTCACGCCCGCCAGGCGCGGATCGAGCGCCATCTGGCTGCGGCAGAGGTTTGGGCCTCCGCTGCGGAGGTCGCCCCCGCCCTGGGAATGGTCGGCACGCTAATCGGGCTGGTGAAGATGTTCCTGTCGATGAATGATCCGACCGCGATTGGCGGGGCGATGGCGGTCGCGCTGCTCGCGACATTATATGGTGCCCTGATTGCCAATCTTGTCGCCATGCCGATTGCTGCCCGGTTGCGCCGCTGCGCACGCGAAGAAGCATTTGAACGCACTCGGATCGAAGCCCCGCTGGCCGCCATGGCCGCGCGCGAGGCGCCGCGCCTGCGCGATCATCCGCGCCCCATCGATCGTGCGCTGGCAGACAGGTCTGCCGCATGACTGATGATTTCTTTCCTGAAACCCCGTCGGCGCGGCCGATTTGGCTGGTGACCCTGGCCGATCTTGCATTGCTGCTCGTCGGGTTTTTCGTGCTGATTCAGGCGAACCAGACGCTCGACGGGAAAGCGCTCGCGCAGGGCTTGCGCGAGGGTTTCGGCGTGACGACGCGCGTCACCGATCCGATGCCGGTTGCGGTCGCTGCGATGGCCGATTTCGGACTCGGATCGAGCGTACTGCCTTCGTCGCCCGCCAGCATCATCGCTTGGGCGCGGAGCGCCGCCACCGATCCCCGCGTCCAGATCAAAATTACCGGGGCAACTGATGGCACCCCCGCCGATGTCGAACCCGTCACCCGCAGCGCGAGCGTGCTCGCCGCCGATCGCGCCCGCGCGGTGGCGGCAGCGCTTGCCAGCGCTGGCGCAGTCCCGGCCGACCGGCTGACCATCGCCAACGACTCGACACCCGGCCGTCGCACCGTGACGCTGACGATTGGCTTTGGCGGGGAACGGCCATGATTTGCCGCCCGGCAACACTATTTTGCCGGTTTCGGCTGCTTTTTAGGGAGAAGACGATGTACCGCTTGCTCGCAACCACCTTGCTGATCGCCAGCCCGGCGGCGGCACAGACCGGCTTTCAGGATACCCAGGCGATCGATCGCGGGGTTGCTGCCTTTACTGGCAAGCCGATGGGCGCCGAGGGCGGTGCGCGTGCGCCTGTCGATACCCGATTGAAGCTGGCGGCATGCCCGATGGTCTCGATGGCATGGCGGGCGGACAATCATGATTCGGTGGTGGTGACGTGCACCGGCCCCGATTGGCGCCTCTATGTGCCCGTAATCGTACCGCCAACGCCGGTGCAAGCGCCCGTCGCAGCGCCAGTTGCGGTTGCCGTCAAACCGCAGATCATCATCAAGCGCGGTGATCCGGTGACGATCGAGGCGGGCACCAACGGCTTTTCGATCAGCCGTGACGGCGTGGCGATGAGCGATGCTGCCCCCGGAGGCCGCTTGCTCGTCAATGTCGATGATCCAAAAAAGCCGGTCCAGGCAATTGCGGTGAGTGCGGGCCGCGCGACATTGCCGGGTTATGCGCTGTAACACCGGACCCGAGGTGATAATTTTTCCTAAAACTTTGCCGTTCGCGGTCGTTCTACTGGGTGTAGGCACGATCACGAGGGTGGAGACATGGTGGATCCTGTTGGGACAAAGCCGGTTACGCAGGAGCGTTCGCTAGCGCGCGTTGCGCAAACCGCGCCAATCGCCCGCTCACGATCGGCCGTTCAGGACGATGCCGACACGGTTGTTGCCGGTGGTGTTGCTTCGCTGGTCGCCGATTATGCTGCTAAGCCACCCATCGATGAGGAACGCGTCGCGCAAATCCGCCGCGCGATTGCCACCAACAGCTATCCGATTGTTGCTGAGACGATTGCCGACCGGCTGATCGCGATCAAGATGAACTGGAAGCCGCAATGACACCCGGAACGACGCGGCGTGACGCCCTGATCCGCGTGATCGATGCGCTCCATGCCGAGATTGCTGCGCTGAAATCCAACGATGTCGCCGGGCTTGAGCGTGCAACGCGCACCAAGCTGATCGCGATCGATACCATCTCCGCCACGCCTGATGGCGTCCCCACCCCGGATATCCGTGCGCTTGCCGAAGAAGCGCACCGCTTGAACGAAACCTGCCGCATCTATGTGAACCTGATGAGCGCCAATGTGCGCCGCCGGTTGCAGCAGCTGACCGGCGAAGGCCCGACGGGCTATCGTGGCCCTGCGCTGGCAGGCGGCTACGCCTAAATCAGTCTAACTGCCAAGAAATTGGCACGGTCTTTGCTGTGTAAGCTCCTGCAACAGGGGGCGTACCAAGTCGATGACCGTCAATCCAATCGACAGAAACACCGGGACGATCCAGTCAGCGATTGCGCTGGCATCGGCCAAGACGGGTGTGGATTTCAATTATCTGCTCGGCCAGGCGCAGGTCGAAAGCGGCATGCGCGCCGATGCCCGAGCCGGCACGTCGAGTGCGTCTGGGCTGTACCAGTTCATCGAACAAAGTTGGCTCGCGGTTATCAAGAAACACGGCGCCGAACACGGGCTTGGCTGGGCGGCTGATAGCATCGGCGAAGGCGCCAATGGCCGGATGACGGTCAGCGATCCTGCCACGCGGCGCGCGATCCTGGCGCTGCGCAACGATCCCAGCACGGCATCGCTGATGGCCGCCGAACATGCCGCTGACAACAAGGCATCGATCGAAGGCAGCCTGGGTCGCACCGCGACCGGCACCGATCTCTACATGGCGCATTTCCTGGGTCTGGGGGGCGCCCGCAACTTTCTGAAGAATATGGAAGCCAATCCCGGCAAGATCGGCGCGGCACTGTTTCCGGCTGCGGCGCGCGCCAATCACAACATCTTCTACGGCGCTGGCGGGCAACCGCGCACGCTCAGCGAAATCTATGACCGTTTCTCCGCCAAGCTCGATCGCGGGGCTGCATCGGTGGGAGCGGTGGGCCTTGCATCGCGCAGCCTGACGCCGACCGAATCGAGCGACGGCATGGAAGTGATCCCCAGCAATGGCGAGAGCCAGACCGGGGCGACCCGTTGGGCGCAGGCAACGATCACCCAGTTGAAGGGCACCACGGATCGTGCGGCGTCGCTATTGCGGCCAACGCCCGATACCGCCCGGCTCGCCTATCTGATGCTCGCCCGGTTGGGCGGCTAAGCGATGGCCCTAACCTCCAGTCCCGGTCGCGGCATCGGCGCGATTGCCCGTGGCGGCGCCTTGCCGGTTGCGATCCTGTTGCTCGTGCTGCTGATGGTCGTGCCGATCCCAGCGGCCTTGCTCGACATCTTTTTCATCATGAACATCACGATCAGCCTGGCCGTGCTGATGGTCGCGCTCAACGCGCAAAAGCCGCTCGATTTCTCGGCTTTCCCCAGCGTGCTCCTCTTCGCGACGTTGTTTCGTCTGTCGCTCAACGTTGCGTCGACGCGCGTCGTGCTGGTGCACGGGCATGAAGGCGAAGCGGCAGCCGGCCATGTCATCGAGGCGTTCGGCACCTTCCTGATCGGCGGCGATTATGTCGTCGGGCTGTTCGTGTTCACGATCCTGGTGATCATCAACATGATCGTGGTCACCAAGGGCGCGGGTCGCGTGTCCGAAGTGTCGGCCCGGTTCACGCTCGATGCCTTGCCTGGCAAGCAGATGGCGATCGACGCCGATCTCAACGCCGGTCTGCTGACCCCCGAAGAAGCCAAAGCCCGCCGCATCGAAGTGGCGACCGAGGCCGATTTCTACGGATCGATGGATGGTTCGTCCAAATTCGTGAAGGGCGATGCGATTGCCGGGCTGCTGATTCTTGCCGCCAACATCATCGGCGGGCTGATCCTGGGCCCGATCAGCCACGGCATGACGATTGGCGATGCCGCGCAAACCTATGTGCTGCTCGCGATCGGCGATGCGCTCGTCGCGCAGATCCCGTCGCTGATGCTCTCGATTGCGGCGGCGACGATCGTCACCCGCGTCACCTCGTCGCAGGATCTGACCGGCCAGATCGGCAGCCAGTTCGGCTCGGCCAAGACCTGGACGCCGGTTGCCGCCATCCTCGCGCTGCTCGGCGTACTGCCGGGCATGCCGCATTTCATCATCCTGCCGGCCGCCGCGATTGCCGGTTTTGCCGCCTGGAAGCTGCGCCAGATTGCCCAACGCCCGGTGCCGGTCGAAGAGATCATCGCCGCCCCGGTCGATCCGTCACGGATCAGTTGGGAAGAAGTGGCAGATTCGATCCAGATCAACCTCGATATCGGCTATGGCCTCGTGCCCTTGGTCGATGAGCGCCGTGGCAGCCCATTGATGGGGCGGATTACCGGCGTCCGGCGGCAATTGTCGAAAGAGCTTGGCTTCATCGTGCCGCAAGTGCGCGTGCGCGACGATATCAATCTGTCGCCCTATACCTACCGCATCGTCGTTGGCGGGGTCGTGATTGGCGAGGATACCGTTTCGCCCGACGAGATGCTGGCGCTCGATACCGGGCAAGCGGTCGGCGGGCTGCTCGGCAAGCCGGTCAAAGATCCGACTTTCGGGCTCGATGCGACCTGGATCGCGCAGGGCGATGCCGATGCGGCGACGGGCGCTGGCTTCCTGGTCGTCGATCCCGGCACTGTCATTGCGACGCATCTCAACCATCTGCTCGGCACCAATGCCGCTGAGCTGCTCGGCCCGGACGAAGTGCAGAGCCTGCTCGATCAGCTGAAGGAACGTGCCGCCAATCTGGTCGCCGCGCTCAGCCCGACGCCGGTACCACTGACCACGCTGACGCAAGTACTTCGCGGGTTGCTGGCGGAAGGGATCGCGCTGAAGGAATTCCGCCGTATCGCCGCCGCGATCGCCGTGGCTGCTCAGCGCACGCTCGATGCCGAGGAAATTATCGAGGCGATCCGTCCCGATCTCGGCCCGCTGATCATCCAGAAACTGTGCGGCGTGCGCGAGCCGCTGCGCGTGATGACGCTGGAGGGGCAGCTCGAAGGGCTGCTCGGCCAGGCCGCGCGCGCCGATCCGTCGCGTCGTCACACGATCGAACCCGATCTGGGCCGCCGCATCGTCGAGGCGCTGCAACGCGCCGCCCAACCACTCGTCGCGGAGGCCAAACCCTTCGCCCTTGTTGTTCAACCCGCGATCCGCATTGCGATCCGCAAACTGGTGAAGACCTGTATGCCCGACACGCCCGTGATGAGCTTTTTCGAGGTGCCCGAGGATAAATCGGTCGAAGTTGTCGCGGTGATCGGCGCCCCCGGGGCATTGCCGGCATGAGCGCCCTGCCAGATCCTGCCGGTTTTGCCGTCGCGCTTGCCGCCCCGCCGCTCGTTTATGGCCGCGCCAAGCCCGATGCCAACGCGTTGGCACGCAAGCATCTGCCGCTGGTCCGGCGTGTCGCTTGGCATATTCATGGCAGCATGAGCAGCGCGGTCGAGGTGGAGGATCTGATCCAGATCGGCATGGTCGCCTTGCTCGAGGCGACCGCCACATTCGAGGATCGCGGGCAGGTAAGTTTCGAGCAATATCTGCTGACGCGGGTACGCGGCGCGATGATCGATGAACTGCGCCGCCAGGCGACGCTCACGCGCGGCGCGATGCGGCGTAGGCGCGCCTATCAGGATACGGTTACCGCGCTGACGAACGAAACCGGCAAGCGCCCCGATGAAGCGGCTGTTGCCGAGCGGCTGGGCGTGACGCCTGAAAAACTGCGGATCGATTATGCCGCCGCCGAGCCGGTACGGTTCGAGACGATCGATGATGTCTATTCGGACGACCTACCCTGGTTCGCGAGCGACGAGCCGAATGCCTTCGATCAGCTGGCGGAAGCCGGCACGCGCGACACGCTTGTCGCCGCAATCGCGGCGCTGCCAGAGCGTGAGGCGCAAGTGATCCAGCTTTATTATGTCGAGGAACTGAATCTTGAGGAGATTGGGCTGGTGCTGGGCGTCGGCCCGGCCCGGATTTGTCAGATCAAGAAATCGGCGCATGACCGGCTGAAAAAAGCGCTGGCGCGGGTGATGTAACCTACCCGAAATTCCCCGGCGCCGCCATTGCTCCCATCCGCGCGGCGATGGCGTGGAATTCGGCGATGGTTTCCTCGATGATCGCTGCGACGGGTTTCACGCTGTCAATCAGCCCCGATGTCTGTCCGGCCAAGCCGACGGCGGCTTCCATATCGCCGCCGAAATAGAGATCCTGCAATCGCGCAAACGTATCGGCGGGCATCAGGCCGGCCTCGTGGATCGCGGCGGTGCGCTCGGTCTTCAGCGCGCGGATGCAGGGCGTCGATTTCTGGTTGAGCACGAGCGTGCCGGTTTCCTTCGCGTCGATGATCGCCTGCTTGTAATTGTGATGCACCGGGCTTTCGGCGGACGAGACGAACCGCGTGCCCATCTGCACCGCCTCTGCGCCCAGCGCGAAGGCGGCGGCCATGCCCTTGCCGTCGCAAATCCCGCCTGCAGCCACCAGCGGCACATCAGTGACGCGGCGGATCGCCTGGAGCAGGACGAGGGTGGAGACTTCCTCCGGATTCTTGAAGCCGCCGCCTTCAGACCCTTCGACTACCAGCCCGTCGATGCCCGCCGCCACGCATTTCATCGCGGTCTCCACCGTCGGCACCGCGTGATAGACGGTGATTCCGGCCGCTTTCAGCGGCGCGATGAACTTGGCGGGACTGCCCGCCGATGTCGTGACGAACTTCACGCCGGATTGGCAGATGAAGTGCAGCATCGCATCATCTTTCAGGAACCGGATCGGCAGGTTCACGCCGAACGGCGCGCTCGTGAGCGACGCCATTTTAACGATCTCAGCTTGGCAATTCTCGGTCTCGCCTGAGGATGTCTCGATGATGCCCAGCCCGCCTGCATTGGACACCGCAGAGGCCAAAGCAGACCGCGCGATCCAGCCCATCGGTGCCTGGACGATCGGATAGCGCGCGCCGGTATGCGCCAGAAAACGGTTCATTGAGACCTCCCCCACCTCTTTAGTTGCAGGCTCTTTGCGGGTTGGCGGCCCAAAAGAAAAGCGGGTCGCAGCCGCGCTGCATCGGCGCTAAGGCTTGGACGAACCCGATCGCCGCCAGACGAGCGTACCGACGGGCAAGGTGAGGGGCACGGGCCAGATGAAACCATTAAGCGGCATTCGCGTGCTCGATTTCGGGCGGTACATTGCCGGGCCTTACTGCGCGGCGTTGCTCGCCGATTACGGGGCCGACGTGATCCGGGTGGAGCGCGTGGGCGGCAATGAAGATCGGTTTCCGGTGCCCGTGGCCGAGGATGGGGCAGGGGCGGGGTTCCTCCAGATGAACCGGAACAAGCGCTCGCTCGCGCTGTCGCTGGGGAGTGCCGAGGGACAGGCGATCGTCAAGCGGCTCGTCGCGACCGCCGATATCGTGGTGGCCAACATGCCGGCAGACGCGCTCGCCAAGGCCGGGCTTGATCTTGAATCGCTGCGTGTAACCAAGCCGGATATCATTCTGGTGACTGCGTCGGCGTTTGGTGAGCAAGGGCCGATGGCGGGGCGGGTGGGATTTGACGCGGTCGGGCAGGCGATGTCGGGCGTCGTGCGGCTGACGGGAACGCCCGATCAGCCTTATCGCGCACAAGTGAACTACGTCGATTTCGGCACCGCGCTCCATTGCGCGTTCGGGGCAATGGTCGCGCTGCGCGAACGCGATCGGACGGGTCTGGGCCAGCAGGTATCGGGATCGCTGCTCGGCACCGCAACCGCGATGTCGAACGCGCTCAGCATCGATTATGCGCTAAACGGGGTGGAACGCGTGCCCATGGGCAATCGCAGCTTCGGCTCGGGCCCGACCGATGTGTTCGCGACGCGTGACGGCTGGATCATCACCCAGGTGGTGAGCAACCCGATTTTTGCGCGCTGGGCCAAGCTGGTCGGCGCGCCCGAGTTGATCGACGATCCACGCTACGTCGATGACATGGCACGCGGCGATAATGGCGAAGCGCTGAGCGCGCGCATGGCGGCGTGGTGTGCGACCCGCACGACCGAAGAGGCGATCGAGACCTTGGGCGCGGCGCGGATTCCGGCCGGGCCGGTGCTCGATCCCTCGCAAGTCATGGCGCATCCCCAGGTGCAGGCGATGGGCTATGTCGAGCATGTTCGCTATCCAGGCACGCCCGCGCCCGCGCCGATTGTTGGCGCACCGATCGCGCTGAGCGACGCCGTGCGCGATCCGATGCAGCGCGCGCCGCAATCGGGCGAGCATAGTGCCGCGATCCTGGCTGAACTTGGTTATAGCGCGGACGAGATCGCGGCGATGGTCGCAGCCGGTGTCGTCCAGCTAGCCAGCGCCTGAGGATCGAGCGCATGGACGCTGCACGCACTCCCGTCATCATCGGCGTCGGCCAGATCAACGACCGGACCGAAGACCCCTTTGCCGCAATGGACCCGGTCGCGTTGATGGTCGCGGCGTTACAGGCGGCTGACTGCGATGGTGGGGGCGGCTGGATAAAGGCGATCGATTCGCTCGCAGTGGTCGACCAGATTTCGTTTCGCGAGATGAACCCGCTCGTCGATGCTGTCGCGGCGGGGCTGGGCATTGCGCCCGCCCATTGCTTCCAGACGGCAAAGCCGATGGGCGACAGCCCGGTGCGGTTGCTGAATGAGGCGGCAAACCGGATCGGCTCGGGGGAATCGATCGTAGCCGCTGTGGTCGGGGCCGAAGCGCTGCGCACGGCGGCCAAGCGCGCTGCGGCAAATGGCGGCGATGTCGATCACAATGCCATGCGCATCCGCCATAAGGGTGTCGCGCCGATCTATCGCCAGCGTTACGGGCTCACCGCGCCGGTCGATGTCTATCCGCTCTACGAAAATGCCACGCGATCGGCCTGGGGGCAGACGCTGGCCGAGGCACAGGCCGAAAGCGGGCGGATTTGGGCGCTGTTTTCGCAGGTGGCGACCGACAACCCGAATGCGTGGCTGCGCGCGCCCAAAAGCGTGGACGAAATCGTCACCCCGTCTCCTGCAAACCGCCCGATCGCCTTTCCTTATCCCAAGCTGATGGTTGCCAACAGCGCCGTCAATCAAGGCGCGGGGTTCATCGTCACCAGTCTGGCCCAGGCGCGGGCGCGCGGCTTTGCCGACGATCGTCTGATCTTTGTCGGCCACGGTGCTGCAGCGCACGAGCCCGATGATGTGCTGGCGCGCGATGGCTATGCGGCATCGGCGGGCATGCGGGTCTCGCTCGAACAGACTCTCGCCACCAATGGCCTGACGATCGAAGAGATCGATCTCGCCGAGCTCTATTCCTGCTTTCCTTGCGTCCCCAAAATGGCGCGGCGGATTATCGGCTGGCCGGAAGATAGACCGGCGAGCGTCGTCGGCGGGCTCACCTTTGGCGGTGGCCCCATCGGCAATTACATGAGCCACGCCATCGCCGCGATGGTCGATCGCCTGCGCGGCGGGGACGGGCAGCACGGCCTGCTGTTCGGCAATGGCGGCTTTGCGACCTATAACCACAGCATCGTGCTGTCGCGCGCGCCGATCCCGGGTGTCAGCTTCCCGCATGACTTCGATCATCAGGCAGCAGCGGAGGCGCTACGCGGGCCGGTGCCGATTGTGGATCAGGATTATGCCGGGCCAGGTGTGATCGAAACCTATACCGTGTTCTACGATCGCAAAGGCGCGCCGAGCGCAGGGGTGGTCATGGCGCGGAACCCGGCCGGCGATCGCTTCCTGGCCAAGGTCCCGGGCGATGACGACGCGGGCATCGCGTTCCTCACCAACGCCGACACTGATCCGATCGGGACGTCGGGAATCGCGGTTGAGGCGGAAGATGGCCTGCACGAGTGGCGAATCACCGACTGACGCACGAAAAAACCCCGGCAGCTTTCGCCACCGGGGTTCTTTCTCCGCACTCCTTTGGAAGTAAGGAGGGCCGGGCGGCTCCGACACCCTTGAAGGGGGGCGGTGCCGGAGCCGATCCTTGCTTAGCGGAGCAGCTGGAGCACGCCCTGCTGCGACTGGTTCGCCTGGCTGATCAGCGCGGTCGATGCCTGGCTGAGGATCTGTGCACGGGCCAGTTCGGTCGTTTCGGTCGAGAAATCGACGTCTTCGATCCGGCTGCGTGCGTCGGTCAGGTTGGCGACGCTATTGGTCAGGTTGTTGACGACCGAAGCCAAACGGCTCTGGCCGGCACCCAGCGTTGCACGCGTGGTGTTGGTCGCCGTCAGCGCGGTGTCGATGGCGGTGAGTGCCGTGTTGGCACCAGCGACCGTCGAAACGTCGGCGGCAATTGCGGTCGTCAGGTCAAGACCACCGACATCAAGCGTAACAGTGTCGCCGTTGGCCGAGCCGGTCTGAATGTTGACCGTGGCGGCCGTCGTGCCGACCAGCGACACGCCGTTGAAGTTGGTGTTTGCCTGAATGTCGGTCAGCTGTGCGGTCAGCTGCGTGACTTCGGCCTGCAGGTTGGTACGATCCCCTGCCGAATAGGTGCCCGATGCCGACTGAACGGCAACTTCACGCAGACGCTGCAGAATGTTGGTCACTTCGCCCAGCGCGCCGTCAGCGGTTTGCGACAGCGCGATGCCGTCGTTGGCGTTGCGGATTGCCTGGTTCGTGCCGCGGATCTGCGACGTGAACGAAGATGCAATGGCGAGGCCGGCGGCATCGTCCTTTGCCGAATTGATGCGCTTGCCGGTCGACAGGCGCTCAATGCTGTTGGTCAGCGCCTGGCTGGCGCGGTTGTTTGCGTTGCTGGCCTTCAGCGCCGCGACGTTGGTTCCAATAACAGTCATGGTCGTATCTCCATTTGCCTGACGCTCCCTGTCGCCCCCCATCGGAAGAGCCGAGCCGTCAGCAGGGTAAACGACCGCTGCGCGCCGACATTAAGCAGAATTACAAACCACGTTGATCGCGATGCTGGGGGCAGGGGGCCGAAATTTGCCGGATCATGCCGCAAAACTGAGGCAGCAAAGGGAATTACCCCCTGTCGCGACCCCGGCGGCAAGCCGGAAAATAATTGCCGGACGGTGACATGATTAACGGTTGATTTACCGTAATTGCCGCATGTCTCCCTTACACAAGGGGAAAACCAATGCGGTCTATCTATCCGTCAGCTGCCGTACTGCGCCAACGCTATGCCTTGGTGTCGTCATTGCGGACGCAAGGTTTTGCGATCGCGACGGCCGATGAGGCCAAACCGCAACCCGGTGATATGTTTCTTATCGCCGATGGCGAAATGCCGTCGGCGCCCGCCCGTACAGTCATTATAGGCGATCAAGACCGATATGTGGTTCCAGCGCGGGACGGCAGCCCTTCACGGATCGGCTACACCGCAGAGAATGCCGCCATCGGTGACGGTTTTGCGCGCGCGCTGCTGGCGGGCCCTGACACGCCGACCGCTGCTGATCCGGAGAGCCTGGCGCTTTATGCGCTGGCCGAACGCGTCGCCGCCGCCGAGATTACCGTCCTCATCAACGGCCCGACCGGCACCGGCAAGGAAGTGCTGGCGCGTGCCATTCATGCCGGTTCGAACCGCAAGGACGGGCCCTTTGTGGCCATCAACTGCGCCGCCCTGCCCGAATCCATGCTCGAAGCATTGCTGTTCGGCCATCAGAAGGGGTCGTTCACCGGTGCATCGTCCGGCGGTGAAGGTTTCTTCCGTGCCGCGAACGGCGGTACTTTGCTGCTCGACGAAATCGCCGAAATGCCGCTGCAGCTGCAAGCCAAGCTGCTCCGGGCGCTGCAGGAACGCGAAGTCGTGCCACTCGGCGCTTCGGTGCCGGAGCCGATCGATGTGCGGGTGATTGCCTGTGCCAACCGCGACCTGCAGACCGAAGTCGCCGAAGGACGGTTCCGCGCCGATCTTTATTACCGGCTTAGTGTGTTTCCACTCTCGACCAAGCCGCTCGCTGAACGTCGCCTGGATATCCCGGCACTCACCGCGACGATGGTGCTGCGCCATGCGGTTGGCCGCGCGACGATCCCCTGGCCCGATGCGTCGGCGGTCGACGTGCTGATGCGCCATGATTGGCCCGGCAATGTCCGCGAGCTGGAAAATGTCGTTCAGCGTGCGCTGCTGTTTGCGGCGGGTGACACGATCAGCGCAGCGCACATCCTGTTCGATCGCGCACCGTCCTCATCACCCGCTGCCGCAGCAACGCCTGTGGACGATGCTGTGCCCGCAACGCTTGGCAACATCGTCCAGATGTCCGAATTCCAGGCGATCCGCGAAACGCTTGCGGCCTGTGGCGGCAGCCGGATCGAAACCGCAAGGCGGCTCGGCATTTCGGAGCGCACGCTGCGCTACCGGCTCGCCAAGGCGCGTGAACAGGGCGAGATGATTACGCCCGCCTATTCGAGCAACTTTAGCAAGGTGGCTTCAGCATGAGTGGGATCGGTGGAGTGGGTGGCCCGATGGGGGTCGACCGGGTGCTCGCGCTGCGGGCGCAGATTCTGGAAAAGAACCAGGCGTTGCAACGCGCCGGTGCCAGTGCAGGCACCACGGCTGCGCCTGCGTCGACCGACAAGGGTAGCTTTGCCTCGACGATGCAGGAGGTGCTGAACGGCGTCAACGCTGCTCAGGCCAAGGCGGGGGACATCAGCGCCGCCTATGAGCGCGGTGAAAACGTCGACATCGCCAAGGTGATGCTGGCGCGCCAGGAAGCCGCGATCGGCTTCGAAGCGACGCTGCAAGTCAGAAATAAACTTCTGTCCGCTTACAAGGACATCATGAGCATGCCGGTCTAACCCATGAGCAACCAACTCACCCCCGCCACGCCCGTTATGCCGGAGCGTTTTGCCAATCCGCTGCGCCAGATCGGATCGCTGCTGCAACAGCCAGCGGTGCGCCGCAGCCTGCCAATGGTGCTGCTCGTCAGCCTGATCGCCGCGGCGGCGATCGCCTGGATGACGCTGGCGAGCCCGCAGCAGAAGACATTGTTCTCTGGGCTGCCCGATGCCGATAAATCAGCGGTGACGGCGGCGCTGCAGCAGGCGAACATCGCATCGCGCATCGATGAAGGCACCGGTGCGCTGACGGTGAACGAAGACGATTATTCGCGCGCGCGCATCTTACTCGCCGGGCAGGGTTTGCCCAAGGCGGCGCCGGGCGGCTACCAGATCCTCGACAATCTGCCGATGGGGGTTTCCCGCGCAGTAGAGGGCGAACGGTTGCGCCAGGCGCGCGAGACCGAACTTGCCCGCTCGATCCAGGAAATCGACGCCGTCGCCGAAGCCCGCGTGCATCTGGCGATGCCCGAAACCAGCGTGTTCGTGCGCGACAATGCCGCGCCTTCGGCATCGGTGATCCTGAAGCTTCAGCCCGGCCGAAGCCTTGGTGAAGCGCAGGTCAGCTCGATCATCAACCTTGTCGCCTCGTCAGTGCCGGGGATGAAAACCGATGCTGTTACCGTTGTCGACCAGATGGGCGCGCTGCTCACGCATGTGCAGGGGCAGGATTCGACGACACTTGCTGGTGACGCGCGGATCGATTTCCAGCGCCGGATCGAAGACAAATATCGCGCCCAGCTGACCCAGCTGCTGACGCCGCTCGTCGGCCCGGGTAATTTTTCTGCCGAGATTCAGGCCGATGTCGATCTCGACGAAACCCAGGCGACGCGCGAAAGCTTTGACAAGCAGGGTGCGCTTCGGGCCGAACAGGGCAATTGGACAGGTGCCGGGGCTGCGGGCACGCCGCAAGCACCGGGCGGGATCCCCGGTGCGCTGTCGAACACCGCGACGCCACCACCGACGGTAACCGCGCAAAGCCAGACGCCAGCACCGGGTGCTACGCCGACGCCAACACCGGCAACCGCCGCTGCCGGTGCAACGCCCGTCAAAGCGGCCGAAAACTATTCGCGAGCCTATGATCTCGGCAAGGAAATCTCGGTTACGCGCGCCATGCCCGGCACGGTCAAGCGCCTGTCCGTCGCCGTGTTGCTGCGCGATCCTGAAACCGGCAAGCCGAGGAGCCCGGTGGAAATCCAGCAGATCACGGATCTGGTGCGCGCGGCGGTCGGCTATGACGCTGCTCGCAACGATCAGGTCACCGTCATCGCGCGCAAATTCGCGAAATCAACGGTGCTCGATGAAGAGGCACCTTGGTACGAAGCCGGCTGGCTGCCGATCGTCGCGCGAAACGTGACCGCGATTCTGATCGCGATCATGGTGCTGATGCTCGGCGTGCGGCCTTTGTCAAAGGCGCTGCTCAAGAAGCGTGATGATACACCCGCTTCGGGGCCTCGCATCGGCGCGGGCACGGCGTTCTCAACCGCCGCCCGGTCGCCAAGCGGTACGGCACCGCAAATGCAGGACGGGGTTCCGATTCCGGTCAGTATTGAGATGATCGACAATGCCCGGAATTTCGATGACCGGATCGGCATGGTGCGGGGCTTCACGCGGGACAATCCCAGCCGCGCGGCGCTCGCCGTGCGTGACATGATCAAGGCGGATGCAAGCTGATGGAACCGTCGAGCAAAAGCTATACCGGCGTCGAACGCGCGGCCGTGCTCATGATGCTGGTGGGCGATGACGAAGCCGCCGCCATTCTGCAAAAGCTGGAGCCTGAAGAAGTCCGCCAGCTCGGCAAGGCCATGTTCGCGGTTGCCGATGTCAGCGAGATCGAGGTGGAGACCGTGCTCGACGATTTTGTCGGCAAGGCGCGCGCACGCACCGGCGTTGGCTTCGATCCGCGCCCGCGTATTGAGTCCATGATGAACCGCGCGCTCGGCCAGGAAAAGGCGGATAGCGTGCTGGCGCGCATCACGCCGCCGGCCGATGCCTGCCAGATCGATCTGCTCGACTGGCTCGATGCGAGCGAGATCGCCGGGCTGATCGAAAAGGAACATCCACAAATCGCCGCCGTGCTGATCGCCAATCTTGATCCCGGCATCGGTGCGCAAGTGCTCGAACTGCTGCCCGACTCGGTCCAGCCCGATGTGCTCCACCGGATCGCCCGGCTGGGGCCGATCACGCCTGAAGCCGTCGAGACGTTGAAGACGATGTTGTCGAGCCGGATCGGTGCAAGCCAGCAATCGACCGGCGTGCTGCTGGGTGGCACCCGCGAGGCTGCGAAGATCATGTCGAGCGCCCGCAAGACCACCGAAGCGCGCGTCATGCCCAAATTGTTCAAGATCGACCGCGAAACCGCCAAGGCGATCGAAGAGGCAATGTTCGTCTTCGACAATCTGCTCGAGCTCGACGACAAGAATCTCGGTACGCTTATCCGCAACATCGATGGCGATATTCTGGTGCGGGCGCTCAAGGGCGTCGACGAATCGATGCGCGGCCGCTTCCTCGGGTGCATGTCGAGCCGCGCCGCGGACGGCATTCGCGACGAGCTCGAATCGCGCGGGCCGATGCGCCTGTCCGAAGTGCTCGAAGCGCAGAAATCGATTATCCAGATCGCGCGCAGTTTGGCCAAGGAAGGCACGATCATGATGGGCGGGGGCGACGACGATTATGTCTAGTTTCGCCGCCGGTTTCTCGGCGCGTCACGATGCGGCGGCAAAAGCGTTGCACCAGGCTTTCGGTGGCGCCAGCGATGGTTTTGCGCCTGCCGATCTTAAGGCGCGGGCAGCGGGCAAGGGGCGCCCAAAATCCTTTTCGCCCCAGGAATCCGCGCCGAAAAGTTTCAGCCCTGCCGATCCTGATCGCGATGCAACGCAGGGCTGGGATCCGCTCAATCCCCATGTCGAGCCGACCGGCTTTGTCGACCCGATCGAAACTGCGCGCCATGCAGGCTTTGCCGAAGGCGTGGCGCATGGCCGATCGCTCGAACGCGAAGCGCATGAGCGCGATCTGGCCCTGCTCCAGTCGCTGTCGCATGCCCTCAAGACGAGCGACCGGATCGACCGCGAACAGCTTGCTCGGCAATTGCGCGAAGCGGTGATGTCGCTGGTCACCAAGCTGGTGGGAGAGGTCGGCATTTCAGGCGATCTGCTCGCCGGGCGGATCGCAGCGGCAGCTGACATGCTCGCTGACAGCGCCGAATCGGCGATGCTGCGGGTGCATCCCGATGATGTCGATCTGCTGAAGGAAAAACTACCGGCCACGATCATCGCGGTCGGCGATGCCGAGATCGACCGGGGCAGCTTCGTGCTCGAATCAGCATCGACGATTGTGGAGGACGGGCCCGAACTCTGGCTCGAACAACTGACCCAGGCGATTGACCGGGTGGCCGTACCGTCATGCTGAACCGCTTTACGGCCGATTATCTTGAGGGCGTCGCCGCCGCTGATTTCGCCCCACGCCCGCGCGTGTCGGGCAGGCTCGCCTCGTTTGACGGCTTGCTGATGGAGGCAACCGGGCTGTCGCTGCCGGTAGGCACGATCTGTTCGATCGGCACCGGCAAGGCGCGCGTCGAGGCTGAGGTGATCGGTTTTCGCAGCGGTCGCACGCTGCTGATGAACTTGGGCGGTCCTGCGCCGCTGTTGCCGCAAGCCCCGGTGCGCCCCTTGGGGGCACCCGGCGAAGCCGAAGTTGGCGCGGCACTGCTTGGTCGCGTTGTCGACGGCGCAGGCAAGCCCATCGACGGGCTCGGCCCCATTCGCGGCGCTGGCCATTGGCCGATCGCCGGCAAGCACCAAAACCCGCTCGATCGCGGGCGTGTGCTGAAGCCGATGGATGTTGGCGTGCGTGCGATCAACGGCTTGTTGACGATCGGGCAGGGTCAGCGGATCGGCATCATGGCCGGATCCGGCGTCGGTAAATCGGTGCTGCTCGGGATGATCGTGCGCGCGGCCGAAGCCGATGTGATCGTGATCGGTCTGATCGGTGAGCGGAGCCGGGAAGTCGCCGATTTCCTCGAAACCAAGGTGGCAGGCGACGCGCGGCAGCGCGCCGTCGTGGTCGCCGTGCCCGCCAATCACTCACCCGTACTGCGGATTCGTGGCGCTCTGCGCGCAACGGCGATTGCCGAGGCTTTCCGTGCCGAGGGCAAGAATGTGCTGCTGATCATGGACTCGCTCACCCGCGTCGCGCATGCCGGGCGCGAGATTGGCCTGGCGCTGGGTGAACCCGCCAGCGCGCGGGGTTACCCACCGTCGGCGATCGCGATGCTGCCAAACCTGATCGAGCGCGCGGGCACCGATGTGTCGTCGGGCGGGTCGATCACTGCGATCTATACCGTGCTCGCAGACGGCGATGATGGCAATGATCCGGTCGTCGACAGCGCCCGCTCGATCCTTGACGGGCATATCGTGTTGTCGCGCCAGCTGGCCGAGCGCGGCATTTATCCTGCCATCGATATCGGTCCCTCGGTCAGCCGGGTGATGACGGACATCACCAGCAAGCCGCACCAGCGCGCCGCACGCATCCTGCGCGGCCATTTGGCCACCTATGAGGAAAATCGCGATCTGGTGCTGATGGGGGCCTATCGTTCTGGGGCTGACCCAGCAATCGACCAAGCGATCGCCTGCCACGGCGCGATCACCGAATATATTCGTCAGGGATCGGACGATGTCGTCTCGCTCGATGATGCCATTGCCGAGCTGACGGGCGTGTTCGGCGATGGCTAAGCGCGGGATCTCGCTCGACCGGATTCTGCGCGTGCGCACGCTTCAGCTCGGGCTGGTCCAGGCAGCCGAAATGCAAGCGCACGAAAAAGTGGCGAGCGAGGATGCGCTCCGACATCGGATCGCCCAGCTTGTGGCCAACGTCGCGCCCGAAGAAGCGGCGGAGCATGCCTTTTCGTTCATCGCGGCTGCGCATTTTCGCGATCGCCTGCATCAATCAGCGGCGGCGGCCGAACAGCGCGTGAAGATGGCGACCGATCGGCTGCATCAGGCCAGCGAGGCAACCCGCGAAGCGCGACGCGATCAATCGGCGATCGAAAAGCTGATCGCACGTGAAGACCAAGCCGCGGTCATCAAGGCGATGCGCGCGCTGGAAGAAGCGCCGCCAACCCGCCGAAACCGGCACGATCCTTGCTGAATGTCTGTTGGGCAATCGTGCCCTCGGGATTCGTGCATGATTCAGCTTTCGCTCTCTCTAGCCAATGCGTCCGCGATCGCCCCGATCCTCACGGTATCTGCCGTCGGGACGGGTGATTTCGCGCGTGCACTTGTGCTGGCCGGGGCGGCCGCGGAAGAAGAACCCGACCCGACGGCGCCGACCCTCCCCGCCATTTCCTTGCCGCTGATCCGGCAAGCGCTTGCCGCCCCCGGCAATCCACCGGTCTCCGGTCGCACCGTCCCTGATACCGCCTTGCTTGATGAGGCGTTGCACGATGATGCTGTCGTGCTGCAGCCGCCGCTATCGGATCGGTTGGAACCCAGCCCCTTGCGCAGGACGGACGATGTCCCACTGGCTTTGCCAGCGGTGGTGCCCGATCGCGGCGTTGCGCCTCGGCAAGCGATCATTTCGTTGGCGCTGGCCGATCCGGCAGGATCTGAATCGGTCGATACCGATCCTTCGGCGCAATTGTCGACACAAAGGTCCGATCGTCATTCGCGGATCGTGTCAGTTGAACGGATCGCATCGGCGCGTCCTGCCGATGCGAACGCGGCGCTTGCGCTGGACCTGCCAGCGGCACGCGTCAGGATTGCCGAAGCCGGTTCTGATCGGGAAGCGCCAGCCGGTGACGCGCCTGTTGCCGAGCAACAGCCTGTGGTTCCCAATGTGCTCATCGGGCCACCCTCTGTGTTGGTGGTGACAGAAATGCAGGTGGCACCGGCTCCCCCGGAACGATCTGCGCTTGAGCCATTAATCGCTTCGCCAATCGCCTCGGCAGTCATCCCAGAGCGCGTTGAACGACCCGTTGAGGGCCGCACTGAGTTAGGCGATCCAGTTCTGCGATCGGCAACACCAGCGCCGAAGGCCGCTATCGCGGCGATACCGAGTGTCGCCGCAGAACGGGCGACAGCATTGCCGCCATCGCCAATCGATCCAGAAGTTGGCGTTCCGCTGGAAAATGGTCCCCCAGTTGAATCGCGCGACTCTTCGGGCCCGATCAGTGCGGTAGCAGTGACGGAAATCAGGATTCCGCGTCCGATCTCGCAGGTAATCGCGGCAATTGCCGGTCAATCGACCGTCGCTCAGGCTATTCCCGCGCCGCCACCCGCACCCTCAGGCCCGCTCTCGCCGGTGCCTCTGGCATCGTTGACAGCGCCCGTGCATGTTCCTCTGCTAGGCGGTCGGCTGGAGCAGGTCTCGTCGGCCGAACCGATTGCTTTCAATCGCGTCGATTCAGTGATCGCTAAATCGGCGGCACCGACGCCGAAGTCGCCCGCGTCAATCGTTGCGGTCGCCGCGCCCTTGCCAGAAGCGCCGGTGATCGGGGTTGCCGTTCCAGCGCTTCGCGCTTTTGCCGCAGCGATTGCTGCAACGGCTGAACGACCGGTGCGCATCGGGCGTGATGAGGCCGTCGTCACTGCGCCGATAACGGGTGCAATCGCCTCTGAACCGGCGGCGTTACGCGCAGACTCGACCGCTCCGCTGCCTGTCCCTGTTGACATGCGTCGCCAGGATTGGACGCGCGCGCTGATCGACCGGATCGATGCCGTGCACGACGTCGCCAATGCACGAGACACCCGGATCACGCTTGTGCCCGATGCACTCGGCAAGATTGAGGTGGCGCTGCGCCAGGTGGGCGAGACGATCCATGTCCAGTTCGCCGCTGACGTCGCCACGACGCGCATCATGCTCGCCGAAGCACAGCCGCGCCTTGCCGAACTGGCGGACGCGCGAGGGCTTCGGCTGGGCGATACGATCATCGCCGCGGCCCCGGATCAGACCGCCGCAGCGGCAAGCTCTAGCACCGCCAGCAATGCTCCTACCGCCGCAAGCACCAGCACGAGCAATGGTTCGGGGACCAGCTTTGGCCAGTCCGCCGATCATCGGCGCGGAGCACCGCAGCCATCGGCCAATCCGGCCAATGGCAAAAGCTCGACCAATTCTGCCCAAGCCCGGGCGGATTCCGAAGACCGTATCGCTTGAGATGAAGGGGAAACATCATGGCTAAGCATGACGATAAAGACGCAGAAAAAGCGCCCAAGAAAAAGGGCGGGGCAATGAAATGGGTGATCATCATCGTCGTCACGCTGATCGTGATCGGCGGGGGCGTCGGTGGCGGCCTTTATGCGATGCAGGCCGGCCTGATCGGCGGCGGCGGGCATGGCGAAGCGGCGGAAATCGAAAAACCGCATCTGGTACCCAAAAGCGAGGAAAAGCGTGGAGGCGACGATGAAGGCGGCCATGGCGGCGGTGGTGGTGGCGGGAGCCACAAGCCGATGGGTAAGGGCGGCGATAAATACGCGTCCAATTACTACGCGATGGAAAAGGAATTCACGTCGAACCTGCGAGAAAGCGTGCATTTCATCCAGGTCGGCATCGCCATCTCGACGCCCTATGACGAACGCGTCATCGAAAATCTGAAGACGCATGAGATCGCCGTACGCTCGGCCGTGCTGCTCACGCTGGGCGAGGCAACCGAGGAACAGGTGTTCGCGGTGGAGGGCAAGCGCCAGATGCAGGCGCAGCTGGTGAAGGCAGTTAACGCTGTTTTGAAGCAAAAAGAAGGATTCGGCGGCGTTGGTAACGTCTACTTTACCAATTTTGTTGTTCAGTGAGGCATGGTTAACGAGCCTTCACCAACGGCAGCAGGCGAGCGGCGCGATCGGCAACGATCGCGCCCACCCGCTGAGCATGCTGCTGCGCTGGGGGTAGCCAACCTTAATCCCTTTGGCGATCTGCACACGCTGCAGCATTTGTCGGCGCTATTGGCCCGATCGATGCGCGTCGTGTTTGAGCCGTTGCTGCGCTGCGAAGCGCGGATCTGGGCTGAGCCGTTGGTCGTGCAGCGCTTTGCAGACTACCGGGCCGAACGTCCTGAAATCCTCACCGCCTGGCTGCCAATGGTAATGGCGCCCGCAGGCGGCACAGCATTGATGTTGTTTGACGGCAAGTTCGTACTCGAACTGCTCGATCAGTTTTTTGGTGGGACGGGCGATGCCCCCCATCCGATGCCTGCCGAATTTTCGCCTGCCGCCATTGCGATGGTCGAACGGCTCGGCACGATGATGGCCGCGCCACTGAAAAGCGCGTGGGAACCGCTGGCCCGGATCGACTTCCGGCCCGGCCATATGGAATCCAGCCCCGCGCTGCTGGCCGATGTCGATGCCGAGGATGCCGTGGTCGTCACCCGGTTCGGGATCGCGACGGGCACGGCCAAGCCGACCTTTATCGATATCATTTATCCGGTCACCGCGCTGAAGCCGCATGCGCCATCGCTGACCGGCAAGGTGCACGGCCGCACCGCCGCGCCTGATCCGGCATGGCGCAACGGGCTGACGCGTGCCGTTATGGGGGTGCGCTTTCCGGTGCGCTCGGTGCTCGCCGAACCAATGATCTCGCTTGAAAAGCTGATGGACCTGAAGGCCGGCGACGTGATCCCGATCAGCTTCGGCGCGGATGTGCCGGTGATGGTGGGCGGTGATCGGCTCGGAACGGGCACCGTCGGCACCTCCAACGGGAAGGCCGCGATTCGGCTGACCATGATCGAACGCAAAGATGAAGAGGATTACCGATGAACGACATGACCGGGGGTTTCCCCGTCGACGGGGCAGTGGCGGCCAATTTCCGGCTGTTGCAGGACGTCGACGTCAAACTGACCGTCGAGATCGGATCGACCTCGCTCACCTTGCGCGAGCTGCTGGCGCTGGGCGAAGCCAGCGTGATCGAGCTCGACCGGGCGGCGAACGAACTGCTCGACGTGTTCGTCAACGGCACGCTGATCGGACGCGGCGAAGTGGTGACGGTGGGTGACCGGTTCGGCGTGCGGATGACCGAGCTGGTCTCCCCCGACAAGCGGGCCGCACGCTGATGATGTGGGAATATATCCTGAAGGTGGCCGTGCTGCTGCCGCTGGTCTGCGGGCTGATGATCGGCTGCCTGTATCTGTGGCGCCGCCTGGAAACACGGCTGCAGGCAACCCAGGGCGAGCGCATGCTGACCGTTAAGGAAACGATGATGCTGTCGCCGGGCCTGAAGCTTGCCGTGCTCGATTTTGAAGGGCGTAAGTTGCTCGTCTCGGTCGGGCGTGGCGGGGTGACGCTGATCGATCGGGGCGACAAATGACCTCGCCTGTCGTCCGCCGTGTGACGGCAAAGGGCCCCAGCCTGTTCCGCACCGCGCCTGCCGCTGGCGAAAGCGTCGCCCGTGGCGGTTGGGCCGGCCGGATCGCGCTGATCGTCCTTGCGCTCATCTTCTGTCTGATGGTGGCGGCACCGGCCTTCGCCCAGGCCGCCCCAACACCGCCGAGCTTGCCCGCCCCGCCGGGAACGGGCGACGCGATCGACCGTGCACTGGGCGATCTGGGGGGCGGCAACGCGCCGCTGTCGCTGTCGCTCCAGGTGCTCATCATCATGGGGCTGCTGTCGGTTCTGCCCGGCATCCTGCTGATGATGACCAGCTTCACCCGCATCATCATCGTGCTGTCGATCCTGCGCCAGGCGCTTGGCCTGCAGCAGACGCCCCCCAACCAGGTGCTGGTCGGTCTGTCGCTGTTCCTCAGCTTTTTCGTGATGGCGCCGGTGCTCAACGACATGAACGTCACCGCGATCCAGCCCTATGCCGCGGGCAAGATCGGTGCGACGCAGATGATCGAAACCGCAGGTAAACCGCTCCACGCCTTCATGCTCAAGCAGACGCGGATGAAGGACATCACGATGTTCTCCAAGATCGCCAAGTCGGGCCCTTATGCAAAGCCTGCCGATGTGCCCTATTCGGTGCTGCTGCCATCCTATGTGACGAGCGAGCTGAAAACGGCGTTTCAGATCGGTTTTCTGATCTTCCTGCCGTTTATCGTCATCGATCTGATCGTCGCCTCGGTGCTGATGTCACTCGGCATGATGATGGTCTCACCGACAATCATCTCGTTACCCTTCAAGCTGCTCCTGTTCGTGCTGGTCGATGGCTGGGCACTGACGATGGGGTCGCTTGCCAATAGTTTCATGAGGTAGCGTCGCGATGGACACGCAATATTTCCTGACGATCGCGAACGAGGCGCTGTGGGTGCTTGCACTTGCGTCCGCCCCGATCCTGATCCCGGCGCTGCTCTCCGGCCTGATCCTCGGCATGGTCCAGGCAGCCACCTCGATCAACGAACAGACGCTGACGTTTGTGCCCAAGCTGGTGGTTGTTGCCGTTTCGCTGGTGATTTTCGGCGGGCTGATCCTGGGGTTGCTGAGCGACTTCACCGTATCGATCTTCGAGCGCATTCCCGATCTGGTGAAATAGCGCGATGTTGGGCTTTGGCCTGTCGATCGAGCCGCAGCTGTGGACGCTGTTGTTCGTGATGGTGCGCGTGAGCGCCACCTTCATCGCGGCGCCGGTGTTCGGTGCTATCAGCGTGCCGTTGCAGGTGCGCATCGCGCTGTCGGGGGCGATCGGTTTTCTGGTGCTCGCCGCCAATCCGGTAACACCGCCGGCGCAGATTTTTGCGATCACCACCTTTCTTGCCGTCGCGGCAGAGGCGCTGGTCGGTCTTGCGATCGGCTTTGTCCTGCAAATCGCCTTCGCCGCGCCCTTGGTGGCAGGCGAACTGATCGGCAATTCGATGGGCATCGGTTTTGCATCTGCGATTGATCCGCAAAATGGCCGGTCGAGCACCGCGCTCGGGCAGTTCATGATGACGCTGCTTACGCTGCTCTTCCTTTCGGTGAACGGGCATCTGATGCTCGTCGAGCTTGTCGTGCGCAGCTATGCGGTGCTGCCGCCGGGCTCGGCCTGGATCGCGGTGGAGCGGTTGCGCGATATCGCGGTATTCGGCGGCTATGCCTTTTCGGCCGGGTTCCTGCTTGCGCTGCCGGTCGGGTTCCTGCTGCTGTGCCTCAATCTCGTCGTCGGCATGCTCTCGCGCTCGGCGCCTGCGCTCAACCTCTTCGCGGTCGGCTTGCCGATGAGCCTGGCGGTCGGCGTCATCGCGCTGGCGATCGCCTTCCCGGCAATGGGCGATTACATGATCGTGATCATTCAGGAAGGCCTGGCCGCCGCTGAACATCTGGTGATCGGCTGATGGCAGACGAATTCGGCGAAAAGACAGAAGCACCAACACCCAAGCGCAAGCAAAAGGCGTTTGATGATGGCCAGGTGCTGCGATCACGCGAGTTCGCAACGGCTTTGGTGGTGCTTGCCGGATGCGGATGGCTGGCGCTGTTCGGCCCGGCGCTGATGGCGGCATGCAAGGCACTGATGGTCACCAGCTTCTCGTTCGGATCGGGCGATGTCGATGATTTCCAGCCGATGCGGTCGCTGGCGATCGCGGGCTGGCAGATCGCCCCGCCGATGATCGCGATGTTCGTCATCACCTTGATCGCGGCGATCTTCAGCCAGGCCGGGCTCGGTGCGCTGACCTTTAACGGCAAGCTGATGGCGCCCAAGGCGAGCCGCATTAACCCGGCATCGGGGCTGAAGCGCATCTTCGGGCCGCAGGGCTGGATCGAACTCGGCAAGTCGCTGCTGAAGGTGATCCTGCTCGGCACGATCGGCTATTACATGCTGTGGCACGTCTCGACCCAGTCGATCGGGCTGGCATCGTCGGATATCGAGCGCAGCGTCGGCGCGCTCGGCTCGATGCTCACCGGCACCTTGTTCGCGATGGCGGCGGGGCTGGTGGTAATCGCGGGCATCGACCTGCCCATCCAGATCATCCAGCTGCTGCAGAAACTCCGCATGAGCAAGCAGGAGATCAAGGACGAGCACAAGGAAAGCGAAGGAAACCCCGAAAACAAGGCCGCTCAACGCCAACGCCGGCATGATCTTGCCAAGCGCAACATGCGCAAAGCGGTGAGCGAGGCACATGTCGTGCTCACCAACCCGACCCATTTCGCGGTCGCACTGCGCTATGATCGCGGGCGCGATCAGGTGCCAGTGGTGGTCGCCAAGGGACGCGGCGTGACGGCACAAGCGATCCGCGAGCTGGCGGCGGAATCGCGCGTTACCACGCTCGAATATCCGATGCTTGCCCGCGCCATATACTACACCAGCCGTGAAGGGCAGGAAGTGCGCGACGACCTGTACATGGCGATCGCGACCGTGCTGGCGTTCGTGTTCGGCATCAACGCGCAGGCGGGC
>NCEE01000005.1 GCA_002280555.1 Sphingomonas sp. 32-62-10
GGCTTCCCGATCATCGATTTCACCGTCGAGCTGACCGACGGTAAGTACCATGACGTCGACTCGTCAGCGCTGGCGTTCGAAATCTGTGCACGTGGTTGCATGCGTGAAGCCGCGCAGAAGGCCGGCATCAAGCTGCTCGAGCCGATCATGAAGGTCGAGGTTGTGACGCCTGAGGATTATCTGGGCGATGTGATCGGCGACATGAACAGCCGCCGTGGCCAGATCCAGGGCACCGATACCCGCGGCAACGCGCAGTCGGTGGACGCGATGGTTCCGCTGGCCAACATGTTTGGTTATGTGAACACGCTGCGTTCGTTCACCCAGGGGCGCGCGCAATACTCGATGCAGTTCTCGCATTATGACGAAGTGCCCGCCAACGTCGCTGACGAAGTGAAAGCGAAGCTGGCATAACTTAGAATCAGTCGCTATGGGGCACGCTTTCGCGCAGCCCCTGGCCACACGAAATTTGATCAGCAAGGTAGGAAACAATGGCTAAAGCAAAGTTTGAGCGGACCAAGCCGCATCTCAACATCGGCACGATCGGCCACGTCGATCACGGCAAGACGTCGCTGACGGCCGCCATCACTAAGGTGCTGGCAGAGACCGGCGGTGCCACGTTCACCAGCTATGCCAACATCGACAAGGCACCTGAAGAGCGCGAGCGCGGCATCACCATTTCGACCGCACACGTCGAATATGAAACGACGGCACGCCACTATGCGCACGTCGATTGCCCGGGCCACGCCGACTATGTGAAGAACATGATCACCGGTGCCGCTCAGATGGACGGCGCGATCCTGGTCGTTTCGGCCACCGACGGCCCGATGCCCCAGACCCGCGAGCACATCCTGCTCGCCCGTCAGGTCGGCGTGCCGACGATGGTCGTGTTCATGAACAAGGTCGATCTGGTTGATGACGAGGAAATCCTCGAGCTCGTCGAAATGGAAATCCGCGAGCTTCTGTCGAAGTATGATTTCGACGGCGACAACATTCCGATCATCCGTGGTTCGGCCGTGTGCGCGCTCGACGACAAGCAGCCAGAGATCGGCCATGACGCCGTTCTGAAGCTGATGCAGGCCGTTGACGAGTATCTGCCGCAGCCAGAGCGTCCGCTCGACAAGCCGTTCATGATGCCGATCGAAGACGTGTTCTCGATCTCGGGTCGCGGTACGGTCGTCACCGGCCGCGTCGAAACCGGTATTGTGAAGGTTGGCGAGGAAGTCGAAATCGTCGGCATCCACCCAGAAGTCCGCAAGACCGTCGTCACCGGCGTCGAAATGTTCCGCAAGCTGCTCGATCAGGGTCAGGCTGGCGACAACGTCGGCGCGCTGATCCGCGGTGTCGCTCGTGACGAAGTCGAGCGCGGCCAGGTGCTCTGCAAGCCCGGCTCGATCAAGCCACACACCGACTTCCAGTCGGAAGTGTACGTGCTGTCGAAGGACGAGGGTGGCCGTCACACGCCATTCTTCGCCAACTATCGCCCGCAGTTCTACTTCCGGACCACGGACGTGACCGGCACCGTCGAACTGCCCGAGGGCACGGAAATGGTGATGCCAGGCGACAACATCGCGCTCGGCGTCAAGCTGATCGCACCGATCGCCATGGACGTCGGCCAGCGTTTCACGATCCGCGAAGGCGGTCGTACCGTTGGTTCGGGGATTGTCAGCGGCATCTCGAAGTAATATAGGCTCGCCTCCGCCCGATTCCCGGCCCTAGCGGCAGGGAGTCGGGCGGTTGCTATTTTCGGTTTAATAATACGAGCCGTCACAAGGCGGCCCGCTCTTTCGCATCGGTAGGGACCATGGAAACGCAGAATATCCGTATTCGTCTGAAGGCATTCGATCATCGCGTGCTCGATCAGGCCACCGGCGACATCGCCGATACGGCGCGCCGCACCGGTGCGCTTATTCGCGGTCCTATCCCTTTGCCGACGCGCATCGAGAAGTTCACCGTGAACCGCGGCCCGCACATCGACAAAAAGTCGCGTGAGCAGTTCGAGGTGCGCACCTACAAGCGGATGCTGGACATTGTTCAGCCAACCCCACAGACGGTCGATGCTTTGATGAAGCTCGATCTCGCTGCTGGCGTTGACGTGGAGATCAAATTGGCGTGAGCCAATTTGGCCTTTAGCCCCCGCGAAAGCGGGGGTGGCTTGTTGACTACGTCAACGGGCTAGCCTAAGGCCCGCGCTCTCCAACGAGATTCGGCACCGCCAACGCGGTGCCAACGATAAGGGATACCGCCGGATTTATCCGGGCTGCGTCCCCCGACACGCTTCCCCGCACCGGGGAAGCACCAGCCCGGGTCGGGGCTCGCTAAAATTTTGGGCTGAGTGGGTTCCCACCAAAGTATTACTTTGGTGGGGTCCCGTCATGCCCGCTGCGGAATAGTCCGGAGC
Source organism: Sphingomonas sp. 32-62-10 (assembly GCA_002280555.1). GTDB lineage: Bacteria > Pseudomonadota > Alphaproteobacteria > Sphingomonadales > Sphingomonadaceae > Sphingomonas. The sequence continues at coordinate 2,399 of NCEE01000005.1, forward strand.
GGGCCTCTGTTATTGAATGGAGCATGGATCATGCGCACTGGCGTGATCGCGAAGAAAATGGGGATGACCCGCTTGTTCAAGGACGATGGGCGCCATGTGCCCGTCACTGTCCTTTCGCTTGAGGGTCTCCAGGTCGTTGCCGTCCGCGAGGCCGACCGTGATGGATATACTGCCGTTCAGCTGGGTGCCGGTACGGCCAAGGCCAAGAACGTCGCCAAGCCGCAGCGCGGCCATTTCGGCAAGGCCGAAGTCGAGCCCAAGGCAAAGCTGGCTGAATTCCGCGTCTCTGAAGATGCCCTGCTCGATGTGGGCGCCGAGATTTCGGCCGACCATTTCGTGGCTGGCCAGTTCGTTGACATTGCCGGCAACACGCAGGGCAAGGGTTTCCAGGGCGGCATGAAGCGCTGGGGCTTCGGTGGTCTGCGCGCAACCCACGGCGTTTCGGTCTCGCACCGTTCGCTCGGTTCGACCGGTCAGCGCCAGGATCCGGGCAAGGTCTTCAAGAACAAGAAGATGGCCGGTCACATGGGTGACAAGCAGCGCACGCAGCAGAATCTGGAAGTCGTCTCGACCGATGTCGAGCGCGGCCTGATCTTCATCAAGGGCTCGGTGCCCGGATCGAAGGGCGGCTGGTTGCTCGTGAAGGACTCGGTCAAGATCGCACGTCCTGAAGCAGCGCCTTATCCCGCTGGCCTGAAGGCCGTCGCCAACAGCAACGAGGCTCCGGTTGAGACCCCCGTCGAAGACGTGGCCACTCCCGAAGCCACTGACGGCCAGGAGGGCTGAACATGAAGATCAAGCTTCAGTCGCTCGACGGTGCCCAGGGCGCCGATATCGATCTCAGCGATGACGTGTTCGGCCTTGAGCCGCGCGCGGACATTCTCCACCGCGTTGTCACCTGGCAGCTCGAAAAGCGTCGCGGCACTGCCCGTGGCACCCGCGAGCGCGCCGATGTTGCGCGTACCGGCAAGAAGTTCGGTCGCCAGAAGGGCGGCGGTACGGCTCGTCACGGCGATCGCCGCGCCCCCGTCTTTATCGGCGGTGGTAAGGCTCACGGTGCCCGCGTTCGTGACTTCAACCCGTCGCTGAACAAGAAGGTTCGCGCGCTCGGTCTGAAGATGGCGCTGTCGTCAAAGGCGAAGACCGGTAAGCTGATCGTGATGGACAGCCTGGTGGTCGAAAACGCCAAGACCGCAGTGTTGTTCAAGAACTTCAGCACGCTGGATGCCAAGACGGCCCTCGTGATCGACGGTGACATGGTCGAGGCAAGCTTCGCGCTCGCCGCCGGCAACCTGCGCCAGATCAACGTGATGCCGGCCGCCGGCGCCAATGTGTACGATATCCTTAAGGCCGATACGCTGGTGCTGACGCGCGCGGCCGTCGAAAAGCTGGAGGCGCGCTTCAATGGCTAAGCAAGACAAGGCCGCGATTGCGACGCGTCATTACGACGTGATCGTCGCGCCGCACATCACCGAAAAAGCAACGCTGCTGAGCGAGCACAACGCCGTTGTGTTCCGCGTGGCAGGCGATGCGACCAAGCCCGAGATCAAGGCTGCCGTGGAAGCGCTGTTCAACGTCAACGTCACCGGCGTGAACACGATCGTCCAGAAGGGCAAGACCAAGAAGTGGAAGGGCAAGCCCTACACGCGCTCGGATATCAAAAAAGCGATCGTCACCCTGAAAGACGGGCAATCGATCGACGTGACGACGGGGATCTGAGGCAATGGCACTCAAACATTATAACCCGACTTCGCCCGCACGCCGTGGCCTGATCCTGGTAGACCGTTCGGGTCTGCACAAGGGTGGTCCGGTCAAGGCGTTGACCGAGGGCAAGCGCAAGACCGGTGGTCGCAACAACAAGGGCCATGTCACCTCGCGCGGCATCGCCGGTGGTCACAAGCAGCGCTATCGCATCATCGATTTCAAGCGTCGCAAGTGGGACGTTGAAGGCACTGTGGCGCGGATCGAATATGATCCCAACCGCACCGCCTTCATCGCGCTGATCGAATATCCCGGTGACGAAGTTGTCTACATCCTGGCGCCACAGCGCCTTGCGGTTGGCGATAAGGTGATCGCGGCGAAGAAGACCGACGTGAAGCCTGGCAACGCGATGGAACTGGGCCAGATGCCTGTCGGCACGATCGTCCACAATGTCGAGATGAAGCCCGGCAAGGGTGGTCAGCTCGCGCGCTCGGCCGGCACCTATGTGCAGGTTGTCGGTCGCGACAAGGGCATGGTGATGGTTCGCCTCAACTCGGGCGAGCAGCGCTATATCCGCAGCGATTGCATGGCGACGGTGGGTGCGGTGTCGAACCCCGACAACGCCAACACCAACCTTGCCAAGGCAGGCCGCAACCGTTGGAAGGGCATTCGCCCGCTGACGCGCGGTGTCGCCAAGAACCCGGTCGACCATCCGCATGGCGGTGGTGAAGGCCGGACCTCGGGCGGTCGCCATCCGGTGACCCCATGGGGCAAGCCGACCAAGGGTGCACGCACCCGTCATAACAAGGCGACGGACAAGATGATCATCCGCTCGCGTCACGCCAAGAAGAAGGGCTGATAGCTCATGGCACGTTCCGTCTGGAAAGGTCCGTTTGTCGACCTTCACCTCCTGAAGAAGGCGCAAACCGCTCAGGAAGCCAATAACCGCGCGCCGATCAAGACCTGGTCGCGCCGCTCGACGATCCTGCCGGATTTCGTCGGCCTGACGTTCAACGTCTATAACGGCCGCAAGTTCGTGCCGGTCTCGGTCAACGAAGACATGGTCGGCATGAAGCTGGGCGAATTCGCTCCAACGCGCTTCTTCCCCGGCCACGCCGCCGACAAGAAGGGCAAGCGCTGATGGGCAAGGAAAAATCCCCGCGTCGCGTGGCTGACAACGAGGCTCTCTCGGTCGGCACGCAGATCCGTGGCTCGGCACAGAAGCTGGGCCTGGTCGCCGCGCTCATCCGCAACCGCAAGGTTGGTGATGCGATGAACATCCTGCAGTTCTCGAACAAGGCGATGGCCGTCGAGGCGCGCAAGGTGCTGGCATCGGCGATTGCCAATGCAGAAAACAACCACAATCTCGATGTCGACGCGCTCGTCGTCGCCGAGGCATCGGTCGGCAAGTCGATCGTGATGAAGCGTTTCGCCACGCGCGGTCGCGGCAAGTCGACCCGCATCCTCAAGCCATTTTCGCGGCTGCGGATCGTGGTGCGTGAGCAGGCAGAGGAAGCGTAATGGGTCAGAAGAGCAATCCGATCGGGCTTCGGCTGCAGATCAACCGCACCTGGGACAGCCGCTGGTACGCAGAAGGCGCCGATTATGGCCGCCTGTTGCTGGAAGACCTGCGCATCCGTGAATTCATCATGAAGACGCTGCCCCAGGCTGCGATCTCCAAGGTGGTGATCGATCGTCCCGCGAAGCTGTGCCGCATCTCGATCTTCGCTGCACGCCCCGGCGTGATCATCGGCAAGAAGGGCGCGGACATTGAGAAGCTGCGCAAGACGCTCGGCAAGATGACTTCGTCGGACGTGAGCCTGAACATCGTCGAAATCCGCAAGCCGGAAATCGATGCCAAGCTCGTCGCCCAGGGCGTTGCCGATCAGCTCGAGCGCCGCATCGCGTTCCGTCGTGCCATGAAGCGCGCGGTTCAGTCGGCGCTGCGCCTCGGAGCGGAAGGCATTCGTATCACCTGCGGCGGTCGTCTCGGTGGCGCCGAAATCGCGCGGACCGAGTGGTACCGTGAAGGTCGCGTGCCGCTCCACACGCTGCGTGCAAACGTCGATTATGCCGAAGCAACGGCACATACGGCTTACGGCGTGTGCGGCGTGAAGGTGTGGATCTTCAAGGGCGAAATCCTGGGTCATGACCCGATGGCGCAAGACCGGCTGATGATGGAAGCACAGACTTCCGGCGTCCGCCCGGCGCGCTGATAGGAAACTAGACAATGTTGCAGCCAAAAAAGACCAAGTTCCGCAAGGCGTTCAAGGGTCGCATCCATGGCAAGGCCACGGGTGGCTCGACGCTCAACTTCGGGTCGTACGGCCTGAAGGCGATGGAGCCCGACCGGATCACAGCCCGCCAGATCGAAGCGGCGCGCCGCGCGATCACGCGCCACATCAAGCGCCAGGGGCGTTTGTGGATCCGCATTTTCCCGGACGTGCCGGTCTCGTCCAAGCCCGCCGAAGTCCGCATGGGCTCGGGCAAGGGCTCGCCGGAATTCTGGGCCGCCCGCGTCAAGCCCGGCCGTATCCTGTTCGAACTGGACGGCGTGCCCGGTCCGGTTGCGGCAGTAGCATTTGAGCGTGCAGCGATGAAGCTGCCGATCAAGGTGAAGGTCGTTGCCCGTCTCGGCGACACCTCGCATCTGGGAGCATGATGATGGCCGATGTGAAAGACATGCGGACCAAGTCCGACGATCAGCTGAGCGAAGAGCTCGGCAACCTGAAGCGCGAGGCGTTCAACCTGCGTTTCCAGGCCGCGACCAACCAGCTCGAAAAGCCGAGCCGGGTGCGCGAAGTCCGTCGCGGCATCGCCCGTATCAAGACGCTGCAGTCTGAGCGTTCGCGCTCGACTGCCAAGTAAGGAATTTAGACATGCCGAAGCGCGTGCTGACGGGGCTGATCGTCTCCGACAAGGGCGACAAGACGGTGGTGGTGAATGTCGAGCGCAAGGTGAAACACCCGCTCTACGGCAAGATCATCCGTCGTTCGAAGAAGTATCACGCCCATGACGAGGCGAACGAGTTCAAGGCCGGCGAAACGGTGCGCATCGAAGAGATCGCGCCGATCAGCAAGCTGAAGACCTGGAAGGTGCTGGACCGTGTGAACGTTCACGCAACGCCAGACCGGGTCGATGTCGACGCGTAAGCGTTAAACAATAGAGGCGGGGACCGGTCAGCAATCGGCCCCAGATGAAGAAGGAAGCGGATCGATGATCCAGATGCAGTCCAATCTCGAGGTCGCTGACAACAGCGGCGCGAAGCGGGTGCAGTGCATCAAGGTGCTGGGCGGCTCAAAGCGTCGCACAGCCGGTGTGGGCGACATCATTGTCGTCAGCATCAAGGAAGCACAGCCCCGTGGCAAGGTGAAGAAGGGTGACGTGCACCGCGCGGTCATCGTGCGCACGGCGAAGGATATTCGCCGCGCCGATGGGTCGGTGATCCGTTTCGACACCAACGCCGCCGTGCTCGTCAACAAGAACGAAGAGCCGATCGGTACGCGTATTTTTGGCCCAGTGGTGCGTGAGCTCCGCGGCAAGAAGCACATGAAGATCATCTCGCTCGCGCCGGAGGTGCTGTAATGGCTGCCGCGAAGATCAAGAAGGGCGACACTGTCGTCATCCTGTCCGGCAAGGACAAGGGCAAGACGGGTGAAGTGACCCGCGCCTTCCCGAAGGACGGCAAGGTTGTCGTGGCCGGCGTGAACATCGCGACCCGCCACAAAAAGCCGAGCCAGGCGAACCCGCAGGGTGGCCTGGAAAAGCTGGAAGCGCCGATGCACGTGTCGAAGGTCGCGATTGCCGACCCCAAGACCGGCAAGCCGACGCGCGTCCGCTTCGAAGAAAAGGACGGCAAGAAGGTCCGTGTGGCCGTGAAGTCCGGGGAGACGATCAGTGGCTGATGCTTATGTGCCGCGGATGAAGTCGCGCTACGACGACGTTATCGTGAAGGCGATGACCGAGAAGTTCGGCTACAAGAACGCGATGGAAGTCCCCAAGATCGAAAAGATCGTGCTCAACATGGGCGTGGGCGAAGCGACGCAGGACAAGAAGAAGGTCGAGCAGGCCGTCGGCGAGATGGAATTGATCGCTGGGCAGAAGCCCGTCGTGACCAAGGCCAAGAAGTCGATCGCCCAGTTCAAGCTGCGCGAAGGTATGCCGATCGGCTGCAAGGTAACGCTGCGCCGTGAGCGGATGTACGAATTTCTCGATCGCTTCATCACGATCGCGCTGCCGCGCGTTCGCGATTTCCGCGGGCTGAACCCCAAGTCGTTCGACGGACGCGGCAACTATGCCTGCGGCCTGAAGGAACAGCTGATCTTCCCCGAAATCAGCTATGACCGGGTCGACAAGATCCGCGGCATGGACGTGATCGTGACGACCACGGCAAAGACCGATGAGGAGGGGCGCGAGCTGCTCCGCCTGTTCGGTTTCCCGTTCCCGATCGAAGAGTCTGACGAAAAGAAGGCGGCGTAAGATGGCCAAGAAGAGTTCGATCAACAAGAACGAGCGCCGCAAGCTGCTCGTCAAGAAGTACGCCGGCCGCTACGCCAAGCTGAAGGCGATCGCGAACGACAAGACGCTCGACGATACCGAGCGGCTGATCGCCCGCCTGAAGCAGGCTGAAATCCCGCGTAACGGCAATCGTACGCGCATTCGCAACCGGTGCGAGCTCACGGGTCGCCCGCGCGCTTATTACCGCAAGTTCCGCCTCTGCCGTATTCAGCTGCGCGATCTGGCCAACAAGGGCCTGATCCCCGGCGTTACGAAGTCGAGCTGGTAAGGACGAGATATGGCACTGACCGATCCCATTGGTGATATGCTCACCCGCATCCGCAACGGCCAGCGTGCGCGCAAGGACTCTGTCCTGACGCCGGGCTCCAAGCTGCGTGCCCGCGTGCTCGACGTGCTTCAGCGCGAGGGCTATATCCGCGGCTATACCGAAGAAGAGATGGGGCCTGCCAAGGGCATCCGCATCGAACTGAAGTATTTCGAGGGCCAGCCTGCGATCAAGCATGTTGCCCGCGTTTCCAAGCCTGGCCGTCGTGTCTATTCGGGTTCGCAGGATCTGCCCCGGATCATGAACGGCCTTGGCATCACGATCGTCTCGACGCCACGTGGTGTTCTGTCCGACGCCGAAGCGCGCGAACAGAATGTCGGTGGCGAAGTGCTGGCGGAGGTATTCTGATGAGCCGCATCGGTAAAAAGAATGTGCCCATCCCCGCAGGGGTGACGGCCAGCATCGACGGCGGCATCATTTCGGTGAAGGGGCCCAAGGGCACGCTCACCATGCCGCTGGTGGACGACATCAGCTACATCGTCGAAGAAGGCGCGATTTCGGTGAAGCCGGCGAACGACACAAAGCGCGCTCGCGCGTTCTGGGGCATGCAGCGGACGCTGGTGCAGAACCTCGTGACGGGTGTGAGCGAGGGCTTTTCGAAGGTCCTCGAAATCACCGGCGTCGGTTATCGTGCCGCATCGCAGGGTCGTAACCTGAACCTGCAGCTCGGCTACAGCCACCACGTCAACTTCGCGATCCCAGACGGGATCGAGATCAAGACGCCTGATCAGACCACGGTCGAGATCACCGGCATCGACAAGCAGAAGGTTGGCCAGGTTGCCGCCGAAATCCGCCGCTGGCGGCCGCCAGAGCCCTATAAGGGCAAGGGCATCAAGTACCGCGGCGAGTTCATCTTCCGCAAGGAAGGGAAGAAGAAGTAATGAGCAAGGGAATGTCTCTGTTCGAGAAGCGGCGTCGCCGCAACCGCACCGCGCTCCGCGCGCGGGGTTCGGGCCGTCCGCGTCTGTCGATCCATCGTTCGGGCAAGCATATCTATGCCCAGGTGATCGACGATACGGCTGGCAAGACGATCGTCGCCGCATCGACGCTGGAAAAGGACGTGCGCGGCACGAACGGATCCAACATCGAAGCAGCATCGAGTGTCGGCAAGCGTGTCGCCGAAGCGGCCGTGCAGGCAGGCGTCAAGCAGGTCGTCTTCGATCGCGGCGGCTTTCTGTATCATGGTCGCGTCAAGGCGCTGGCGGATGCCGCGCGCGAAGCCGGATTGGAGTTCTAATACATGTCCGATGAAATCCAGACCCAGGCGCCAGACGCAGCAGCCCCCGGCGGCGACAACCGTGGCGGTCCACCACGTGGCGGTCGCGGTCGCGGCGCACCCGGTGGTGGTGGCGGCAACCGTGACGGCCAGCGCCGTGACAGCCGTGGCGGTCGCGACAATCGCGGTCGTGGCGGCCCCGGTGCCGAGGACGGCGGCGAAGAGCTGATCGAAAAGCTCGTGCACATCAACCGCGTGTCGAAGACGGTGAAGGGCGGCAAGCGCTTCGGTTTCGCCGCACTCGTCGTGGTCGGCGATGGCAAGGGCCGTGTCGGCTTCGGCCATGGTAAGGCGCGCGAAGTGCCGGAAGCCATCAGCAAGGCGACCGCCGCTGCCAAAAAGGCAATGGTGCGCGTACCGCTGAAGGAAGGCCGCACGCTGCATCATGATGGCAAGGGCCATTTCGGTGCGGGTCTCGTGACCGTCCGTTCGGCACCACAGGGTACCGGCATCATCGCCGGCGGTCCGATGCGCGCCGTGTTCGAATCGCTGGGCGTTGCCGATGTGGTGACCAAGTCGGTCGGCACGTCCAACCCCTACAACATGATCCGTGCGACCTTCGAGGCGCTGGTCAGCCAGACCAGCCCGAAGGCGGTTGCGCAGCGTCGTGGCAAGAAGATCGCCGATCTGCTCGGTCGCGGTGGTTCACAGACCGCCGAAGCCGATGCGCTCGCGGTCGTGGAGTAAGACAGATGGCAACGATCAAGATCACGCAGACCGGTTCGCCGATCCGCCGCACCAGCGATCAGCGCGCAACGCTGGTCGGCCTGGGCCTCAACAAGATGCACAAGACCGTGGAATTGAACGATACCCCCGAGGTGCGTGGCATGATCCGCAAGGTCGCGCATATGCTGAGCGTCGAGGGCTGAAGCTCTTCTCCCTTTCCGCTGACGTGGAGAGGGTAATCACAAAACCGCGCGAAATAAGCGAAAGCGAGTGCACGACATGAAACTGAACGAACTCCGTGATAACGAAGGCGCCCGCAAGTCGCGGATGCGCGTGGGCCGTGGTATCGGCTCGGGCAAGGGCAAGACCGCTGGCCGTGGCCAGAAGGGCCAGAAGAGCCGCGAAGGCGTATCGATCGCCGGTTTCGAAGGCGGCCAGATGCCGCTTCACATGCGGCTGCCAAAGCGCGGCTTCAACAACATCTTCGCGAAGGACTATGCCGAGGTTAACCTGGGCGCGATCCAGAAGATGATCGATGCTGGCAAGCTCGCCACCGACGCAACGATCGACCATGCCGTGCTGAAGGCTGCTGGCCTGGCGCGTGGCGGCAAGGACGGCGTCCGTCTGCTCGCCAAGGGTGAACTGACCACCAAGCTGAGCTTCACCGTTGCCGGCGCGTCGAAGGGCGCGATCGAAGCGGTCGAAAAGCTCGGCGGCAATGTCGACGTGATCCATGTGGTTCCCGCCAATGAAAAGGCTGCGGCCAAGAAGGGCGTGAAGTACAAGGAGCGTCAGGCGCACAAGGCCTCGTTCAAAGCCTAACGTTCAGGGCGTAACGCATCGCTTCGGCGATCAAGCGCTAGGCAAGCCCGCTTGCGTGACTATATGAGCGGCGGGGCGGTAACACGTTTCCCGCCGTTTCAGTTTCCAGGACGATCAGACCGATGGCATCAGTAGCCGAGCAAATGGCCTCCAGCATCAGCTTCGCGAAGTTTTCGCAGGCGACCGACCTCAAGAAGCGGCTGTGGTTCACCATTGTCGCGCTTGTCGTGTTCCGCCTGCTCAGCTTCGTGCCGCTGCCGGGGATCGATCCGACCGCGCTCGGCCTGCTCTCGCAGCAGACCAAGGGCGGCGTGCTTGACCTGTTCAATTCGTTCACCGGCGGCTCGCTGGAGCGAATGAGCCTGACCGCGCTTGGCGTGACGCCGTACATCACCGCATCGATCGTGGTGCAGCTGGCAACATCGCTCTCGCCAACGCTTGCCGCGATCAAGAAGGACGGCGAAAGCGGGCGCAAGCGGCTGAACCAATATACCCGTTACGGCACGGTCGGCCTGACGATGGTGCAGGGCTATTTCATCGCACTTGGTCTCGAGACCTTCGGTGCGGCGCAGGGCGTCGCGGCGGTGATCGAACCGGGCATCCTGTTCCGCGTTGCTGCCGTTATCTCGCTGGTCGGCGGCACGATGTTCCTGATGTGGCTGGGCGAGCAGATCACCAGTCGCGGCATCGGCAACGGCATTTCACTGATCATCATGGCGGGTATCGTCGCCAGCATGCCGACGACGCTGTACAACCTGTTCGAGGGCAGCCGCACCGGATCGCTCGATGTCGTCCGACTGCTGGGCATCATCGTCGCGGTGGTCGTGCTGATCCTGTTCATCTGCTTCATGGAGCGCGCGCAGCGCCGCATCCTGATCCAGTACCCGAAGCGCCAGACACAGCGCGGCATGCAGGCCGACCGCAGCCATCTGCCGCTGAAGATCAACACTGCAGGCGTCATCCCCCCCATTTTCGCGTCGTCGCTGCTGCTGATGCCGCTGACGATTACGCAGTTTGCGGGCAATTATGTGCAGGGTGAAAGCAGCTGGGGTGATGCGATCATCACGCTGGCAAGAACACCGAGCTGTATTTCGATTACGTCCTGACGCGGCTCACCGTGATCGGTGCGGGATATCTGACGATCATCTGCCTTGTGCCCGAATATCTGGTATCGGCGCTGTCGATCCCCTTCTATCTGGGCGGAACGAGCTTGCTGATCGTCGTCAACGTGACGATGGATACGGTGACGCAGATCCAAAGCCACTTGCTTGCGCATCAATATGGCGATCTGATCAAGAAGGCGAAATTGAAGGGCGGCCGGCTCCGCTAAGAGAGTTGGCGTCGAAAGAGGGGACTTGAGCTTTTGAACATTATCCTGCTGGGGCCCCCCGGGGCGGGCAAGGGCACGCAGGCGGGCCGGTTACAGGCTGAACGCGGCATGGTGCAGCTTTCAACCGGAGACATGCTGCGGGCGGCCGTCAAGTCGGGTAGCCCCGCGGGCCTGAAGGCCAAGGCGGTCATGGAAGCAGGCGAGCTTGTTTCCGATGACATCGTGTCCGCGCTGATCGATGAAAAACTGGGCACGATGGCGGCTGATCAGGGTGCGATCTTCGATGGCTATCCGCGCACCGCACCGCAAGCCGCCTCGCTCGACCAGATCCTGACCGCGCATGGCCGCACGCTCGATCACGTCATTGAGCTTGAGGTCGACGAGGATGCGCTCGTCGAGCGGATTGTCGGCCGGTATAGCTGCGCGAGCTGCGGGACGAACTATCACGAGGTGTTCAACCGCCCCAAGGCGGACGGGGTGTGCGACGTGTGCGGCAGCACCGAATTCAAGCGCCGCGCCGATGACAATGCCGAAACCGTGCGCACCCGCATGGCCGAATATCGCGCCAAGACCGCCCCGATCCTGCCGATCTATGACGCGCGCAAGCTGGTCCACCGGATCGACGGCATGGCCGATATCGAGCATGTCAGCGATGCGATCGAAGCGATTCTGGAACCGCGCGCCTGACGTCGACGAAACGGGCCTTGCGTTTAGGGTGACAAGCGCATGCACGCTCGTTCATAGAGTTGCCGATGACGACTCGCGCGCAATTACTGGACGAGATGGACGCGATCGAAGCGGTCGCAAAGCGACTCGCCCAGGTCGCCGGGCGCAGCGATCCACAGCGCAAGCATGATCTGGCGATCGCGCGTCGCGAGCTCGCGATGCGGATGATAACGATCATGACGATCGGCGAAGATTATCCTCCGATCAGGCAGGATCCGGTGCTGTATGGCGAGTTGCGCCAGCGGCTCAGCGTGCTTCGTGCTGCGATTGCTGATCATCAAACTCAGTGGTCTGCTGTTGCGATCGACAGTGACGATGCGGCCTATATCGCGTCGTCGAACGCGGTTCAGGCAGCGGGACGCGATTTTATGACATGGGTACGCGGCGTGGTAGAGCGTCAGGCGGTCGCTTCGGTTTGAGGCGTCGGAACCACGGGCAGCGCTCTTTTTGGTTGTCGGTCTGGGGGAGCTGAAGATGCGGGTTCGTTTGGTTCTGCTGCTAGCAGCATTCGCCGCAACGCCGGCCGTGGCGGACGTGGTGGCAGTCACGCCGGGCAGCTTCGAGATCAGCCAAACGGTGACGATCAACGCGCCGGTTGCGAACACTTGGGATATGCTGCGTGCGCCCCAGAAATGGTGGAACAAGGATCACACTTATTCGGGCGACAGCGCCAATCTCTATCTCGATTCGCAAGCGACCGGGTGTTTTTGCGAACGGCTTCCCGGTGGCGGCAGCGTCGAGCATGGTCGGATCGTCCATCTGCGCCCGCAAAAAATGATGCGGCTGAACGCCGCGCTCGGCCCGCTGCAGGCAGAAGCGGTGACGGGCATATTGACGTGGACACTGACCGCTGAAGGCGACAACGCGACCCGGATCAAGCTGACCTATGTCGTGGGCGGGCATATCCGCGGCGGCGCGGAGGCGCTTGCGCCTGCCGTCGATGAAGTGATGGCGGTACAGATGCTCGGCCTGAAATCGGCGGCCGAAGCGATGCCGGCCCCGGACGCGCCACCGGCAAAAGAATAGTCAGCGCGCCTCGGCTGCCCTTTTGGCGCGCCCAGGCAATGTGCGCAGAAAATAGCCGATCAGCCCAACACCCACGACGGTGGGCAGCCCCCAGATAATGGGGTTAAAGGCGTGTTCGGGAAACAGCTCGATCAACCCGACCGACAGGAAGGCAGTATAAGCGGCAATCCCGGTTGCCACCATCGCCTTCAGATGTTCGGGGATGTAATCGCGCGCACCGGGGGCAGCCCGGAACATGTACCATAGATAGGTTGAAGTGGTGCCGAAGCCGATGATCGCAACGCCGATCATCAGCGGCTGACCGAGCATGATCCCTTGGGCGAAGCAAATGACGCCGGTCACCAGCACCGCGATCTGCAGCGCGATCATCGACCAGTGGCGGTTGGCGGCGTGGTCGCGCTTGTTGGCAACCATCTTCAGGCCGTAGCGCGTCATGCTCATCGTCAGCAGCGCCAGATAGATCATCATCCAGCCGAACAGACCGCGGTACAGCGTTTCATCGGTCAGTTGCGGATGCATCGCCAGTGGCCAGCGCAGCGATAACGTGCCCATGCCCAGCGCCATGAAGCTGGCGATATAAATGGCCGTGGTGAAGGCCTTGCCCCAGCGACGATGGGCAGGGCCGCCCTTGCGCGTCAGCACCGATCCCCAGCAGCTCGAAAGCGCGACGACGCCGGCAGCGACATGGACGATCAGGATAAGATTGAACAGCCAGGGCATGATGGCCCGGAACCCTTTGTTGATGCGGTCGTCAGCATGTTTCAGCTGGGTCGTGTGCGCAAGATGAAACATCGGCTTTTGAGTTTCATGCGCTGGCGTGCCGGCGTCATTTTGCGGTCTCGCTTGCCGATCAGGTTCGACTTTGGCATAACTTGCACGCAACCAGCCGCGAGCGCTTGACAGCTGTCGCGCTGCGGCCTAAGCGCCTGCTCTTCCGAAACACCGGTTACCGGCGGCGTGCTAACGCGCGCCGGTGTCGTGCGTTAGAGATGTCAACGCGATGAGATGGGGCCGGTGCAGCCATGCCAGGCCCTGTGGAGCAGGAGAACTAAGTTCATGGCACGTATTGCGGGTGTTAACATCCCGACCAACAAGCGCGTTGTTATCGCGCTCACCTATATTCACGGCATTGGCAACACCAAGGCCAAGGAAATCACCACCAAGCTGGGCATTGCGCCAGAGCGTCGCGTGCAGGACCTGAGCGATCAGGAAGTGCTGCAGATCCGCGAGACGATCGATGCCGATCACACCGTCGAGGGCGATCTTCGCCGCGAAGTGTCGATCAACATCAAGCGTCTGATGGATCTGGCCTGCTATCGCGGGCTTCGCCATCGCAAGGGCCTGCCGGTCCGCGGCCAGCGCACGCATACCAATGCGCGCACCCGCAAGGGCAAGGCTAAGCCGATTGCCGGCAAGAAAAAGTAAGCAGGGCTAGTCCCGCACTTTTTCTCAAACCCAGCTTAGACAGGTCAGGATTTTTTAAATGGCACGCGAACCTCAGCGCATTCGTCGGCGCGAGCGCAAGAACATCACCAGCGGCGTCGCGCATGTGAACGCCAGCTTCAACAACACGATGATCACGAGTCGACGCCTTATGCTGCCCAGGTTGCTGCTGAAGACGCTGGCCGCAAGGCTGCCGAACACGGCGTGCGCACGCTTGAAGTTGAAGTGAAGGGCCCGGGTTCGGGCCGCGAATCGGCGCTTCGCGCGCTGCAGGCGGTGGGTTTCCAGATCACGTCGATCCGCGACGTGACCTCGATCCCGCACAATGGCGTTCGCCCTTCAAAGCGTCGCCGCGTCTGATTTACGGCTTGTTCGCGCGCGATTGAACCGCTGGCGCGAACAGGTCTCCCATCGGCTGGAGCAACGCCCCCGCTCCCGCCCAAAACCAAGGGGAAGCCCGTGTCCGTGAATGCAAAGAACTGGCAAGAACTGAAAAAGCCCAGCAGCCTTGAACGCAAGGCTGGTGGCGATGCGAAGCGCAAGTCGACCTTCATCGCTGAACCGCTCGAGCGTGGCTTTGGCCTGACGCTTGGCAACGCGCTGCGCCGCGTGTTGCTGTCGTCACTGCAGGGTGCTGCGGTGACCTCGATCAAGATTGAAAACGTGCTGCACGAATTCTCGTCGCTGGCGGGTGTGCGTGAAGACGTGACCGACATCGTCCTGAACGTGAAGCAGATCGCGCTGCGCATGCAGGGTGAGGGGCCAAAGCGGCTCCAGCTCTCGGCGACCGGCCCCGGTCAGGTGACCGCGGGTGACATCGCCGTTTCGGGCGATATCGAAGTGCTGAACCCCAATCTGGTGATCTGCCACCTCGATGATGGCGCGACGCTGAACATGGAACTGACGGCTGATGTCGGTAAGGGGTACGTCCCCGCCGTCGCCAACCGCCCGGCTGATGCACCGATCGGCCTGATCCCGGTCGATGCGCTGTACTCGCCGGTCCGCCAGGTCAGCTACAAGGTGGAAAACACCCGCGTTGGCCAGGAACTGGATTACGACAAGCTGACGCTGACGGTGGAAACCGATGGCACGGTTACCCCCGATGACGCGGTCGCCTATGCCGGTCGCATCCTGCAGGACCAGCTCGCATTGTTCGTCCACTTCGACGAATCGGCGATGGTCCGTTCGGCGCCGATCGGCCATGCAGCACCTGCTGCTACGTCGGACGTGCAAGGCGATGCCCAGCAGATCAACCGTTACCTGCTCAAGAAGGTCGACGAGCTCGAATTGTCGGTGCGTTCGGCGAACTGCCTGAAGAACGACAACATCATCTATATCGGCGATCTGGTGCAGAAGACCGAGGCAGAGATGCTGCGTACCCCGAACTTCGGTCGCAAGTCGCTGAACGAGATCAAGGAAGTGCTGTCGTCGATGGGGCTTCGGCTGGGTATGGAAATCCCCGGCTGGCCGCCTGAGAACATCGAAGAGATGGCGAAGAAGTTGGAACAAGAAATAATGGGCTGAGCCTTTTTGGCTCGTCTCCCCGGACTTGATCCGGGGTCCCGCTTCTTCGGACGCGGGTAAGGCAGCGGGACCCCGGCTCAAGGCCGGGGTGACGGAATATCGGTGGTCTCAGCGTCGCCACCTGGTCTGGGGTACCTGATACGGCCCCCTAACGAACGAAGGAATGAACAATGCGCCATCGCGTAGGCGGTCGTAAACTCTCGCGGACTTCGGCCCACCGCACAGCGCTGTTCCGCAACCTGTCGGCAGCGCTCATCAAGCACGAACAGATCACCACCACCGTCGCCAAGGCGAAGGAACTGCGCCCGTACGTCGAAAAGCTGATCACGCTGGCGAAGAAGGGTGGCCTGTCGAACCGCCGCCTCGCGCATGCGCGGCTGCTCGACGACGCGCAGCTCACCAAGCTGTTCGACACGCTGGCATCGCGTTACGCCGATCGCAATGGCGGCTATACCCGCATCATCAAGACCGGCCCGCGCGGCTCGGACGCGGCCCCAATGGCGATCATCGAGTTCGTCGACCGTGACGTTTCCGCCAAGGGCCAGGATTCGGGCCCGGTGATGGGCGATGACGAGTATGATCAGGCTGCATAAGCGCTGATCCGCGTCGCGCAGATCGACGCATCAGGGATATTGAGAAAGGGGTCGCACCTGTTACGGTGCGGCTCCTTTTTTACGTCCGGAGCCTGAACCCATGCGTCGTGCCCTCCCGCTGATGTTGCTTGCCCTGCCCATGCCCGCTCTTGCCGAGACCAGCCCGGAGACGACCGCGACCATGCCGGCCCCCATCGCCTATCCGCAGACCCGCCGCGTCGATCAGGTCGATGAGCAGTTCGGTGTGAAAGTCGCCGATCCCTATCGCTGGCTGGAAAATGATGTGCGGACCGATGCTGAGGTGAAGGCGTGGGTCGATTCGCAGGTCGCGGTGACGAGCGGGTATCTGGCCTCGTTGCCAGGTCGGGATACCTTCAAGGCTCGGATGAAAGAACTCTATAATTATGAGCGGTTCGGCCTGCCGGTGAAGAAGGGCGGGAAGTATTTCTACAGCCGCAATTCGGGGCTGCAAAACCAGTCGGTCCTGTATGTCCGCGATACGTTGGCGGGTGAGGGGCGGGTGGTGATCGACCCCAATGGCTGGTCGAAGGACGGCGCGACGGCGCTGGCCGAATGGGTGCCATCAGAGGACGGCAGCAAGGTGCTATATGGCGTGCAGGACGGCGGCACCGATTGGCGCACGCTGAAGGTGCTCGATGTGAATACCGGTCAGCTGCTCAGCGATACCGTGGAGTGGGTGAAGTTCTCAGGCCTCAGCTGGGCAAAGGACGGGTCGGGCTTCTTCTATTCGGCCTTTCCGGCCCCGGCGGAAGGCGCCAAATTCCAGGCGCTGAACGAGAATCAGAAGGTGTTTTTCCACACGCTCGGCACGCCGCAATCGGCCGACCGGCTGGTCTATGCGACGCCCGACAAGCCCCGTCAGGGCCATATCGCGCAGCTGACCGATGATGGCCGCTGGCTCGTCATCGCCACCACCCAGGGCACCGATCGCCGCTACGAAGTCCATGTGATCGATCAGACCAAGCCGGGTGCGACGCCGCGCATGGTGTTCAAGGGGCTGGAATATGAGTGGGCGCTTGCCGGTAATCAGGGCGAAACCCTGTACTGGAAAACCAATAATGGCGCGCCCAAGCTGCGGATCGTCGCGACCGATCTTTCAGCGAAGAGCGAGTTGCCCACGATTCGTGAGATCGTGCCGGAAGACAAGGCGGTGCTGGAAAGTGCGACGATCATCGGCGGCAATCTGATTGCCGAATATCTGGTCGATGTGAAAAGCGAAGTTCGGCTGTACACGCTCGACGGGAAGAAGCGCGGCACCGTGCCGCTGCCCGGTATCGGCTCGGTTGGCGGGTTTGGCGGCGATCAGCTCGATACCGAAACCTTCTTTGCCTTTACCAGCTTTGCCACGCCGACCACCGTCTATCGCTATGATGTGAAGGCGAACACAGCGACGCCTTGGGCGACGCCGAAAGTGGCATTTGATCCGGCAGACTATGTCGTCCAGCAAAAATTCTACGCATCGAAGGATGGCACCAAGGTGCCGATGTTCGTCGTGCACAAAAAGACGCTTGGCAAAGGCCCCGCACCGACGCTGCTTTATGCCTATGGCGGCTTCAACATCTCGACCATGCCGGGCTTTTCGGCGACGCGGCTGGCGTGGATGGAGCAGGGCGGCGTGCTCGCGGTCGCCAATATCCGCGGCGGCGGCGAATATGGCACTGCCTGGCACGACGGCGGTCGGCTGGCGAACAAGCAGAATGTGTTCGATGATTTCATCGCCGCGGGCGAATATCTGATCGCGCAAGGCGTCACGTCGAAGGACAAGCTGACGATTCAGGGCGGATCGAATGGCGGCTTGCTGGTCGGTGCAGTGGTCAACCAGCGGCCTGATCTGTTTGCAGCGGCGCTGCCAGCCGTTGGCGTGATGGACATGCTGCGGTTCGACCGGTTCACGGCCGGGCGTTACTGGGTCGATGATTATGGCTATCCATCGAAGGAAGCCGATTTCAAAGTGCTGCTCGCCTATTCGCCCTATCACAATGTGAGATCGGGCGTCGCTTATCCTGCGATCCTGGCGACGACGGCCGATACCGATGATCGCGTGGTACCCGGTCATACCTTCAAATATGCCGCCGCCATCCAGGCAGCAAATATCGGTCCCAAACCCCACCTTGTCCGCATCGAAACCCGCGCCGGACACGGCAGCGGCAAGCCGACCGACAAGATCATCGAGGAAGCGGCGGACCTATGGGCGTTCGCGGCGAAATGGACGGGGATGGTGGTGAAGTAGCAAGACGCGCGAAACACCTGCCCGTTCATGGGCTGGCGATGATCGATACCTGTTGCATATAGCTATGACACCTGATTAAAGGCGCAGTCTGAAGGAGTTGAGCCTATGAATTTACATGGGCCGTCCTCTAAACAGACATGCTCACCTGACATCGCGCTTGACTAGGCGCTCGCTCGCTGGCAATTATGTCAGTGTCCCGTGACATATTGTCATGGTGAAATGACATCTGATCGATGTCCGAGCGGTGCGACGAGGAGGCTAGGATGACATCAGGTGTGTCGGCGACATTCCTGCGGCTTGAGGGGGTCGTGAAGCGCTTCGGCGATTTCACGGCGGTCGATGATCTCAGCTTCGCGGTCGCCCCCGGCGAGGTGTTCGGCTTTCTGGGCGGCAATGGCGCGGGGAAGACGACATCGCTCCGCATGGTGCTCGATATCCTTCGGCCCGACCGCGGCAGCATCGACGTGCTCGGCAAGCCGCCGGGGCGCGGCGCGAGCGCGAAACTTGGCTTTTTGCCCGAAGAGCGCGGACTGTACCGGACGATGACCGCGATCGAGACGATTGTGTATTTCGGACGATTAAAGGGCATGAGCGCGAGTGACGCGCGACGTGAAGGGCTGACATTGCTCGAGCGGTTCGGGCTGGGTGAATTTGCCAAGACGACCGTCGACAAGCTGTCAAAGGGCATGGCGCAAAAGGTTCAGCTAGCGACGGCTATCGTCAACAAGCCGCAACTGCTGATCCTCGACGAGCCCTTTTCCGGCCTCGATCCGGTCAATCAGGGGCTGCTCGAGGACGAGATTCTGGGCGCCGCGAAGAATGGTGCGGCCGTGGTCTTTTCAACGCATGTCATGCAGCATGCCGAGCGGATGTGCGATCGGCTGCTGTTTCTGGCGCATGGCCGCAAGCAGTTTGAGGGCACGCAGGACGGCGCACGCGCGACGCTGCCGGTGCGGCTGACCTTGGTGTCGCAGCAATCACTAGCGACACTTACCGGGGTGGTGGGCGCAACCGAGATTGGCACGCCGAACGAGGGGTGGCAGGCCTGGGATGTGCAACTGGCCCCCGGCGGTAATCCCGATGACCTGCTGCAGCACTGCACCGCGCAGGGCTTTCCACTGCGGCGGTTCGAACAGCATCGCCCGAGCATGCACGAGGTTTTTCTTCACATTGTCGGCGGCGCGGAGGCACGGCCATGATTCAGCACATCCTGCTCGTCGCCGCGCGCGAATTTCGCCAGATCGCTGCCACGCGCAGCTTTTGGCTCACCTTGCTCATCGTGCCGCTGGCGCTGGCGATCGGGCCGTTGGCGTCGCGCATCACGGGGCGGTCGAATGTCGAAACCGTCATGCTGGTCGATCAGGCTGGCGGCGGCACCGCAGCCGCTATCCGGCAACGGATCGAAACCGATGAACAGCGTTATGTGCTGATCGCGCTGTCACGCTTCGTGAAGCGTCGTGATCTTCAGCGGGCGGCGCCGGATGCGATCTGGGCGCGCAATGCGCGGTGGTTCAGCGATGCCGATGTGCAGGCGTTCACCGCATCGGGCGGGCAAAAGGCGGCGCTGGCAAAGATCGCGGCGGTCGCGCCCGATGACGCCAAAAGCTTTGAAGCGCCCGAACCTGATTACCGGATAGTCGATACCCCGGCGGCAGTCGCCAAAGCGTCGCCGACCACCATCGATGCGCAGCTGGAACCATTGCTCCGCCCGGCTGATAAATCGGGGCGCAAGCCGATCGATTATGTCGTGCTGATCCCGCGCGATTTCGGCACGTCGCCGGTGGTGCGGCTTTGGGCGAACGGCCAGCCACGCGCGTCGTTCGTCACCACGCTCCAGTCGGTGCTGACCGGCGAATTGCGCACGCGTTTCCTGCAGGCCAATGCAGTGGCGCCCACGATCGCCACGGCCGCAAATGGCGTGTTTCCGGCGATCAGCGTGACGACGCCGCCCGAAGGCAGCGGACGCGAACGGGTGATTATCCGATCCATCCTGCCACTGGCAGTAGCATATATCCTGATGATGTCGCTCGTGCTGTCGGGCGGCTGGATGTTGCAGGGCGCGATTGAGGAGCGGAGCAACAAGCTCATCGAAACCGTCTTGGCGTGCGTCACCCCGAACGAACTCATGTACGGCAAGCTGGTTGGCACCGTGGCGATCGGCCTGGCGATGGTCGTCACCTGGGTCGCGTGCGGCCTGTTCGCGGCCTATGCAACACAAGGTGCCATTGCCGAACTGATCAAGCCCGCGCTGGAGCCGGTATCGTCGTTCACCAGCATCGCGACGATCATCTTCTTCTTCGTCGCTGGCTATGTGATGGTGTCGATGATCTTCCTCGTGATCGGGGTGATGAGCGAATCGATGCGCGATGCGCAGGGTTTCCTCACCCCCGTGATGCTCGCGATCGTGGTTCCCTTCACGATTCTGCTCCAGGCGATTCTGGCGGGCAAGGGCGGGGTGCTGGTTGAGGCGATGACGTGGATTCCGCTCTACACGCCCTTTGCGGTGCTCGCCCGGCTCGGGTCGGGCATTCCGACGTGGCAGGTGTTTGCTTCGGGCGCGGTGCTGGTGGTGTTTATCATTGTCGAGATCATCCTGCTCGGCCGCATCTTCCGCGCGAATCTGCTGGGCGGTGGTGCGCGACCCAGCCTGAAGGCGCTGATGGGCATGATGCGCCCGGGTGGCTGATGAGGCCCCTTCATATGTAGGAAAATTGCTGCCACTGTCGTCCTGATGATGCAGAAGTCGTCAGAACTCGGTTATCTTCGCAGGTGCAACTCGGTCATTTCACCCCTCTCGCAAAAGGCGATGGAGACCCGCAACTTCCGCAACTTCACCCGCAACTTCACTGGCAACTTTGGCCTCGAATCGCCCGATCGCCGTGCCGCACTGGCCTTCGCCGCACCACCTCGCTATCTGACCGCATGATCCAGCATCCCGACTCCATCCTCATCATCGATTTCGGCAGCCAGGTGACTCAGCTCATCGCGCGCCGCGTACGTGAGGCGGGGGTGTATAGCGAAATCGCGCCTTTCAACGCCGCCGCCGATGCCTTTGCGCGTATGCGGCCCAAGGGCGTGATCCTGTCGGGATCGCCCGCCTCGGTGCTCGATGCCGAAAGCCCGCGCGCGCCGGACGTGGTTTTCGACAGCGGCGTGCCCGTGCTGGGCATCTGTTACGGCCAGCAGACGATGATGGCGCAGCTCGGCGGCGACGTGCAGCTGGGCGACAGCGGCGAGTTCGGCCACGCCTTTATCGAGGTGCAGGATAGCTGCGACCTGTTCAACGGGCTGTGGGCCGAGGGTGAAACGCATCAGGTGTGGATGAGCCATGGCGACAAAGTGACCAGCCTTGCCCCCGGTTTCCGCACGGTCGCCACCAGCCCCGGCGCGCCCTTTGCCGTTATCGCCGATGATGCGCGCCATTATTACGCGATGCAGTTCCACCCCGAGGTGGTCCACACTCCCGATGGCGGCAAGTTGATCGCTAATTTCGCGCGCCATGTGTGCGGGCTGGCGGGCGACTGGACGATGGCCGAATTTCGCCAAACCAAGATTGATGAAATCCGCGCGCAGGTGGGCACCGGCAAGGTTATTTGCGGGCTTTCGGGCGGGGTCGATTCAGCGGTGGCGGCCGTGCTTATCCACGAAGCGATCGGATCGCAGCTCACCTGCGTGTTCGTCGATCACGGGTTGATGCGCAGCGGCGAGGCCGATCAGGTCGTCGGGCTGTTCCGCAACCACTATAATATCCCGCTGGTGCATGTGAATGCCGAGACATTGTTCCTGAACGGGCTGAAGGGGCTCACTGATCCGGAAGCCAAGCGCAAGTTCATCGGCGCAACCTTTATCGAAGTGTTCGAGGCCGAAGCACGCAAGATCGGCGGGGCGGAATTCTTGGCGCAGGGGACGCTATACCCCGATGTGATCGAAAGCGTCAGCTTCACTGGCGGGCCATCGGTGACGATCAAGAGCCACCATAATGTCGGCGGCCTGCCCGAACGCATGAACATGAAGCTCGTCGAGCCGCTGCGTGAGCTGTTCAAGGATGAAGTCCGCGCGCTCGGCCGCGAGCTTGGTCTGCCCGATATCTTTGTCGGGCGGCATCCCTTCCCCGGCCCGGGGCTCGCGATCCGGATCCCCGGCGAAGTCACCAAGGAACGATGCGACATTCTGCGCAAGGCCGATGCGATCTACCTCGAGGAAATCCGCAACGCCGGACTCTACGACGCAATCTGGCAGGCGTTCGCGGTGTTACTGCCGGTGCGCAGCGTCGGCGTGATGGGGGACGGGCGGACCTATGACAATGTGCTCGCTCTGCGCGCCGTCACGAGCACCGATGGCATGACGGCACAGGCGTTCGAATTCCCCGGCGGCCTGCTCCCCCGCATGGCGACCCGCATCGTCAACGAGGTAAAGGGCATCAACCGCGTCACCTATGACTATACGAGCAAACCGCCCGGCACCATCGAGTGGGAGTGAGGACTGTAATCTCCAGCCGCGCCCAATCGGTGCGGCGGCGTTCCAATTGGTCTTTCACTAACTCAATATCATGAAATCGATTGGACGCCCGTTGGGCAGGCCTTAGGTTGGGCGGAGAGCGAAAGAACAGAAACGCCATAGGAGGAGCTGATATGGGAAATGAAGGACAATGCCCGGTCGCGAAGACCGATCATGACCGCGCCAAAATCTGGGGCATGTCGAACCGCGATTGGTGGCCGAACCAGCTCCATCTCGGCATGTTGCACCAGCATTCGGCCAAGTCCGACCCAATGGGTGCGGACTTTGATTATGCTGCGGAATTCAAGACGCTTGATCTCGAAGCCGTGGTGACCGACCTGCATGCCCTGATGACCGATTCGCAGCCCTGGTGGCCAGCTGATTACGGTCATTATGGCCCGTTTTTCATTCGCATGGCCTGGCACAGCGCTGGCACCTATCGCATCGCCGATGGCCGCGGTGGCGCTGGTTCGGGCACGCAGCGTTTCGCGCCGCTCAACAGTTGGCCGGACAATGGCAATCTCGATAAGGCGCGCCGCTTGCTCTGGCCGATCAAGCAGAAATATGGCCGCAAGCTCAGCTGGGCCGATCTGATGATTCTGGCTGGCAACGTCGCGCTTGAATCGATGGGCTTCAAGACGTTCGGGTTTGCCGGTGGCCGCGCTGATGTGTGGGAACCCGAAGAGGATATCTATTGGGGCCCGGAAGGCAAATGGCTGGAGGATCAGCGCTATAGCGGTGATCGCGAACTGGCCAATCCATTGGGTGCCGTCCAGATGGGGCTGATCTACGTCAACCCCGAAGGTCCAAACGGCAAGCCCGATCCGGTCGCTTCTGGCCGTGACATCCGCGAGACCTTTGCCCGCATGGCAATGAATGACGAAGAGACTGTCGCGCTGGTCGCCGGTGGTCATACCTTCGGCAAGGCGCATGGCGCGGGTGACCCAAGCAAATATGTCGGGCCGGAACCCGAAGGCGCACCGATTGAAGCGATGGGCTTTGGCTGGATCAACACGATGGGCAGCGGCGTCGGCGTCGACACCATCACCAGCGGGATCGAGGGCGCCTGGACGCCAACCCCGATCACCTGGGACAACAGCTATTTCGACACGCTGTTCGGCAATGAATGGGAATTGACCCATAGCCCTGCCGGTGCCCAGCAATGGACGCCCAAGAATGCCGAAGCGCAGGGCACGGTGCCGGATGCGCATGATCCTGCACGTCGCCACGCGCCGATGATGACGACCGCGGATATGGCGATGCGGATGGACCCGGCCTATGAGAAGATCTCGCGCCGCTTCCACCAGAACCCTGCTGAATTCGCCGATGCTTTTGCACGTGCCTGGTATAAGCTGACCCACCGCGACATGGGGCCACGCCCGCTCTATCTGGGGCCGCTGGTGCCACAGGAAGTCCTGATTTGGCAGGATCCTGTGCCCGACGTTACCTATCAGCTGATCGACACGCAGGACATCGCAGCGCTGAAAGCCAAGATTTTGGCCGCAGGTCTGTCGATTTCACAGCTCGTGTCGACGGCATGGGCGTCGGCATCGACCTTCCGTGGTTCGGACAAGCGCGGCGGTGCCAATGGTGGACGGCTCCGGCTTGCGCCGCAAAAGGATTGGGAGGTCAACCAGCCGGCCCAGTTGGCAACGGTGCTGGCCGCGTTGGAGGGCATTCAGCGCGATTTCAATGCTTCGCAGACCGGCGAAAAGCAGGTCTCCATCGCTGATCTGATCGTGCTTGGCGGGTGCGCAGCGGTTGAGCAGGCGGCGAAGAGCGCCGGTCACGAGGTGACGGTGCCGTTCACCCCGGGACGCACCGATGCGTCGCAGGAAGAAACCGATGTCCATTCCTTTGCGGTGCTTGAGCCCGAAGCCGATGGGTTCCGCAACTATCTGAAGGCAGGCAGGGGTGTTTCGGCCGAAGAGCGGCTTGTCGACCGCGCCCAGCTGTTGACGCTGACGGCACCCGAAATGACCGTGCTGATCGGCGGATTGCGGGTGCTGAACGCCAATGTCGGCCAGGTCGCCCATGGTGCCCTGACCAAACGGCCATGGATGTTGACGACGGACTTCTTCGTCAATCTGCTCGATACGAACATCATCTGGGCACCGGCTGCCGGATCAAGCGATGTGTTCGAGGGGCGCGATCGCACCACTGGTGAGATCAAGTGGACGGGCACGCGGGTCGACCTGATCTTTGGGTCGCATTCGCAGCTGCGCGGCCTGGCAGAGGTCTATGCCTGTGCCGACTCCGACACCAAGTTCGTGGCCGATTTTGTGGCGGCCTGGAACAAGGTGATGAACCTCGATCGGTTCGACCTGGCCTGATTGCGGGCGATATGAGCCACCAGCGCCAGCGATGGCGCTGAACGGGGCGGCGCTTCACGATGTGGAGCGCCGCCCTGATGTTTCTGGATTATGCGCAACGCCGCAGGCAGGCCGCGCGTGCGGAGGAAGACGATCATGAACATCGCCATCATCGGTGCAGGGATGGCGGGGCTTGCCTGTGGCGAAGCGCTCTCGCGTGGCGGTCATTCGGTCACATTATTTGACAAGGGTCGCGGGCCGGGCGGGCGAATGTCGACCCGGCGCGTGCCAACGGCACTGGGGGAGGCGGCGTTCGATCACGGCGCCCAGTATTTTACGGTCCGTGACGCGGGTTTCGCGGCACGCGTCGACAGTTGGGTAGCGCAGGGTTGCGTCGCCGCGTGGCCCGCGGCCGGTTCGGATGCCTTTGTCGGCGTTCCGGGCATGAATGCGCCGATCCGTCAGATGGCGGCTGATGCAACCGTCCATTGGGGGACGCGCGTGACAGACATCGTCGTAGCTGGTGAAACCGGCGGGTGGCAGATCGGGGTTGACGGCGGCACGACGCATCATGCCGACGCGGTTATCATCGCCGTGCCTGCTGAACAGGCTGCCGTTCTGGTAGCGTCAATCGCCCCGGCGATGGCGGCGCTGGCGCGAAAAACGACGGCAGCACCGTGCTGGACGGCGATGTTCGCCTTTGCCGAACGTCTGCCGATGGCAATCGACTGCATTCGCGGCGAGGCAGCCGATCCGCTCGGCTGGGCTGCGCGCAACAATGCCAAACCGGGTCGATCGGGGCCGGAGTCTTGGGTCATTCAGGCTGGGCCGGATTGGTCGGCAGAGCATCTGGAGGAAGATGGCGAACTGATCGGGGCCACCTTGCTGGCGGCGTTGGCCGAACGGGTCGGCGGGCCATTGCCGGACCCGATCGCGCAAAACACCCACCGGTGGCGTTTTGCGCGATCCGGATCGGCTGGGATTCCGGCGCTATGGGATGGGAGCCGCCGCATCGGCATGTGCGGCGACTGGCTGATCGGCCCACGGGTCGAAGCGGCATGGCTTTCAGGCACGGCATTGGGGGCAATGATGGGCAGCACGTGATTGCGCGCGACGTGGCACTCTGGCGCCGGGCGTCGATCAGCCATAAAGTCAGGTGATGCCGGCAGCCACGATCACCTTCAAACAGCTTCATTATCTGAACGCACTGGCCGCTACCGGCCATTTTCGGCGCGCGGCCGAGCAGGTCGGCGTCACCCAACCGTCGCTTTCCGCGCAGATAGCGCTGTTGGAGGAGCGGCTGGGGATACGGCTGGTCGAACGCGGCAGTACGACGGCGATCCTCACGCCGCGCGGTCGCGACATTGTCGAACGGGCGCAGCGTATTCTGGCCGATGTGCGGGCGCTGGAGGAATCGGCGCTTGACGATCCCGATGGGCTCAGCGGTACGATCAGGCTCGGCGTGTCGCCAACGCTCGGGCCGTATCTGATGCCACATGTCGTGGCGCGGTTGCACCGTGACCACCGCGCGCTGCGTCTGCATGTGCGGGAAGGCTCGCCCGAGGATCTGCTGCGCGATCTGGCGATCGGTAAACATGATGCCGCGCTGATCCAGCTGCCCACCGGCCGCGAAGACTTTATCGTCGAGCGATTGTTCCGCGAAGAATTGCTTGTCGCGATGGCCGCTGATGACCCGCTTAACGCCAAGCGCGTGATCGAACCGGGCGACATGGCGGGGCGCGGGCTGCTAACGCTGTCACCGCAATACCGGATGAGTGACCAGATCTTCAGTCTCGCCAATGCAGTGCAGGCAGTCGTGATGCGCGATTATGAAGGCACGAGCCTGGATGCGATCCGCCAGATGGCGGGGATGGGGATGGGTTTTGCGTTGTTGCCCTCGCTCTATATCCGCTCCGAAATAAGGGAGGGGGATGACGTCATTGTGCGCGCCATCCGAGGCAGGCCGATGTACCGTGACGTCGGTATGGTGTGGCGGAAACGCGCCGGGCGCGGAACCGCCTATCAGCGATTGGCGCAAATCGTTTCGGAGGTTGAGAAGGCGATCCCGCCAATAGGATAATCCTATCGATTTAGATTGATTGGTGGTGTTGTTCCTATTGCCTAGATTCATTATTTAAGCGCATCCAGATATTTGCGCTCTGGTACCGGAGGACGAATGGCAGCCGAGAAAGATCGTTCCGTCAGGATGCGCGATGTGGTGCGCTGGGCACGGCCGATTCTTGGGCCGGACCAGCCCTATTTCACGCTTGTCGCCATTTATGGCGCGGGCATCAGCCTGTTGTCGCTCGCCACGCCGATTTCGGTGCAGATGCTGATCAACAGTGTCGCGAATACCGCGCTTCCCGCGCCGTTGTTCACCTTGTCGGCAATTCTGTTCGCGCTGCTGATGGTGTCAGCGGTGATGAGCGCGATGCGCGCCTATCTGATGGAGCTTTTTGGCCAGCGCTTTTTCGCAAGGATGGTGGCGGAAATTACGCTGCGGGCGGTGCACGCGCGTAATCCGTTTTTCGGCGATGAGCGCCGCGTCGACCTGTTCGATCGCTATTTCGAAGTGATGAACGTCCAGAAATCGATGCCGTCGCTGCTGATCGGGCTGTTCACGATTTTGCTGCAATCGGCGGTCGGCTTTGTCGTCACCTCATTTTACCACCCGGTGTTCCTGGGCTTCAACCTGATCTTCATTCTGGCCGTGTGGCTGATCTGGCGGGTGTGGTCGCGTGGGGCGATGACGACGCGGATCGAGCTGAGTCACGCCAAATATGCCACCGCGCGTTGGCTTGAAGGCGTGGGCGCATCGAACGGCTTTTACAAATCGAGCCGTCATCTCGATTTCGCCATCGACCGGTCCGAGGCGGAAACTGCTGCCTATATCGCGGCCTATCGCCGCCATGTGTATTACAGCCTGACGCAGACGACCGCGTTCCTGATCCTGTATGCGGTGGCGAGTGCTGGGCTGCTCGCGCTCGGCGGCTGGCTGGTCATCCAGTCACAGTTGTCGATTGGTCAGCTTGTCGCTGCAGAGCTCATTCTCTCAAGCATTTTCTACGGCGCGGCTCAGCTGGGGCCGTATCTCGATGCCTTTTACGATCTGGTGGCCGCGCTTGAGGAGCTGAGCCTCCTCAACGATATTCCGCAGGACAGCCCCGGTACCCCCGGTGCGCGCACCCAGGCTAGCAGCGATTTGGCTTTTGCCGATGTTCGGCTCGATGACATGCGGTTCGATCTGCAAATTCCGCACGGCAGCCGCCTGATTGCCAGCGCTGAGGATGATGTCCAACGCGCATTCGCTTTGCTGCTCAAGCGCGATCGACGCCCCGAAGGGGGGTTCGTGACGCTGGGTGGCGCTGACCTGGCGACGCTTGATCCCTATGACCTGCGCGCCGATGTGGTCGTGCTTGATCGGCCCTTGATCGTCGAAAGCTCCATCATCGATTATCTCAAGCTCGCCTCGCCTGATGATTCGCCGTCGGCGATGATGGCAGCGGTGCGCGCAGTATCGCTCGATCGCCGGATCGGGCGCCTGCCCGATGGATTGCATACAGTGTTGTCGCAAACGGGCTGGCCCTTTTCGGTGGCGGAATCGATGCGACTGAAATTTGCCGCTGCCTTGCTGTCTGAACCGAAAATCCTGGTGATGTCGCCCTTGTTCGACGTCATTCCGCGGCGTGATATCGAACGGATGATTGCTGCGATCCGACCGGGCCAGACAACGATGATCTATTTCACCAATCGCGAGGATCCCCCTATGCTCGACAGCTATGCGTGGATCGGGCGGACATCGCAGTCGCGCGTCAGTGACCAGGCCGAATTCGACGCGCTGCGCTTTGCGGTACGGGAGGCGACTGATGCTGCCGCACGCTGACCATTTCCGTCGCTTCACCACGCTGGCGACAATCCGAACCCCAAGGGTGTTGACCAGTTTTGCGATTTTGATCGCGGTTGGCATCATCATTTCGGTGGTGGGGCTCATTTATATCCCCTGGGTGCAGACGGCACCAGGCACCGGCAGTGTCACCGCGCTCGATCCCCGTGATCGGGTGCAGAATATTACGGCCATGGTCGGCGGACGGATTGATCAATGGTATGTCACTGACGGCAGCGCTGTGAAGCGCGGTGATCCGATCGCGCGGATCGCCGATAATGATCCGATGCTCCTCGAGCGGCTGGCGGCGGAACGCGCGCAGGTGCTCGCTGAAATCGCGGCAGCCGAACAGGCGATGTCCACCGCCGGGTTGGACGTTAATCGCTTTGGGAGCTTGTACCGTGAAGGGCTTGCTGCGCGCCGCGACTATGAAGCAGCGCAGATCAAAGTCGCCGATTATCGCGCCAAGGTCGCGTCGAGCCGAGCGGCGCTGAAGCGGGTCGAGGTAAATCTTAATCGCCAGTCGGTGCAGATCATCCGGGCGCCGCGCGACGGCCGTATCATGCAGATCAATGCCGGCGATACCGCAACGATGGTGAAGCAGGGTGATGTGCTCGCGACCTTTGCACCCGAAGAGTCGACCCGGATCGTCGAGCTTTACATCGATGGCCGCGACGTGCCGCTGATCAAGCCGGGGCGGCGCGTGCGGCTCGCTTTTGAAGGCTGGCCAGCGATCCAGTTTAGCGGCTGGCCATCAGTGGCGCAGGGGATGTTCGATGGGCGGGTGCGCTCGATTGATTTGTCAGCGTCGTCGAACGGATTGTTTCGCCTGCTTGTGGAGCCTGCACCCGATCGTGGACCGTGGCCGCGTGAGCCCTTTGTTCGTCTTGGCGCCAAGGTGCGAGGCTGGGTGTTGATGGATACGGTTTCGGCCGGGTTCGAACTGTGGCGTCAGCTCAACGATTTTCCGCTTCAGTTTGACCGCCCTGCCGATGAAGAGGCGCGCAGCAAGGATGGCGCCAGCAAGGCGACGCAGATCGGCGGGCCGAAGGGCAAGGACGAGAATGCGAAGTAGGCTTACCTGGGTAGCGTTCGCGCTGGCATTCGCGCTGCTCCCCGTCCGAGCGCTTGCCGAGGCACCGCTGACGCTAAACGAGGTGCTGCAATCATCGCGCTTGCATGCGCCGCAAGTGCAGGAAGCGCTGGCCCGTGTCCGCAGTGCAGAGGGCAAATTGCTGAGCGCTGAGGGGGCGTTTGACACGGTCGTCAGCGCCGAGGCAACGTCGCGCGTTGCTGGGTTCTATGATGGGCAGACGCTGGGCGGCACCGTATACCGGCCACTCGCTGATTGGGGCGGGCAGGTTTATGGCGGCTACCGCGTCGCGACCGGCAAGTTCCCGATTTATGAGGACAAGAATTTCACCAACGCCCTTGGTGAGGTGAAGGTTGGGGCGATGTTTTCGCTGATGCGGGATCGGTTGATCGATGATCGTCGCTTTGCGCGCCGCAATGCGACCATCGATATCGATATCGCCGAAGCCGATCGCTTGTTGACCGCGATCACGATCCAGCGCCGCGCTGTGGCTGCCTATAATCAATGGGTTGCCAGCGGGCTTCGCCTGGGTGTCTATCGCGAACTGCTCGATCTCGCCAAGGGCCGTCAGGCTGGTCTTGCGCGCCAGGTTTCGGCTGGCGCCCGGCCGCGGATCTTGCTGACCGAGAACGAACAGAATGTGCTGCGCCGTCAGACGCTGGTGGCACGGGCTGAACAGGATCTGGCGCTTGCTGCGAATACCTTGTCGCTGTTCTGGCGGGATGATGAGGGTAAGCCACAGCGCCCTGATCCTGCCCGATTGCCGGGCGACATGCCGATGATAGGGCCAGTCTATGCCGATGCCGCTGCCGTCATCGCGGCACGACCCGATCTGCGCCAGATCGACATGCGGATTACGCAGGCGACCAATCGGCTCGATCTTGATCGGAATACGCTGCGACCCCGGCTCGATTTTCGGGCCGAGGCATCGCAGGATATCGGTGCCGAGGGTGCTGGTGGCCCCTCGCGCACGCCGGGTGAACTGATCCTGGGCCTGAACTTCTCGGTGCCGCTGCAACAGCGCGTCGCTCGCGGGCGAATTGCGCAATCAACGGCGGAGATCGACGCACAACGTCGACGCCGCCAGCAGATTGAGGAACAGATCACCGCCGAGCTGGAGGGGCTTTCAATCGATGTGCGCGGCACGGAAAGATTGCGGCAGCTGGCTGAGCAGGAGCTCGCCGTGGCGCAGACGATGGCCCGGGCCGAGGCGCGCCGGTTTGAGGCGGGCGCCAGCGACTTCTTCCTGGTCAACGCACGGGAGGAGGCCGCTGCCGATGCGAGCATCCGCAAACTCGATGCGTCTGTTCGCCAGATAGTCGCACGTGCCGAATTGGCCGCAGCATCGGTCGATCTGAAAACCCTCGGGCTCGATTAGAAAGCGCGGGCGCGGGCAGCAGCGCGGCTGCCGCTAATCCGCTTGACCCTTTTTGCCATACAGTATTAACTTGTCACGAAATTTTGTGACGTCCTCCCCGGGCAAAAATAATAATATGCCGATTTTCGGCTAATCTGCGATTATTTTATATTGCAGATTGGCTGGATTTTGTAATTATAGACCATCTGCGGTTGCGGATGAGACTAAAAGGCCAGGGGCGAATCGCTGATGAATGAAGTTGCGACTGTAGTTTCAGCGCCCGTCCCTGTTGCTTCCCACAACCCCATCCGCACCGGCGAAGCCTGGCGCGCGATGCGCAACGCCTGCTTGGAACATCCGGGTGCGTTCCACGGCGACATTGCCGCAAGCACCCTTCACTGGTTTGTCGACCATGTTGGCGCCAATGGTGCCTGGTTGATGCGATCGGCGGAAGGCCAATGGCAGGGCTGGGATGCGATCACCGCGGCGCCGATCAGTGCTGATCTATCCGCTGATTTCACCCCCTGGACGATGGCGTTTGACGCCAGCAACCCGCCGCACTGGCGCTGGTTCGTCGGCGGGCGGACCAATGCGGTGTTCAGCGAAGTCGATCGCCATGTGCTGAGCGGCAATGGCGATGAAGCGGCGCTGATTTTCGAGGGCGATCGCTGGGATATGTCCGCCGGTGGCGGGCGCGGCGCGCCGGTCGATTGCTTCAGCGTATCGCGCAAACAGTTGCTGCTCGAAACGGCGAAATGCGCGCTGGCATTGCAGGCGCTGGGGCTGAAGGCAGGCGACCGCATCGCGCTCAACATGCCGAGCATCGTGCCGCAGATTTACTGGACCGAAGCGGCCAAGCGGCTGGGGATCGTCTATACGGCGGTGTTCGGTGGGTTCAGCGACAAGACATTGTCGGACCGGATTTGCGATGCCGGCGCAAGGGTGATCGTCACCTCCGATGGCAGTTACCGCAACGCGCAGGTCGCGGCGTTCAAGAACGCCTATACCGATCCCGCACTCGACAATTATGTGCCCGTCACCACGGCGCTGGCGATTCTGGCGGATACCGATCTTGGCGTGCCCGACGCCGACGCCGCAACGATCCGGGATACGGTGAAGGAAACGCTGGCCGGTGAAGTGACGGTCGAGCGATCGGATGTGATGCGCGGGGTTGGCCGCGCGTTGATATTGCTTGGCAAGGAAGGGCGGATCAGCTCGGCCGATGCCGCGCGGGTGCGGATCGCGATTGCGTCGAGCCTCGTCACGCTGCCGCCGCGCGTCGAGACGGTGATCGTGGTGAAGCACACCGCGCAGCCCGACGTTATCTGGCGCGAAGAGCGCGACCGGTGGAGCCATGAGCTGACCGATGCCGCGTTGGAAACCCTGCTCGCCAAGGCGCGCGACGCAGGGTTCGCGGTGACGACGCAGGCCGAATTGCTCGCGCTGCCCGATCAGGATTTCGTCCGCGCGATCTGGGCATCGTCAAAGCCGCTGCCGGTCGATGCCGATTATCCGATGTTCTTCATCTACACCTCGGGCTCGACGGGGAAGCCGAAGGGGATCGTTCACGCGCACGGCTATGCCGCAGGCGTTGCGCATACCATGGCGGTGTCGTTCGATGCGCGGCCCAGCGATACATTATTCGTCGTCGCCGATCCGGGCTGGATCACCGGGCAAAGCTATCTGATCTGCGCCCCGCTGGTCACCCGCGTGACCACGGTGGTGTCCGAAGGATCGCCGGTGTTCCCGCACGCGGGGCGCTTCGCGTCGATGATCGAGCGGCACAATGTCACTATCTTCAAGGCAGGCGTCACTTTCCTGAAATCAGTGATGTCCGATCCGTCGAACCTCGCCGATCTCCAGCGCTATGACATGGGCGCGCTGCGCGTCGCGACCTTCTGCGCCGAACCGACTTCGCCATCGGTGCAAAGCTTCGGGATGGAGCATGTCGTCCCGCAATATATCAACAGCTATTGGGCGACCGAGCATGGTGGGATCGCCTGGACGCATTTTTACGGCAATGCTGATTTCCCGCTCAAAGCCGATGCACATGCCTATCCGCTGCCGTGGATCGTCGGCGATGTGTGGGTGGAAGATGCCGATGCCGCACTGAGCGCCACGCCTTTTGCCCGTGCGGGCGAGGACGGGGTACCGTGGCGGCAGGCGGAGATGGGCGAGAAGGGCGAAATCGTGATCGCTGCGCCCTATCCTTATCTTGCGCGCACGATCTGGGGCGATGTCGATAACTTCCGGGTTGAGGACGGCAGCGTTGTCGGCGAATGGCGCGGTGATGCGGGCCGCTGGACCGACGGCTATTGGAAGCGCTGGCGCGGGGTCTGGGCCTATACGCAGGGCGATTTCGCGATTGCGCATGATGACGGCTCCTTCTCGCTCCACGGCCGCAGCGACGACGTGATCAACGTCTCCGGCCACCGCATGGGGACTGAGGAAATCGAGGGCGCGGTGCTGCGCGACAAGGCGCTCGACCCCGATTCGCCGGTCGGCAATGTGCTCGTCGTCGGCGCGCCCCACCGCGAAAAGGGGTTGACCCCTCTGGCGTTCGTCGTGCCGGTGGCAGGCCGCAAGCTGACGCAGGACGACAAGCGGCGGTTGTTTGAGCTGGTCCGCAGCGAAAAGGGCGCGGTCGCGGTGCCCGCCGATTTCATTGAAGTGTCGCAATTCCCTGAGACCCGATCCGGCAAGTACATGCGCCGCATGGTCCGCGCGCTCGTTGAAGGCGGTGATGTCGGCGACGTGACGACGCTCCGCAATCCGGAATCGCTGACCGAACTCAAGACGGTGATCGTCGACTGGCAGCGCAAACAAAAGCTGTCCGAAGAACAATCCTTGTTCGAGCGGAACCGCTATTTCCTGGTCCAGTATAATGTCGTCGCGCCGGGCAAGCGGGTGGCAACGGTTACCGTTACCAACCCTCCGGTTAACGCGCTGAACGAACGCGCGATCGACGAACTGGTGATCGTGGTCGATCACCTGTCACGCAAGGACGATGTGGTCGCTGTCGTGTTTACCGGCGACGGCACGGCATCGTTCGTGGCGGGGGCAGACATTCGCCAGATGCTGGAGGAAATCCACTCGTTCGACGAAGCGATGGTTCTGCCCAACAATGCGCAGTTGGCGTTCCGCAAGATCGAGACGATGGGCAAGCCGTGCATTGCCGCGGTGCAGGGCGTGGCGCTGGGTGGCGGCATGGAATTCGCGCTGGCGTGCCATTATCGCATCGCCGAGCCGACCGCACGGTTCGGCCAGCCCGAAATTCGGCTGCGATTGCTACCGGGCTATGGCGGCACGCAGCGACTGCCGCGTTTGCTCGCCGAAAGCCGGGGCGCAGATGGGGTGCGCGATGCGCTCGACCTGATCCTGGGCGGTCGCAGCATTGACGGCGCGGCGGCCGAGGCGATTGGCCTGGTTGATACGCTGGTCGATGGCTCCACCGATGCCCTGGCTGAGGCGCATGCGGCGGTGCGGGCCTATGTGAAAGACGGCGCGGCGAGCCCGTTGGGGCAGGCTTTTGCAGCACGTCAGGCAGCAACCGAGCGGTGGGAGCAGCCCGCCGGCGTCAATCTCGATGCCGTGCTGGAGGATGACTTCCTGCAGCGTATCCGCCGCCAGCTCGATTGGGCCGGGCGCGGAACAGCCGGCGCGCGCGCGCTTGAAGCCGTCCGGACGGGGCTTGAGCAGGGCATGTCAGCGGGCCTCGCGCGCGAAGCCGCACTGTTTGCCGAAGCGATCATCGATCCCGAGGGCGGTAAGACCGGCATTCGCCAGTTCATGGACAAGGTAAGCCCACCGCTGCCCGTCCGTCGTGACGGGGTGTGGATCGACGAGGAACACGAACCGCGCGGCAAGCAGCTTGAGGCGGAAGGCGAATTGCTGCCCGTCGGTGCGCCGTTCTTCCCCGGCGTCAGCAAGATACCGGCGTGGCAATATGCGTTCGGCATCACCCGTGATGCGGAAACGGGCGCCCCCCGTTTCGGTCCACCCGCAACCCATGAGCGCGAGCTGATCGTCAAGGTGCCGGAGCCTGCGCCGAACGAAGCTTTGCTCTACATGCTAACCAGCGAAGTGAACTTCAACGATATCTGGGCGCTGACCGGCATCCCGGTTTCGCCGTTCGACAGCCATGAGGAGGACGTGCAGACGACCGGGTCCGGCGGCATCGCGCTGGTCGCGGCGCTGGGCAGCGAAACGCGCGCACAAGGGCGGGTGAAGGTCGGCGATATGGTGACCGTCTATTCGGGCACCAACGATCTGTTGTCACCGCTCGTCGGCAATGATCCGATGTATGCGGGCTTCTCGATCCAGGGCTATGAGACCGAGACGGGCAGCCACGCGCAGTTCCTGACGGTGCAGGCGCCGCAGATGCACAGCATCCCGCCAGACCTGACCTTGGAACAGGCGGGCAGCTATGTGCTGAACCTGGGCACCATCGCGCGTTGCCTGTTCACGACGTTGCAGATCGCACCGGGCCGGACGCTGTTCGTCGAAGGCGCAGCGACCGGCACTGGACTCGATGCGCTCCGAAGTTCGGTGCGCACCGGGCTACAGGTGACCGGGCTTGTGTCCAACCCCGAGCGGGCGGCGTTCATCACTGACGTGCAGGGGGCTGTCGGCGCGATCGACCGCAAGGACCCGCGCTTTGCGGCGCTGTTCACGACAGTGCCTGAGGATGCCGACGAAGCACGCGCTTGGGAGGCAGCGGGCGCACCGCTGATCGCCGAGTATGAAGCGCTGAACGATGGCAAACGCGCCGATTATGTCGTCAGCCATGCCGGCGAAACCGCGTTTCCGCGCAGTTTCCAGTTGTTGGCGGAAGGCGGCACGCTCGCCTTCTACGGTGCGTCATCGGGCTATCATTTTAGCTTCATGGGCAAGCCCGGCACGGCCAGCCCTGAGGAAATGCTCCGCCGCGCGGCACTTCGGGGTGGCGAGGCAGTGCTAATCTATTACGGCCCGGGATCGACCGATCTGCTCGATGAGACGGGCCTTGAGATGATCGAGGCGGCACGGCGCTTCAACGCGCGCAGCGTTGTGGCGACGACGACAGACGGCCAGCGCGAATTCCTGCAATCGCTGGGGCTTGAGGATGCGATTGAAGGTATTGTCAGCCTGGAGGCGATCCGCCGTCGTGAGGGCGCGAATTTCCTGTGGCCCGATACGATGCCGCGCCTGCCCGATGCCAAGCAGGATATCGAACCGTTCAAGGCAGCCGTGCGTGACTATCAGGAACGGGTGATGAAGCCTTTCGGCACTGCCGTCGGCAAAATCCTGCGTTCGCCCGATAATCCGCGCGGTGCCCCCGATCTGATCTTTGAGCGTGCCGGGCAGGATACGCTGGGCGTCTCAACTTCACTGGTGAAGCCGTTCACCGGCCGAGTGATCTTTGCCGAGGATTTGAGCGGTCAGCGCTTCACTTTCTACGCGCCGCAGGTGTGGACGCGCCAGCGCAAGATCCTGATGCCGACCGCGTCGATCCTCGGCACGCATCTGTGCAACGCGTACGAAGTCGCGCGAATGAACGATATGATCGCGGCGGGGCTGCTCGAAGTGACCGAACCGCAGGTGGTGCCGTGGGAAGGCCTGCCCGAGGCGCATCAGTCGATGTGGGAAAATCGGCATTCGGGATCGACCTATGTCGTCAACCACGCGCTTCCCGCGCTCGGCTTGCGCAGCCGCGATGCCTTGCTGGAGGCTTGGGCGGCGGGGGAGGCGGCTGCGCGATGAGACAAGCATCCGAACCATAATCAACACATCTTCGTCACCCCGGACTTGTTCCGGGGTCCACCGGGCCATTGTCGCAACAGGCGTTGCGCAAGGCCAGCAGTGGATGTCGGAACAAGTCCGGCATGACGGGAAAAACACTCAATTTTGCGCAAAAAACATTGGACAAACCGGAGCGTAATGATGGCCAAGACGAAGACCTCACTGACTCCAACCGCAGGCGGGCGTCTGGCGGGCAAGATCGCGGTAGTCACCGGCGCTGCCGGAAATCTCGGCGGCCACATCGTCCGGCATTATCTGGCCGAGGGCGCGACCGTGGTGATGACGGGACGCACCCCCGCGCGCACCGAAGCCGCCGCCGAGGCGATCCGCGCCGAAATGGGCGTCGATGCCGATCGGCTGGCGACGGTGGCGCTTGATGGGGGCGATCCGCAATCGGTGCGTGATGCGATTGCAGATGTCGTGAAGCGCTTCGGGCGCATCGATATCCTCGTCAACAATGCTGGCTCGGCCGGGCCAAAGCAGCCGCTTGAGCAGCTACCGATCGACGATGCCGAACTGGCGGCGCTGCAGAAATCGGGATCGACCGATACCGAGACGGTGGGCGCCGCGATCCGCAACATCTTCGGCGTTGCCTGGAATGTCTCACGCGCGGCGGCGACCGCGATGGGCGAGGGTGGTTCGATCATCAACGTATCGACGATCTTCTCCCGCACGCCTTATTATGCCCGCACCGCCTATGTCGTGCCTAAGGCGGCGATGAATGCCTTCTCGCGCGAATTGTCGCTTGAATTGGGCCCGCGCGGTATTCGCGTGAACTTGGTCTTCCCCGGACCGATCGAAAGCGAACGGATCCGCAGCGTGTTCGCGACGATGGATACGATGCGCGGCGATGATGCAGGCACCACCGCCAACCAGTTTTTCGACATGATGTCGCTGGAACGTTCGACCGGCGGCAATGCCAAGGCCAAGACCTTCCCGACCCCGACCGATATTGCGACCACCTGCGTGTTCCTCGGAAGCGATGATTCGGCCGCCTATAATGGCCATGACTTCGAGGTGACCCACGGCATGACCGTGCGCAAGGAAGCGCGATCGACCTATTTGTCGCGTCCAACGATGCGGTCGATGGACGGTGCCGGGCTGGCGGTTTTGATCGCGGCGGGCGATGGCTGGCAGGAAGCGCTCGAAATCGCGAACATCCAGATCGCTTGCGGTGCCCGCGTGCTGCTGGGACTGACCCGCCAGGCAGACGTCGCGATCGCGCAGGCCCGCGCCAAGGCCGAAGGGGCTGACGACCGGCTGACGATTATCCGCTTCAACCGCAATGAGCCCGCCGCGATGGAGGCAGCGCTTGAGGCCTATACCAAAGATCAAACGGCGATTACCGGCGCGATCTTCATGCCGGTGCTTGGCCCCGGTGAGCTGGTCGGCGATCTGGTCGATGCCAGCGATGAGGATGTCGCGAGCTTCATGGACGTTGAAATGGCGGGGAGCATCGCGCTTGCCCGCACGCTTAGCCGCTACTGGAAGCGGCATGACAATCTGCTGCAGGAACCGCGCTTTGTGTTCCTCACCAACCCAAGCGACGGCAAGGGTGACGTCTACGCGCAGATGCTCCGCGCCGCGACTGAGCAGCTTGTCCGCATCTGGCGCGAGGAATCCGAAATCGACGTGACGCATGGTCGCCGTCGTCAGGCCGAATGGGGCAACCAGATCGTTCGGTTCGGCAATGCCGAAGCCGAGAACACCCGCTTCACCGCGGGGCACGCTGCGCGCATTTTGCTGAAGGAAAGCAAGATCCGCGAAGTGACGCTGTATGTCCCGGCCAGCATCGGCGAGGCGACGGGCGCGCGCAAGGCAATGCCGGGCTTCAGCGAGAATATTACCGGCCTGCATCTGGGCAAGGTCGCCCTGATCACCGGCGGGTCTGCGGGCATCGGTGGCCAGGTTGCGCGGTTGCTTGCACTGGCGGGCGCGCGGGTGATGATCGTCGCCCGGATGTCAGCGATTTCGAGTCCTTGAAGGGCGCGGTTGATGCAACGCTAAAGGCATTCGGGCGGATCGATTATCTGATCAACAATGCCGGCGTTGCGGGTGCCGAGGACATGGTCGTCGACATGAGCGTCGACGCCTGGAATTACACGCTCGACGCCAATCTGATCTCGAACTTCTTTCTGATGCACCATGTCGTGCCGATGATGAAGAAGCAGGGCTCGGGCTATATCCTGAACGTCTCGTCCTATTTCGGCGGGGAAAAATATCTCGCGGTCGCTTATCCCAACCGCGCCGATTATGCAGTGTCCAAGTCCGGCCAGCGTGCGATGGTCGAAGCGATGTCGCGCTATCTGGGGCCGGAGGTCCAGTTCAACGCAATTG
This sequence comes from Sphingomonas sp. 32-62-10, assembly GCA_002280555.1. Lineage (GTDB taxonomy): Bacteria > Pseudomonadota > Alphaproteobacteria > Sphingomonadales > Sphingomonadaceae > Sphingomonas. The sequence goes on from NCEE01000005.1 coordinate 41,860, forward strand.
CGCCAGGGCCGGTCGATGGCGATCGACTGGCCGGCACGGGCGGGAAGCCCGGTTTGTTCGAACGGCGCGGCAAGCTGATCCTCGAGAATAAGCGGCTCAACGCGATCCATGCAGCGGCGGTGAAGGCACTTCGGCGCGGTGTGCGGGTCGAGGCGCTGCTGACGCGGCTGGCGCGCAACGACACGGTGCGGATGTCGCATGACACCAACAACCCGCGCGAAATCCGTGATCTGGCGCTAGCGTGCGCGCGGGAAGGCGACGGCGTGTGCACCTGGGACCAGTATCTCCTGACCCCGCCGATCGCTGCCGCGCTCGTTTCGCGGTTGCGTAAGGGCGGCTATTTCCTCGATGCGCCGGGCTGGAAGGATCGGCCCGATACGCCCGAGGCGAACAGCAACTGGCTGCTCCGTACGCCGCCTGAAACAGCGCCCTTCCTGCCCGCCGATAAGATTGCGATCGAGGCAAATAAGGTCGGCAGCGGCGTGTTGTCGAAGCTTCATCTCGGCAAGATGCCGACTGAAACCGATGTGGCGCAGGCAACCGTGTTCTTCCTGGCAGATCGCGCGGTGAGCGGCGAGACGTTCATGCCATCGGGCGGTCTCTCGGTCGAGCGATCGACGACGGAGCGCGAATTGTTCGGTAGCCCCAAGCAGGAACGGCTCGATCAGATGCGTGGCAAGACCGTATGGATCATCGGCGAACATCTGGTCGATTATATCGCAGAGACGGCACGCGCCTTTGTCAACGAATGCCATGTTGCCCGTGTGGTGCTGATCACGCGAACCGCCGAAGGGTTCGAGACGTTGAAGGCCGCGCTGAGCGATGTGCCGTCGGAGGTGCTTGAATCGATCGTGTGCGGCAATTCGGTCGAAGGGGCAATGAACGAGGCTTTGATGCAGTGGGGGAGACCGACGACACTGCTCTCGACGCCGTTCGAGCCTTTGCCGCAGAAGCTGTTCGCACTCGATGATCCATTGAGCCCGGAAGAGTTCCGAGAACTCGTCGCCAACAATCTGACGAACCACTTCCGCGTCGCGCGCAAGGCCTCGCTCTACGACGATTGCCAGCTGGTGCTTGCGTCGCCGGACGTAGCGATGGGTGACAAGAGCCCGGCCTTTGCGCTGGCGAATTTCATCAAGACGACGCTCCATGCCTTCACCGCCACGCTGGCGGTCGAAAATGAGCGGCTGGTGCATGACGTTCCGGTCAACCAGATCAACCTGACGCGGCGTGTGCAATCCGAGGAGCCACGCGATCTCGACGAGCATCTGGAAGAAGTGAAGCGCTTTGCCCGCGCGGTGCTGCTGGTCGGCGCGCCGTTGCCCGATGCCGAAGACTCGCGGTATCGCTCGCGCATCTATCGCGGCATGGCGATGACGGTGTGAGTGTGATTGCGTGACCGAATATCTGTCCTTCGAAAAGGCGATCGAGGCGCTTGACCAAAGTGCGGCCGCGCTGCGCCGCACGGGCGAGCGCCCCGATGAAGCCGCGCAGCTGGAGGAGCGTTCGCAGCGGCAGCTGGCATTCCTCTATAGCAAGCTGACGCCGTGGCAGCGGGCGATGGTCGCACGCCACCCTGCTCGGCCGCATTTCAATCATTACGTCGCCGGGCTGTTCGATGATTTCATGCCGCTGGGCGGCGACCGCGCTTTTGCGGATGATCAGGCGGTGCTGGGCGGGCTTGCGCGATTCCAGGGCAAGCGTGTCGTCGTCATGGGGCATATGAAGGGCGACGATACCGCATCGCGCCTGCGCCATAACTTCGGCATGGCCAAGCCCGAGGGGTATCGCAAGGCGATCCGCCTGATGGATCTGGCCGACAAATTCGGGTTGCCGGTGATCACGCTGGTCGACACGCCGGGGGCGTTCCCCGGGATGGACGCCGAGGAACGCGGTCAGGCCGAAGCGATCGCCCGCAGCACTGAACGCTGCCTGTCGCTCGGCGTGCCGATGATTGCGATCATCGCAGGCGAGGGCGGTTCTGGCGGCGCAGTGGCGCTGGCGGCGGCGAACCGCGTGCTGATGCTCGAACACTCGATCTATTCGGTGATCTCGCCCGAAGGGTGCGCTTCGATCCTTTGGCGAAGCGCTTCGCGCGCGGCCGATGCAGCGGAGGCGATGAAGATCACCGCGGCGGAGTTGCTGAGCCTGGGGGTGATCGACCGAATCGTCTATGAACCCGCTGGCGGCGCGCACCGCGACCATGATCTGACGATCAAGCGTGTCGGTGTGGCGATTGCGGCCGAACTTTCGGCAATTGCCGGCCTGTCTGCCGGCGATTTGAAGGCGGAGCGGAGACGCAAATATCTGGAGATTGGTCGTTGACCTGTAACCTCGGCGCGCAACTATAACGTCGGTAATCCTATTTGGGGGGGCAAAGATGCGTCGATTCGCTCTGGCGGGCATGCTGGTTCTTGGCGCCTGTACGCAGGCTGAGCCGGTCGGGAACCGCCCGGACGCCAATGATGCCCAGGTAAATGTTTCGGAAAACGGCACCGCCGATGATGGAAATGGTGGCGATGCCGAGGTGGGCCAGACGTCCGCCGCGCTGGTGCTCAGCCTAGCGCCTGACGGGTTGCAACTGGTTGAAGCGATCAGCGGTAAGACATATCCGATCCCGTTCGGCACGCCCGAAAAAGATACCGTCGATCGCGTCGCCAAGGCACGCGGCGATCTTGTCGATAAAGGTGGAAATGACGAATGCGGGGCAGGCCCGATCGCCTATGCCAATTTCGGGGGCAATGTCTCGTTGATCTTCCAGGACGGCAAGTTCGCTGGATGGAGCGTTAATGATGGTGGTGATTCCAAGATCACGACCCTGACTGGAATCGGGCTTGGTTCGACCCGCAAGGCGCTCGAGGCTGCTTATGCCGTAACGGTCGAGGAAAGCAGCATCGGCACTGAATTTTCCGCAGGGGAACTGTCGGGCCTGCTCAATGGCAAGGGCCCTGATGCGAAGGTGACAGACATTTGGGCGGGCGTGACCTGCATCGCGCGGTGACTCGATGGCTGTTACGATTTACGGCATCAAGAATTGCGACACGATGAAGAAGGCACGGGCCTGGCTTGATACCGCTGGAATCTCGTACCAGTTTCATGATTATAAGGCGAACGGCGTCGATGCCGGTTTGCTGCGGCGCTGGGTCGATGAAGCGGGGTGGGAGACAGTTCTCAACCGGGCAGGAACGACCTTTCGGGCCTTGCCCGATATCCACAAGCAGGGGATCGACGCCGACAGGGCGATTACGCTGATGCTCGCCCACCCATCGATGATCAAGCGACCCGTGCTTGTCGATGGCGCACGGCTGTTGATCGGTTTCAAGCCTGACGCCTATTCGGCCTTTTTCCGCTGAACCCGGGCTTGGCGTGAGCCGCAGGCGCCCCATATCGTCGTTACACCCACTGGAGCCTGCCCCCATGCCGACCGCCACCTGGAACGACACCGTCATCGCGCAATCGGACGCCACGATCGTGGTCGAAGGCAATCATTACTTCCCACCCGAATCGGTCAATATGGCACTGCTGGCTGACAGCAAGACGCACACGCATTGCCCATGGAAGGGCGACGCCAGCTATATGACGATCGTGATAGATGGCACGAAGAATGCCGACGCCGTCTGGTATTATCCCGAGCCCAAGGAAAAGGCCGCGCAGATCAAGGGGTATTTCGCCTTCTGGAAGGGCGTTAAGGTGGCCTGACGCACCGAGCTTTCGCCGCCTATTGCCAATTTCGTCTCGTCGGCCCAGCTTCTGCGCCGGACTTTGGGGGGGGGGAGTGGGCTGATGAGCAGCGGGAATCATAAACCGGCAATCTGGTTCTGGGTCGTCGCTGGCCTGTTTTTGCTGTGGGATATCGCGGGCATTTTCGCATTTTATGTGCATGTTGGGGTCGATACCGCGGCATTGGCGGCGATGACGGCTTATGACCGGCAGGCCTATCTGGCGCTGCCGTCATGGTACAACTGGGTGTTTGCGTTGGCGGTTTGGCCGGCATTGCTTGGCTCGGTGGCATTGCTGGCGCGGTCGAAATTTGCCCGACCGCTCTTTATCGCCTCGCTGATCGGCGTGATCGTTCAGTTCGGCTGGGTGTTCGGTGCCACCGATCTGATTGCGGTCAAGGGCGTGCTGGCGACAGTGCCGTTCCCTATCTTCATCTTTGTGCTTGCGGTCGCCCAGGTCTGGTTTGCGGGTATCGCAACCAAGCGCGGTTGGCTGCGCTAACCGCGCCACTGGAACACCTCGTCGAGCGGTTTGCCGAACACAGCCGCGATCTTGAAGGCCGCCTCGAGCGACGGAGAATATTTGCCAGCCTCGATCGCGGCGACTGTTTGTCGGGTCATGCCGATTTTCTCGGCCAGCTCGGCTTGAGTCATCTCGCCCGCCATGAAGCGCAGCGTGCGGATATTGTTAGTGATTGCAAGGCTCGCCACGGTCAGCCCTCCCGGCGATAGCGCCAGAGCTGCGCGCCGCAATCAACCAGATGCGCAAGGACGAGCGCGAGCAACAAGGCATTGCCGATCACGACGGCGTTGACCGTCTCGGGCGGGCCGCTCAGCCAGCGCGGCGCGGCCGCGACGATCAGCGGCATCGCGAGCATGATCATCACAATGAGTAACGACAGCACGGTATATGCAGGCACGGCGGCGGTGGCAGCAAAGTCGCGGTCGCGCGCGTCGGTTGGGGCATTCGCATCGTCGGGCGTCATGATCGCCAGGACGATTGTGGCTGCTACCTGAACCCCAACCACAAGGATCACCGATTTGATGAACCCGCCATACGCCTGCCCCGCATCAACCACGCCGCGCGCGAGCAGCCAGCCGACATCGACCAGATAGGCACCCCAGATTGCGGTCACCGCCACCATTGATACCCAAAGCATTTTCTCGCGAAAGGTCATGTCGATCTCCTCAATGTCATTCAACATTGGCATTGTGTTAGATATATATAACATCGAGTCAATAATATTAGTCATAAATGGCTAACTGCTCTGGCTTCATTGCTGATGATCCGCTAGCCCGCTGGGATGTCCACGACGTACACGATCGACACCGCGACCAGCCGGGCGACACCCACGCCGGCGCCAATGAAGCGCCTGACCGTTCCTGCCATCCGCGCGCGCAAAACGGGGGGCGCAGTCGCAGGTGAGCCACTGGTGATGCTGACCGCCTACACGGTACGCATGGCGCAATTGCTCGATCCGCACTGCGATATGCTGTTGGTTGGCGACAGCCTGGGTCAGGTGATTTACGGCCTGCCATCGACAGTGCCCGTCACGCTGGAGATGATGGCGGCGCACGGCGCAGCAGTGGTGCGCGGCAGTTATCACAGCGTGGTGGTGATCGATATGCCGTTCGGCAGCTATGAAGCCTCTCCCGAAAAAGCATTTGAAAGCGCGGCTTGGCTGCTCAAACAAACCGGCGCCGCGGCGGTAAAGCTGGAGGGTGGGGCTGCAATGGCACCGACCGTGCGGTTCCTGGGTGAGCGCGGCATTCCGGTGATGGGCCATGTCGGGCTGACGCCCCAGGCGGTCAACGTGCTGGGCGGCTATGGCGCGCGAGGCCGCACGAAAGCCGAAGCACAAAAGATCATCGAGGACGCCGTTGCGATTGCTGAAGCGGGCGCGTTCGCCATCGTGATCGAGGGCGTGGTGGAGCCGATCGCGATCATGATCACCCAGACTGTCGCGTGCCCTACGATCGGGATCGGCGCGTCGGCGCAGTGCGATGGCCAGGTGCTGGTGGCTGAAGACATGCTTGGCCTGTTCGATCGCACGCCGCGCTTCGTGAAGCGGTTCGATGATCTGGCGGGCCGTATTTCCGCCGCGGTTGGCAGCTATGCCGCTGATGTTCGCAGTCGGGCATTTCCGGGGGCGGAACAGACCTATGCGCCCAAGGATTAAGCGGGGTACATGCGTGCGGATTGATGCCCTTTCGTTTGATCCACGCCGCCGCTAAGGTCCGCGCCTTCCTGCCCGATACCACCGTCACTTAATGGAGCCGCACTTGGCCATCACGCCGCAAAATAACGAAGCCTTTCTGCGCGAAGTCGATGAAGAGCTCCGCCGCGATCAGGCGATGCAGTTCTGGACGCGCTATGGCCGTTGGATGATTGGGGCGGTGGTGCTGGCACTTGCGGTTTTCGGTGGCGTGCTGTTCTGGCAGAATCGCCAGCAGCAATTGGCCGGCGAGCAAGGCGAGAAGATCGCGACCATCTTTGAAAAGCTCGGCACGGGCGATGAGAAGGGGGCAACGGCACCATTGGCGGAGATCGCCGGATCAGGCATCGGTGCCTATCGATCGATTGCGCGGTTCACCCAGGCGGATGTGCTGCTGCAGAAGAACGATTTGAAGGGCGCGGCGGCCAAGTTCGCCGAAGTAGCGAACGACAGTAGTGCGGCCAAGCCGTTTCGCGATCTCGCGCTGGTTCGCCAAACATATGCCGAATTCGACAGCTTGAAGCCCCAGACCGTTATTGACCGGCTAAAGCCGCTCGCGGTGAAGGGGGAACCCTGGTTCGGATCGGCTGGGGAACTGGTGGCCATCGCCTATTTGCAATTGCGCCGGAACCGTGAGGCGGGCGCATTGTTTGGAGAGATTGCCAAGGATCGGAAGGTGCCGGAAAGCCTGCGCCAGCGCGCGGTCCAGATGGCCGGTGTACTCGGCGTCGATGCGATCGACCAAGGTGAGGAAAAGAAACCGCAATGAAGAAATCTCTGAAGACGTCGATCGCCATAGCGTTGGTGGTGGCGTTGAGCGGCTGCGGTGCGTTCAAGGGTGGCCAGAAAAAGACGCCGACGCTTGGCAGTCGCGTCCCGATCCTGGTGGCCGAAAATGGCGCTGAGGTCGATAAATCGATTGCCGATGTACAGGTTTTGCTGCCGCCGCCCGCCGCTAATGTCGATTGGGCGCAGCCCGGCGGTAATGCCGCCAAGTCGATGGGCCATGTTGCGCTCGGTACCGGAATGACCCGGCTCTGGTCGGCAAGCATTGATGGCGGTTCGGTCCGCCAGCGGCTCGGAGCTGCCCCGGTAGTAGCCGACAACAAGCTGTTTGCGGTTGATGTCGATGCTGTGGCGCACGCCTTTGCGGCGGATACCGGCAAGCTGTTGTGGTCCGCTAAACTGATTGAAAACAAGGATAATCGGGCGGCGCGTTTTGGCGGTGGCATTAGCTATGATGATGGCAAGGTCTTTGCCACCACAGGGCTGGGTGATATCGTTGCCTTGAACGCAGCTGATGGCGCCGTGCTCTGGCGGGCGCATCCTGCGGGCCCGCTTCGGGGCGCGCCGACTGTCGCCAATGGCGCGCTCTACATTGTGAGCCAGAATAACGAGCTCGTTGCGCTGTCGCAGGCCGATGGATCGATCCAGTGGACCGGCAGCGGATCGCTCGAATCGCAGGGCGTGTTCGGGGTTGGCGCCCCCGCCGCCGGACGCGGCACGATTGTCGCCGGTTTCTCGTCAGGCGAACTTTATGCGTATCGCTATGAGAATGGCCGTGTGCTGTGGACTGAGGTGCTTTCACGCACCAGCGTATCGACATCGGTATCGAGTTTGACTGATATCGATGCCGCGCCGGTTATTGACCAGAACCGTGTTTATGCCGTCGGTGAAGGCGGGCGCATGGTCTCGCTCGAACTGACGACCGGGCAGCGCGTTTGGGAACAGAATCTGGCTGGTGTTTCGACGCCGTGGATCGCGGGTGAATGGCTGTTCGTGGTCACCGAAGATGCCAAGCTGTATTGCCTGTCGCGCGCGAATGGCAAAATCCGCTGGATCAGTGATCTTGGCGGATTCAAAAATGTGAAGAAACGCAAAAACCCCATTCACTGGTCCGGCCCGGTCCTCGCTGGCGACCAATTGATCCTGCTGAATTCCGAGGGGCAGATCGTGCCCGTTTCGCCCGCCACGGGGCAAAAAGGGGAGATCATCAAGGGCAGTTCGGCGTTCAGCCTGCCGCCATTGGTGGCCAACAACATTTTGTACACGATCGACAGCAAGGGGCGCATTTCCGCCTATCGTTGATGGTTTTTCACGGCGGGTGGCGAAAATCGGCAACGGCGCTACAAGGCGCCGATGTCTAAACTTCCCGTCGTCGCAATCATTGGCCGTCCTAATGTCGGCAAATCCACCTTGTTCAACCGGCTCGTCGGCAAAAAGCTCGCGCTGGTTGACGATCGCCCCGGCGTTACGCGTGACCGGCGGGAGGGTGATGCCCATCTGATCGGCCTCGATTTCCGCATCATCGATACGGCCGGCTATGAAGATGAGGACCCGGCATCGCTGCCTGGCCGAATGCGTCAGCAGACCGAGGCCGCGGTGAAAATGGCTGATGTGGCGCTGTTCCTGATCGACGCGCGCGTTGGTCTGGTGCCGCTTGACGAAGAAATCGCACGCTGGTTGCGCGGCTCCACCACGCCAATCGTGTTGGTCGCCAACAAGGCGGAAGGCCGCGCCGGTGAGGCGGGCGTGCTTGATTCGCTGTCGCTGGGGCTGGGCGATCCGGTGCAGTTATCCGCCGAACATGGCGAAGGGCTGGGCGATTTGTTCGACGCATTGTTTCCTCACCTTGAAGGCAAAGTGATCGAAGACGATGCGGTTGAGGAAGACGATAACCCCAATGCCGTCCTCAAGCTGGCGATTGTCGGGCGGCCAAATGCGGGCAAATCGACACTGATCAATCGCATCCTGGGGGAAGATCGTCTCATTACCGGGCCGGAAGCGGGCATTACCCGCGATTCGATAGCCATCGACTGGGAATGGCCCAATCCAGCGGGCGGCACGCGTGCCGTTCGGCTCATCGACACAGCCGGCATGCGCAAGCGCGCCAATGTCCAGGACAAGCTCGAAAAACTGTCGGTTGCCGATGCGCTGCACGCGATCGATTTTGCCGAAGTCGTCGTGCTGCTGCTCGATGCTACTCGGGGACTGGAGGTGCAGGACCTGAAGATCGCCGATCGTGCGCTGCAGGAAGGCCGTGCGCTGGTGATCGCGCTCAACAAATGGGATGTCGCTGAGGATGCGAGCAGGCTTTTCAACGGCGTGCGGGCTGCACTTGATGAGGGGCTGGCTCAGGTGCGCGGCGTTCCGTTGCTCACAATCTCTGGCGCCACCGGCAAGGGCATTGATCAACTGATTGCCGCTGCGTTCGAAACCCGTGACGCCTGGTCGCGACGCGTTGGCACAGGCGAACTCAACCGCTGGTTCGAACGCGCGATCGAGGCCAACCCGCCACCGGCGCCCGGGGGCAAGCGAATCAAGCTGCGCTATTTGACCCAAGCGAAAACGCGGCCACCTGGCTTTGTGCTGTTCGGTACGCGCGTCGATCAGTTGCCTGAGAGCTATCAGCGTTACTTGATCAACGGGATCCGACGCGATCTGGGGTTTGGTGCGGTGCCGGTGCGCTTGACGCTGCGGGCACCAAAGAATCCGTTCGATCAGTGACGGTGCATATCGACGCGCGCGGGATGCGGTGCCCTTGGCCCGCGATTCGGTTGGCGCGGGCGCTGCGCGCGGGAGTTCTGCCAATCGAGATCATTGTCGATGACCCGGCTGCGACGCGAGAGCTTACCGCGGTGGCTAAAGCAGCTGGGCTAACCATTCAGCCGATATCGAATGGCTTAGACACAGTTTTTCGTATTGCCGCATCCGATGGCGTCAACGTCTCGTTTACCCGCGCCCTGTAATTACAGCCTGAGACCTTCGCTCTATTTCAGGGTGCGATGGAGGAGCAATTCGTGACGATGCACGGGAACATGCTGGTCGATTGGGATGCCTTTACGCAGGCGCGCAGCGAGCTGGGTGCCGGTTTTGTGCGAATCCTTGGCTATTTTCAGGAAGACGGGATCAAATCGGTCGCTGCGATCGAGGAGGCGATGCGTGCGGGCAGTGCCGCCGCGCTCGTCCTGCCTGCCCATACGCTGAAAGGAGAGGCGCGGCAGTTCGGGGCAGAGCCGCTCGGCTTGTTGGCCGAAAAGATCGAGACGATCGCGCGAACCTGCGTTGAAAAGCGGGATACGCCCGATGCCGCACTCGAACATGTTGTCCGCCTGCGCGAGCTGTTCGAATCGACCCTGGCATTGTTGCTGCGCGAGGCGAACCCGCTGGTCGAGCGCCGCCCGGTCAGCGGCTTTGGCCGCCGTGCCGTGGGGGGCATGTAACGCTCTAGTCGTCGCCCATTTCGGCGCGGCTGTTAAGCTGAATATAGTTTTGCAGGCCCATCCGCTCGATCATGTCGAACTGCCTGTCGAGCATGTCGAGATGATCCTCCTCATTGCTCAGGATCATGGCGAATAGATCGCGCGACACATAATCGCGGACTTTTTCGGCATGTTCCACAGCATCCCGAAGCGTCGCAATCGCCTCGACTTCAAGCGCGTGATCGCTGCGGAGAATCTCCTCCACCGTTTCACCGATTCGCAGGCGCCCGAGCAGCTGAAAATTGGGGAGCCCCTCCAGAAACAGGATGCGTTCCGCCAGCTTGTCGGCGTGCTTCATCTCGTCAATTGATTCATGGCGCTCAAGCGCGGCCAGTTTGGTGACGCCCCAATTATCGAGCATCCGGTAATGGAGCCAATATTGGTTGACGGCGGTCAGCTCGTTCTTGAGCACCTCGTTCAGATACTCGATGACCTTCGCATCACCCTTCATCACCAATCTCCATTTGCGCTGTACGCAGATGACCGGCTTCCGTCCGGGCCGTCAAGCCACTGCGCGTTCCTGATCGATGATCGAGCGGGCAAAGGGGACGCACTGGCCGCATTTGGGTTGGCGACCGAGCGCGCGATACGCGGCACAGGCGCTGGTGGCACCATCACGCGCAGCCTGACGAACTTCGCGTTCACGGATCGCATTGCAGACACAGACGACCATTGTCACCCTCGCTCTCTGGTGACTGTATGGAGCTAATGAGAGTGATTCGCAATCATTTATTGCGTCGCATTCGCATTAATCTGCTGATGCCGGTCTACCGCAGTTCGCGTCGGATCATGAGCTTCAAGCCGGACCATGTGGCGTCCACCGCACATACTTTTACATCGACGAAGCCAGTTGGAAGCGCGCATTCGCGAATAACATCTTCGGTCAAATCAGTGGCGACCTTCGATGCCTTTTTGGGCCACGATACCCACAAGAAGCCGCTTGTTGTGAGCAACGGCCGGATCGTCGTAATCGCGCTCATGAGTGCAGCGCGCTCAGTCACGAAGATTTGGGCCGCTTCCATTCCCTGCACCGGTAATGAAAGAACGCCGATGCCGTTCGCCTCTGGGGCTATTTCCGCCTTGATCTGGGCAGGCATGGAAGCATCGAACCAGACGACCATCCCAGCCTTGAAGCCCAGTTTCTTGATCAGCGGGGTGCCGGAATAGCCTGCCGTCATAGCCAGTTCGAAATTTGCTCGAGCGGCTTCTTGCGGAGCGCATGGAGCGGCACAGTGGCATTAGGCGCTGCATGGCCTGCGACGACGATCATCATTGCTTTTTCCGATGGCGGGCGCTGGCATACGCGGTTCAGGAAACGCATCGGATTCGGCGTGTGGGTGAGCGTGGCAATGTTTGCGGCATGGAGCGCCGCCAACAAAAAGCCGGCGGCGATGCCGACGCTCTCGTTGACATAGTAATTCTGCATATCGTCGCCGGGGTCGATCCCGCCACGGCGCTGGCCGAATACCACGATCAGCCAAGGGGCCACTTCAAGGTAATTCTTGTCGGCATCGGTGCCGAGAGGACTGAGGGCGGCCAGCCATTCATCGCCAGCCTTCCCCGCATAGAATGCGCGCTCTTCTTCCTCGGCTGCTGCCCGAATCGCGGTCTTGATCGCAGGAGTGCCAATGACCGCGAAGTGCCACGGCTGGTGATTGGCGCCTGACGGCGCGGTGCCGGCTGCCTCGATTGCCGCTTCGATCAGGGCGCGGGGAACGGGCGCTTCACTGAAATAACGACAGGTCCGCCGGGTGCGGAGGTGATCGCGCAGCGCGAGCGCACGCGCGATGCGGACTTCGTCGGCTATAGTGGGAAGCCCGGGCCAGGGCATGGCAGGATGATCGATCATCTGCACGTCATACGACGGTCAAAGCACACCAGACCAGCGCCAGGGTGCGATGCCGTCGCCGATAGGGTCGATAATCAATCCCGCCGTGCGGCGAGTTTTGCAACCATAGCGATAGGTGCTGCCACCAAAAAGATGTGACGCAGCAACGGGCCGATGATGTCGACCGGAGTCGTTCCGGGCACACGATCGGGCCAGCGCAGTGGCAGAACGATCCAGATCATGATGAAACCGAGGATCAACCCATAGCCAAAAATGCTGATTTCGGGGGTGCTATTGACCAACGGGATGCGCGCTGCGGCGATCAGATACACCAGCACCATCACGGCAATGATTCCGAAATGGACGGCAGCGCCGATGATCAGCAATTGCTGCGGGTCGGCAATTGTTGCTGGATCGATCACGGCGGAAGCGATGGCACGCAGCACGCTCTCAGGCGTGCTACCAGCAAGATGAGCAATCCCGATCTGCCCGGCCAGATCGGCAATTCCTGCAAGCAGCGTGCCGCCGATCAGCGCCGCAATGAAGCCGACGACGCTATAGGTCGTCGGTTTTGCAGGGATATACCAGGAATTGCGCGTTGCCGTTGCCATTGTCGAACACCCCGAATCCGGCGTTAACCATATCACCGTGATCGTTTCGGGTCCAGCGAGCGACGCTGGCAGGTTGTGCCAGATCGGCAACACTTCCGAGTTTTCAGGGGGTCAGCGAAGCCAGCCGCGACGGTTGGCGTGCAGGGACAGCATCAGCAGGCCGACAGCAATCGCGACAACAATGGTCAGGATGACAATTTGCGGGGTGCCAAAGGCGGCAAATACGCCTTCCGTAATATCACCAATATACAGCGCAATGTAGCCAACCAGCGACATGCCAAACAGCGTGGTGGCGAGGCGCCGCCCCGCGAGGAGCAGGAAAGATCCTGCCAATCCGCCGAATACGCCGATTCCGAAAACGATGGTCATCCAGCCGGGCGGCGATGCGTAAAAATTTGCCTGGGCTGCCGTTATCCCCTTGGCCATCAGCATCGCAGGGGTTGCCGATACCTGCCCCCAGAACTGAATCACGCCGAACACATTCCAGGCAGCCCCCATTGCTGCCACCGCGCGGATAAGGACGGACATCCGGCCCGCGCTGTCGGTTATTTGCATATCGCTTCTCCGTCCATAGGCCGATCGGATTGATCGGCTTTCAATGGCGGAGACGGACAACACGGCGTTGAATCGACAGAATCGCGCAAAAAATTATGCGGCGGGCGCACCCATTAGCGCAGGGAAGAAGCCCTGATGGGCGGTACGAAGGTCAACCAGGCTGACGACATGGTCGGTCGCCGGGCATTCGATGATCAGCCGGTTGGCAATGGTGCGGCCGATCCGCTCGACATTGACGCCAGCATCGATCGACGCATGCAGAAAATCGTTCAGCAGTTCGTCGCGGACGGTCGCGACATAAAGCGCCTGATCCTCAGCGAAATAGGTGGGTGCCAGCCCATACGGCAAAGGCGCGCTGATCATCGCGCCAATGTTCCCCGCGAGCGCCATTTCGGCGATCGTGACGATCAGGCCGCCGTCGGATACATCATGTACCGCGCTGAGCGCGCCTTTTTCGATTTGCGCGCGGACGAAATCACCATTGGCGCGCTCGGCGGTCAGGTCGACGCGGGGCGGGGGACCTTCCTCTCGACCATGAAGCTCGCGCAACCATAGCGACTGGCCGAGATGATAGGCAGGCGTACCAATGAGTACGATGACGTCGCCGGTGCCTTTAAAGGCAATCGTGGCTGATTTGGTCCAGTCGGCCAGCAACCCAACACCACCGATCGCCGGGGTTGGAAGGATGGCGCTGCCGCTGCCGTCGTCATTCTTGGTTTCGTTGTAGAGCGACACATTGCCGCTCACGATCGGGAAATCGAGCGCGGCACAGGCCGCCGCCATGCCCTCGATACAGCCGACGAACTGACCCATGATCTCGGGCCGCTGCGGGTTGCCGAAATTCATGCAATCGGTCGTGGCGAGCGGCTTCGCTCCGACCGCGCAAAGATTGCGATAAGCCTCTGCAATGGCCTGTTTCCCGCCCTCGACTGGATCGGCGAAGCAGTAACGAGGCGTGCAATCGGTGGTAATGGCAAGTGCCTTGTTCGTGCCGTGGACGCGCACCACCGCGGAGTCGCCGCCGGGGGGCTGGACGGTGTCGCCGCCCACTTTCTGGTCATATTGCTCCCAGATCCAGCGCCGGCTGGCGAGATCGGGCGAGGCCATGAGCGCAAGCAGATCGGCGGCGACATCGCTGCATTCGGGGACATCGACCAGCGCCTTGGCAGGCGGGGTGGGCACCCATGGCCGGTCATAGGCGGGCGCATCATCGGCGAGCGGGCCGAGCGGGATGTCGGCAACCGTCTCGCCGTGATGGACGAGAACCATGCGACCGGTATCCGTCACTTCGCCGATCACCGCGAAATCCAGTTCCCATTTGCGGAAAATAGCTTCGGCGAAGTCCTCGCGGCCGGGCTTGAGGACCATCAGCATGCGCTCCTGGCTCTCGCTCAGCATCATTTCGTACGCAGTCATGCCGGTTTCGCGCTGCGGGACCTTGTCCATGTCGAGCCGGATGCCGACGCCGCCCTTCGACGCCATTTCCACCGACGAGGAAGTGAGGCCGGCGGCCCCCATGTCCTGAATGGCGACGATCGCGTCGCTCGCCATCAGTTCCAGACACGCCTCGATCAGCAATTTCTCGGTAAATGGGTCGCCGACCTGGACCGTCGGGCGCTTTTCCTCCGAATCTTCGGAAAAATCGGCGCTGGCCATCGTTGCGCCGTGAATGCCGTCGCGTCCGGTTTTCGAGCCAACATAAACGATCGAGTTGCCGACGCCGGATGCCGCCGAATAAAAGATCTTGTCCTGATCGGCGATGCCGACCGTCATTGCGTTGACCAAGATGTTGCCGTCATAGGCCCGATGGAAATTCACCTCGCCGCCAACGGTTGGCACGCCGACGCAATTTCCATAGCCGCCGATGCCATGGACCACGCCCGCGATCAGGTGGCGCATCTTGGGGTGATCGGGCCGCCCGAAGCGGAGCGCGTTCATGTTCGCAACCGGGCGCGCGCCCATCGTGAACACATCGCGTAAAATGCCGCCTACGCCGGTCGCGGCGCCCTGATAGGGCTCGATATAGCTCGGGTGGTTGTGGCTCTCCATCTTGAAGATCGCCGCCTGACCATCGCCGATATCGATCACGCCTGCATTTTCGCCTGGGCCGCAGATCACCTGCGGGCCAGTAGTCGGTAGTTTTTTCAGATGGACGCGGCTCGATTTATAGCTGCAATGCTCGGACCACATCACCGAAAAGATGCCGAGCTCGGTCAGGTTCGGCTCACGCCCCATCGCGGTAAGGACGCGCTCATATTCTTCCGGGGACAGCCCGTGTTGGGCGACGATCTGCGGGGTGATGGCGCTCATCTGCTCGCGCATAGCGCCATGCGGGCGATGCGTCACCCCCGGTTTGCAACCCTGGTGTCACCACACCTTGCTTTGACCTGATAGTTAATGCCACGAAAGCCATAGATTTAAATGATCAATAAAGATGGTCGATCATGACTAACATTGCTAGTTAATACAATATTCGGTAAAACTAAGTCATGATAAACGTCGCAAACAGCATTTAGTGACGTTTGCTTGATAATATCGCCTCGTTCGATTTTGCGAGGGGATAACATGAAACGCCAAATCACCATCGATGATGCTTGGGTATCAGACGGTTCGGAGAAGACATCTCAGCGGCTCATCAAGCCGCTTTCCTTTATACCGATGTTCGCACGGGGCGGCGACACGCTGCAGCGTCTGGCCGCCGAAGCAAAGCGCCGCCCGGACGATGCCAGTGCGTTCGAGAAGCTTGGCATCGCCTATGCCAATGCTGGGGATCATGTCCAAGCGGCGCAGGCCCTGACCGAATCAGTGGCGATTGATCCCAGCCGAAGCCGTGCCTGGTCGGCATTAGGAGAAGCGCAGACCCGCGTCGCCGGGGCAGAGCAGGGCCCGATCCCGCATGCCGCCCGCCGATCGTTCGAACAAGCGCTGGCACTTGATCCGGAAGATGTTCGCGCACAATTCTATCTTGCGGTCGACAAGGATGCAGAGGGCGCGCGTGAGCAGGCGATAGAAGACTGGATGAATCTGCTTCGCACGGTTCGCCACGGCTCTGGCCCGGACGAAAAGATACGTGCCGCCATTTTGGCCTCGTTATCGCGCGAGATGCAGACCGACTAATCGGGCAGTCAGGTTCAGCCAGTCGCTGGTGCTGTGGTATGGGCACGCGGCACCAGCCAAGTGGAAAACCGCCATCCTGCCAAGGCACCGGCGAATTGAGCGATGATGAAACCGGGCGCATCCAGCGGCCGGATTCCCGCAAAACTATCCGTCAGTGCCCGCGCGATCGTAATCGCCGGATTGGCAAAGCTCGTTGATGCGGTGAACCAGTAGCCCGCAACGATCCACAGCGCCACCAGCGCCGGCACGGCATCGGGGCGCTGGCGACTGCCAACGACGATGGTGAACAGCAAGCCAAAGGTCGCGACGAACTCCCCGATCCACTGGCCGGGACCGGTCCGGATTTTCGACCCGAACTCGATTAGCGGCATTTCGAACATCGCGTGCACCATCAACACGCCGATGATGCCGCCCGACAGTTGTGCGAGGGTAAAGGGTAGCCAGTCACATCGTGCGCCGAGCAATATCGTCACCGCCGGATTGAAATGCGCGCCTGAAACCGGCCCCAGCAGCGTGATGAGCACATAGAGCACGGCGCCCGTCGAAGCTGTGTTGCCGATCAGCGCGACCGCGACATTGCCACCCGCCAGCCGCTCGGCCATCACGCCCGAGCCGACAACGGTTGCGAACAAGATCAGCGAGCCGATGAACTCCGCCGCCAGCGCACGGTTGGTCACTGGGTTCACAAAATTTCGTGCACGGTCTCGGGCGGGCGGCAAAGCCGGACACCCTTGTCGGTTTCGACCAGCGGGCGCTGTATCAGCGCCGGATGCGCCATCATCGCGTCAAGGATCGTCGCTTCATCGGCATCCTTGAGCCCAAGGTCGGCGACCAGTTCGGCGGCCGGGGAATTGGTGGTCCGCATCGCCTGACGGTGCGTCAGCCCAGCGTCGCGGTGCAGTTGCACGAGCTTGTCGCGAGTCGGTGGGTCTTTCAGATATTCGATGACCGTCAGCTCGATTCCTGCCGTTTCCTGCAGGATCGCGACCGTGCTGCGCGAGGTGCCACAGGCCGGATTATGCCAGATCGTTGCTCTCATTACGCGCAGCCGCAGGCCGATTTGGCGGTCAGCGCATCGATCGTCGCCGAGGTGCCATAGGTGGTCGATTCGCCCTGCGTCAGAAAGGTTTCCCAAACCACGCCTTGTGGATCGGTGATCCAACTCTTTTCGGATTTGGCATAGCAGCAGGTCGTTTCCCCTTCCTCGACGACGGGCGCATCGGCCTTGGCGATCCGGGAATAGACTTCGGCGAGTTCGCCGGCATCCTCGACCTGGATGCCGAGATGTTCGATGCCTGCCGCAGTGCCGCGTGCTGAAATCGCAAAATTCACACGGGGGTCATCGAGCATCCACTTGGCGTAATCGGGCTTGATCACCGTCGGCTCGGTCGCGAACAGCGTCGAGTAAAAGCCGACCGAGCGGTCGAGATCATCGACAGCGACATGGACATGCAAGCGTTTCATGCGGCGTTCCTTTCGGTGGGGAGTTCGGCTTCGGCAGGCGCGCAATCTGCGCCGCCACAGCAGTTTTCGGTGAGATAGCGAACAAGCCCAGTCATCGCGGCAAAATCGGCGGTGTAGATGATGGATCGTCCGGCGCGCGTCGGCTGGATCAATCCCGCGCGCTCAAGCTGGGCCAGATGAAATGACAGCGACGATGCAGGAACCGAAAGCAACACCGCAATCTCGCCAGCCGCCAACCCCTTCGGTCCCGCCGCGACAAGCGCGCGGAATGCAGCCAGCCGGTGTGGCTGGGCGAGTGCACTGAGCGCGGTGATGATCGGGCCCGAGTCGTTCATTTCGATAATTCGAATAATATCGAAATGATGAAGGGTCAATGCCCCGGCTGCACTCGCAAATCACGCCCGCTCGCCATCCACCAGGCGATCGCAGCCATCAGAACATAAGCGAACAAACCCAACGGGGCCATTTCAACGGGGGGTGGATCGATGATCGTGGTTGGCTGCGGGCCGAACCAGTTGAACGCCTGCAAGCCCGCCATCACGAGCGCGAGCAGCCAGGGGCCAAACCGGCCCGCTGCTCCAGTGGCTTGGGTGCGGGACAGATACCAGGCAAGCCCGCCATAAGCGAAGAACAGCTCCAGCGGCATTTCGATCAGGGGGTAGTTCCACAGCCCAAACCCGAATTTGGGGGGAGTGCCGATGATCGTCAGATCTTGCGTATGAACGAGCAGGTCGATCACCCAGTGGGAGAGCACGACGATGCCGCCAATCGCCGCGGTTGCTGTGCTGCGCGTCAACATCAGGATCAGGATGGCCAGCCCGACGCTCCAGGCGATCGCGCCGACCAGCGAATGCGTCCAGGGCATCCAGTACAGGTCCATCGGGTTCATCGCGGTCATGCCCGGCACCAGCCGTGCTTTCTCGATGCCTGCGATCAGGAAACCGAAAAAGCCGAAATCGATCAACTGGGCTGCGACGAACAGCGTGCCGAGCGGCGGCGCCTTGGGCTGGGTCGCCGCCACGAAAGACACGCCATAATGGCCGATGAACATTACTTCGCTCCGGCGGTGGGTCGGGTTTTCAGTTCCATGAAGCGGTACACGTCGGCCGCGCTTTGATCGGCGCGTTCTTCCATCGGGATATGGCCGGTTTTGGGATAGATGATCAGTTCGGCCCCGGCGATCCGCTTGGCGAGCCAGCGACCGGATGAGGCGGGGATCAACTGGTCCTCATCCCCCCACAGGATGAGCGTCGGCGTCTTGATCCTCGCGAGCTTGGCGTCGGTGGCGTAATCGGGCTTGGTGGCAAACCGATCGATCGTCGCCTCGCGATTGCCGGGATAGCGCAGCAATTCCCAATAGAGATCGATCGCCTTGTCGTCAGCCAGCTTTGGGTCGCTGAACGCTGCGGGCAAGCCGTCGGCAATCAGTGATCGCGGCGTGATCATCGTCGCGAGATTGCGCACCACCGGCAGCCGCGCGATCCGGAAGGCGAGCGGAGGGTTCTGGTTATTGGGCTCGGGCTGGCCCGACGCATCTACCAGGATCAACCCGGTCAGATGCTCCGGATACGACAGCGCATAATGCCACGCGACGCCGCCGCCCATCGAATTGCCGCCGAGCACCATTTTGTCGACGCCCAGCTTGGCGCGCACTTTCTCGACCACATCGACAAAAGCAACCGCGCTGTAGAGCTTGGCGGGGCTCGGCCCCGTCAAGCCGTGCCCGGGCAGGTCGAAACGGATGATGCGATACCGTTCGCCCAGTCGTTTCGCCCAGGGTTCCCAGGTATGCAGCGACGCGTTGGAGCCGTGGATCAGCATCAACACCGGCGCATCGCGCGGGCCGGTGTCGCGCAGATGCACCGTCAACCCACCGCCCAGATCGACGAACTGTGATGGCGCTGCGCCATACTTCGCGCGCATCGCCGCCGGATCGGTATCGGGCGTGCGGAAATAAATGAAGGCAGCACTCGCCACGATCAGCAGAACGAGCAGCAGCCACCCCAAAAACTTGCGCATTCGCTATCCCCTGCGGCGTTGCCTATCGTCGATTGATCAGCCCGTGGTGCTCAGCTTTGATCGTCCTGCCGGGCCAGCCATTCCTCGAGCCACTTGATCGTATAATCGCCCTTCTGGAAATCAGGTTCGTCGAGCAGCGCCTGGTGGAGCGGGATCGTGGTTTTCATGCCGTCGATCACGAATTCCTTCAGCGCCCGGCGCAGGCGGCGCAGTGCGCCATTGCGGGTGGTGCCATAGACGATCAGCTTGGCGATCATGCTGTCGTAATAGGGGGGCACGCGGTAGCCTGCATATAGCCCGCTATCGACGCGCACATTCATGCCTCCTGGTGCGTGGAACTGCTTCACCAGACCAGGGGAGGGGGCGAAGGTACGCGGGTCTTCGGCGTTGATCCGGCATTCGATCGCATGGCCGCGAAACACCACGTCCTGCTGCCGCAGCGTCAGCGGATGCCCCTCGGCAATGCGGATTTGTTCGCGCACCAGATCAAGCCCGGTGATCATCTCCGTCACCGGATGTTCCACCTGCAGCCGGGTGTTCATTTCGATGAAATAGAACTCGCCGTCTTCCCAAAGAAACTCGATTGTTCCCGCGCCGCGATAGCCCATATCGGCCATTGCCTTGGAAACGATGCCGCCCATCCGCTCGCGATCTTCAGCGCCAAGCACGGGCGAGGGAGCTTCCTCGAGCACCTTCTGGTGGCGGCGCTGGAGCGAGCAATCGCGTTCCCCCAGATGGATCGCGTTGCCATTGCCGTCGCCAAACACCTGGAATTCGATGTGGCGCGGATTGCCGAGATATTTTTCGAGATAAACGGTCGCGTCGCCAAAGGCCGCTTTCGCCTCGGTGCCGGCCTGCTGCATCTGGGTTTCGAGATCGGCAGCGTTGTTGACCACCTTCATGCCGCGACCGCCGCCGCCCGATGCCGCCTTGATGATGACGGGATAGCCGACGCGCTCGGCAATCGCCTTGGCTTCGGTGATTTCGCTGATCGCCCCATCCGATCCGGGGACGAGCGGCAGCCCGAGCGCGCCCGCAGTGCGCTTCGCCTCCACCTTATCGCCCATCGTGCGGATATGTTCGGGCTTGGGGCCGACAAAAATGATGTCGTGCGCCTCGACGATTTCGGCGAACTTGGCGTTCTCGCTCAGGAAACCATAACCCGGGTGGATCGCGTCTGCGCCCGATATCTCGGCGGCCGAAATGATATTCGGGATGTTGAGATAGCTTTCGGTCGCTGCGGGCGGCCCGATGCAGATCGCTTGATCAGCCAGCCGCACATGCATGGCATCGGCATCGGCGGTCGAATGCACCGCGACCGTCTCAATGCCCATTTCGTGACAGGCGCGGTGGATACGGAGCGCGATTTCGCCGCGATTGGCGATCAACAGCTTCTTGATTTGCGCCATGTTATTCGACGACAACCAGTGGCTGATCGAACTCGACGGGCTGGCCATTTTCGACGAGCAGCGTCTTCACCGTCCCGCCCGATGGCGCGAGGATGGGGTTCATCACCTTCATCGCCTCGATGATCACCAGCGTATCGCCGGCGGCAACCTTGTCGCCGACCGACACGAATGGCTTCGCGCCCGGCTCTGCGGACAGGTAAACGGTGCCTACCATTGGCGATTTGACGGCATTAGCGCTGCTCGGCGCCGGGGCTGCTTCCATAGGGACAGCGACAGGCGCAGCGGGTGCAGCCGCTGGGGCAGGGGCATAAACCGGAGCCGGCGCCGCGGCCGCGACGGTCATGGTCCGCGCCACGCGCACCCGGCGGGGACCATCCTCAACCTCGATTTCGGTCAACTGCGTGTCATCAAGCAGTTCGGCCAACTGGCGCACCATCGCCACGTCGATCCGCATCGGTCCTTCGTCTGCCCCCGTATTCTCCGACATGCCTATCCCTTTTTCCCTGTTTGACCGCATGTCCTGTCAGAACCGCGCCGCCGCTTCAAGCGCCAGCAGATATGAAATCGCGCCGAAACCCGCGATCGTGCCTCGCGCAGCCTGGCCGACAAAGCTGGTGTGGCGGAATTCTTCGCGGGCATGCGGGTTGGACAGATGCACTTCGATTACCGGGGTGGTGACTGCCTTTACGGCATCGTGCAGCGCGATGGAGGTGTGGCCATAGCCCGCCGGGTTGAGAATAACCGCCTTCGCGCCGGTTGCCTGCGCTTCGTGGAGCCAGTCGATCAGATGCCCCTCATGGTTCGATTGCCGCATATCGATCGTCAGATCGAGTTTGCGGGCGCGGTCCTCCAGCATCCCGGCAATGTCATCCAGCGTATCATGCCCATAGATATCGGGCTCGCGCACGCCGAGCAGGTTGAGGTTCGGGCCGTTCAGAACGAAGACGGTATCGGTCAAAGCGATGGCTTTCGGTTGCGATCGGGCTTCGTACCCCATATCTGCCACCCATGCACAACGACAACATGGTTTTAGTCCACATCAATGGCGAGCCGCGCCGCGTTGGCGCCGGGCTCAGCCTGGCCGCCCTTGCCGAGCAGCTTGGCCTCGCGCCTGAAAAGGTCGCAGTCGAGCGCAATCTGGAGATCGTCCCCAGGTCGACTCTCGCCAACGTGTTTGTAGAGCCAGGAGACGCGCTGGAAATTGTCCACTTTGTCGGTGGCGGGGATCAACAGCCTAATCTTGGTGGAGACAGCTGGTCGGTCGCCGGGCGGACGTTTCGTTCAAGGCTGATCGTCGGCACGGGCAAATACAAGGATTTCGCGCAGAACGCAGCGGCACTGGAAGCATCTGGCGCAGAGATCGTCACCGTCGCGGTGCGGCGCGTGAACGTGTCCGATCCCAAGGCACCGATGCTGACCGATTTCATCGATCCTAAGAAGTTCACCTATCTGCCCAATACCGCCGGGTGTTTCACCGGGGATGATGCGGTGCGCACGCTGCGGCTGGCGCGCGAGGCGGGCGGCTGGGATCTGGTGAAGCTCGAAGTGCTGGGCGAGGCGAAAACGCTCTATCCCGACATGGTCGAAACGCTGCGTGCGACGGAGATTCTGGCCAAGGAAGGCTTTCTGCCGATGGTCTATTGCGTCGATGATCCCATCGCCGCAAAGCGCTTGGAGGATGCGGGCGCGGTTGCGATCATGCCACTCGGCGCACCGATCGGATCGGGGCTCGGCATCCAGAACCGCGTGACGATCCGGCTGATCGTTGAAGGCGCAAGCGTGCCGGTGCTGGTCGATGCGGGCGTCGGCACTGCGTCCGACGCGGCCGTCGCGATGGAGCTTGGCTGTGACGGCGTGCTGATGAACACCGCGATCGCCGAGGCCAAGGATCCGATCATGATGGCCGCCGCGATGAAGCATGCGGTGGAGGCGGGTAGGCTCGCCTATCGCGCGGGCCGGATGGGGTTGCGGCGCTACGCTGATCCATCGAGCCCGCTTGCGGGATTGATTTGAGCGTGTAACCTTGACCGCTCATGGTCGCGCCATTGTTGACCGGAGAGTTATCATGTTTCGTTTTCTGAAGGTCGCCGTTGTTGGTCTCGCCGTCACCGGCACGGCTGCTTACGCCGCGGCACCGACTGCATTCTCAGCAGCTTGCAGCGCGGCTTGCTCGGCCGCCTGTGCGGTGATGGGCATCGATTGCGGAATGCCAAACTGCTGATTTGAACGATTGGGTAGTGAAACCCGATCGAACGCTCAAATGAGAGTTCGGCTTGCAAGCGCGTCCGGCGCTGCCTGTTTGTGATATAACGGGGGCCGTATCCGCCAGTTTGGCGGTTAACGTTTGCGCACGAACCAGATTGTTCGACCACCACAGGCAGGGTCTTCGTGGCGGTGATCAATTTCGACCAGGTCGGCGCGCACAAAGGCCTCGCGATACTCATGGGGCTGCAACGCCTCCTGATACAGTGCGTCGATGCCGCTATTCGCTGATGACGGATTTTTCGCCGGGCCGGTGTTGAACAGTGCACGCCCTTCTGGTGTTAGCCACGCGCCGATCCGCTCGATCATCGCGGCTTGTTCGTCTCCGCGCAGATGGTACAGGCTGTCCCACGCCAATACGCCATCGTAAAACCCGTCCATCGCGACGCGGCGCATATCGGCGTTGATCCAGCGGTGGCGCGGGAACCGCGTGCGGCAGAGCCCGACCATCTTCGGTGAAACATCGACGCCGGAGATCATGAAGCCCTTGTCGATCAGGTGCCGCGACACCGGTTCGCCAGCGCCGCAACCCAGATCGAGGATGCGCCCGCCCTTGGGCAGGAGCTGGATGAAGCGATCGAGCCAGGCGCGTTCGGTGAATGATTTGCGGCGGTCGCTGTCGAACCTGCTGCTGTTGCGTTCATAAAAGGCGGCAATCAGATCAGACAAACTTTATTCCCTGTTATCATGAAGTTGTCTTCATTCGACTATGCAGCAACGGAACCCAAATGACCGTCGGTCGTTCAATATCTAAGCGTCCCGAACCCGGATTGTCCGGACGACCGGCGCGTGAAGGAGCATGTGTCATGGGTGAACTCACCGACAAGATCAAAGGCAATGTCAACGAAGCGATCGGCAAGATCAAGCAGAACAGCAATGATCCCGAGACGCAGGCCGATGGCAAGGCGCAGGAACTGAAGGGCAAGGCCCAGCAGACCGCCGGCAAGATCAAGGGCGCCCTTGGCGACGATATCTGATCGGGCGCTAGCCTGCCTTTAATGTACTGAAGACGATCGGCCGTCCCGGATCCCCGGGGCGGCCGACTTGCTTTGCAGCACCCTGATTGTCGTGGCGATCTATCGCGAATCGGGCTGAAGGGTGGTTTTCGTTGGTGTGTTCGCGGCTCACATGCGCAGAAATCCGGTCGTAAGCGTGGCGGTACGATCGCGAAAGTGCGATGATGGTTCGGGTATCGATTTCAAATATCGATCGAAAATTCGCGCTAGCCCAAATTAGGTACTTGGGGGCTTGCTAGCCCCGAAAACTTGCCGCTCTCGTCGCTGCTCACGGTCTGGGGGGGCAAGTGCAGTGAGTGATATCGTTGACGATGATTCGATGTCATTTGTGCCCGTTCTTCCCTTTGCGCCCGAACAGTTCCAGGAAATCAGACATTGTGCCTTGGGCGTAAAGCTTCGCGCTGCGCGGCTCGCGGCGAACTTGTCGATTGAGGCTGTCTCCGAACGCACCCGCATTCGCGCCGTCTATCTGTCGGCCCTTGAAGAAGGGCGGCTCGACCAGTTTACCGCACCATTATACGCCGTCGGTTTTGCCAGCAGCTATGCGCGTGCGATCGGGCTGGATGCAGAATGGGCGGCGCAAGCGATGCGGCAGTTCATCGCCGATACCCCCAATAGCTGGCGCCGATCAGGCTGGGTGCACTAAAGGTCGTTGCAGACTGCATGTCGACGATGTGGATCAGCGCTGCCTGATCGCACTGATCGTGGTGCCATTGGTGATCACTTCGATATCGGTTTTGACATGCAGCAGCTTGACGCCGGGTTGCGCAAGCGCGCGGTCGAGCGCGGGGGCGAATTGCGCAGTGGTCTCGACCGTTTCTGACCACGCCCCATAGGCCGTGGCCAGCAGCGCGAAATCGGGGTTGTGGAGCACTGTACCGCTAAGGCGTGCGGGATATTCGCGTTCCTGATGCATGCGGATCGTACCGTACCCGCCATTGTCGACGATGATGACGAGCATGTTGGCGCCGTGCTGGATCGCGGTTGCGAGTTCCTGCCCGTTCATCAGGAAATCGCCGTCCCCCGCCACCGCGACAACGGTCTTGTCAGCGCAGCGCAGCGCGCCTGCGACAGCGGCGGGGACGCCATAGCCCATCGCACCCGCGGTGGGAGCGAGCTGCGTGCCGGGGCTGCCATAATGCCAGTAACGGTGCCACCAGCCCGAAAAATTGCCCGCACCGTTGCAGATGATCGTCGCTTCGGGGTGAAGCCGCTCACGCATCGCTGCGACGCAGGGACCGAGATCGAGAGCAACATTGTCGCGCGGTTTGGGGGTCGACCAGTGGAGCCATTGCTCGTGCGCTTCGGCGCCATCGGATCGCGGCCATGCCGGCGCCTCCGCCCGGGCAAGCATATCGGCGAAATTGAATACCGGCGCGGCAATGGCCGTGTCAGCGCGGTAGACGCGGTTCAACTCGGCCGGATCGGGGTGGACATGGATCAGCTTCTGGCCGGGATGATCGGGCGTGATCAGCGTATAGCCGTCGGTCGTCGCCTCGCCCAGCCGCGCGCCAATCACCAGCAGCAGATCGGCTGCCTTGATCCGCTCGACGAGCTTGGGGTTCGGTCCATAGCCAAGGTTGCCTGCCCAAACAGGCGATGCATTGAAAATGGCATCCTGGCGTCGAAAAGCACCCGCGACCGGAATGCCCCAGTTCTGCGCGAAATGATCGAACGCCCCCGCCGTCCGCTTGTCCCAACCCGCGCCGCCGATGATCGCCACCGGGCTCTTGGCGGCGACGAGCTGGTCAAGCAGATCGCTATAATCATAGGGATCGAGCGCCGAGGGATGCCGGGTGACGGCGGATCGATCCGCCGCCTCGACCATGTCGCACAGCATATCCTCGGGCAGCGCGATCACCACCGGGCCGGGGCGGCCGCTCGTCGCAACATTGAAAGCGTGGGCGATATACTCCGGGATGCGGCGCGCATCCTCGATCCGCGTTGCCCATTTGCACAGGGGCGCGAACATCGCCGGGAAATCGACTTCCTGAAAGCCCTCACGGTCGCGCATCCCGCGATCGACATCCCCGATGAACAGAATCATCGGCTGGCTATCCTGCATCGCCACATGCACGCCTATGCTGGCATTGGTCGCGCCGGGCCCGCGCGTGACGAAGCAGATGCCGGGTCGCTGGGTCAGTGTGCCATCGGCACAGGCCATAAAGGCCGCGCCACCTTCCTGTCGGCACGTCACCACATCGATCTCGGGCGTGTCGTGCAACGCATCGAGCACCGCGAGGAAACTCTCGCCCGGTACCTGAAAGATGCGGTCGCACCCCTGCGCGATCAGGTTATCGACAAGAATGCGGCCGCCGGTGCGTTTGGTGCTCATGGTCAGGGGTTTAGCGATGGGCGGATCGATGCGCTACGCCTGATGAATCGCCTTGGTGACCGTGTAACTCTCAAAGCCCTCGCGACCGCCCTCGCTGCCAAAGCCTGACAACTTCACGCCGCCAAAGGGTGTATCCGCCCCGCTGATCGCGAAGCTGTTGATGCCGACCATGCCGGCCTCGATCGCGTCGCCGAGCAGGTTCGCGCGGCGGCCATTCTCGGTGAACGCAAAGGCGGCGAGGCCGTAGGGCAGGCGGTTGGCCTGTTCGATGGCGTCATCGAAATCCTTGAAGGATCGGCTGACGGCGACAGGACCGAATGGTTCGTTCGACATGATGTCGGCCTCATTGGGTACATCGGCGAGCAGGGTGGGCTGGAAGAAGAACCCCTGATTGCCCATCCGTTCGCCCCCAGCCATCGTTCGTGCGCCCTTGGCCTTGGCGTCGTCGACCAAGCGTTCGATGGCACCGGGGCGGCGACCATTGGCGAGCGGCCCCATGCGGGTGGCGGGATCGAGCCCGTCGCCGACCGGCACCTGCGCGGTGCGCGCGGCGAACCCGGCCAGGAAATCCTCATAAATCGCTTCCTCGACATAGAAGCGCGTGGGCGAAACGCAGACCTGCCCGGCGTTGCGGAATTTCTGCGGCACGACCATGTCGAGCGTCTTTTCCAGATCGCAATCAGCAAAGATCAGCACCGGCGCATGGCCACCGAGTTCCATCGTCGTCCGCTTCACGCCATCGGCGGCAAGGCGGAGCAGGTGCTGCCCGACCGGCACTGACCCGGTGAAGCTGATCTTCGCGGTGATGGGGGAGGCGATCAGGTGGCGGCTGACGGTGTCGGGCACGCCGAACACCAGTTGCGCCACGCCCTTGGGCAGCCCCGCATCCTCCAGGCAATGCATGATTGCGCTGGTGCAGCCGGGTGTTTCCTCAGGCGGCTTACAGATCACCGCGCACCCGGCGGCCAGCGCGGGGGCGAGCTTCTTGGCCATCAGATAGACCGGGAAATTCCAGGGCGAGAGCGCGGCGACGACGCCAACCGGCTGTTGGATGACGATCGATCGCTGACCCGTCGGGCGCACGAGCACGCGGCCATAATGGCGCAGCGCTTCTTCGGCGAACCAGTCGAACATCTGGGCTGAACTGATCACCTCACCGCGCGCCTCGGCGATTGGTTTGCCCTGTTCGCGCGTCATCAGCGTGGCGATCGCGTCGGCACGCGCGCGGATCAGGTCGGCGGCCTTGTGGAGAATAGCGGCACGCGCATTGACGTCCGTTGCGCGCCAGATCTTAAAGCCACGCTCGGCAGCGGCGAGCGCTGCATCGAGATCGGCGGTGGACGCCAGTGGCACTTCGGCGATCGCGTCGCCGGTTGCGGGGTTCACGACCGGTCGGGTCTCGCGGCCCTCGCCCGCGCGCCATGCGCCATCGACGAACAAGGCAAGGTCGGCGTCATAGCTGGCGGACATGCGGGAATTCTCCTTGGCGATATGGTCGTTGCAGCGCAGATAGGGCCACAAAACGATCAATACGAGGGGAGATGCCATGACCGATTTCACCGTGATGGCCAGTGGACTGCGCTTTCCCGAAGGCCCGGTGGCGATGCCCGATGGCAGCGTGATCCTGGTCGAAATCGAGGCGGGGCGGATCACGCGGGTGCGCCCGGATGGCAGCAAGGTATCCTTGGCGACACCGGGTGGTGGCCCGAACGGGCTGGCGGTGGGGCCGGATGGCAAGCTTTATTGCTGCAACAATGGCGGCTTCAATTATGTCGAGCACCCGAACGGCCTGCTGATTCCGCACGGCCAGGCCGACGATTATTCGGGCGGACGGATCGAGCGGATCGATATCGACACCGGCGCGGTCGAGATTCTGTACAAGGATGGCGATTTTGGCTGCGTGTTGCGCGGGCCGAACGACATTGTTTTCGATCATCACGGCGGCTTCTGGTTCACGGACCACGGCAAAACCCGGCCGCGCGAACGCGATGTGACCGGCATTTTTTACGCGAAAGCCGACGGATCGCATCTCGAGGAAGTCGTGTTCCCCAGCGAAAATCCCAATGGCATTGGCCTCTCGCCCGATGGCAACACGCTCTATGCGGCAGAAACCTATACTTGCCGCCTGATGGCGTTTCGGGTCACCGCTCCGGGCAAGGTCGATCAGGCGGGCGGGCTCGGCGGGGCAGGGATGCCGCTTTACCGCCCCGCCGGGTATAAATTCTTCGATTCGCTCGGGGTCGAGGAATGCGGCAATATCTGTGTCGCGACGATCGGCGAGAGCGGCATCTCGGTGATCTCCCCCGCGGGCGAACTGATCGAATTCGTGCCGACGCCCGATCCGTTCACGACCAATATCTGTTGGGGTGGCGCGGATCGGATGACGGCATACATCACGCTATCGGGAACGGGTCAGTTGATCACGATGCCTTGGAAGCGACCGGGATTGGCGCTCGCCTATTGAACTGAGCCTGCATCAATGGCTCAAAAACATCGGATAGCTGGCGACCTCAAGAAATTGTTGCGTCACCCCACCAAAGACGTTCTCGCGAAGGCGGCTATGGCTGTAGGCGCCCATCACGACCCAGTCCGCTTCGAGTGCGGCGGCGGCGGCTGCTAGTGCAGTGCCGACATTCTGGGCGTCGCGGGGCCGCTCGATCACGTCGGCATGAATACCGTGGCGCGACAAATAACGGGCAGCGTCGGTTGACGGAAAGAAGGTGGGATCGTCGACTACGGTCACCAGTTTGACGGTTTTGGCATGGGCCAATAGCGGGATGGCAGCGCGGAGAGCATCGGCTGCCTCATGGCCTCCGGACCATGCGATCATCGCCGTGCCACAGATGAACAGCGGATTCGTACCCGCCGGCACGGCGAGTACGGGGCGGCGTGCCGTAAGCACGACGTCACCCACCAGTTTTGCCGCAAAGGGGTCGGCCTCGCCTTCGATCTGGTTGGCCGACAGAATGATAAGGTCAGACAACAGGGCGGCTTCGGCCAATCCATCGGCGGTAAAGCACGTGCTTGTCTGCATATCCCAAGGGACATTTTCAGCGCCGAGCTTTGCGGCGAGCGCGGCAATAAGCGCGGTTTCCTTGCGGTCAGCCTCGGCAAGGGCATCGGTAAGGAGGTAAGCGCCGCCAAACGGATCCATCGCCATATATTGCTGGACGGGTGTGTTGACATGCAATGTAATATGGCCGTCAGTCAGACGCGCAATATCGAGCGCGGTCTGAACCCGAAGTTCATTGGCAGGACCACCATCGGCATACACAAGAATCGATCGCATCGGAGTGCCTTTCGAACATGAATGTCGTCGCCAACGCTCGCCGGTTGAGTCGGCGGCGGTTCAAAAAGTTTAGGGCGATGTCCCATCATGCGCTTTGACGGCGATCAATGTGGTGGTGGCGATCGTCATCAAGATATTACCGATAGGGGATGCCATGCCGCGACATACCGAACGCCATCTCGTATCGCGGATCGGGTGGCTGCGCGCGTCGGTACTTGGCGCGAATGACGGGATCGTCTCAACCGCAAGCCTGATTATCGGCGTGGCGGCTGCCGCGCAAAGCCCGGCGGCGATCCTGCTCACGGGCGTGGCGGCGCTGGTGGCCGGCGCCATGTCGATGGCAGCGGGGGAATATGTGTCGGTCAGCTCACAGGCCGATACCGAAAAGGCAGATCGCGCAAAGGAAGCCCGCGAACTAGCGGAAGACCCGGAGTCTGAGCTGGAGGAGTTGACGCGAATCTATATGGGGCGGGGGCTCGAGCGCAAATTGGCATCGGACGTGGCTGCGCAGTTTACCGCCCGCGATCCATTAAAGGCGCATCTCCGCGACGAACTCGGTCTGAGTGCGCAATTGGAGGCAAGGCCCATTCAGGCGGCTCTGGCGTCTGCCGCGAGTTTCATGGTCGGCGCGGCCTTTCCGTTGCTGCTGGTGCTGGTGCTGCCCCAGCCAGTTTTGGCCTGGGGTGTGGGGATCGGTTCGATCCTGTTTCTAGCGGTTCTGGGCGTCGTCGGCGCGCGGGCGGGCGGGGCACCAGTGCTGCGCGCCACCATAAGGGTGACATTCTGGGGCGCGCTGGCGATGGCGATCACCGCAGCGGTGGGATTGCTGTTTGGGGCTGCCGTCTAGCCGTTGACCCGCGCTTGCCGCCGGGACTAAGCGGCATCCGACCCTACCCCGTTTGCGGAGCCACCCCATGAACAAGCTCTATCCCAATGCCGCCGCCGCGCTGGAAGGCGTGTTGTTCGACGGGATGACGATTTGCGCTGGCGGCTTTGGCTTGTGCGGCATTCCCGAACGGCTGATCGATGCGATTCGCGATGCGGGCACAAAGGATCTGACGATCGCGAGCAACAATGCCGGAATCGATGGCGAGGGGCTCGGCAAGCTGCTGCGCACGCGGCAGGTAAAGAAGATGATCAGCTCATACGTTGGTGAGAACAAGGAATTCGAGCGGCAATATCTGAGCGGTGAGCTTGAGGTGGAATTTTCGCCGCAGGGCACGCTCGCCGAACGGTGCCGGGCCGGTGGCGCGGGCATTCCCGGTTTCTACACCAAGACCGGCGTCGGCACGCTGGTGGCAGAGGGCAAGCCGGTGATGGAGTTCGACGGACAGGAATATATTCTCGAACGCGGCATCCGCGCCGATCTGTCGATTATCAAAGGTTGGAAAGCGGACGAAGCGGGCAACCTGATCTTCCGCAAGACCGCGCGCAATTTCAATCAGCCGATGGCGACTGCGGGCAAGGTTTGCGTTGCGGAAGTCGAGGAGATCGTGCCGGTGGGGTCGCTCGACCCCGATCAGGTGCATCTGGCTGGCATCTATGTGAACCGGCTGATCCTCGGTGCGCCCTATGACAAGAAGATCGAATTCGTCACCACGCGCGAACGGGAGTCGGCATAATGGCCTGGACACGGGACGACATGGCCGCGCGGGCGGCGAAAGAGCTTCAGGACGGGTTTTACGTCAATCTGGGCATCGGTATCCCGACCCTGGTGGCGAACCACATCCCGGCGGGCATGGACGTTACCTTGCAAAGCGAGAATGGGATGCTCGGCATCGGGCCGTTCCCTTATCCCGATCAGGTCGATCCCGATCTGATCAACGCGGGCAAACAGACGATCAGCGAGCTGCCGTCATCGGTCTATTTCAGCAGTACCGACAGTTTCGCGATGATCCGCGGCGGGCATATCGATCTGACGGTACTCGGCGCGATGGAAGTCAGCGAAGGCGGTGACATTGCCAACTGGATGATCCCCGGCAAGCTGATCAAGGGCATGGGCGGGGCGATGGACTTGGTCGCGGGCGTCAAGCGCATCGTCGTGGTGATGGAGCACACATCGAAAAACGGCGACCCCAAGTTCATCCCGGCCTGTACCTTACCGCTCACGGGCAAGAATGTGATCGACATGATCATCACCGATCTGGCGGTGTTCCACCGGCCCGATCATGCCAGTCCGTTCGAGCTGGTCGAGCTCGCCCCCGGCGTGACGGCGAACGAAGTGCGCGCGAAAACGACCGCGCATTATACCGGCTGACGCTGATGCGCGTCCTGCTCACCGGATCGTCGGGCTGGTTGGGGCGCTATCTCGCGCCGTTGTTGCGCGGAGCGGGGCATCAGGTGACGGGGCTGGATGTCGCGCCCGGTGCCGATACCGATGTAATCGGCACGGTCGCCGATCGGGCGCTGATCGACCGGATATTTAGCGAGCGATCGATCGAGGCGGTCATCCACGCCGCCGCGCTCCACAAGCCTGATATCGCGCGGTACCCAACGCAAGCTTTTGTTGATGTGAACGTTATCGGCACGCTCAATCTGCTCGAAGCGGCATCGGCGGCGGGGCATGACCGGTTTATTTTCACCTCGACCACATCGCTGATGATCTCCGACGCGATCCGCCGGGCCGAGGGTGACCGGGCGGTGTGGATCGACGAGACGATGGCCCCGCTCGAGCCGCGTAACATTTATGGCGTCACCAAATTGGCGGCGGAACATCTCTGCCGGCTGTTCCATCAGGAGCGCGGTCTGGCGTGCCTCGTCCTGCGGACCGGGCGGTTTTTCCCCGAAGACGATGACACGCACAAACAGCCATCGGGCGAAAATCTGAAGGCCAATGAACTGCTCAACCGCCGCCTGACGGTGGAGGACGCGGCAATGGCGCATCTGGTGGCGCTGGATAGGGCGCCGGCAATCGGCTTCGGGACTTTCATCCTTTCGGCCCCCACGCCGTTCGCCCGCGACGATGTCGCCGCGTTGAAGGCCGATGCCCCGGCGGTGATCGCGCGCTATTTTCCGCAGGCGGCAGCACTTTATGCCGAAAAGGGCTGGGTGCTCCCCGCAACAATCGACCGGGTTTACGACGCCGAGCACGCCGAGCGCGTTCTGGGTTTTCGCGCTGCGACCGATTTTGGCAGCGTGCTCGATGCGCTGACGGCCGATGGTCCGCTGCCGATCGCGCATGATGCAGCCTATGTCAGTCCAAAGGAGCAGCAGGCCGCGCGCCAAACTGTGTCAGGATGACGCCGATTCTTTGGACGGGGGCGAAACGACCCACTTTCGCCCGATTCACGAAGCGCGTAAGGCTTGAATACGCAGCGAAGGCTCCAGAAGAGGGCCGCGCGCGGGCGGTCTGAGCGCGGGGGAAATCGGGTGAAAAGAGCATTGTTTCTGTTGGTCGCGGGCACCATCCTCAGCGGCGTTTGCGCCTATGCCGCCAGCGGCCAGCCGACCGGTTCGGTCAAGCTGTGGCGGCTCGATTGCGGATCGACCTATATCCCCGATCTCAACCTGTTTTCGGATACCCGCGCCTATCCCGGCCAGGGCAAGGCGCTGACGGCAAGTTGCTATCTGATCAAGAACGGCGATCGCTATATGCTGTGGGATACGGGCCTGCCCGCATCGATGAAGGGCGCCAAGATCGATCCGAAAACCGGCGGTGCCACGATCACCAAAACCATCGTCGAACAGCTTGGCGAACTGGGTGTGAAGCCTGATCAAATCACGATGATCGGCATCAGCCATTATCATTATGATCATGTCGGCCAGGCCGAATCCTTTCCCGGGGCTGCGCTGATGATTGGCAAAGGCGATCTTGACGCCTTGAGCGCGACCCCGCCCGCCTTCGGCGCGAACCCGGCGGCGCTGAAAACCTGGATTGGCGGCGCGGGTAAATCGATGCCCGTCACCGGTGATCGTGACGTGTTCGGCGATGGCAGCGTTACGATGATCGACACGCCCGGCCATACGCCGGGGCACCACGCGCTGCTGGTCAAGCTGGGCAGTGGCAAGACGTTCATGCTGACTGGCGATCTCGCGCATTTTCAGGAGAATTACGCCTCAAACGGCGTGCCCACCTTTAACACCAACCGTGCTGATACGTTGGCGTCGTTCGATCGGTTCAAGGCGCTCGCCCGCAATACTAAGGCGACGGTGATCATCCAGCATGACCCGCGCGACATCGCCAAGCTGCCCGCTTTTCCGGCCGCCGCCGAATAAGCAACTGGACGAAGCCGGTCGGTCGCTGGCAAGGAAACCGCATTTATGGTTGGGGGCGGATCGGGATCGATCCTCCAGCTGGCTGATTTGCGGGAGATGATCGATGCGTGCCTTGCTTTCCACCGCCACTGGCGGCCCTGACACCCTCACGCTCGAAACGCTGCCCGATCCCGTTGCAGGCAAAGGGCAGGTCGTGGTCGCGGTCAAGGCGTGCTCGATCAACTATCCCGATGTGCTGATCATCGAGGACAAGTATCAGTTCAAGCCCGCGCGTCCCTTCGCGCCCGGCGGTGAGATCGCTGGTGTCGTCGACAGCGTGGGAGAAGGGGTGACTGATTGGGCGCCCGGCGACCGCGTTGTGGCGACTGTTGGCCATGGCGGGCTGGTCGAGAAGATCGTGGTCGATGCCGTGCGGCTGTATCGACTGCCCGAGGGGCGCAGCTTCGAGGAGGGATCGGCGTTGCTGCTGACATATGCGACCACGATTCATGCGCTGCTCGATCGCGGGCATCTTGCCGAAGGGCAGACATTGCTGGTGCTCGGCGCGGCGGGCGGGGTCGGGCTGGCAGCGGTGGAACTCGGCAAGGCATTTGGCGCACGGGTGATTGCGGCTGTGTCCAGCGCAGACAAGGCAGCGGCGTGCAAGGCGGCAGGCGCGGATGAGACGATCATCTATGGCCGCGCGCCGTTCGACAAGGATCAGTCGCGGGCGCTGGCGGAGCAGTTCAAGGCAGTGCTCGGACCGAATGGTGCGGACGTGATTTATGATCCGGTTGGCGGCGATTATGCCGAACCGGCGCTGCGGTCGATCGCGTGGGAGGGCCGGTATCTGGTCGTCGGTTTCCCTGCCGGCATTCCCCGGTTGCCGTTGAACCTGACGCTCCTGAAAAGCTGCGATGTGTGCGGGGTGTTCTGGGGCGCGTTTGCCGCCCGCGATCCCAAGGCGAACCAGGATCATGTCGAGCGCTTGTTCCGGCTGTGGAAGGAAGGGGCGATCAACCCGCTTGTCACGGATGTGTTCGCATTTGAGGATGGCGGCAAGGCGATCGCCAAAATGGCCGCGCGCGGTGCGATCGGGAAGCTTGTTGTTCGCGTAGCGGCATAGTTTGGGACGCCACAGGGCGTTGCTTTAGCGGGACTGCTTCCCTATCTGGGGCCGCATGATCACCATCACAGGGAATGCCCCGGCATGACAACCTTTGACGACCGCGAACGCGCTGCCGAAAACCATTTCGCGCTTGAAGAAGATGTCGCCTTCCGCGTGGTCGCGCGCCGCAACAAGCTGGTCGGCCAATGGGCCGCGCAGCTGATGAAGCTGACGCCAGAAGAATCCGAAGCCTATGTAAAAGCCGTGGTCCAGTCTGATTTCCAGGAAGCTGGCGACGAGGATGTAATTCGCAAGATTCTGGGCGATCTGACGGCTGCCGGCGTTGCCGTCGACGATGCCGGTGTGCGTGCGGCGCTGGCCGAGCAGCATATTGTCGCCCGTCAGCAATTGTCGGACGCGCAATAATCATGGCGATGCCCGCCGCCGAGATCGAACAGCTGATCCTTGCAGCCATTCCCGATGCCGCGGTTGAGATTACCGATCTGGCGGGCGACGGAGATCATTATGCTGCCGTCGTGACCGCAGAAAGTTTTCGCGGTCTGCCACGGATTAAACAACATCAGGCGGTATATGCCGCGCTGGGTGGGCGCATGGGAGGCGTTCTCCACGCGCTGAAGCTGACCACCGCCGTGCCTGCCTGACCTGCCTGAGAAGGAACGACCGATGACTGATGACACTCACGCCCGCATTGCCGAAATGGTGGCGAGCAATGACGTTTTGCTGTTCATGAAGGGCAGCCCGCTGTTCCCGCAATGCGGCTTCTCCAGCACCGCGGTGTCGATTCTCAACCATTTGAACGTCGAATTCGGCAGCGTCGATGTGCTGCAGGATCAGGGCGTGCGCCAAGGCATCAAGGCATTTTCCGACTGGCCGACCATCCCGCAGCTCTATGTAAAGGGCGAGTTTGTCGGCGGTTCCGACATCATGATGGAAATGTATGACAGCGGCGAATTATCGCAGTTGTTTGCCGACAAGGGGCTGGTCAGCGCCAGCTGAAACGATCGAGGGGTCTGCACATGTTGCTGGATAAGGGCGATCTGCAAAGCGGACCCGCCGGCGGCCCTGCGCCGCTACTCATATGCGACCTGACTCAAAGCTATTCGCCCGCTGGCGGCGGCGGTGTGAGCACCTATTTGCGGGAAAAGCGCGACTATATTCTCGCCAAGACACCGCATACCTTGCTGCAGATCGTGCCCGGCCCGGAAGACAAGGTTGTCGTCAACGGGCGGCACATCTGGGCCGAGGTCGGTGCCGATCCCGTCCGGGGCAGCCCCAATTACCGCTTTATCCTCCGCACCAAAATCGTGCGCGAACTGCTGGCGCGCTATCGGCCCGATGTGGTCGAGTCGCTGTGCCCCTGGGTGCTGCCATGGACCGCGATCCATCATCGTCGCGCTTATCCTGATACGGCGTTGGTGGCCGCCTACAGCACCGATTTCCCGAACGCCCATGTTTTTCGGGTCGCGCAGGCCAAGTTCGGGACGACGCTCGGCAAGGGCTTTCGCTGGCTGTCCTACGGCTATGCCGAAATCACCTATCGCGAATTCGACTGGGTCTACACGTTGAGCGATGAAGTGTGCGCGGTACTCGCCAAGCACAATGTGCCACGCACCAGCGTGCTGCAGCTTGGCGTCGACATCGATACCTTCCATCCCAGCAAGCGTGATCCCGGTTTCCGTGCCGAGCTTGGCCTGCCGGGCGATGGGCCGCTGCTGATTTACGCGGGTCGGCTAGATAACGAAAAGCGCGCCGACCGGCTGGTCGATATGTTCCGACGCTTACCCAACGATCTGGGCGCCGCCATGGTGTTGATCGGTGATGGCAAGCTGCGCGAGCGCCTTGCCGAGGAAAGTCGCGATCTGCCAATCCATTTCATGGGCTTCGTTCATGATCGCGATGTGCTTGCGCGCGCGCTGGCATCGTCGGATATCTATGTTTCGGGGATGGCAGACGAGACATTCGGCATCTCGATTGTCGAGGCGCAGGCATCTGGCCTGCCAGTGGTCGGCGTTGCGAGTGGCGCGATGATTGATCGGGTGCCAGACGGCCTCGGGCTGCTCGGGCCGGTGGACGACACCCAGAAGATGGCCGAACATGTGATGGCAATCTGGCATGACGATCATGAGGCGATCGGTCGTGCGGCGTGCGCGCATGTCGAGGCGCGGTTCAGTTGGGATCGCACGTTTGAACGGCTATTGACGGATATCTACCCCAAGGCGTTGCAAAGCGTTGCCATGCGCCGGACCACGGGCGGCAGGCCGCGCGCGACAATCTTGTCCGCGCCAGTGCCGGTCGCCTGATTCGGGCGATGTCGTAAGGGAAGCCGGGTTGGGCGGATCGACGCGATACCGGAAAACAGCTGTCGATCCGCCCTGCTAAAGCGTCACCGCTCGGCGTAATCCTGATAAAGCAGCTTGCGTGCCAAGCCGGCAAAGTCGCGAAAAGCCAAGCCATTCGATGGTTAACGACCATCCCGACCATAGCCCAACTGTAACGATTCCCGACACTTTTTCCGTTCATCTGCCAGTCAGGCTCATTCGGTCAAAACGCCTGCGTTCCAAACATCGACACAACTCTTGACTACATTTGTAATCAATGCGATTACAGGCGTAATCAAGGGAGCTTGCGATGACCGAACGAATCAGCGATGCCGAGCATGCCGTGATGGAAGTGTTGTGGGATCGTGCGCCGCTTTCCGCGCAGGATGTGGCCGAAGGAATCGCACCGGGCCGCGACTGGAACATCAACACTGTCAAGACATTGCTCGGTCGGCTGCTCGCCAAGAACGTGATCGCGCATGAAGAGGATGGCCGTCGCTATCTCTATCGCCCGTTGGTGGCGCGCGAAGATTATGTCGCGGGGGAATCGCGGCGGCTGATGGATCGGCTGTTCGGGGGCAAGCTGATGCCGCTTGTCGCCCATCTCGCTGAGCGCGACGCGTTAAGCGCGCAGGACATCGCCGAGATCGAAGCGTTGCTAAAGGATCTGAAATCATGATCAGTTGGGCAATCGAATCACTGCTGGCGTCGGCGGCGTTGATGTTGCTCGTGCTGATCATGCGCGGGCCGGTGCGGCGGGCTTTTGGTCCTGGTATCGCTTATGCGCTGTGGCTGTTGCCGGTCGTCCGGCTCGTCCTGCCGCCGATGCCGACCGAGTGGCAAAAGGCGGCAGCGCCGCCGATTACGCAAGCGAGCGAAAGTTTTACAGTGCTAGTGATCGAGCCGCTTGGCCTCGGACAGGCAGCGGCCCCGGTGGCACAGGGACCATCGCTCTTGGTGATTTTAGTTGCTCTATGGGCTGCTGGCGCCAGCGCCTTCATCTTATGGCATCTAGTTGCGCATTCGCGGTTCTGCCGACGCATTCTCGCAAGTTCACGCCAAGTTTCGCCCGGCCACATTCGGGTTTTACGGAGCGACGCTGCTGCAGGCCCACTAGCCTTTGGCATTCTGCGAAAATATGTGGCTTTTCCGAGCGATTTTGAAGATCGATACGATGCCGATGAACGCGATCTTGCGCTCGCACATGAGCTTACCCATCACGCGCGCGGTGATTTGATCGCCAATTGGGTGGCGCTGGTTGTGCTGGCGCTGCACTGGTTCAATCCGCTGGCGTGGCGCGCGTTCCGGGCCTTTCGCGCTGATCAGGAAATGGCGTGCGATGCGCGCGTTCTGGCAGGGCGCGACGCCGCCTTCACTCATGCCTATGGCCGCGCGATCGTGAAATCCGCTCATGGCGGTGCGGTTTCGGCTGCCTGCCACCTTCACACCATCAACGATTTGAAAGGGAGACTGAGGATGCTGTCGACAACGAAGAAATCACCGCTGCGGGTTGCAGGTGGCGCGCTTTCGGTATGCGCGGTAACGCTGGCCGGGCTGGCGCTGACCGCGTCGGGCACGCAGGCCGCCGAACGGCTGCGCAGCAAGGTCGATTCAACAATCGGCGTTGAACTTGCCAAGCTCGATCGGATGGCTGCCGATGCGGCTGCACCGCTGCCGACGCTAACGCCGCTGGCTGCAGTGGCCGGCCAGACCGTGCCGGTGCCGCCT
This sequence comes from Sphingomonas sp. 32-62-10, assembly GCA_002280555.1. Classification (GTDB taxonomy): domain Bacteria; phylum Pseudomonadota; class Alphaproteobacteria; order Sphingomonadales; family Sphingomonadaceae; genus Sphingomonas. The sequence goes on from NCEE01000005.1 coordinate 81,331, forward strand.
TCGGCCGTTGCACCAGCAGATCTGCCACCGCCGCCGCCGCCGCCAGTGCCAGGTGTTCCCGATACGGCGATGCCAGCGCCGCCTGCGCCTCCGGCCCCTCCCGCGACGGAATCACGTACCCGGGTGATCGTGCTCGACCAAGTCGGCAAGTCCGGGAAGGATCCGAAGGGGCACCGCGAAATGAGGTTCGTTTTCCGCGACAAGGATGGCGTTCGCATGATGGCGCCTGAAGCTGGTGCCTGGACGGCGATGTCCACATCCGGGGAATGCAGCGATGGCAAGAACAAGGACGGCAAGATCGTCTCGACCAAGAAGTCGGATGGTAAGCACGTGATCATCATTTGCGAACGGCACATTGAGAAAATGGCGATGCGCGCTCGCGATCATGCCGTGCATGCTGAACTGATGGGCAGGATGGCCGAACGCATGGGCAGGAATGCCGAACGCGATGCTGAGCGCATGGCGTTCCGGATGCCCGATATCGAGCGTAACGCTTATCGCAGCGCGCTTGAAGGCGTACGCAATGCGCGGGCCGGGATGGTCGCCAATAAGAATCTGACCGGCGAAGCGCGGACCAGTGCCCTTAAGGCCATGGATGAGGCGATCGCCGAACTCGAAGCCAATCTCGCCAAGGTCAACTGATCGAACATCCGAATTCGACGCCCCCTCGGCATCGGACGGAATCCCGGCAGGCTGTGCCCCTTGCCTGCCGGGATTACTGTGTGGGGGGTATGGCGGCGTGGGACCAATCCCGGGCCTTGTCTTTATTGACGTAAACCGCCATTTCAGAGCGATGGACGCGCTTCCAACCGGCGATTGCATCGCGATTGGGCCACTCGTGTCGCGGGTCCTGGCGCCGAATCCGTCGCCTTTCACTTTTACCGGTACGCAGACCCATATCGTCGGCACCACAGATGTTGCCGTCATTGATCCCGGTCCAGCCGATCCGGAGCATATCGATGCGATCATGCGGGGCATTGCCGGCCGCACGCTCACCGCGATCGTCATCACCCATACCCATAACGATCACAGCCCCGGAAGCAGGCCGCTACAGGCGCTGACCGGTGCACCGATCGTTGGTTGCGCACCGCTGGTGCTCGACAATCTAGGGCCGCGCGCGGATGCCGCGTTCGATGCCGATTATGCGCCTAATCGGGTGATGGCAGAGGGTGATGCCGTTAAGGGCGAGGGTTGGACGCTGACTGCAGTCGAAACGCCCGGGCACACATCGAACCATCTCTGCTTTGCCCTGCCCGAAGCCCGCGCCCTGTTTTCAGGGGATCACGTGATGGGCTGGTCGACCACCGTGGTTGCCCCGCCCGATGGCGACATGACGGCCTATATGGCGAGCCTCGCTAAGCTGCAGGCGCGCGATGATGCAGTCTATTATCCTGCGCACGGCGAACCCATCACCAATCCTGCGCAAAAGGTGCGCGGCTTCCTCGGCCATCGCCGCCAGCGTGAAGCCCAGATCATGCGCCTGATTGAAGAGGGGGTGGGCACCATCCCCGATCTGGTCGAGCGGATGTATGTGGGGGTGGACCGGCGGCTGTTCGGCGCAGCGGGAGGATCGGTGCTTGCGCATCTGATCGATTTGCAGGGGCGCGGGCTGGTAACGGTCGAAAATGACCATTGGTGGAAGGTGGGCTGATGCGGTGCTTTCTGCAGTTTCTCGCGGCAATTGCCATTCTCGTGCTGATCGCAGCGGGCGGGCTGTACGGCCTGAACCGCTACGTCCAGAACAAGCTCGATCCCGATGCGGTAACGGTCGCCAATGCCAGCTTGCAGGGGCTGCGCGAACAGAACCGGCTGTCGGCGTTCGCCGCACGGTTCGTGGCGGTGGTGACGACCAAGCAGACGCAAGGCGTGTTCAGCACGCAGAAGACGCTGATCATGCCCGGCATGGTGCGCTACGAGGTCGATCTCGCACGATTGCAGGAACGCGACGTGACCTGGGACGCAAGCACCAAATCGCTCACCGTCACTCTGCCGCCGGTGGAGATTGACGGTCCCCAGATCGACCTGACCCAGATCCGCGAATATGGCGATAACGGATTGCTCGCGCGTTTCACCGATGCGGAAAAGACGCTCGACGCCGCGAATCGCGCCGCCGGGCAGCAGGAACTGATCAAGCAGGCGCGTGATCCGGTGCCGCTCGGGCTCGCGCGCGACGCGACCCGGCGCGCGGTGGAACGCAGCTTTGCGATGCCGCTCCGCGCGGTCGGCATCGATGCCAAGGTGACCGTGCGCTTTGCTGACGAAGCCCTGCCGAGCACCGAACGCTGGGATACATCGCGCTCGCTGGAAGAAGTGATGGGCAACGCGCGCTAGCAGCGCGCCGCTATTCATTACGCCCCTGAACTTTGCTACCCTCATCACTGGGATTGGGGGATCATCAATTATGGCGACTTTGGCATTTCCGCAGCCGCGGCAACGCAGCGACGACGGCTTTTTTCTGACCATGGCCTTTGTCATGGCTGGGCTGCTGATTGCGGGATTCAGCTTGAATATCGTCATGGGGCGCTCGTCGTTTGAGCGACCGCCCATCGTCCATGCCCATGCGATCATCTTCATGGGGTGGATGGTCATCTATGTGCTGCAGAACTGGTTCGCGACTAAGGGGCCGCTGGCGCTCCACCGGCGGCTCGGCTGGCTGGCGCTTGGGTGGCTGGCCCTGATGCTCTATTTCGGCACCGCCGTTACGGTCATGAACGTGCAGGCCGGCACCGTGCCGTTCTTTTTCCAGCCGCTGCATTTTCTGGTCTTCGATCCGATGTCGCTGATCGGCTGCATCGCGTTGATCGGCGCGGGCGTATCCATGCGTGCCGATACCGGCTGGCACCGACGGCTGAATTACTGCGGCATGGCACTGCTGGTGGCACCCGGTGTTGGTCGCTTGCTGCCGATGCCATTGCTGATTCCCTATGCTTATCAATCCGCCTTTGCCGTCGTCCTGCTATTGCCGGTGATTGGCATCGTTGCCGATTGGTGGCGCGACGGGCGGGTGCATCCGGCCTGGTGGTGGGGGCTGGGCGGCATGATCGCGACCGAAGTGGTGACCGAAGCGATTGCCTTCAGCCCGCTCGGCCTTTCGCTGTATGAAGCCGTTACTGCCGGCACGCCGGGTGCGGCAATCGCGCCGCTGGCATTTCCGCCGTCACCATTGGGTTGATCCTGCGCCCCGCCGGGGCCATGTGGGCACTAACGACGCGGGAGTAGAAACATGGACGCACGTGGTGGTATTGGCGGCAACCCGACGGGCACCGATTTGCGCGACGAGATCGATCGGCTGCGCAAGGATCGCAACGCCGTCATCCTCGCGCATTATTATCAGCGGCCCGAAATTCAGGACATTGCCGATTTCGTCGGCGACAGTCTTGATCTGAGCCGCAAGGCAGCGGCTACCGATGCCGAAGTGATCGCGTTTTGCGGCGTGAAGTTCATGGCTGATACCGCCAAGATTTTAAGCCCCGAGAAGATCGTTGTCCTTCCCGATCTGCGCGCGGGATGCAGCCTGGAAGATAGTTGCCCGCCCGAAAAATTTGCGGCCTTCCGCGCCGCACATCCGGATCATATCGCGCTGACGTACATCAACTGTTCGACCGAGGTGAAAGCGCTCAGCGACGTCATCGTCACCTCATCATCGGCGGAAAAGATCCTCAGCCAGATCCCGCTCGACCAGAAGATCATCTTCGGCCCCGACAAGCATCTGGGCGGCTATCTCGCGCGCAAGACCGGGCGGGAGATGCTGCTCTGGCCTGGCGTGTGCATCGTGCACGAAGCGTTCAGCGAAACCGAATTGCTCAAGCTGAAGGCGAAGCATCCCGGTGCCCCGGTGGCGGCGCACCCCGAATGCCCGCCTTATATTCTCGATCATGCCGATTATGTCGGATCGACCAGCGGCATCCTCGCTTTTGCCGCGGCAATGTCCGGCGACACGCTGATCGTCGCCACTGAACCGCACATCATCCACCAGATGGAAAAAGCCGATCCGACCAAGAATTTCATCGGCGCGCCGGGCGCCGACGGCAACTGCAACTGCAACATCTGCCCGTATATGGCGATGAACACGATGGAGAAGCTCTACATCGCGCTGCGCGATCTGGAGCCGCGGATCGAGATCGAGGAAGACCTCCGACTGCGTGCGAAGAAATCGCTCGATGCGATGCTGGCGATGGCGAGTGCGACGGTGGGGCAAGGCGATCTGGGGCCGGTGAAGATCAGCGGGGATTGATTATTGAAGATCGGGATCGATACGAAATCTAAATGACAAAACTCATGCCCTCGATCTTAGGAAATTGACAATTAACGCATTTATGGATAAATTTTTGTGATTAATTGTGGGTGATGCCATGACTTTGAGGCTCGCGATCCTTTTTTCAGCAGTGGCGTTCCTTCCAGCGGTAAATCAACAACAACAACCGATTTCGGTGAAAGTTGAGCGGCCCATCGGCGTTGAGGCAAGCCGCTTTGTCCGTTATGTTCAAGGCGGCGGAAAACTAGCAAAGTCGGCCCATGATATTTTGATATTAGGCAACGTATTGTCGGTTCGGCAGGGAACGCCAACCGACACGATCATTCTTTCGAGCGATTCTTCGTCTGATCATCTTAAGGCAGAGGTGCAACATGACTGGCGTTTGCAACGCGGCAAGCTGGTCAGCATAGCCTGCCGACAGGTCAATGAGACCGGAAAGCTCGTTGTGGTTTCAAACTGCAGATTTGTGATCGCGGCTTAGAGAAAGCTGGTCTTTTTTAGTCAAACGCCGCGTGCGGTGTATCTTCCTTCGCGAGCTTGGTCACCGGGCGCTTGAGTAGTAGGACGAGCGGGATCGCGAGCAGCGTCAGGATCATCATCAGGCGGAAATCGTCGAGATAGGCGATCATAGCCGCCTGGCGGTTCACCTCCGCGTTCATCAGCATCATCACCGATTGCCCGGTTGGCCCGAGGATCGAACTCATCGCTGGGTCAACGGCGCTCAGGCTCGAACTGGTCAGGTTCGCGCCGATATCCTGATGGCCCGATTGGATGTTGTACCCGAGCAGCGCGGTGACCATCGAGATGCCGACCGACGCGCCGATGTTGCGTGCAAGATTCATCAGGCTTGATGCTTCGGTGCGATAGCGCGGGGGCAGCGTCGCGAAGGCGGCAAGATTGAGCGGAATGAAGATCAGCCCCAGCCCGATCCCCTGGATGAACCCGACGACGATGAACGGCGTCGTACTCATCACCAGCGTCCACTGCGCCATATCCCACAACGACCATGCCGCGATTACCAGCCCGGTGCTGACCAAGATGCGGGGGTCGATGCCGCGCTGGATCGCCTGGCCCGCCACGGCCATGCTCAGGACGATACCAATACCGCGCGGCATCAGCAAAATACCCGTATCGAGCACCGGATAGCCGAACAGCCCCTGCAACATCGGCGGCAACAGCGCCATCGTCGCCATCATCAGCACGCCCACGACGAGCATGAAGCCAAGCCCGGTCATCAAGTTGCGGTTGCGGAGCAAATCGCGGTCAAACATCGGATGATCAGCGGTCGCGATGTGGATCACGAACATAATCGCCGCCGTCAGCGACACCAGCCCCTCGATCAGTACCTCCCAGGACTGGAACCAGTCATTCGATTGCCCCCGGTCGCACATCACCTGAAAGGCTGCGATTGCGATGGCGAGCAGCGAGAAGCCAAAAAGGTCAAAGCGTCGCGCGGTGATCGGGCGGGAGGGCAGGAGCGCCCACAGGATCGCGAAACAGGCGATGCCAACGGGGACGTTCACATAAAACACCCAGCGCCAGTCATAATTATCCGTCAGATAGCCACCGATCACTGGACCCAGTACCGGGCCGACCATGATGCCCATGCCCCACACCGCCATCGCCCCCGCCTGTCGGGAGGGCTTGTTGATGTCCATCATCACCGTCTGGCTGAGGGGGTTCATGAAGGCGGCGGCGATGCCCTGCAGGATCCGGAAACCGACCATCTCGGGCAGGGTCTGCGCAAGGCCGCACAGCATCGAGGCGAGCACGAAGCCGACCACCGAGATCAGGAACAGGTTGCGTGAACCGATCCGGTCGGCGAGCCAGCCAGTCACCGGGATCGCCACGGCGGAGGCGACGATATAGCTGGTCAGCACCCAGGTAACGGTATCCGCCGTGGCCCCGAGCGATGCCTGCATGTTCGGCAGCGCCACATTGGCGATCGTCGAATCGAGGATCTGCATAATCGTCGCCGCCATCACCCCGAGGGTCAGCAGCGCACGGTTGCGGGTGTGGAGCGCGGGTTCGTCGGCAGGCGTCGTGACGGGACTGGCGGGCGCGCTCGCGGCCGCGCTGGCGCTAGCGCTTGCCATTGCCGCGCACGTCGACGGTCACCTTGGCGCTCAGCCCTGCAATCAGCTGGCGCGGGCTCGCTTCGTCAATGGCGATTCGTACGGGCACGCGCTGGGTCACCTTCACCCAGTTGCCGGTGGCGTTTTGCGCCGGGAGCACCGAAAATTCGGAGCCGGTACCCGCGCCGATCGACTGGACATGGCCCTTCAGCTTCAGGCCGCCATAGGCATCGAAGCTGATTTCGGCGGGCTGACCAACGCGCATCCGGTTGAGATCGGTTTCCTTGAAATTGGCTTCGACCCAGGCCTTGCCGCCACCACCGACGATGCTGACCGCCGGCAAGCCGCTGAGCATCATCTGGCCGACCTGTAGCCGTTCCGACTGGCTGATCGTGCCGCTTGTCGGCGCGAACACGGCTGTGCGCGCCAGATCGAGCTGCGCCTTTTCGCGTTGAACGCGAGCGGCGGCGATGGCGGGACTTTCACCGGGAACGGCGGCGCCAGTGGCCAGCTTGGCGCGTGCTTCATCGGCATTCGCGATGGCATTGGCGAGCGCGGCATTGGCCTGCTGCACGCCGTGTTCGGCCTGTTGCAGGCGCGCACGGGTGGTGAAACCCTGCGCCATGAGTGCCGTCTGGCGATCGAAATCTTCGGTTGCGGCGCGCACCTGATCGCGGGCGGCACGGATATCGGCGGCCGTGCCGCGATAGCTCGATTGCAGCGTGGCCACATTCACCTGGGCAGCGGCGATGGCCGCATCAGCCTGCTCAACGGCAATATGATACGGCGCAGGATCAATGCGGAACAGCAGGTCACCTGCCGCGACGCGCTGATTTTCCTTCACCGCGACCTCAACGATCCGGCCGGCGACATCGGCCGAAACCGATACCTTTTCCTGCTGGACATAGGCATTGTCGGTTTCGACGAACCGGCCCGACATCAGCCAGACATAGCCAGCAATCGCCGAGATGATCAACGGCACGGCAATCAGCGCGGCCGTGCGCCGCCATTTGCGTGTTGCTACCAAGCCGCCGGTTGGCACTGCTGGCGCGCTGGCGGCGGTGAAATTCTGCGCAGGATCGGCTTCAGCCATGACGTGCCTCTTGAGGAGTATCGGTTTCGGCCAGATTGGCGCGCAGATGATTGAGCGTGGCGATAAACGCGGCCTGGCGATCCTCGTCGATCCCGTCGAGCGCCTGGGCAAACAGCTCATCGGCGATGATGTGCAGACGATCGATCAGCGGCCGTGCCGACGGCGTGAGATAGATCTGCCAAGCGCGGCGGTCATTCGGGTCGCGCCGTCGCTCGACATGACCCGCTTCTTCTAGCCGATCGACCATTCGGCACAGCGTGATCGGCTCGACCTCAAGCAATTCAGCGAGCTTGCCCTGATTGATGCCCTCATTCCGGTTCAGCATCGCGAGCGTCCGCCATTGAGGTCGCGTGACGCCAATCTGGCGCGCGCGCTCGTCGAACCGACGACGAAGCAGACGCGACACATCGCTGGTAAGGAAGCCGATATTATCTTGCATGCTGTACATATAGTAAGCACACTTATGATAAACAAGCTGGACTAATTGCGGTATCGGATCATCATAATAGTCAAGCCAGCGTGGTGACTCTGCGCGGGGCTTGATCATCCGGTAAAAACCGATTGCAATGCGACGCAATGGGCGATGGCCAGTGGACGGAACTTTCGCCGCCGCTTGTCGTTTTGTGCCGACGGATCTCGTTGGCAATACTGCTGACCGAAGACCTTGGCGGGGGGACGAAAGCCATAATGTCGAGTGCACCCCGTTCGTTATCTGCCCACGACAATGGCATGGCGGCCCGGATCATGGATTTTGATTGGGCGTCGACTCCGCTCGGCCCAATCGATGATTGGTCCCAACCACTGAGAACATCCGTCGCGATGTTGTGCGCCGCCGGTCTGCCGATTTGCCTGATATGGGGCAAGGAAGGCACGATGATCTATAATGATGGCTATGCTGAGATTGCCGGGAAACGGCATCCGCACATGCTGGGGTCGCGCATCATTGACGCTTGGCCGGAAGCGGCAGCGTTTAACGCCATGATTTTGCGCGAGGGGCTGGCGGGCAAATCACTGTCGTACCGCGATCTTGAATTCACGCTGACGCGCAATGGGGCACCTGAAAAGGCCTGGTTTAACCTCGATTATGCGCCCGTATTGGGAGAGGACGGTGCACCGGCAGCCATCATCGCTTTTGTAACCGAGACGACGGCGCGGGTGATGGATACCCGGGCGCTGGAGCGCAGCGAGGCGCAATTCCGCGTCTTTGCGCAAGCAATGCCCAATCAGGTTTGGGCCGCGCGCGCAAACGGTGATCTCTATTGGCTGAACGCTCAGGCGTATGCCTATAGCGGGGCAGCAGTCGGCGATATGGACGGGCCATCAGCATGGGGCACCATTGTTCATCCTGACGATCTGCCGATTGCTGCCCAGCGCTGGACGGCCGCGCTGGCGACGGGCTCGATCTATGAAACCGAATTCCGCATCCGCCGCGCTGACGGCACTTATCGGTGGTTTCTTGTTCGCGCCGAACCGGTGCGCGATGCATCGGGTGAGGTTGCAAGCTGGGTCGGCACCAACACCGATATCCACGATATGCGTGAAACCGAAGCTGCGCTGCGCATTGCCAACGAAACGCTGGAGGAGCAGGTGCACGCCCGAACGGCTGAATTGCAGGCCAAGGAAGCGCGGCTCCGGACGGTCTTTGAGACGAGTTTCGGGTTTCAGGGTCTGCTTGATCCCGAGGGTCGGCTGCTTGATGCCAATGCGACCTCGTTAGCGGCAATCAATTGCGTGCTTGACGATATTGCGGGTCTCGCTTTCTGGGACACCCCTTGGTTTGCCAATAATCCGGGTATGGACGAGGCGATCCGGCAAGCGGTGCAGACGGTGGCGGCCGGTGCCGTGGTTCGCCAGGAATTGCTGTTGAATCTGCCTGTCGGTGGTTGGCGCTGGTTTGATTTTGTGCTGCGTCCGATTTTCTCGGCGCAAGGTGACGTGATTGCGATTGTGCCCGAAGCTCAGGAAACAACGGAACGCCGGACGGCGGAAGAAGCGCTGCGTCAGTCGCAAAAGCTGGAGGCGATGGGCCAGCTGACGGGCGGTGTCGCGCATGATTTCAATAATTTGTTGACCCCGATCATCGGCACGCTCGACTTGCTCAGCCGCCGGGAACTTGGCGGTGAACGCGAACGCCGTTTGATCGAGGGCGGGCTGCAATCGGCAGAGCGCGCGCGGATGTTGGTGCAGCGGCTGCTGGCCTTTGCACGTCGACAGCCGCTCCAGCCTCAGCCAGTGGACGTCGCGGCGTTGATCCGGTCGATGACTGATCTGATTGCAAGCACATCGGGCCCGCGTATTCGCATAGATTTGGCCATTGACGAACCGCTGCCCCCAGCGACGGCAGAGGTCAATCAGCTTGAAATGGCCTTGCTCAATCTGGCAGTGAATGCGCGTGATGCAATGCCGAGTGGCGGCAACCTGACGATCGGTGCTTCGGTTGTGACGCTGGCGGCGGATGCCCGGCCGGGTCTGGCCGCAGGGCGCTATGTGCGGATCACCGTCAGCGACACGGGCATTGGGATGGATGAGCACACATGTCGGCACGCTATCGAGCCGTTTTTCTCAACCAAGGGGATTGGTAAGGGGACGGGGCTGGGCCTCTCGATGGTCCATGGGCTTGCCTCCCAGCTCGGCGGTGACCTCTCGATCGCAAGCAAGGTCGGGCTCGGGACGACCATCGAATTGCTGCTGCCCGTCTCCGACGCTGCCGTTATCCAGATCGATTCACCCGCTGAGGCTGCAGTGCTGGCGAGTAGCGTCGGAACCGTGCTGTTGGTCGACGATGAAGAACATGTGCGGCAGACCACCGCCGATATGTTGAGCGAATTCGGCTATGACGTGATCGAGGCGGAATCGGGCGAAGACGCCCTGGCGTTGCTCGGCAAGCGAGGGGTCGACTTGATTATTACCGATCATTTGATGGGCGGGATGACCGGCATGGCGCTGATTGAATTGGTGCGTACCGACGTGCCCGATATGCCCGTGCTGGTCATCTCCGGCTATGCCGATGCGGCAGGCATTGCTGCAGACGTGCCCCGCCTCACCAAGCCGTTTCGCAGCGTTGAACTGGCGGCAATGCTGGCGAGCCTTCGCCCTCATTGACCTGGAAGAGAGGTTCGGCCTGGCAAGCGGATAGCGCGTGTTGCGCATCTGCCGGGACAACCTGTGCGAAATACCGTCTAACGACTAGTGGATTCGTCGCCGATCTTGGCTTAGTACCGCGCTCGTGCCGTCGATTCACGCCCTTGCCAATCCCGCGCGCTTTCTGAAGCTGGCGCGACCGCTGACCCCGGCATTGTTCTGGGCAGGTGTGGCGCTGATTGCGTTCGGCTGCTGGGCCGGGCTCACGCAGACCCCGGCGGATTATCTGCAGGGCGAAACCGTCCGGATTCTTTATATCCATGTGCCGACCGCATGGCTTGGCATGGCCGGGTGGAGCGGTATCGCTGTTTCCAGCCTGACCTATCTGATCTGGCGACACCCGCTCGCGATGCTCGCCGCGCGCGCAATGGCGCTCCCCGGCGCAATGTTTGCCGCATTGTGCCTCGCGACCGGGTCGATCTGGGGCCGCCCGACCTGGGGCACCTGGTGGGAATGGGACGGCCGGCTGACGTCGATGCTGTTGCTGTTCTTCGTCTATCTGGGATTCATGGGCCTTGCCCGCGCCGATGCCGATCGTGGCGGTGATGGCCGTATTCCGGCGCTGTATGGTATTGCCGGATCGGTGCTGCTGCCGATCATCCGCTATTCGGTGGTGTGGTGGAACACGCTACATCAGGGGCAGAGCATCGGTATCAACAAGCAGACGATCGATGGTTCGCTCATCTGGCCGCTCTGGTACACGCTGGGAGGCTTTACCCTGTTTTTCGCCAGCATCGTGTTGATGCGAATGCGCGCAATGCTGGCGACGAGCAAGGCCGAAGCGCGGATGCGGCGGATGGCGCAGGCATGAACCCGTGGCCGTTCGTCACCGCTGCTTATGTGATCACGCTGGTCACTTCCGCTGGTATTGCGCTGGTCAGCTATCTGGCGATGCGCGCCGCCGAAAAGGGCAGTAAATGAAAGCGAAGCATCACCGGTTGACCCTGGCCGTCCTCGCCATTGTCGCAATTGCAGGCGCAAGCGGGTTGGCGCTATCCGCGCTGAAGGACCAAGCGGCGTTTTTCTATGCACCGGGCGATGTCGCCAAGCAGGGCCTGCCGCTGGGGCGCGCGGTACGGCTGGGCGGGATGGTCGAGGGCGGATCGATCAAGAAACAGGCGGACGGCGTGACGATCAAATTCGTCGTCACTGATGGTAAGGCGACCGTGCCTGTGACGTTCAGCGGCATCACGCCCGATCTGTTCAAAGAAAAATCGGGCGTGGTCGCAGAGGGCGAATTCCAGCCCGATGGCAGCTTCGTCGCCGATAATCTGCTCGCCAAGCATGACGAGCGCTACATGCCCCCCGAAATGGCGGGCAAGATGGCGGCCAACATGCCGACCAAGATGCCATCCGGGAAAACATCACCACAATGATTGCCGAAGCGGGGCTCGCCGCACTCTGGATCGCTGCCGCGCTCGCGGCCTTGCAATTTGCGTTGGCTGCGCTTGGCGTCGCCCGGGGTGATCCCGATGTCATGAAGGCTGTCCGCCCGGTCGCGGTGGTGCAGGGCCTGGTCGTGATGGGCGCGCTTGCCGTGCTGATGTGGCTGTTTATCCAGTCCGACATGTCGGTGCTGCTGGTCGCGCAGAACAGCCATTCCGCCAAGCCGCTGATTTACAAGATCGCTGGCGCGTGGGGCAATCATGAAGGATCGATGCTGCTCTGGGTGACCATTCTGGGGATGGCCGGGGGCGCGGTGGCTATTCTCGAGCGCCGTTTGCAGCTGTCGACGTTGATCGCAACGCTTGGCGCGCAGGCTTTGATCGCGCTCGGTTTTTATGGCTTCCTGCTCTTCTCGTCGAACCCGTTTGCGCGGCTCAACCCCGCGCCGGTCGACGGCAATGGTCTCAATCCGTTGCTGCAGGATCCTGGCCTCGCCTTCCATCCGCCCACGCTTTACATCGGCTATGTCGGCATTTCGGTGGCGTTCTCCTTCGCGGTCGGTGCGATGGTGACGCGCGATGTTGGCCCCGCCTTTGCGCGGGCAATGCGGCCCTGGGTGCTTGGCGCTTGGATTTTCCTGACGCTGGGCATTACCGCGGGCAGTTACTGGGCCTATTACGAGCTTGGCTGGGGCGGTTGGTGGTTTTGGGATCCGGTTGAAAACGCGTCGCTGATGCCATGGCTTGCAGCGACCGCGCTGCTCCATTCGGTAACGGTGCTGGCAACGCGCGACGGTCTGCGTGCCTGGACGATCATGCTCGCCGTGGTGGCGTTCTCGATGTCAATGATCGGCACGTTCCTGGTGCGATCGGGCATCCTGACCAGCGTGCACGCTTTCGCCGTCGATCCTGAACGCGGCAGTTTCATTCTGGCGTTGCTGGCGCTGTATATCGGTGGTGCCCTTGCGCTGTTTGCACTCCGCGTGAGTACGATCCGGGCGGGCAATACGTTTGAATTTGTCAGCCGCGAAGGCGCGTTGGTGGCCAATAATTTGCTGCTTTCTGTGATCCTTGGCATCGTGCTGATCGGCACGCTCTATCCGATCGTCGCGGCTGGGCTGTTCGGGCTGCAGCTGTCGATCGGCCCTCCATTCTTCAACAAGGCTGCAGGTCCGGTTGCGCTGGCGCTGGTGATGATCATGGCCGTCGGGCCGCTGGTGCGCTGGCGGCGGGATGAGGCAGGGGCCATCACGCGCCGGATGCTGCTGCCAATCGCGGTGACGGTTGTGGCCCTGCTCGCGCTAGTCGTCTTCGCCGCCAATGCCGGTATTCTGCCGATCCTGGGCCTGTGCCTTGCCGGTGGTCTTGCCGTGGCGAGCCTTGCTCCGTTGTGGAAGCGCAACCTGCGCCGCACGCCGTTGTTTACTTATGGCATGGTGCTCGCGCATTTGGGAATCGCCGTCAGCCTGGCGGGCATGGCATCCGAAACCGCCTTCACGCAGCAGACGCTGGTCGCTGCCACGGTTGGTGTCCCCGAGCGGGTGGGGCCGTACACGATTACGCTTGAGGGCATTACCCCACGCGCCGGGCCGAACTGGTCAGCGCTGGAGGCGCGGCTGAAGGTGCAGCGCGATGGGGGCACGGCGTTCACGATGACGCCCGAATCACGGTTTTTTTCGAACCCGGTTACGGTAACAAGCGAATCGGCGATCGCGACGGTTTTCGACGGTCAACTCTACACCGTGCTCGGCCAGCCTGATGAGGCCGGACGCTGGCAGTTGCGGCTGTGGTGGAAGCCATTTGTCACGCTGATCTGGGCGGGCGGCGGCATGATCGCGCTGGGGGGGCTGTTGTCGTTGATCGGTCGTGTCAGCCGTGATCGCAAGACGGCGTTGCGGGAGAGCTGGGCGTGAAGCGCGGGCTGCTCTGGGTCCCCCTCGTGGTGTTTCTGGGGTTGTTCGTGGTCGCGGGCTATGCGCTGATCAAGCCTGCTGATCGCACAGTGCGATCGGCAATGGTTGGTCGGCCGGTACCCGAATTTTCTTTGCCGCCGATGCTGCCGGGCAAGCCTGGCCTTGACGCGGCCGTGTTTCGCCAAGGCAAGCCGCGCCTGCTGAATGTGTTCGCGAGCTGGTGCATCCCGTGCGCAGCAGAGGCAGGGCAGCTCGAGCGGTTGCGCGCGATGGGCGTACCGATCGATGCCGTCGCGATCCGCGATCGGCCTGACGATATTCGAGGGTTTTTGGCGCGTTACGGCGATCCCTTTGAACGCATCGGCGATGATCCCGAAAGTGCCGTGCAACTGGCGCTTGGCTCGGCGGGCGTGCCGGAAACCTTCGTGATTGACGGGCAGGGCAAGATCATTCTCCAGCATGTCGGCGAAATCCGCGATGAGGATGTGCCCAAGATTCTCGAAGCGATGGGCAAATCGTCGTGATGCGCTGGTTGATCGCACTGCTGTTGATGCTGGTGTCGACCGGCCCTGCATTCGCCGATTCGGCGCGCCCGCCAGCGCGGCTTTCCGACACCCAATTGCCCGATCCAAAGCAGGAGGCAGAGGCGCAAAAGCTGATGCTGGAGCTGCGCTGCCTTGTCTGTCAGGGTCAGTCGATTGCCGACAGTAACGCCGAAATGGCAGGCGATATGCGCGCGCTGGTGCGCCGCCAGATTTCCGAAGGATCAAGCCCGCAACAGGTACGTGATTGGCTGATTGCGCGCTATGGAGATTATGTGACTTATGATCCGCCCCTGTCGGCCGCGACTTTGCCGTTATGGATCACGCCGATTGCGTTCATCGTGATCGGTTTATGGCTGGCGCGGGCCAGCTTCAAACGACGGAAGCGCGTCTGATGGGTTGGGCCATGCTGATCGGGATCGCTCTCGCGGCGGCCGCGCTGCTCTGGCGGCTAGGGGTGCCGCGCGTGTTATGGACGTCGAGCGCTGCGGCGCTTGTGTTCGGCGCGGCCGGTTATGCGCTGCAGGGATCGCCAAGCCTGCCTGCCAGCCCGGCCAAGGGCCAGATCTCGAAACTTGATGTGGCTGCCGACATTGTCGAACTTCGGGGCGCCTTTTTCGGGCGTTTTACCCAGGATGCCGCGTACCAGACAGCGGCTGACGCGATGATCCGCAGCAATGATTCAGCCGCCGCCGTCAAGGTGACATTGGGGGGTATCGACCGTATTCCCAAAAGCGTGCCGCTCTGGACTGAACTTGGCAGCGTGCTCGTCAAGCATGATGGTGGCAATGTTTCTCCAGCCGCGCTATTTGCATTCCGGCGGGCGATGTTCATCGCACCGCGTCATCCCGGGCCGCCCTTTTTCCTGGGGCTCGGCTATGCTCAGTCGGGCCAGTTGCAAAATGCACGGTTCTGGTGGCGGCGCTCGCTCGAGCTTTCGCCGCCCGGCGCGAGTTACCGCACCGCGATTCAAGAACGGCTGATGCTGCTCGATCAGTTCATCATGATGAGCCAGCAACAGGGCCAGGGTGGTGCTCCAGCAATGCCGCCCGCTACGGCGCCTGCGCCTTAGGCGCTAGGCAAATGGCCTATTGAGCCGAACGATCGCCCAGTTAAGCCAGGCAGCAAAGCTGACCCAGAGCAGATAAGGCACGATCAACAGGCTGGCGAAAGACGAGATCGGCCAGATCAGCGCCACCAGCAGCACCAGTGATACCCAAAGGAACACGACCTCCACCAGCGCCCAATCGGGCCGCTGCGCGCGGAAGAACAGCGGGCTCCATAAGAAATGGCAGACTGCGTTGGTTGAAAAGAGGCACAGCACGCGGCTGCGTTCCCAATTCTGGTCGGCGGCATACCAAGCAATGATCGCCGACCAGGCGGCAAGCCCCAATATGATCGTCCAGGCAGGGCCGAACAGCCAATCGGGGGGCTGCAGACTTGGTTTTTTCAGGTTGCGATACCAAGGGCCGATCGGGGTCATCAGCCCGCCAGCTGCCCCGAGGAAAACGGCGCCGCCAATGCCCACGATTACGGGTGTTTCCATGTTGTTCCGCCTAGCCCGTCTTGTGGAGTGTCAAACAACTGGTACACGCAAAGGATGCGAGCGTCCTTCCCATTCTCCGCCATCGTCGGCCAAGACGAAATGAAATTAGCCCTGCTGATCGCCGCGATTGATGCGCGGATCGGGGGCGTGATGGTGTTCGGTGATCGCGGCACCGGCAAATCGACTGCGGTGCGTGCACTGGCTGCCTTGTTGCCGCCGATGCCGGTTGTTCCCGGCTGCCGTTATGGCTGCGCACCCGGCCAGGCGGTTTGCCCGACGCCCGAAACGCACCGACCCGGCAAAGCGAGTGCGCCAGTACCGTTCGTCGATCTGCCGCTGGGGGCGACCGAGGACCGCGTCGTGGGCGCGCTCGATCTCGAAAAGGCGCTTGGCCACGGCGAGAAGGCCTTTGAGCCGGGGCTGCTCGCCCGCGCGCATCGCGGCTTTTTGTACATCGTGCGACACGCGGCGCGCTTCGTGCTTGTCGGCAGCGGTAACCCCGAAGAGGGCGAGCTTCGTCCGCAGTTGCTCGATCGGTTCGGGCTATCGGTGGAGGTGCGGACCCCGCAGGACCTGAAGCAGCGCGTCGAAATCCTGAAGCGATGCGATGCTTATGAACGCACGCCCGACAGCTTTGCCAAGGAATGGGTGAAGGCCGAGCGCAAGACGCTGAAGCGGATCGCCAAGGGCAAGGAATTGCTTGCCGAGGTGGTGGTGCCGGATGCGGTGCTGACGCGGGCGTCGGAACTGTGCATCGCGGTGGGCGCGGATGGGTTGCGCGGCGAATTGACCCTGATGCGGTCGGCGCGGGCGCTGGCGGCGCTGGAGGGCGATGTGCAGGTGACCGAGACGCATCTGAAGCGCGTCGCGCCGCTGGCGCTGCGCCACCGGTTGCGCCGAAACGTGCTCGACGAAACCGGATCGACCGCGCGGATCGAACGCGCAATGGAAACCATGTTCGCGGCATGACGGAAGCGGGCGACATGCCGCCCCCCATGCAATCCGATATCTGGTCGGATGCGTTGCTGGCGGCGCGGCTATGCGCGATCGATCCCTCGCTTGGCGGGCTCGTGCTGCGGGGCGGCGGCGAAGCACGCGATGCCGTGATCGCCGCGCTGGTCGAAGGGCTCGGCGCGGGCGTGCCGGTGCGGCGGGTGCCATCGCATATCGATGATGAGCGGCTGTTGGGCGGGCTCGATTTGGGCGCGACATTGTCGACCGGGCGGGCGGTATCGCGGGTAGGCTTGCTGGCAGAGGCCGATGGCGGCGTGGTGATCGTGCCGATGGCCGAGCGAATGGCGAGCAGCACTGCGTCGCCGATTGCCGCTGCGCTCGATACCGGAGAGGTAATCGCCGAGCGCGAGGGTATGGCGCTGCGCTCGCCAGCGCGCATCACGGTGGTGTTGCTCGACGACGGGGTGGAGCTTGATGAGCGCCCGCCGGTGGCGCTGGCCGAGCGGTTGGCGTTCTGGTTTGATTTCGGTGACGTGCGGACAGCCCTTGGGGCTGATCCGGACAATGCTGGTTCGGCGCCGACACCAATCGGTAGCGACGTCACTGCTGCGCCTTCCTCTGATATTCTCGAGGCGATCGCCGCCACCACGTTGGCGCTGGGAATCGATTCGGCGCGTGCACCAATCTTCGCGCTGCGTGCAGCGCGCGCGGCAGCAATACTGGCGGGTCGTTCCGTCATTACCGAGGATGACGTGATGATCGCTGCACGGCTGGTGCTCGGCCCGCGGGCCACACGGATGCCTGCGCCGCCCGAGGCCGAACCCGAGGGCGAAGCGCCCGAACCGCCACCACCACCGCCGCCCGAGTCGGAAACGAGCGAGCAGGAAAGCGGCGATCCGCAGCCGCTGGAGGATGTGGTGCTCGAAGCCGTGCTCGCCTCGCTGCCGAAGGACGTGCTCGCGCAGATTGCGGCAGGCGGGCAGCGGCGCGGACCACAGGGGCGGGGGCAGGGCAAGGGCGCGAAGCAGAAGTCCGCCACGCGTGGTCGCCCGGTCGGGGTGCGTGCCGGCATCCCGCGCGGCGGGCTTCGGCTCAGCCTGATTGATACGCTGCGATCGGCGGCGCCCTGGCAGCGCGTGCGCGGCGCAGAGGCTGGCCGGGTCAACATCCGCCGCGACGATCTGCGAATCCGCCGGTTCGAAAAAAAGATGGAGGCGACGACGATCTTCGCCGTCGACGCGTCGGGATCATCGGCGCTGGCGCGGCTTGCCGAGGCGAAGGGCGCGGTCGAGCTGTTGCTGGCGGAGGCCTATGTGAAGCGCGCGCAGGTGGCGCTAGTGGCATTTCGCGGGACGGTGGCGGAATTGATTTTGCCGCCGACTCGCTCGCTGGCGCGCGCGCGCAAGTCGCTCGGGGCCTTGCCCGGTGGTGGTGGCACGCCGCTCGCTTCGGGCCTGAATGCCGCGCGTGAACTCGCCGAAGCGGCACGCAAGCGCGGGCGCACGCCGTTTTTGGTGATCCTCACCGACGGCCGCGCCAATATCTGCGCCAAGGGCACGATGGTTCGTCAGGCCGCCGAGGATGATGCCGAAGCCGCCGCCAAGGCGATCGGCCTGTCAGGCATCGGCAGCGCGTTCGTCGATATCTCGCCGCGCCCCCGGCCCGAGGGTGCAAAGCTCGCCGCAATCATGGGCGCGCGCTATCTGCCCTTGCCTCGCGCCGATGCCCGGGCGATGCACGCCGCCGTCAAGGGAGCGCAACATGCTGACTGATCGCGCGCGCTGGGATGTCGAGGGGCGTGACTGGCCCAACCGGGCGCAGAGCCGGTTCGTCACGACCGACCGGGTCAAATGGCATGTCCAGGTGATGGGCAGCGGGCCGGTGATCCTGCTGATCCACGGCACCGGCGCGGCAACCCATAGCTGGCGTGAACTGATGCCGTTGCTGGCGGCGCATTTCACCGTTGTGGCTCCCGATATGCCAGGGCATGGCTTCACTGTCGGTCGACCCCTGGGTGGCTTGTCGATGGGCGCGATGGCGCGGGCGGCGGGTGCGTTGCTTGCCGAACTGCAACTCGAGCCTGCGCTCATCATTGGCCATTCCGCGGGGGCGGCAATCGCGGCGCGGATGGTACTCGACGGGCTTGTAGCGCCGACGGGGGTAATCGGCCTGAATGCTGCGCTTCAGCCTTTTCCCGGGCTTGCCGCCAAGATGTTTCCCACGCTTGCCCGGATGCTGTTCGTCAACCCTTTTGCGCCGCACATCTTCGCCGGCATCGCCCGCCAGCGCGGTGAGGCGGGGCGGTTCCTCGCGCGCAGCACGGGGTCAAAGATCGATGCAGCGGGGGCTGACTTCTATGGTCGGCTGTTCGCCACGCCCGCCCATTGCGCGGGAGCGATTACCATGATGGCCGACTGGGACCTCGAGTCGCTGGCGCGCGATTTGCCGCGCCTGTCGGTGCCGTTGCTGCTGGTGCATGGCGATGACGATGCGGCGATCCCGCTGGCGAGCGCTCAGGCTGCCGTTGCACAGGTGACCGGCGCACAGATCATCAGCTTGCCGGGATTGGGGCATCTGGCGCATGAAGAGCAGCCGGGGGCGATCGCTGATCGGATCATCGGGTTTGCGCGGGCAATAGGGGTGATGGCAGCATGATCGGCGACAATATCGGATTACTCGAAATGGGCCTGGTGCTGGGGCTGACGCTAGTCTTCCTGGTCTACCAATATTGGTCGACTGGCCGCTCGATCGCCCGCGACAAAGCTGCGCGGGAGCGCGCCGCGAACAGCGCCCCGAGCGACTCGCAGCAATAAGGCAATCGCCTCAAAGGATCGCGCGGGGCATCCTGAAGGGCAGCATTGCCTGCACGATCGGCGAGCGGAACCGCCCCAGCGACAGGCTTTCATGCACCGCGTGCACGTCTTCTCCGAATAGCCGCGTTGAAAGGGCAGAGCGCGCATAAAAGGGCGCATCGACCCACGTCTTGGTCACCTTTGGCCGGAAATCGGCATCGGCGCGGGTCAGCCGATCGACCAGCCAGCCCGATCGCGGCAGCTTGGCGGCAGGCGGTTGCATCACATCATGCCAACGGCCCTGACGATCCATCTTCAATGCGAGATCAAACGGGGTGCCGTCACGGCGCGTGCCTTCGTACAGCACCGCGACATCGTTCTTCAGGTGCGCGCGCGACCAGTGCCAGTCGTTGAAGCCTTCCTCCAGCGCTTCCTCACCGAAGTTCGAATCGAAATAGCCGCTGCCGTTCCAGCTGATTTCGGGATTGTTCATCGTCACTTCCACGCGCGCGCGCGGGGCCACGGGATGCCAGCGATGCTTGCCGGCATTGTCGAGGTGGAAACCGGTCGTCCCGATCATGTCGGGATAGACGCGCACCTGCCCGCGCACCGGATAGGGAAGCGGTGCCGATGTTTCGTTGATGTCGATGAGCAGCGAATTGCCGTCCCAATGCAGCCCGCTAGGTCCGACGATGAAGTTGTCCGCATCGCGGCGGACGCGGTGCCAGGGGCGTTCGGTCATCGCCCACGCATTGCCGCGCGGGCCGTTCATCGACACGTTGATCGAACAGTGATTGGCCGGGCTGTGGCGGCCGCTGAGCTTGTAATAGGGTGAAAAGACGCTGCCGATGAAAGCGATGATGGTCAGACCGAAGCGGCCGTCGTCGCTGCAGGCGTCGATGTACCACCAGGCATAGCCCTGCGCATCGACTTCGACGTCGAAGCGAGGTCCTTGAGCAGGATATCGACGGCTAATCCGCCGCTGAGGGCTGCCATCGGCACGCCGGCGCCCGGGTGGGTGCTCCCGCCCGCGCAATAGATACCAGGGATCGCTGTCCGGGCGCCCTGCCGGCGGAAGGACGCCGCCCATCCGTGCGAGGCCCGTCCATAAAGGGCTCCACCCGTCGAGGGAAACAGGCTCTCGAACGTTGCCGGAGTCGACAGCACCGTTGCCGATGGCGGAAGCTCCAGCGTAAGGCCCGCTCGCTCCGTAATCTGCAGCATCCGCGATTGGCATTGATTGATCTCCGCTTCGGTAAATCCGGGCCCGTCGCCATTGGCGGGGGCATTGACGAGAATTTGCAGGCGTTCGCGCCCGTCCGGCCCCACGCCGCGATCGTCGCGGTCCTGCGCGCAGATATAGACGGTGGGAACGGAGGGCAGGCGGCCGGCCGCCAGATCGACGAACTCGGCTTCGTAATCGTTGGAAAAAAACACATTATGGTGTGCCAGCGGAAAGCCGCTGGTGGTGGTGTGGGCGGTCCACACCATGGCGCCGAACGATCGCTCAGACGGGGTCATGCCCGCCACAGCGCTGCTCACCGCTGCTCCGAACCGTCCCTCGGCAATCGCCGCCGGATCGGCGTTGCAGATGATCGTCGGCGCGGTCAGGCGCTCGCCACTGGCGAGGACCACGCCCGCAGCGTGACCCTGTTCGACCAAAATCTCGCGGACGGGCTCGCCATAGCGATAGCGCGCGCCATTGGCCTTGCCGATTGCTTCCAGCCCGCGGGCAAGCGCGTGCATCCCCCCATCGACCAGCCAAACACCGCGCGCCTCGACATGTGCAATCAGCATCAATGTGCCGGGGCATTGAAAGGGGGAGGAGCCGCAATAGGTCGAATAGCGCCCGAACAGCTGGCGCAGACGCGGATCAGCGAAATAATCACCAAGCGCGCCCCATAAGGTCTGGAAGGGGCGGGTGGTGAGAAGGTCAGCGGGGTTGGCCTTGCCCATTTCCCAGGCCAGCCGCACCGGGCCTGCGCGCTGGCTGCGCAGGAAGGGCTTTTGCAGCGAGGTGAAGATTTGCTTCGCTTCCGCACAGAACCGGCGATAGCCATCCGCTGCATCGGCACCGGCGAATTCAGCGATTGCTGCTTCGCTTTTAGCGCGATCGGCGAAGAGATCGAGCCGATCATCACCCCAGGCATGGCGCGCTAGCGTGGTGCTGGGGGTAAGCTTGACGTGATCGTCGAGCGACGCGCCGCAGCGATCGAAAATTTCTTCGAACACCTCACGCATGGTGAATACGGTTGGACCACCGTCTACTAGTGCACCACCCGAATCGACCTGGCGCATCTTGCCGCCCGGAGCATTCGCCGCTTCGATGACCGTCACATCCAAGCCGCGCGCAGAGAGCAGGGCTGCACTGGTCAACCCTCCCACGCCGGCCCCGATGACGATTACCTTTTCGCGCTGCATTCCGGCCTTTCGAGCGTTGAGCAAGTCGATGGCAATTGACGCCCCCTGCTCAACCGTCCAACTAATTGGACATATGAAACCGTCCACAACCAAAGACAATAGCTCTTGGCGGGAACGCTGGGTCGCCGCGCGCAACCGGGTGCTTGCCGATCCGGGTTTTCAGCATTTTGCGGCTCGCTTTTTTCTTACTCGACCGATCGTGCGCAGCAAGGCGCGCACGATGTTCAATCTGGTCGCGGGCTTCACCTATTCGCAGGTGATTGCGGCGTGCATCGAGGTGAAACTGCTCGACCTGCTGGCCGATGGCGCGCGCGATCTGGACGATATCGCCGTGCAGATCGACATGCCGCGCGAGGCTGCCGACCGATTGCTGCGCGCCGCTGCCTCGATCGGGCTGGTCGAGCGACTCGGCGCGGAGCGATGGGCACTGGGTGGGGACGGCGCAGCACTGCGCGGCAACCGCGGCATTGCCGAAATGGTGGCGCATCACCGGCTGCTTTATGCTGATCTCGCCGATCCGGTGGCACTGCTGCGGCGCGGGGCGGGGGGTGGCCAGCTGTCCAATTACTGGACCTATGCCGAATCGGTTGGGCAGGGGGAGGGGCATGAGGTTGCCGCCTATTCCGGGCTGATGGCGGCATCGCAGCCGCTGATCGCGACTCATGTGATCGACAGCTATGATTTTACGCGGCACCGCCGGATGCTCGATGTGGGCGGCGGGCAGGGGGCATTCATCGCCGCTGTTGCCGCGCGGGTGCCGGCGATCACGCTTGGGCTGTTCGATCTGCCAGCCGTGGGCGAGCGCGCCCGCATCGCACTGGATGCCGCGGGATATGGGCCGCGCGTGACGATTCACGGTGGCAACTTCCTCGATGATGCGCTGCCCGGAGGGCATGATCTGATCACTTTGATCCGCGTGCTGCACGATCATGACGATGCACCGGCACTGCAATTGCTGCGCAACATTCGCGCGGCGCTGCCGCCTGGCGGACGTCTGCTGATCGCTGAACCTATGGCCGAAACGCCGGGCGCGGAGTCCGCTGGCGACGGCTATTTCGGCATGTATCTCTGGGCGATGGGGTCAGGCCGGCCGCGCAGCATGAAAGAGATCGCATCGATGCTGAAGGCGGCCGGGTTCAGCGCTACCAAGCGCGTCCCGACACCCTTGCCGCTGACGGTGAGTGCGATTGTGGCTGAAGCTTGACGGCAAAGCGTCCAGAACAGTTGACAATAAAAAGTGTCCATATAGGATGACACAAGAGGCGAAGAATCCCGTCAAGCATTGGGATCGCCGGGGGAGTGCACGTTGGAAACGCTGGCCGTCATTTTGGAAGCTCCGGAAACGCTATCACTGCGTTCCATGGCGCTGAATCCGATGGCACCGGGCGATTTACTCGTGGAAGTCGCCTGGAGCGGGATCAGCGCGGGTACCGAAAAACTGCTATGGTCGGGCCGGATGCCGGCTTTCCCGGGCATGGGCTATCCGCTGGTGCCGGGATACGAATCGGTTGGCCGCGTCGTCGACGCAGGGGCTGAGGCGCATTCGCGAATCGGTGAGTGGGTTTTTGTCCCGGGGGCCAATTGCTACACCCATGCACGCGGGCTTTTCGGCGGGACGGCACGGCGGGTGATCCTGCCTGCGGCCCGCGCCATGCCGGTCGACGAATCGCTGGGCGAAGCGGGCATTCTGATTGCGCTTGCTGCCACCGCCTATCACGCGATCGTCGGTGGGCAGGCGCCCGATCTGATTGTCGGTCACGGCATATTGGGCCGCTTGATCGCACGGATTGTCGTCGCGGTCGGTGCGCCGCCACCGACGGTGTGGGAAACCGCCGCCGCGCGCCGGGTGGGTGACTTCGGCTACCGGGTGATCGATCCATCGGAAGATGATCGCAAAGACTATAAGACGATCTGTGATGCCAGCGGTGCCGGGAGCATCCTGGACACACTGATCGGTCGGCTTGCCAAGGGTGGTGAGGTGGTGCTCGCGGGCTTCTACGACAAGCTGACTTTTTCCTTTCCGCCCGCCTTCATGCGTGAAGCGCGGCTGCGGATATCAACCGAGTTTGTCATCGAGGATCTGCGGGCGACCGCGGCGTTGGTCGATGGCGGTGCACTGAGCTTGAAGGGTCTGGTGAGCCATGTGCGGCCAGCTGGTGAGGCCGTTGAAGCCTATCCCGCCGCCTTTGGCGACCCGGAATGCCTGAAAATGGTTCTCGACTGGAGAAGCGAATGACGATGCTTGATGTCGATGCCCTGCGCAATGAAGCGTCGCAGGAGCCCGATCCGGTTCATACCGGTGAAGTGACCAAGGAAACTCAGATCATTGCGATCTATGGTAAGGGTGGATCGGGCAAGTCCTTCGCCCTCGCCAATCTGAGCTACATGATGGCGCAGCAGGGCAAGCGCGTTCTGCTGATTGGTTGTGACCCGAAAAGCGATACGACCAGCTTGTTGTTCGGCGGCAAATCGACCCCGACGATCATAGAGACGAGTTCGAAGAAGAAGCTGGCGGGCGAAGAAATCGGCATCGAGGATGTCTGCTTCCAGCGCGATGGTGTTTTCGCGATGGAGTTGGGCGGGCCCGAAGTCGGTCGCGGCTGCGGCGGTCGCGGGATCATCCACGGTTTCGAAACGCTTGAAAAGCTTGGCTTCCATGAATGGGGCTTCGATTACGTCCTGCTCGATTTCCTGGGTGACGTGGTGTGCGGCGGCTTCGGCCTGCCGATTGCGCGGGACATGTGCCAGAAGGTGATCGTCGTCGCGTCAAACGATCTCCAGTCACTCTATGTTGCCAACAACGTCTGCAAGGCGGTCGAATATTTCCGCAAAATGGGCGGCAATGTCGGCGTGGCGGGCATGATCCTCAACAAGGATGACGGCACGGGCGAAGCGAATGCGTTTGCCGAAGCGGTGGGCATTCCCGTGCTCTGCGCAATCCCGGCAAACGAGGATATCCGCAAAAAGAGCGCCAATTATCAGATTATCGGCAAGCCCGGTGGCCAATGGGCAAGCCTGTTCGAAGAACTCGCGATCAATGTCGCCGAAGCGCCACCGCTCCGCCCTGCGCCGCTCGATCAGGATGGGTTGCTGAACCTGTTCAGCGCCGATGTGACGGGGGCCGATTTCACGCTCAAGCCTGCAACCCAGGCCGATATGCGCGGCGTCGACTTCGTCGTGAAGCCCTCCCTTGAAATCGTTTACGACACGGTTTGATCGATGGATCTGGAAAACCCTTCCCGCGAGACTGATCGCATCGACCTCAGCGCTCCCGAAGCGCAGGGCGCTGGCTGCCATGCGGGTGCCGAGACGATGCATGAGGCAGCCTCCAAGGCTGGTAAATCGGAAATTCTAGAGCGTTATGCGGCGGACTATCCCAAGGGCCCGCATGATCAGCCCCAATCGATGTGCCCTGCCTTCGGATCGCTGCGGGTAGGCCTGCGGATGCGCCGCACAGCGACCGTCCTCTCGGGTTCGGCCTGCTGCGTATACGGCCTGACCTTCACGTCGCACTTCTATGGCGCACGCCGCACCGTCGGCTATGTGCCCTTTTCGTCGGAGACGCTCGTCACTGGCAAGTTGTTCGAGGACATCCGCGACGCGGTCCACGATCTCGCCGACCCCGCGCTGTACGACACGATTATCGTCACCAATCTCTGCGTGCCGACTGCTTCAGGCGTGCCGCTGCAATTGCTGCCTGACCAGATCAACGGCGTCCGCGTGATTGGCATCGACGTCCCCGGCTTCGGCGTACCGACGCATGCCGAAGCGAAGGATGTGCTGGCAGGCGCAATGCTCAACTATGCGCGCAAGGAGGCCGAGCTTGGCCCCGTTGCCGCGCCCAAAGAACGACCGGACCGGCCGACGGTGACTCTCCTTGGCGAGATGTTCCCGGCCGACCCGCCAGGCATCGGCATTATGCTGGAGCCGCTGGGCCTTGCGGCAGGCCCGGTCGTACCGACGCGTGAATGGCGCGAACTCTATTCGGCACTCGACTGCGCCGTCGTTGCGGCCATCCACCCCTTCTACACTGCCAGCGTGCGTGAATTCGAAGCGGCGGGGCGCTCGGTCGTTGGTTCCGCCCCGGTTGGGCGTGATGGCACTGCGGCGTGGCTCGACGCGATCGGGGCAGCTTGCGGCATCGCGCAGGACAAGATCGACGCCTCCAAGAACAAGTTCCTGCCCGCGATTACCGGTGCGCTCGCCGCGCGCCCGATCAAGGGTCGGATAACCGTTTCGGGCTATGAGGGCAGCGAATTGCTCGTTGCGCGACTGTTGATTGAAAGCGGCGCCGACGTGCCCTATGTCGGCACGGCCTGCCCCCGCACCCGCTGGTCGGACCCGGACCGCGAATGGCTGGAGGCGCATGGCTGCCGCGTTCAATACCGCGCCAGCCTTGAGCAGGACATTGCGGCGATCCACGAATATGGGCCCGATCTCGCGATCGGCACAACGCCCGTCGTCCAGCACGCGAAGCAGAAATCGATCCCCTCGCTTTACTTTACCAACCTGATTTCCGCGCGGCCGCTCATGGGGCCCGCGGGGGCAGGCAGCCTGGCGATGGTCGTCAACGCCGCGATGGCGAATCAGGCGCGGATGGACAAGATGAGCGCGTTCTTCGACGGCGTCGGCACGGGTCACACCGCCGGCATTTGGGAAAAAACCCCAGAGGATCGCCCCGATTTCAAGGCGAAATTCGCTGCCAAGCGCATCGCGGCCGCGAAGGCCGAGGAGCATATCGGCACATGACGCTTGTTCTCGATCATGACCGCGCAGGCGGTTACTGGGGCGCGGTTTATGCGTTCACCGCGATCAAGGGACTTCAGGTCATCATCGATGGCCCGGTGGGCTGCGAGAATCTGCCTGTCACCTCGGTGTTGCATTACACCGATGGACTTCCCCCACACGAGCTGCCGATCGTTGTCACTGGCCTTGGCGAGCAAGAGCTTGGCCGCGACGGCACCGAGGGCGCGATGAAGCGCGCTTGGAAAACGCTCGATCCTGATCTGCCCGCAGTGGTGGTGACGGGGTCGATTGCCGAGATGATCGGCGGCGGTGTGACGCCCGAGGGCACCAACATCCAACGCTTCCTGCCGCGCACGATCGACGAGGATCAGTGGCAATCGGGCGACCGCGCCCTGACCTGGCTGTGGACGCAATTCGGGCCGAAAAAGGTGCCGAGCCTGAAGGAACTGCGCGAAGGTGAGAAGCCACGCGTCAACATCATCGGGCCAATGTACGGCACCTTTAACATGCCGTCCGACCTCGCCGAAATCCGTCGATTGATCGAAGGGATTGGCGCGCAGATCAATATGGTCTTCCCGCTCGGTAGTCACTTGGCGGACGTCAAGAAACTCGCCAACGCGCATGTGAATGTGTGCATGTACCGCGAATTCGGTCGCGGTCTGTGCGAGGCGCTTGAGCGCCCCTATCTGCAGGCGCCGATCGGGCTGGAAAGCACGACCCTGTTCCTGCGCAAGCTGGGTGAGTTGACCGGTCTCGATCCAGAGCCGTTTATCGAGCAGGAAAAGCACACCACCATTAAGCCGCTCTGGGATTTGTGGCGGTCAGTGACGCAGGATTTCTTTGCGACGGCCAGCTTTGCGGTGGTCGCAACGGAAACCTACGAACGCGGCATCCGCAATTTCCTCGAAAACGACATGGGGTTGCCCTGCAACTTCTCCTATCGCCGCACCGCCGGGGTGAAGCCCGATAATGCCGCCGTGCTTGAATCGATCCGTACCAATCCGCCGCTGATCATGTTCGGCAGCTATAATGAGCGGATGTACCTGGCGGAGACGGGCGCACGCAGCATTTACGTGCCTGTATCGTTCCCAGGCGCTGCAATCCGCCGTCATACCGGTACGCCGTACATGGGCTATGCGGGCGCGACCTACCTCATCCAGGAAGTGTGCAACGCGCTGTTCGATGCGCTGTTCAACATCATCCCACTCGCCGCCCAACTCGACCAGGTCGAAGCGACGCCGGCGCGAATGGAACGCGAGCTGATGTGGGAAGATGAAGCCAAGGTCGAGCTCGACGCGGTCGTCGAGCGCGAACCGGTACTGGTCCGCATTTCCGCCGCCAAGCGCATCCGCGATGCCGCCGAACGCGGTGCACGCCGCGCGGGCGAAGCCAAAGTTACCGCCGAGCGCCTGGCGCTCGCGATTACCGAAAGCAGGGGTGCATGATCGCCTTGCCCAGTCATTCCCGCGTGATGCGGGTCAACCAATCTTCGTGGTGCTTCGCGCTGCGTGGATGCCGCCGGGGGACGCGTGCCGCGCGCCTGATCTCGTCGGGTCGAACGAAGATGAAGGAACGAACGAAATGAGCGACGAAAGACTGGGGCCGGGCACCTACCTGACGCCCGACGAAGCGAAGGAATTCCACAAGCTGTTCGTGGTCAGCATGGGGTTCTTCACCATTGTGGCCATCATTGCCCACTTCCTCGTTTGGCAGTGGCGGCCATGGTTCCCGGGCACGGCTGGCTATGAAGCCACCGCAGCGCTCGTGGTGCCGGTTGAAGCGCCGATCCACTCGGCCAACGTATAAAAAGGAGACTATGCCATGTGGAGAATGTGGGTAACTTTTGATCCGCGCAGGGTCCTGACAGCGCTGGCAGTGTTTCTGTTCACGCTCGCGATCCTGATTCACTTCATCCTGCTGAGCACCAATCGCTACAATTGGCTCGAAGCACCCAATCCGCCTGCAGCTGCAGCTGCAGCGGCAGTGACTCCGGCAGCGCCGGCGTCCTGATCAGACCTGCAGTGACAACTCGTTTGTCACGTTGTTGACAGTCGAGGCGGACGTGACCTGATTGGCGTAAAAAGCGCCCAGGTCCGTCCAGTCCTCGACCACCTAATTCATGCCATCCCGCCGCATACCGACGGGTGAAGGAGCTGTTCCATGGCACTCTTGAGCTTTGAGCGGAAATATCGCGTAAGGGGAGGCACGCTGGTTGGCGGGGACCTTTTCGATTTTTGGATCGGCCCTTTCTATGTCGGTTTTTTCGGCGTCACGACGGCGTTCTTCGCCAGTCTTGGTACTGCACTGATCCTGTACGGCGCATCCCTGGGTCCAACATGGAACCCGTGGTTGATCAGCATCGCGCCACCTGACCTGAGTTACGGGCTGAGCCTGGCGCCGTTGAAGGCAGGCGGTTTGTGGCAGATTATCACGATCTGCGCGATCGGTGCGTTCGTCTCCTGGGCATTGCGCGAGGTGGAGATCTGCCGAAAGCTGGGGATGGGATATCACGTCCCGATCGCTTTCGGCTTTGCGATCTTCGCTTATGTCAGTCTGGTCGTCATCCGGCCGATGCTGCTGGGCGCCTGGGGGCATGGCTTTCCGTACGGAATCTTCAGCCATCTCGATTGGGTGTCGAACACCGGCTACCAGTATCTCCATTTCCATTACAATCCGGCGCACATGATCGCCGTGAGCTTCTTCTTCACGACGACGCTCGCACTCGCGCTTCATGGTGGCCTGGTGCTGTCCGCGGTGAACCCGCAAAAGGGCGAAGACGTAAAGTCGCCCGAATATGAAGACGCCTTTTTCCGCGATACGATCGGTTACTCGGTCGGCACGCTCGGCATTCACCGTGTCGGCTTGTTTCTCGCGCTTTCGGCGGGCTTCTGGAGCGCCATCTGCATTATCATCAGCGGCCCGCTTTGGACGCGCGGCTGGCCTGAATGGTGGACGTGGTGGCTCAACCTGCCGATCTGGGCTTAAGGAGCGCGCAACATGGCGACCTATCAAAATATCTTTACACAGGTTCAGCTGCGCGCTGCCCCCGAAATGGGGCCGCCGACAAATGATCCGCACGAAACCCGCACGAATGCCGGTGGCTTCTTCTACTGGCTGGGCAAGATCGGCAACGCGCAGATCGGCCCGATCTACCTGGGCTGGCTCGGGTCGATCTCGCTGGTCCTGGGGTTGATTGCCTTTGAGATCATCGGGCTCAACATGCTGGCCTCGGTTGGTTGGAACCCGATCCAGTTCGTCCGCCAGCTGTTCTGGCTGTCGCTCGAACCGCCGGCACCAAAATATGGCTTCTCTCCATTCGTGCCGCTGCATGAAGGCGGCTGGTTCATCCTGACCGGTCTGTTCTTCTCGGCATCGGTATTGCTCTGGTGGGCACGCACCTATCGCCGGGCACTGGCATTGGGCATGGGCACGCATGTGTCCTGGGCGTTCCTCAGCGCGATCTGGCTGATGCTCGTCCTTGGCTTTATCCGGCCGATGCTGATGGGCAGCTGGTCAGAAGCAGTGCCTTACGGCATCTTCCCGCATCTTGATTGGACTGCCGCATTCTCGATCCGCTACGGCAACCTCTTCTACAATCCGTTCCACGCGCTCTCGATCGCCTTCCTCTACGGGTCGACGCTTCTGTTCGCGATGCACGGCGCCACCATCCTGGCCGTTGGTCGGTATGGCGGTGAACGCGAAATCGAGCAAATTACCGATCGTGGTACAGCATCCGAACGCGCAGCGCTCTTCTGGCGCTGGACGATGGGGTTCAACGCCACGATGGAATCGATCCACCGCTGGGCCTGGTGGTTTGCGGTGCTGACGACGCTCACGGGCGGTATCGGCATCCTGCTGACGGGCACCGTTGTTGATAACTGGTATCTCTGGGCCCAACAGAATGGCTATGCGCCATCCTATCCCAGCACCGGGGTCATCGATCCAGCAACTTTGCCGGGAGCACCGCAATGATCCGCGTCGCCACCATAACCAAATCGGTCCTTGCTGGATCGCTCATGCTGGTCCTTTCGGGCTGCGAATTCGGCCCGAAAAAGATCGAACAGACGGGATATCGGGGCACCGGTGGTGCGCAGATCATCAAGGCCAGCCGGGTTACCCCGCAGGACGTCCCGGCACCGCCCTATGATTTGCCGGAAGATGGCGGACCGCTGGCCAGCGAAACCTACCAGAACGTCAAGGTCTTGGGGAATGTGAGCTCCGAACGGTTCAACCATCTGATGGCGGCGATTACCCAGTGGGTCGCGCCGCCAGAGGCTGGTTGCAACTATTGCCACAACCCGAACAACATGGCTTCGGACGAGGTCTATACCAAGGTCGTCGCCCGCAAAATGTTGCAGATGACGATCAACATCAATGCGAACTGGAAACCGCACGTCAAGGAAACCGGCGTCACGTGCTATACGTGCCACCGCGGCAATGCGGTGCCAAAGAATGTGTGGGCCAGAGCAGACGCACCGGAAGGTTCGACGCGGTCGATGAGCAATCGCCACGGTCAGGGCAAGCCGGTTGACGCCAATGCATTCAGCTCACTGCCTTATGATCCCTTCACCACCTATCTGGGTGCCAAGAACAACATCCGCGTGCAGTCCGCAGCGGCGTTGCGGGGCGGTACACCGGGCGCATCGATTGCCCGGACCGAAAAAACCTATGCGTTGATGATGCACATGTCATCGGCGTTGAATGTCAACTGCACCTATTGCCATAACACTGACTCGTTCTCGAGCTGGAGCAATAGCCGGCCGCAGCGTGTTGGTGCTTGGTACGGCATCCGGATGGTTGGTGAGATCAACAACAAGTACATCTCCTCGCTCGCCTCGGTCTTCCCTGCCAATCGCAAGGGGCCTTATGGTGATGTGCTGAAGACCAACTGTACGACGTGCCATCAGGGCCTGGCCAAGCCACTGGGTGGTGTCAGCATGATCGCGGACTACCCAGCGCTGACAGGGGCACCAATGGCGATGCCGGCAGCGCCAGCAACCGAACCGACCGAAGCGACGCCAGTGGCGGCCGCGGATGGCAATACGGCGCTGCCCACCGCAGCGCAGTAATCGATAGCGGCGCGCGGTGATCCGCGCGCCATTTCGGGTGGCTGGTCTCAGCTGGGATAATTGAATGACGAAAACGCCCTGCCTATCGATCAGATAGGCAGGGCGTTTTGTTTATGGGGAACGCGTTTGATCCGGTTGCGGGCTAAAGAAAGCCTGGACCTTCCGCTATCGGCTTCTTGCCCAGGCAAAGGCAGTAGCCAGCTCCTCTTGGACATTATGATCATAGCATTTGCCGTGTGACAGGATGATCCGAGCCGGGTTCCAGGCCGCCATCTGGACGGCTGCCGCGCGGATCACAGCATGATGCTTCCGAGCCGCGTGGCGGACATCCATCGATGTGGTCCCGCGCGGCCCGGTTGCGCCGCCGATTTGGAGGACGAGTCGGTTGAAGCGCCTGCCGATCCGGCTCGCTTCAAAATTCTGCATCAGATCAGTGACGATCAATGTTCGCGCGTGGCGATGGAAGAATACGGCCTCTGTAAAGCTGCCTGCCCGTACCAGAAGCTGGTCGATCTCGCTTGCCCAGGCCATGGGCGCAGTATCGTCGAGCAGGCTGTGCGCCGGCAGCGTGACTGTCAGCTTTGGCGCAAGGTCGGGGGAGACATGACATGCGGCCTCGGGAAAAGCAGCTGCCCAGGCAGCGATGTGGCAATAATGAAAGCTATTGGGGGCGACGATCCACGCCACCGTTCCAAGCGCTGCCACCTGCTCGCCGAGCGCGCCTGTATAGGCGGTCGGTGAGTGCAGCCACAGCTGGCCATCGGCCAGTTGAACGATCGTCATGCGGGTGGGGCAGGGGAGCGTCAGTCCGGCAAATCGATAGGCGACTTCCGGTCCATCGACAGTCCAGATCCTGTCGGCGATGCGCTGTGGGGTTAATTGCGGCTCATAGGGCCTGTAACCGGGGTCGCTCATGCCAAAGCAACCCCGGCTCTAAAGTGGATCAGGCAGCCATAGCGCGGCGAGCGAGTTCGCACTGCGACCAGATTTCGGAAAGCGCAGTCACCAGGCGATCGATATCACCATCGGTGTGTACGGGCGACGGGGTAATCCGCAGCCGCTCGGTGCCGACCGGTACAGTCGGATAGTTGATCGGCTGAACATAGATGCCATGCTTTTCAAGCAGCCAATCGCTGATCATTTTGCATTTGTGCGCATCGCCCACCATCACCGGAATGATGTGGCTAGGGTTGTCGAGCGTTGGAATGCCGGTGGCGTCAAGACGACGGCGGACCTGCGCGACGCGCTCCTGGTGGCGATCGCGCTCGACCTGGCTTTCCTTCAGATGGCGGATGCTGGCGCAGGCACCAGCAGCAATCGCTGGCGGCAGCGCGGTGGAGAAGATGAATCCGCTGGCAAAGCTGCGGACGAAATCGCAGAGGTTCTTCGACGCAGCGATATAGCCGCCCATCACGCCGAACGCCTTGCCAAGTGTGCCCTCGATCACATCGATCCGGTCCATCAGGCCTTCGCGTTCGGCAATGCCGCCGCCGCGCGGACCGTAAAGGCCAACAGCGTGGACTTCATCGATGTATGACAGCGCGCCGTGCTTCTCGCAGACGTCGAGGATCTCGGCGATCGGGCCGATGTCGCCGTCCATCGAATAAACGCTCTCAAAGGCGACCAGCTTTGGCCGGCCGGGTTCGACCATGCTCAGCAGACGATCGAGATCGGCCGGGTCGCTGTGTTTGAAGCGGTGGCACTCGGCGCGGCTGTGGCGCATGCCTTCGATCATCGAGGCATGGTTCAGCGCGTCTGAAAAAATCACGCAATTCGGCAGTCGCGATGCGAGCGTTGAGAGCGCTGCCCAGTTCGAGACATAGCCCGAGGTGAACAGTAAGGCTGCTTCCTTGCCATGCAGATCGGCAAGCTCATTTTCCAACTGCACGTGATGGTGATTAGTGCCGGAGATGTTGCGCGTGCCCCCCGCACCCGCACCACAGCTGTCCAGCGTTTCGTGCATCGCGGCCAGTACTTTGGGATGCTGGCCCATGCCCAGATAGTCGTTCGAGCACCAGACGGTAACGTCTTTCACCCCGTCTTCGGTGTAGTGCTTGGCGTGCGGGAAGGCACCAGCCTTGCGCTCCAGCTCAGCGAAGATGCGGTAACGGCCATCATCGCGCAGCGTGTCGAGCTCCGACTGGAAAAATGCCTCGTAATTCATGAAACGACCCTCCCCGAAATTCTATTCGATTGTGGCGGCCTTCGCCGCGGTTGGCGGCGTCGGCTTAGACGCAGAAGCCCAGCGCCACATCTTCGCATCGCGAACCGGCAGGACCAGGAATATATGCTCCACAAGACCGAGCGCTGCAAGTCCGGCGAGCAAAGTCGCGGTAACAGCAGGCCCACTATTGGTAGCGGCAGCTTCAGCGCTCATCCACGCCGAAATGGCGACGGCGGCACAGCCCGCGACCGAAAAAGGATAAAGCATGCTGATCGATTTCGCGCCAAAATAAGTTTTCAGATACGCCAGATGCGCAGGAAAAATCTCGTCGCTTAAATTGGGCACGCCGAAAAACAGGTTCAATTTGGCACTGAGGCGCAGGCCGAACAGCAAGGCGAAGGTGAGCGGGGCAGCCTGATTGGGCTGGCCCCAAGTGATGGCGACGAGCACCAGCAGGTTGGTGGCGATCGCGATTTCGTGATGAATGACGGTTGATGTAGCCAGTTTGAAACGTTCCCAGCCCTCGGCGCCCGGCGGGCAGGGCGTGCGCAGCGGCCCTGCGACAAACCCCATCAGGAACCCCATTTCGTGCCAGCCCCAGATCAGGATCGCCGCAGCAAAGCCAACATAGGCACCTTCCCAGCTGGTATCGGCACCATAAGCGTACACCACGCCCATCGCGATCACCGCGACCAGTCCGGCGATCCGGTGGCTGGTTTTGAAGGTGTGCTGCGGGCGGCTATCGAGCCAGACGACAGCGCCTGTCCCGATGAACCACATCAGCAATGCGAAAAAGAGTGGCGGAATTGTCACCAGGCCGGCACCAGCCGAACATTGGCCGGCAACGCGTTCTTCTGCACCGGATGGACGTAGAGCCGCGCAAAGTTGACGCCTGCTATGGCGACATGCCCGATCTGCTTAATCTTGCCGATGATGCCGCCCTGCGCCTTTGCCGCGTCGATCGCCAATGCCGTTTTGCGCATCCGCTCCAACCCGGCGCGGAAGGCCGGGCTGTCAGTGTCGAGCGTCATCGGGAACACCTGCTTGGTGATCTCCGAACAAACGCGGAAGACTTGGAAATCATAATCTTTGGGATCGATTCCCAGCGCCTTGTGGAATTGCGGGCGATTGTGGTCACGAACGTACATCGTCGCATAGACCGCCACGAGGAAGAAGCGGATCCAGAGCTTGTTGGCACCGGTCAGCAGCTTGGGATCGTTCCGCATCAGCAGCGCGAAGGCTTCGCCATGGCGGAACTCGTCGTTGCACCATTCCTCGAACCAATTGAAGATCGGGTGGAAGCGCAGCTCGGGGTGGCGCGCAAGGTGCCGGAAGATCGTGATGTAGCGCGCATAACCGATCTTTTCGGACAGATAGGTCGCGTAGAAAATGAACTTTGGCCGGAAATAGGTGTATTTCTTGGTTTTGGTCAGGAAGCTCAGGTCCACGCCGATTCCGGCATCCTTCAGCGTATCGTTGATGAAACCGGCATGGCGGCTTTCATCGCGACTCATCAGCCGGAACAGCTGCTTGATATCGGGGTTCTTCGCGCGCTTTTGGATTTCTGCATAAAGGATGCAGCCGGAGAATTCGGCCGTCAGCGAACTGACCAGGAAATCGATGAATTCTTCACGCAAGCCATCGGGCAGGCTTTCGATGACGCCGTCAAACTGGTTGGTTCGCTTGAAATGCAGCTTGTTGGGATCGGCCACCATTTCCGCGATCAGCTTGTCCCATTCGGCGCGCACAGGCGTAACGTCGATCTTGTCCATCGCGACATAATCGGTGGTGTAGAAACGCGGCGACAGCACGGTGTTTTCGCGCGCGATCGCCATCGTGTCGGGGGCGGCTTTGATGGGGGTAACGGCGTTCATGCGGTCCTCCGCGGCAGGAAGCTGACTTCGTAGAGTTCGGTCATCTCGAAGTGACCGGCGAACTTCGTCCAGAGGCGTTCGAATGCGTTCGCGCGCTCTACCGTGGCAATACGGTCAAACGTCGCACTTTCGCCAAAGCCGATCACGATCGGATCGCCGTGCACCAACACCTTGTCGCCAGGATGGATGGCGATGCCACCGTCCAGTTCGACATGGGCATGGAAATGCTCATGGCTGTTTTCAATCTCGATCCGGCAGGGTGTATCGAACCGGGTACGCGAAAGGGAAATCACCGAGGAGTCTCCGGGCGGGTGAGGAGATCGTAGAACGTCGCCCGATTGGTCGTGCCGAACGCGTTGAGTTCAATTGAACGCCCCGTAACGGTATCCGTCAATGACAATTCACCATCTTTCCACAGCGTCAGATCGAACGGTGGCTTCGAATCGATACCCTGCATCCGCCGCTCGCGGGCCAGGCCGCGCATGACGCCGCGAATGAAGCCGCTGTTGGTGCCCGGCTCGAGCAGCAAGGCAGTGCCACCGGTGCCAACATCCTCAATGATCACGGCCCCGTCCGCCCGATCGCTGAACCGCAATTTGCGGGTTGCGACTGGCGCAACCTTTGTGGCTTCGCGCATCAGGACCGGTGATGCGGATGGCGGGATCTGCGCGATGCGCGCGATGCTCGTCACCGTGATCGCCGATACCACTAGCAGGCCCGCCATCATCAGCGCGCCTTTGGGAACATCAACATGATGGGAATGCGGGGCACTGGTCATGCGGCGACTGCCTGATCTTCCGCCTTGTTGCGGCGGGTTGCGGTTTCGATAGGAACCACGCGGCCGTCGGTCTGGATCGACAGACATGCGCGGGCGAGCAATGTGGCGACTGCATCAACATCGGGCACGGCGCGCAGCATTGGCTGGGGTACGGTATAGTGCCAGGCGCGGGCATGTGGCCACAGCGCCGCATAGCCGAGCCGCTGTTCGCTGGTCAGCTTGATCGCGAGATCGCCGGTGCCGTGGGTGCGGT
This sequence comes from Sphingomonas sp. 32-62-10, assembly GCA_002280555.1. GTDB lineage: Bacteria > Pseudomonadota > Alphaproteobacteria > Sphingomonadales > Sphingomonadaceae > Sphingomonas. The sequence goes on from NCEE01000005.1 coordinate 118,332, forward strand.
GGCGCAGATCAACATTGCCGATAATGTTGAGCGGCAGGTTGATGCATTTGGGCAGCGCCACGCCGAAACGCATCACAATGCGGCGATCGGTTAGTGTGTAGATCGTCGACCGTGCAACCGCCCAGGCAAGCAGGTGGAGCAAGGCAACGCCAATCACGGCGCCCGCCACCGTGAGGCCGACCCCGGCAAGATCGGATGGCGCCTCAACCCCGCGCCATACCGCCGCACCCAGCGCGAACGCCGTCAGCGCCGCGAAATAGGCCGATACTGTCCCAGTATGAAACGCCGTCCGGGCCAAGACGCGCCAGTTTGGCGCGCCCTGCCAGATCATCGTCTCACCCTTGGGCAGGAAACCCGGCAGGCCGGGTACCGGCTCATTCTCATATTCCGTCATCATATCAGCGGCTCCGAGCGGTCGGGCGTAGCATAGAGATAGCCGCCGCCGAAATAGGCCTGAACGCGCTCTTCTTCGTACATCGTGATGACGTCCGGGCTCTCGATGCCTGGCGCATCGGCGAACTGCGCGGCGGTGATAGCCGTGGTCGTTACCGACTGGCGTCCCCGGCTGATCGAGGACATGAACATCGGTAACAGCACCTGGCGACCGCCAGTGGTGTCGACCTGCAGATAGCGGATCAGGCGATCGGCCTTGTCGACCCACACATCGCTGACCGTGCCGGCCTTGCGGCCATCGCAGCCCACGACGGTGTAGCCGCGTGGATCGGCATCCTGCCGGGCGATCGTAAAGCCGTGAGCGGCACCGATCGGGACGATGCGTGGATGGCCTTCCCAATCAAGATCGGGACGCTTGGCGCGTTCGGCAAAAGCGGCTGGGCCGACGCCATCAACCAGCGGATTGCCGGTTGGCTCGATCGGCGCACCTGCAAACCAATCCGACTTACGTGCGCCCGGCACTTCCAGCGGCTCGCGACCCTTTGTCGGTGCGCTCACCGTGCCATGGCCGAAGGGCAGCTTGAAGAACTTGGTGGGGGCGGTGAGGATCAGCCCGCCTTCGCCTTCCAAGCGGCCGGTGAGTTCATGCTCAAGCGGATAGCCCTCGCGCCGATCTTCGCGGCGCAGGTAGATCACCAGGCCAAGGAAGAAGATGAAAAAGGCATCGAGCACAATCAGTGCGATATCGATTCCTTGGGTGACTTGGAGGTTCATGGGAATTTCCTTCACATATCCGTCAAATGGGGAATTCGGTGAGGCCGAAGCGCGACGTCTGCGCCTTGTCTCTCCCGCGAACCAGCGGCCCCAGTGCCACCAGAGTCGCCAACAACAACACAATTTCCACAGCGTACACAAAGCCATAGCCAGTGGTCGGTGCCGCCAGCGTTGGGCCAAGATCGCGCGCGACCGCCGCCGCCGAGATCAGATCGCGCGCGAACGCGCCGATTGCGATGGCGAGACCCGCACAGGTTGCCTGAACGGCGCCCCAGGCGCCAAGCGCGAGGCCTGCATGGTCTTCGTCCGAAAGCGCCATGGCGGCAGTCAGCGTGCCGACCGAGAACATCCCGGCACCAAAGCCGATCGCCGCGGCACCCATCGCCAGCAGCGGAGGGGAACCGATCGGGCCGGCGAACAGCACCATCATGAAAGCAAAAATACCGGCGACGCCGCCGAAGCCGGCCAAGCGATGCGGTTCCGCACCGCGGCTGAGCTGGCGTCCTGCCAGCGAAAAGCCGGTCAGCATGCCCATCGCCCACAGCGCCGTCAGTGACGTCGTCGCGCCGACGGAAAGTCCGAGAATCTGGCCACCATAGGGTTCCAACAGTACATCCTGCATGCTGAAAGCGGCCGAGCCGAGCCCGACCGCGACCAGCAGCCGCATCGTCTTTGGCCGGGCAATGAAGATCGCCCAAGCCCGGTTGAATGAGGGGCGGGGGGCGGTGGAGCTGGTCGCCGCGCGGTTGCGGGCTTCCTGCTTCCACAGCGCAATCACGTTCAGCACCACGGTCATCACCGAGACGGTGGAGACGATCTGCACCAGCCGCGTCGCTGAGAAATCGACAAGCAACTGGCCGATCACCAGCGCGCTGATCATCATACCGACGAGCAGCATGACATAGAGCAGCGCAACGACACGCGGGCGGGTTTCGTCGGTGGCGAGATCAGTGGCGAGCGCCAGCCCGGCGGTCTGGGTGGTGTGCATCCCGGCGCCGATGAACAGGAACGCGAGTGCCGCGGCAATTTGACCGCTAAGCGCCGACCCCTGGCCACCGCCGGACATCACCAGCAGCGCGAAGGGCAGGATCGCGAAGCCGCCGAACTGCAGCAAGGTGCCGAACCAGATATAGGGCACGCGCTTCCAGCCGAGCACCGAGCGGTGATGATCGGATTTGAAGCCGATCAATGCCCGCAACGGTGCGAACAGCAGCGGGAGCGATACCATCGCCGCAACGACTGAGCCTGACATGCCGAGCTCGACGATCATCACGCGGTTGAGCGTGCCGGTGAGCAGCACTGCCGCCATGCCGACCGAAACCTGAAATAGCGACAGCCGCAACAACCGGCTCAGCGGCAAATCCTTGCTCGCCGCATCGGCAAAGGGCAGGAATTTCGTGCCTGCCGTCATCCAGAACTTGGTCGTCGCAGCAGGCTTCATCCCAGCAGCACCTCCAGGGCGTGGCTGGTGTAGAACCCACCCGAAACCTTGCGATCGCGGCCAAGCGTCGCTGTCGGGACGGCGTTCTTGATCAGCGTGCGGAGCAGGCGTTCGCGCACCGGGATGATCGCGGGTGAGCGATCACTGCGCGGGAACAACCGCCCCATGCCAAGCGCGACCATCAGCAATGGTGTCTGCGGGGCAAAGGTGAACACCATCGATCCCCGGGTACGGTCAGACAGGCCGCGGATCACCTCGACAATATCGAACGCCTTGTAATGAATGAGCGAGTCCATGGCGACGACATGATCGAAGCTGCCAAGCGCCGGATCGAGCATGTCACCTACGCGCCAATCGATCGTCAGTCCTTGCGGTGCCCGTTTCCGGGCGATTTCAACCAGGCTGCCCGCCACATCGATCGCAACGACCTCCGCCCCGCGCTGCGCCGCTTCCACCGCCAGCGCGCCGGTGCCGCAACCGGCATCGAGCAGCCTTAAGCCCGTCATGTCGGCGGGCAACCACGACAGCAACGTATCGCGCATTTCATTACGACCGGCGCGCACGGTCGCCCGCACCCCGCTGACCGGCGCGTCGCTGGTCAGCTGTTCCCAGGCCTTGCTCGCGGTTTTGTCGAAATAGGTTTCGAGCTTGCCGCGATAGTCAGAATAGGTCGCCGTCTGCGTCATTCGAACCCCAGAAATTCAAAGATCTCGCGATCCTTCATCGGCATCGCTTCGAGCGGATCGGTGCCTGCCCAGAGTTGGGCAGCAAGCCGCTTATACTCGAGGCAGGCGGCATCGACGGCCGGTGACGATGGCATTTCGAACAACGTGCATTTCTTCAGGCGGCTGCGGCGAATCTCATCGAGATCGGGGAAATGTGCGAGCCGTTTCAGCCCGGTGGCCTCATTGAAACGGTCAATCTCATCGGTTGCCGCCGAACGGTTGGCGATCACGCCCGCCATCCGGACGTCGTAATTCTTCGACTTCGCCTTAATGGCGGCGACGATGCGGTTCATCGCAAAGATGCTGTCGAAATCATTGGCAGCAACCACCACGGCGCGTTCGGCATGTTGCAACGGCGCCGCAAAGCCACCGCACACCACATCGCCAAGCACGTCGAAGATGACGACATCGGTTTCTTCGAGCAGATGATGCTGTTTGAGCAATTTCACCGTCTGGCCGACGACATAACCGCCGCAACCCGTGCCTGCGGGCGGACCGCCAGCCTCGACGCACATCACGCCGTTAAAGCCTTCAAACATGTAATCTTCCGGCCGGAGTTCCTCGGCGTGGAAATTCACCGTTTCGAGCACGTCGATGACGGTCGGCATCAGCTTCTTGGTCAGCGTGAAGGTGCTGTCATGCTTGGGATCGCAGCCGATCTGCAGCACGCGCTTGCCAAGCAGCGATAGCGCGGCGGACAGGTTCGACGACGTTGTCGATTTGCCGATGCCGCCCTTGCCGTAAATGGCGAAGACCTTTGCATTGCCGATGCGATCGGCGGGATCCATGCGGACCTGAACGGAGCCTTCGCCATCGGTGCCACGGACTGGTGGGTCGAGTAGAGCCATGTGTGTTTTTCCTTAAGCCGCGACAGCCACGACACCCTCGAGACGATCCTCGAGTTCATCGCTGGCGGCGTGGAGTGCTGCAAGAGTAGCTTCGTCGGGTGACCAGTATTTGCGTTCCACCGCTTCGATCAGGCGGTTGGCGACGCGGGCAGAGGCGCGCGGGTTGAGCGCGGCGATCCTCTCGCGCATTTCGGCATCGAGCACATAGGTTTCGCTGATGCGCTGATAGACCCAGGGATCGACCTCCCCTGTCGTGGCGGACCAGCCCATGGTTGTTGTGACATGGCCCTCAATCGTGCGAACGCCTTCGTAACCGTGCTTGAGCAAACCTTCGGTCCAGACGGGATTGAGGATTCGCGTGCGGGTTTCGAGCGCGACTTGTTCCTGCAAGGAACGGACCTTGCCCGAGCCCTGTGTCTGATCGCCAATATAAACGGGCGCGGTGGCACCGCCCTTGGCGCGGGTGACGGCGCGGCTGATGCCACCCAGCGTATCGACATACTGATCGATCGTTGTGATGCCGAGTTCGACGCTTTCGAGGTTCTGATAGGCGCAATCGACGGTTTTGAGCGCGGAAGCGAGGATCGCTGCCTGGCGAACGGGCACGCCCTTTACGCCGTAAGCAAAGCCCTTTTGCCGTTCGAAACTGTCGGCAAGTTCGTTCGGATCGGTCCAGGCGCCATCGTCGATCATCAGATTGACGTTGGCGCCGTAAGCACCCTCTGCATTCGAGAAGACGCGCAGCGCTGCGGTTTCGAGATCGCAGCCATGCTCGGCCTGATGCGAGAGCGCGTGACGGCGGACGAAGTTCATCTCCTCTGGCTCATCGGCTTGGGCGGCGAGCAGGGCGGCTTCGGCCATCATCCGCGTCTGTAGTGGCAGCAAGTCGCGGAACACGCCGGATAGCGTTACAATCACGTCGATGCGCGGACGCCCGAGTTCTTCGAGCGGGATCAATTCGGCGCCGGCAAGGCGGCTATAGCTGTCGAAGCGTGGCCGCGCGCCGATCAGCGCCATCACCTGGGCGATCTGCGCGCCCTCGCTCTTCAGATTGTCCGTGCCCCACAGCACCATCGCGACGGTTTCGGGCAGGTGCCCTGAGTCAGCCACGCTGCGATCGATCAGGCGCTGCGCCTGCTCGGCGCCATCCTTCACCGCGAATGCAGAAGGAAGGCGGAAAGGATCGAAGCCGTGAATGTTGCGCCCGGTCGGCAGGATCTCGGGGTTGCGCAGGATGTCGCCTCCCGAAACCGGGTGGATGTACGTACCGTTCAGCGCCGCGATCAGGCCATCGAGTTCGTGGTTTGTTGCCAGCGCCTTGTCGAGCGCGGCCATGTCTTTCAGCAGCGGCGTATCGAGCTTCAGTTTGCCATCGACTAGCGCCTCGACGGTGTCGCGCGCCATCGGCTGATCGCGACCCTCGGCAGAGGCGAGGATCATGTCGATCCGCTCTTCGCGGGTCGCGGCGAGACCGGCGACATGCAGCCCTTGTGGGATAAGTTCGCGCTCAATTTCGTAGAGCTTGGCAGCGAGCGCGCTGACGTCGCTGCCGTCAAGATCGAGCGCCTCAGCCTGCACAGCAATCATTTCGGCAAGCGGCGCAGCTTGTTCATCACCCGGCTGCATATTGCGCCAGCGATCGACCGATGCCTTCAGGTCGGCAAGGCCCTTGTACACGCCCGAATTGGTGAGGGCAGGGGTGAGATAACTGACCAAGGTCGCGCCCGAACGGCGCTTGGCGAGCACGCCTTCGGACGGGTTGTTCGCGGCATAGAGATAGATGTTCGGCATGTCGCCGATCAGCCGATCGGGCCAGCAATCGGCGGTCAGCCCGGTCTGCTTGCCGGGCATGAACTCAAGCGACCCGTGCGTGCCGAAATGCAGCACGGCATGTGCTTTGAAATCCTCGCGCAGCCAGCGGTAGAAGGCGGCGAAGGCGTGTGTCGGCGCGAAGCGGCCCTCGAACAGCAGCCGCATCGGATCACCCTCAATGCCGAGCGCTGGCTGGATGCCGATGAACACATTGCCGAACTGCGCACCCAGGATCTGCACCGAAGTGCCGTCAGACTGGAGCTTGCCGGGGGCAGGCCCCCAGCTTGCCTCGATCTCGTTGAGCCAGGTTTCGCGGGCGACGATCGTGTCGGCGCTGACCTTGGCATGGACATTGGCTTCGGTGCCGTAGCGCGATGCATTGCCGCCCAGGATCGCCTCGCGAAGATCATCGACCGTGGCAGGAATTTCGACGTCATAGCCTTCGAGGCGAAGCCGGGTGAGCGTGGCGTGGAGTGATTCGAACACGGCCAGGAACTGTGCGGTGCCGGCGGCGCCGGCATTGGGCGGGAAGTTGAACAGTACGATCGCGACGCGGCGCTCTGCCTCGCTCGCGCGGCGCAGTTCGATCATTTTCAGCACGCGCCCGGCCAGTGCTTCAGCACGCTCGCTGCAGCTTTCCATCTGGCGCACCGCACCCGTGGCGTGGAAGGTGCACCCGCGCTGGCAGCCGGTGCAGGCTGTGCCGCTGCCGTCCGAACGACCCCCGAACACCATCGGCTGGGTACCGCCGTCCAGCTCCGGGATCGCGATCATCATCGTCGATTCGAGCGGCAACAAGCCCTGGCGGTTTGCACCCCAGGCTTGGAGCGTCTGGAACTCGACGGGGTGGGCAGCGATATAGGGGCGATCAAGCTTGGTCAGGATCGCTTCGGCGGCCGCCGTGTCGTTATAAGCAGGGCCGCCGACCAGGCTGAACCCGGTGAGGTTGACGACCGCATCAACGGTCGATTTGCCGTCCTTCATGAACAGGTTTTCGATCGCGGGGCGACCATCAAGACCGCCAGCGAAAGCAGGGATCACATCGAGCCCGCGCGCTTCCATCGCGGAAATCACGCCATCGTAATGCGCTGCATCCTTGGCGAGCACATAGGAGCGCAGCATCAACAGGCCGACGGTGCCCTTGGTGCCATTGCGGCGGGGCAGGGCGCTGATCGATTCAGCCATGCGCTGCGGGATCGCAGGGTGATAGACGCCGACCTCGGGATATTCGCGCGGCGCGGCGGCCTTCATCGTGCCGCGCAGGCTCTGGCGCGGGCCACTGGCGTACCGATCGATCAGCGCGCGGATCAAGTCCACGATATTGTCGTCGCTGCCCGCCAGCCAATATTGCAGCGTCAGGAAATAGGCGCGCACATCCTGCGCGGTGCCGGGGACGAATTTCAGCAGCTTGGGCAGGCGGCGCAGGATCGCCATCTGGCCGGCGCCCGAGCTTGCGCCGGACTTGTTGGTGCCGCGCAGCTTCTTGATGAGCGCGAGCATGCCCGTCGCGGGCTTGTCCATCCGGTAGTCACCCATCCGGGTGAGCTTGACGATATCCCCGGCAGACATCAGTCCGACGATCGCATCACAGGCTTCGCGACGTTCGATCAGTTGCGGAAGCACGGCGCGAATATGATCTTCAAGGAACAACATCGTGCACAGGATGATATCACCGCGCAGAATGTCTGCCCGCGCCGCTTCCAGCGTCTCGGGCTTTTCTTCCCAATCGGCAGCGGCATGAAAGCCGATCGTCACGCCTGACCCAGCCTGGTCGAATTGTCGTTGTGCGCGCTGGAATGCCCCCGAAAGATGGTTGTCGAGCGTGATGACGACAACACGAACCGGCGTGGTGGGAGCGGGGACATTAGCGCGCATAACGGGCCTTCGCGTCATAGAGCGTGTCGAGCGTGATCGTGGCCAGGCCTTGCTCTGCGGCATAGCGCTCGGTGTTGCGGCGCGCTTTGCCGCGAACGAAAAACGGGATCTTCATCAGCTCTTTTTCGGCCTCGGCGGTCCATCCGCCTGCGGCCATCACTTCCGGTTCAAGGACGGGGGCCCAGCCCGCCGATGACTCGGCCGTGTTCGGTACGGTCGTCCTGTCATTTTCCGCCATTTCGCTTGGGATGGCGGGGTGCTGATTGGCGTGTGGCGCGGACGAACCATGGCCCAGATGGCTGGCACCGGCGCTGTCCGAGAATTCGAAATCGTCGCGGAACATCGTCAGCAGATGTTCCTCCAGACCCATCACGAGGGGATGGACCCAGGTATCGAACAACACGTTTGCGCCCTCGAATCCCATTTGCGGGGAGTAGCGGGCCGGGAAATCCTGCACATGAACGGGGGCCGAGATGACCGCGCACGGGATGCGCAGCCGCTTCGCGATGTGCCGCTCCATTTGCGTGCCGAGCACGAGTTCGGGCTGGAGCGCGGCAATCGCGTCCTCAACCTCCAGATAATCATCGGTGATTAGCGGCTCGATGCCGTAGAGCTTAGCAGCCTCACGCAGTTCGCGGGCGAATTCGCGGTTGTAGCAGCCAAGGCCGACCACTTCGAAACCGAGCTCGTCGCGCGCTACTCGGGCAGCGGCAATCGCGTGCGTCGCATCCCCGAAGATGAAGACGCGCTTGGCGGTGAGATAAGTCGAATCGACCGAGCGGCTCCACCACGGCATGTTCGACCGGTCGAGCGCCGAAGCAGGATCGACGCCGGCCAGCGCTGCGACTTCATTGACGAAATCGCGAGTCGCGCCGTGGCCGATCGGGATCGTGCGGACGGTCTTTTGCCCGAAGGTTTTTTCGAGCCAGCGCACCGTCGTGTCGGCGATTTCGGGGTAGAGCAGGATGTTGAAATCAGCCTCGCCGATCGTCTTGATGTCGGCTGGGCTCGCGCCGAGCGGGGCAGTCAGGTGGACGTCGATGCCCATCGAACCGAGCAGGCGCGTAATTTCGATAATGTCGTCGCGGTGACGGAAACCCAGAGCAGTCGGCCCGAGCAGGTTAACGCGCGGACGACGGCCTTCGCGTGGGGCAGGCTTGGCGTCCTTGTCGGCGATCGCGCGGACCAACTGGTAGAACGTCTCGGACGCGCCCCAGTTTTCTTTGCGCTGATAGCTGGGCAGCTCGAGCGCAACGACAGGGATCGGTAGCCGCATCGCTTCGGCCAGCCCGGCGGGGTCATCCTGAATAAGCTCGGCAGTGCATGACGCGCCGACCAGCATCGCCTGCGGCTGATACCGGGCATAGGCATCGCGCGCGGCGGACTGGAACAGCTCGGCGGTGTCCTTACCCAAATCGCGCGCCTGGAAGGTGGTGTAGGTAACCGGCGGCCGCTTGTTGCGGCGCTCGATCATTGTGAACAGCAGATCGGCATAGGTATCGCCCTGCGGCGCGTGCAGCACGTAGTGCACGCCTTCCATCGCCGTCGCGATCCGCATGGCACCGACATGCGGCGGTCCTTCATAGGTCCAGACGGTCAATTGCATGGCCGCTATACCTTCAGCACGTCGCGCCGCCGCAAGGGGCGCGCAAACAGTTCGGCCAAATCGCCGGCCTGATCAAAGCCGTGGATCGGCGAGAAGACGAGCTCGATCGCCCATTTGGTCGTCAGCCCTTCAGCCTCCAGCGGGTTGGCGAGGCCGAGCCCGCAAACGGTGATATCCGGCCGCGACTCGCGAACGCGGTCGAGCTGCTTGTCGACATCCTGACCTTCGCTGATCTGCGTGGTGGCGGGCAGCAAGGCGAGATCCTGCGAAAGATGGCGGCGGTGGAGATACGGCGTGCCGACCTCGATCGGGATCATGCCGAGTTCCTGCGCCAGGAAGCGCGCGAGTGGCACTTCGAGCTGCGAATCGGGCATGAAGAAGATGGTTTTGCCGCTCAGCTGCGCGCGGCAATGCTCGATCGCGCGGATGGCGCGGGCCTTGCCCGGTGCGATGACGCGCTGGAATTCAGCTTCGTCGACGCCGAACGCCATGGCAGCAGCGTGGAGCCAGCTCGAGGTCCCTTCCGCGCCGAATGGGAACATCGCATCGAGTCGCACCGCGCCGCGATCTTCGAGACAACGGGCGGTTTCACCGAGAAAGGGCTGGGCGAGCAGGAAACGGGTGTTGGGGCCGACCGGGGGCAGATTTACGGACTGGCGCGCAGGGAGCGAGCGCACGGTTTTGATGCCCAATTCCTTGAAGATGCGCAAAAACTGGTCCTCGACGACGTCGGGCAGCGCGCCCACGATCATCAACTCTTGCGGCGAATCGGCGGGCAGCGCGGGGAGCTCGGGCACCAAAGCAGCGAGGCAGGCATCCTCGCCCTCGGTAAAAGTCGTCTCGATGCCGCTGCCCGAATAATTGAGGATCCGAACATTGGGCGAATGCTTGCCCTGCAGCCGCTGTGCGGCCCGCGACAGATCGAGCTTGATGACCTCGGACGGGCAGGAACCGACCAGAAACAGCATCTTGATGTCGGGGCGACGGGTCAGCAGCCGGTCAACGACTCGGTCGAGCTCTTCATTGCAATCGGCCATCCCGGCGAGGTCGCGTTCTTCGATGATCGCGGTACCGAATCGGGGTTCGGCAAACACCATCACCCCCGCCGCCGACTGGAGCAGATGCGCGCAGGTGCGTGATCCGACGACGAGGAAAAAGGCATCCTGCACCTTGCGGTGAAGCCAGATGATGCCCGTGAGTCCGCAGAAAACCTCCCGCTGTCCCCGCTCGCGCAGCACCGGCGCGCAATCCGCGCCATGAGCCGATGCCGCACCAAGAACCGGGGGCAGGGTGATCGCCACCGTCATGCGGCAACCGCCCGCATTGACAGGTTCGCGGCAGCGTCTTCATGGGCAGACTGCAGGCGCGCGGCGCGCAGTTTCAGAATGAACTGCCCCGCGTTGATCACGTAAGTCGCATAGGCAGCGAGCGCGACGAACATCCGGTCCCGCTCGCTTCCATAATCGCCAATCAGCATGATGAGGTAGGCGGTGTGCAGCGCTAGAACGAGGAAGCTAAACACATCCTCCCAGAAAAAAGCGTCTGCGAACAGCCACTTGTCATAGACGACCTTTTCCCAGATCGATCCGGTAATCATAATCGTGTAGAGCGCGATGGTCTTAACGACGATCGATACCGTCGCGGCGAACGCGCCTTCCCCGGTCTGCAGATAGCGAATCACTAGGAACAGGCTGATCAGAAAAATCAGGAACTGGACGGGGGCCAAAATGCCCTGGACCAGCGTCCATTTGCTGTTGTCGCGGCGGATACGCTGCTCGGGCGTGTAGAGCGGTGCCGGGGGCGTCGGCCGCAAAGACTTTCTGAACTGATCGTACTGCGGCGTACTCACCCGCATTGCTCCCCGCATTTGGTCACCTGCCACATTGTGATCAGACTAAGGCACCCCCCGGCAAAGTGTCAACCTAAACTGACGTCCAAACTTTTTGACATATGGTGCGCTGCGGCACAATTGGGATATTGTCAGGGCTGGATAATCGGCTTAGCCTTCGCAATCGTCGGCAGAGTCAAAAATGGCCTGTCAGCATTGATATGCGTGAAGCATATTAAGGTGGTGGGGAGCGTCGAGGAATGGCTTCATTGCTGGAATTTGGGGCCCAGATCGCCTCTGCCTATCGGAAAAAATCGCCTGTCCGCGATGCCGAATCCAGCGAGATTTCACCTCCATTTCCTGTCGCCTCCAGTATTGACGATCAGTCGCTTTCAAACCTTGTCGAGCGTGAAATCATCCCCCGCCTGGTTGCTTCGCATCCGCTTGCCGGCAAGCATTGCGGTAATCGCGGATCGGGCGAAATTACGGCAGAAGAGATTGACGAGTTCGCGCCACTGTCGCTTCAGGTAGAGGCGGACCATCTGCTCGATTATGTCGAGGGCATCCTGAATCGTGGTGTTGGCATTGATACGGTGATGGTCGATCTGCTCGCCCCCGCCGCACGCCGACTCGGCGAATATTGGGAAGAAGATCGCTGCGACTTCGTTGACGTTACGATGGGACTTTGGCGGCTGCAGGAAATCGTCCACGAACTCGGCGCACGGCTGCCCGCTGAGCGCCGTGTCGGACCGGGCAAGCGCGCACTCTTTGCATCGATGCCCGGCGATCAACACAGTTTTGGCACGATCGTGGTCGAGGAATTGTTCAGCCGGGAAGGCTGGCTGACTGACCGGATGAGCGAAGCGTCGACGCCTGATCTGCTTGAGCGCGTTGCCGGCGAGTGGTTCGATCTGATCGGATTGACCATCAGCTGCGACTACCATATTGCGCCGCTCGGATCAGTTATTGTTGCGTTGCGAAACGTCTCCAGAAACCCCAATCTGTGCGTCATGGTCGGTGGTCGCATTTTCGTTGACGATCCTGACCTCGCGGCAAACGTTGGTGCCGATGGCACGGCGTCTGACGCAAAGGTCGCGGTGAAAACGGCACTGGCATTGGTTGAAGCGATCGGCAGCAAACCGGCTGTCTGATTTCGCCTATGGTTTACTCGGGGCCTAAGGGAGTGCGGCGGCTCGCCGATGAACAAGCATCACGCCCCTCTCCGATCGCGGCCCTTCTCGGCTCCCGATCAGCTTCCGGGCGCCTTATCTCCCGCTGTGACCGCTGCCCTGCTCGGATCAGTGGGCGATATCGCCTTTGTGCTCGATGCCAGCGGCATCATTCTCGACGTGGCGATTGCCGAAGCCGAACTGGTTGGTAGCGGCCTGGCCGACTGGATCGGCAAACCCTGGATTGAAAGCACAACGCCCGACAGCCGGGGCAAAGTGCAGGATATGTTGGCCGACGCAGCGGCAAACCTGCCGGCGCGGTGGCGTCAGATCAATCATCTCGGTCTAGAGGGCGACCTGCCGGTCCGCTATCTGACGGTAAACATGGGGAAGGCGGGCCAGGTCATTGCGATCGGCCGCGACATGCGCAGTGCTGCCGTCATGCAGCAACGTCTGCTGCAGACGCAGCAATCGCTAGAGCGCGATTATGTGCGGTTGCGTCAGGCCGAAGCACGGTATCGGTTGTTGTTCGACATGGCATCGGAACCGGTGCTGATTGTGGATGCGACCACGCGGCGCATTCGGGAAGCGAACCCGGCCGCACACAAATTGTTCGGCAGCAAAGAAGGCGCGCTCAGCGATCAGCTGGTTAGCGGGCTGGTGGAACCCAAGGACCGCGAGTCCTTTATCGCGCATCTCGGCGGGGCCGAGGCGTCCGACGATGTGCAGCCGGTGATGCTGCGCCTGAAGAACCAGCCCATCGATGCCACGTTCTCCGCGCGGCTGTTCCGCCAGGCGCGAACGTCGCTGCTGCTCGTCCGCATTGCGGCGGTCGATGCCCCGGCGGAGGGGCATCAACATGATGCCAAGCTATTCGACGTGATCGAACGGATGCCCGATGCGTTCGTGTTAGTCGATGCGACGATGAGCGTGCTGACGGGGAATGCAGCGTTTGTCGAATTGACCGAGACGGCGTCGATCGATCGGCTCCGCGGATTGAAGCTCGGCGATTGGCTCGGTCGACCCGGTATCGATCTTGACCTTATTCTGGGCCAGCTCCGCGAGCATGGTTCGGTGCGCAACGTGTCGGCGATATTCCGGGGTGGGGCGAACACGCAGGAGGAGGTGGAGGTTTCTGCGGTGTCGGCCCCTTATGGCGACGGCTATTGCTATGGCTTTTCCATCCGCAATGTCGGGCGTCGGCTGCGTGACGCGCCGGCCAATGACAAGCAGTTGCCGCGTTCGGTTGAGCAATTGACGGAGCTTGTCGGGCGAATGTCGCTCAAGGATATCGTTCGCGAATCGACCGATCTGATCGAGCGGCTCTGTATCGAAGCGGCGCTGACCTACACGTCAGATAATCGCGCATCGGCCGCCGAAATATTGGGGGTCAGCCGGCAGAGCCTGTATTCCAAACTGCACCGCCATGGGCTGGGCAATCTCGTATCCGACGCCAATTGAAATTCCGGCAAATGATGCGCTGTAGGTGACAATTTGGTTTGACACTTTGGGGTGTCAACCATAGCTTGCGGCCATGGCCAACGCTGGAATGTCGACCCTAAACCTGCGCCCACCCGCGCCTCGCGACGTGCTGGAATTGCTGAAGCCAATCACCTGGTTTCCGCCGATGTGGGCATTCATGTGTGGCTGTATTTCGTCGGGCGAATCGCTTGCCGATCGCTGGCCCTTTGTCATCATCGGCATTCTGCTCACCGGCCCACTCGTTTGCGGCAACAGCCAGGCAATCAATGACTGGTTCGACCGGCATGTCGACGCCATCAACCAGCCCGAACGCCCGATTCCGTCGGGCCGGATTGCTGGGCAATGGGGCCTTTGGATCGCTATCGGCGGCACCGTGCTGTCGCTCGCTGTGTCGCTGATCGCGGGGCAATGGGTGTTTGCGGCGACCTGCCTTGGGCTTGCCTGCGCCTGGGCGTATAGCGCGCCACCGTTGCGGCTGAAGATGAGCGGTATCTGGGGACCAGGTGTCGTTGGGCTCACCTATGAAGGGCTCACCTGGTTTACGGGCGCTGCGGTGATGGCTGGCACCTTACCGGGCGCCGATATTCTGATCATCCTGCTGCTCTACAGCATCGGCGCGCATGGCATCATGACGCTGAATGATTTCAAGGCAGTAGAGGGCGATCTCCAGATGGGTGTCCGCTCACTGCCAGCGATGCTCGGGGTCGATCGCGCTGCGCAGATTGCCTGTGTGACGATGGCGCTGCCGCAAGTGGTGGTGGTGATTTTGCTTGGCCAATGGGGGCATCAGATCGCCGCGCTGATCGTCGGCGTGCTGGTGATTGCGCAACTCTCGCTGATGCCGCGCCTGTTGTACGATCCGCGCGCTAACACGCCCTGGTACAACGCGACGGGCACGACATTGTATGTTTTCGGCATGTTGGCGGCGGCCTTTGGCTTGGGCGGAGCGGTAGGGTTATGACAACAAACATGTCGACGAAGACCCTCGGATGGCTCGGTATCGTCCGGATCGGACTGGTCCAGAGCGCGATCGGTGCAATGGTCATGCTGGTCACGTCACTTCTCAATCGCGTGATGGTGGTGGAATATGCGCTGCCCGCTGCCCTGCCGGCCGGGTTGGTCGCGTGGCATTATGCGGTGCAGCTATCGCGCCCGGCTTGGGGGCATGGTTCCGATCAGGGCAATCGCCGCACGCCGTGGATCGTGTTCGGGATGGCGTTGCTGGCACTTGGCGCGCTGGTTTCGGTGAACGCGGTGCCGTTACTCGCGGAGCGTGTTGCACTTGGCTATTTCGTTGCGGTCATCGGGTACAGCATGATCGGCGCGGGTGTCGGCGCGGCGGGAACCTCCCTGCTCGCGCTGCTGGCAGGACAGGTTGCGCCCGAACGACGTGCCGCTGCGGCATCAATCACCTGGATCATGATGGTGCTTGGTATCGTCATCACTGCGGGTGTCGCCGGATCGTTGATCGATCCTTATTCGCTGCAGCGGCTGGCGATGGTGGCGAGTGGCGTCGCGCTGGTCGCCTTTGTGGTCGCATTGCTGGCGTTGTGGGGGCTTGAACACCCCAGGCAGCGACTAATGGTTGCAGCGCAGGATGCCCCGTCAGTTGGGTTCGGCGCAGCGTTGCGTGAAATGCTGGCTGAAACGGATGCGCGCCAGTTCACGATTTTCGTTTTTCTTTCGATGCTCGCCTATTCGATGCAGGACATGATCCTGGAGCCATTTGCGGGCCTGTTGTTCGATTATACCCCGGGCCAATCGACCCAGCTTTCAGGAATGCAGCATGGCGGCGTTCTCGTCGGTATGATTGTGGTCGGCTTCCTGGGCAGCGCCTTTGGTGGCGGCACGCCCGCTAGCTTGCGCCGGTGGATCGTCGGAGGGTGCGTTGGTTCGGCCGTCGCTTTGGCCGGGCTGGCCGTGGCAGCGCAAGTGGGCGCGGCCTGGCCGTTGACAATCAACATAGTGCTGCTCGGTTTTGCCAATGGCGTGTTCGCGGTCGCCGCGATTGGCGCGATGATGGGGCTGGCCGGGGCCCAGGGCCCATCCCGATCAGGGATCCGAATGGGTGTCTGGGGTGCATCGCAGGCCATTGCGTTCGGCTTGGGCGGGCTGATCGGCGCGGTTGGCGTCGATATTGGTCGCGCGCTGGCCGGGGCCGATGCCCCTGCCTTCCTGATCGTTTTTGCAGGCGAGGCGGCATTGTTCCTCGTCGCTGCCTGGCTGGCGATGAGCGTATCGCGATCGCGTGATCCGGCGCGCCGTTCGGCCAGCCCCAATGCACCCGCAAGGGTCAACTTGCCGCAGGAGGTGGCCGCATGATGAATCAGCAACGTTCCCACGTCGATTTCGATGTCGTCGTCGTTGGCGGTGGCCCATCGGGTTCGGTCGCCGCGACTGAGGCGAGGACGGCAAGCTGCGGGATCGTGATGCCGTGGCGGGCCAGAAACAGCCGCGACCAGGCCCCGGCGGCAAGGACGACATGGTCGCAGGCCACGCGCGACGGCTTTGTCGGGATGGTCGATCGCGATGTGTTTGACGAATGGCTGCGGGCACGCGCTGCACTTACAGGCGCTGAACGGCGAACCGGCAGCTTTACCCGGATCGATCGTGATGCCGACGGTTGCGCTGTGGTCGTCTATACCGAGCGACGCGGGGGTGAGGAGCACCGCGTCCGCGCGCGCTGCGTAATCGGCGCTGATGGCGCCCGCTCAGGCGTCGCGCGACAGGAGATTCCGGGCGCCGACCGCATTCCGTGCGTGTTCGCCTATCACGAGATCGTCAAATCGCCGCCCGCTAGCGCGGCATTCAATCCGTCGCGCTGCGACGTGCTCTATCAGGGCAAATACTCTCCCGATTTTTATGCCTGGGTGTTCCCCCATGGTGAGACGACCAGCATCGGCGTTGGCAGCGCGAACAAGGGCTATGAACTGCGCGATGCGATCACGCGGTTGCGCGCCGATAATGGCATGGCTGCCTGCGAAACGGTCCGTACCGAAGGCGCGCCGATCCCACTCAAGCCGCTGAAGCGTTGGGATAATGGCCGCGATGTTCTGGTCGCCGGCGATGCGGCTGGGGTCGTCGCACCGGCTTCCGGCGAGGGCATTTATTATGCGATGGCCGCTGGTCGCTTTGCAGCGGAAGCGGTGCAGGACTTTCTCGCTACCGGCGACGCTCGCGCGCTGAAGGGCGCGCGCAAGCAATTCATGCGCGCTCATGGCAAGGTATTCTGGGTACTCGGGATCATGCAGTATTTTTGGTACGCCAATGACAAGCGTCGCGAACGCTTCGTGAAGATCTGCGAGGACAAGGATGTTCAGGAACTGACCTGGCAGGCCTATATGAACAAGGAGCTTGTCCGCCGTAAACCAATGGCGCACGTGCGTATCTTCCTGAAGGATATGGGCCATTTGCTGGGGATCCGCGGCGTGGCGGCATGACCCGAGCGTCGCTGTTCCCGATCCTTATTGCGGCGCTGGCAACCGCCATCGTCGCGATCATGGGGTCGACGATTACCGTGACAGGCCCGTGGTATGATGGCTTGGTTCAGCCGCGCTGGGCGCCGCCTGAAGCGGCTTATGGCGTTGCCTGGACGGCCATCTATGCCATCAATGTGATCGCCGTGGTCACAGCCTGGCGAGCGATGGAGACCCGGCGCGAGTCCGAAGGTCTGGTCGCGCTTTGGGCGATGAATGGCTTCCTCAATATCTTGTGGAGCCTGTTGTTCTTCCGGCTGCAGCGGCCGGATTGGGCGCTGATTGAGGTCGTTTTCCTTTGGCTCTCGGTCGGCTCGCTGATCGTCTATTCGTGGCGTCGATCGATGATGGCGGCGATTTTAGTGGTGCCCTATATCCTGTGGGTGACCTTTGCAGGATATCTCAACCTGGCCATCGTGCGGCTCAACGGCCCGTTTTCTTGACTGAAAGCACGCTGGCGTGGCTGTTCGCGAGCGGTGTCGCTGCCGATGTCGTTCTGATCGTGATCGCTTTGGAGGCGGTTTGGCTTCGGTTGCGGCGGCGCTGGCTGGTCATTGCCATTATGTGTCGGCTGATGCCCGGCCTGTTGATGATGCTGGCATTGCGCGCGGCGCTGACGGGGCAGGGCTGGGTGTGGATAGCGCTGCCGCTAACGCTGTCATTTCCATTCCACCTTGCCGATTTGCGCTTCGGGCCGGGGCGGCGGACAAAAAAATAGGCGGGCCTGTTTCCAGACCCGCCCAGTTTTTACTTGGTAATATGATTACTTCTGCGCGGCGAGATAAGCGATCACGTCAGCGCGCTTCTGCGGGTCAGGCAGGCCAGGATAGGTCATCTTGGTGCCGGGAACGACGCGCTGCGGATTTTCCAGATACTGGAACATCTTCTCAGCCGACCAGGTGATGCCGCTGTTCTTGTTGGCTGCCGAATAGGTGTAGCCTGCGACTTCACCAGCCTTGCGGCCGACAATGGCGTTGAGCGACGGCCCGATCTTGTTCACGCCGGCTTCCACTGCGTGGCAAACCTTGCACGCTGCAAAAACGGCTTCACCCTTGGTGGCATCGCCGGTGAACGATGCGAACTTCGCACCGCTGACGGTGTCGACATTATCGGGGGCGACGCCAGCGGCAGCTGCCGGTGCTGCTGGTACTGCAGCGTTCTCGGCTGGGGCAGCAGCGGTTGCCTCGGCGGCGGGTGCCTCAGCCTTTTCGGTCGTCGGCTGGGGCGAGCACGCTGCCAGCGCGAGCGAAGAAACGGCAACGCCAAGCGCGATGCCGCCAAAACGAGTTGTGGAGTGAGAGTTCATTTGATCCTGCTCCTGAATCGAGTGCCGGGTTGCGCCGGCCTGCTCGACATGTCGCGATTCGAAGGTGCGCATGTCGGGCGGTGGTTACACGGAAAAAGCCGCGTGGGACATTGCCATTGCGTGACTTTTCGTGACGCGCAAGACCCCTGGGGACCAAATCCCGTATCGGACGTTGAGCATCGATGAAAAATTTGTGGTTCATTACCAATCCGGGATCCGGATCGTCGACGGTCGAAAAATGCGAGGCGTTGATGGCAATCTTTGCCGATCATTCGCTCACCGTTGTGGGGCGCACGATCTTTCCAGAGGATCAGCTGCCCAATCGCGCTATGCTCGAAACCGCCGATGTCGATGCCGTCGTGTTGTTCGCCGGTGACGGCACGATCAACGCGGCGATCTGCGCGCTTGATGACTGGGATGGCGCGATCCTGATCCTGCCCGGCGGCACGATGAACCTGCTCGCCAAGGCACTTCATGGCGATGCCGATCCCGCCGCCATTATCCGTGCGATGCACGAACACCACGAACGGATTGCGCTTTCTTTTGTCGCGGCGGCCGATCACCGCGCATTTGTTGGGCTGATTCTGGGCCCGGCGGCGAGCTGGGTCCATGCGCGTGAACTGGTGCGAGCGGGCCGGCTGCGCGGCCTCGGCCGGGCCATTCGCCACGCTTGGGCGCGCACCTTTGGTCGCGGCATCCGGATCGGTGGTGCACCGGGGCTTCCGTCCGGCGCACAAGCCGTGCTGGTAACGCCCGATGGGGATTCGCTGCAGCTGGCCGCCATCGACGCGCGAGATTGGCGATCGATCGCACAGCTTGGTTGGGATTGGCTTACCGGCGATTGGGTTGCCGCAACATCGGTAACGAAGGTGCGGGCGACCACCGTCCATGTCCTGAACGACAAGCCAGTGTTGGCGCTGTTTGATGGCGAGCCGCAGCAGCTGCCACCCGGCGTCCCGATCATCGGCGGGCGGACCGCTGCCCGGTTCATCAGCACGCTGTCATCCGAATGATCCGTCTGTTCCATGTTAGCGACATTCATTTCGGGGCAGAAGATCGCGCCGCGCTCGATTGGTTTGCCACCACCGTTCGCAACGAACAGCCCGATGCGATCATCGTCACCGGTGACATCACGATGCGGGCGCGTCGCCGCGAATTCGATGCGGCGGCGCGTTGGCTGGAGGCGCTTGATCGACCGACAACGGTCGAAGTTGGCAACCATGATCTGCCCTATTTCAACCCGTTCATGCGCGCGTTCCGGCCCTATGCCCGTTATGGTCGGCTCGAACGGCTGATCGAACGACCGCTTGATCTTCCCGGCGTTCATATCGTCCCGCTGCGCACCACGGCGCGGTTCCAGTTGCGGCCCAATTGGTCAAAGGGCATTGTTCGCGGTGACCAGCTGGCGCTCGCACTGGCCGGTATAGGCGCGGCACCGGAGGGGGCGACCGTCATCGTCGCTTGTCATCATCCATTGATCGAAACGGGCACCAGCGGCACCGCGCGAACCCGGCACGGCCCGCGATCGTTGTCGGCGCTGGCATTGGCGGGCGCGGATGCGATCCTGACGGGCCATGTGCATGATCCGTTCGATATTGCGCATCCGGTGGGTGATCGCATCGTCCGGCTGATCGGGGCCGGCACCTTGTCAGAACGGGTCCGGTCTACGCGTCCGTCGTTTAACGAACTACATGTCGATGGCGGTGCGATCCTCACGAACCTGCGTGAAATGCCGAGTTTGTAGCGAATACGCTGCTCAAAATCCTCGAAAGGAGCCGTCTGGTTAACCGCGAGATAACCATCATTCGTTAACTCAGCGTCATGACCGGAAACCGTCGATCGTCGCTTTGTGCCTTTTCTAGCCTTGCTTTTCAGGGTTGCGCGGGTGTGGCTGCGCTGGTCGCCGTGGCATTCACGCCTTCATCTCAAGGGCGCCTGTTGCTGGTGCCATTAACGCCTGAAGCGTCTGCGGCGTTACCGGGCGCTGCGACCAATTTGCAGGTGCGGCTGCTTGGGAAGGGGCCGCTGCCCGGCTCGTTGATTGTCGATGCGCATGGGATTCCCCTGTTCGCGGCAATGTTGCGTCAGGGCAGTCTAGCGCTTGCGGCGCCGTATGCGCTGTGCGGAGAGAATCTGGAGCGGAGTAACGGAACGTGATGAACAGCGACCTGGACGGTTTGCGCAACCGCGGGATAAAGTTGGCCGTCATCTGCGCCTGGGGTTCGACTGCCAGCTTGGCGGTGATGGCCAGCGGGGCAGCGCTTGACAGAGGGACGGTCACTTTTGCCTATTTGCCGGCGATCCTGATCTCGATGTTGGTCAACGTCGTGCCGACAATGGCGGTGCTGCGCGGCTACCATGATTTGTCCGCACGGATGGCGACGGCCATCATGGCAGCAATCCATCCCGCTATTCATGTTTTTGTGCTGCAGGGCCATGCGTGGCAGATGGACACGCACATGTTCTTTTTCGTTGCGCTGGGAGCGTTGACGATTTTGTGCGACTGGAAGCCGCTGGCGCTCGCATCCGCCACCATCGCCGTTCATCATTTGCTTCTTGGTTATGTGGCGCCCGAATGGGTGTTTGCGCAGCGGGGCGAATTCGAACGCGTGCTGCTGCACGCTTCCGCTGTGGTGATGCAGTTTGCGGTTCTTGCCTATATTGCTGAACGGCTCCGCATCCTGATCGTCAATCAGTCGAACGAGCGAACCCGTAGCGATGCCATGGCGCGTGAGGCTGCGACGCTTCAAGCACGGGCCGAACGAGCCTTAGCAGAGGCAGAAGCTGCCGAAGTTTCGGCCGCCGAAGAGCGACGCGCGCGCCGGGCGTTGGCAGATAGCGTGGCGGCTACACGCCATGCAGAAATGTTGCAGCTTGCCGCCAGCTTCGAAAAATCGGTTTCCGCCGTGGCAATGGCGGTGGCGACGGCTGCCCAACAGTTACAGCAATCGGCGCGATCGCTGAACGAGCTGGCCGATGAAACTGGGCAGCAGGCCGGGGATGTGGCTAAAGCCGCTGCGCATGCGTCAACTAATGCGCGCAGCGTGGCATCGGCGATTACGACGCTTACCCATTCAATTCATGACATCGCCAGTCATGTGTCGCGCCAAGCCGGGCTGAGCGAGACGGCGCGCGACAACAGCAAGGCAACCGACCAGGCCGTGCACGCGCTGTATCAACGCACCACAGACATCGTCAGCTTTGTCGACGGGATTAATGCCGTTGCCGCCCGAACCAACCTGTTGGCATTGAATGCCGCAATCGAAGCGGCACGAGCAGGCCCGGCGGGGGCGGGCTTTGCGGTGGTTGCGCATGAGGTGAAAAGTCTTGCCGGGCAAACTGCGGATGCGACGCGTCGGATTGGCGGCCTGGTTGTTGGCGTGCAGGACGGTGCGACCGAGGCGGGAACGGCCCTGCACGATATTACCACAGCAATTGCCGACCTTGCCGATGCCGCTGACAAGATTGCGGTAACAGTCGATGCCCAGCACGCGTCCGCTAGCGTGATCGAGAACAATGCCCGCGAGGTAGCAACCGGTGCTGATGCGATGGCGCAGCGGATTTCGAATATGGCAGGGGCAGCCAATGCGGCGGTTCAGCTATCGGCTCAGGTGCGTGGCGCCGCCGTCAACCTGTCCGACACGGCACAGCAGCTGCTGGCGGTGTCCGATGATTTCATTTCGCGGCTTCGCGCCGCTTGATCTGCCCCGATGAAAAAAGGGCGATCCGATGAACGGACCGCCCAATTTTCAACCCGACAGGCCAGCATGCGCTGACATGACGGCTGCGTTTAGCGCTTGGAGAACTGGAAGCTGCGGCGGGCCTTAGCCTTGCCGTACTTCTTGCGCTCGACCGTGCGGCTGTCGCGGGTCAGGAAGCCAGCCGCCTTCACCGGGGCACGCAGCACCGGCTCATACTTGGTCAGCGCCTGGCTGATGCCGTGCTTGACCGCGCCGGCCTGGCCCGAAAGCCCGCCGCCCTTAACCGTGCAGATCACGTCATACTGGCCAGTCCGCTCGGCAACGCCGAAGGGCTGGTTGATGACGAGACGCAGCGTTGGACGGGCGAAATACACTTCCTGATCACGACCGTTGATCGTGATCTTGCCAGAACCCGGCTTGATCCAGACGCGGGCAACGGCGTCCTTGCGGCGACCGGTGGCGTAAGCGCGGCCCTGCTTGTCGATGATCTGCTCACGCAGCGGCATCGGCTCTGGCTTTGGACCGGAATTGTTGACGGGCATGACGTCGCCCAGCGTGGCGGCGTCGCGCGGCGCCTGCGGCGCACCGCCGGCAAGCGAACCCAGATCGGAAAGTGACTGACGATTATCGGACATTAGTTGCCCACCTTGTTCTTGCGGTTCATGCCCGCGATGTCGAGGACTTGCGGGTCCTGTGCTGCATGCGGATGCTCGGGGCCAGCAAAGACGCGCAGGTTGCGCATCTGATCACGACCCAGCGGCCCGCGCGGGATCATCCGCTCAACGGCCTTTTCGAGCACGCGCTCAGGAAAACGGCCTTCGAGCACCTTGCCCGCTGCCACGCCCTTGATGCCGCCAGCATAGCCGGTGTGCTTGTAATAAATCTTGTCCTTCAGCTTCTTGCCGGTGAACCGGATCTTGTCCGCGTTGATGACGATGACATTGTCACCGCAATCGACATGCGGGGTGAAGCTGGGCTTGTGCTTGCCGCGCAGCACATTGGCGATGATCGTCGCCGCGCGACCGACCACCAGGCCATCGGCATCAACGATATGCCACTTTTTTTCCACCGTCGTTGGGCGGCATTTACGCGAGGGTGCCTAAAAGTCAAGCATCTGCGCGGCATTGCGAGTGGGTATCAGGATACCAGGTCCCTTGGAGTGTTATCGGTCGTGCTCGCATGACGTGGTTCAGCAGCGTCATCTGCTGATCCGAACTCAGATCCTCGCTGCACGTCGCCCGAGCAGATGGGCGGCCACCACCGCCGCCATCAACAACAGCGCTGCGTTCACCTGATGGGCAACCGCAATGGGGATGGCGACGCCTGTCATCAACGTCGCTATGCCAAGCATGATCTGCAACGCGACCAGGCCAACGATCGCATACCCTGCCAGTCGGGCACCATGCCGAATCGTCTGCCAGGCCAGAAAGCCGAGTCCGGCGGCAGCGGCAAAGGCAAACCAGCGGTGAATGAACTGAACGACAATCGGGTTGTCGACCGCATTGGCCCATGCCGACGACAGCATCGGCACATTAGCGGGAAAGATCGCGTCGCCCATCAGCGGCCAGCTTGAAAAGGCATAGCCTGCATCTAGCCCCGCGGTGAAGGCACCGTAAATGATCTGGATCCCGAGCAGTGCGAGGGCAATTGCCGCGGCCCGCGTCAGCCGGGCCGGGCGCGCAACCGGCAACTGCGCCAAGGCGCGCAGATCAAGCGCCGTCCAGAGCAGGCCGCCGAGCAGAATCAGCGCGGTCGTCAGATGCACCGCGAGGCGTACATGGCTGACATCGGTTCGCGCGGACAAGCCGGAGGCGACCATCCACCAGCCGATCGCCCCTTGCAGCCCCCCCAGCGCAAGCAATGCGACGAGACGCACGCCATAACCGCGCGGAATTTGCCGCCGTACCGCGAACCACAGCAGCGGCAGCGCGAACGCCATCCCGATCAAGCGACCGAGTAGCCGGTGGACATATTCCCAGAAAAAAATCGCTTTGAACCCGGCCATCGTCATGCCGCTGTTGATTTGCTGATATTCTGGAATTTTCTTGTACGCGTCGAACTCAGCCTGCCAAGCTTGATCACTTAAGGGGGGCAGGGTGCCGCTGATCGGTTTCCACGACGTGATCGACAGCCCCGAATCGGTCAGCCGTGTGATCCCGCCAACCATGATCATCACGATCACCAGCGCCGCGACCGCGAACAGCCAGATCGAAAGCGCGCGCGGCCGGGCGCGCAGCATGGCAGCAGATTGCATGAGCATGGCAGACGTATAGCTTAAAGCCGCTGCCGCGTCACCACCGCCTATCGGTGGTAGCGATGGGGTGGCGGACGCGGGCGACCAAGTTCATAAAAATTGCCCGATCCCCGCAATGATATATTGTAACTTCCGTATGATCATGCCAGATGGTTGGCATGACGACGATGTTTCGTAATTCCGGTTTGAGACTCTCCGGCCTGGTCGGCCCGATTGACTTTGGCACAATTGGCTTTGATCGCCTCGCGATTGGCCTATCGGGCCTGTGCGCCGTGCATTGCCTTGCAAGCGCCGTACTGCTTGCCCTGGCTGCTTCGGCGGGCGGGCTGCTGCTGGTGCCGGCCGTGCATGAAATCGGCCTGTCGGTTGCGATCTTGCTTGGCGCAATGGCGCTCGGCCGTGGTGTGTTGCAGCATGGGTTCATGATGCCGATTTCGATCGGTGCGCTCGGGCTCGGCGTAATGGCAGGGGCGGTATCTTTACCGCATGACGGCAGCGGGGAAACGCTGTTTACGTTGGTTGGCGTCGGTCTGCTTGCGCTCGGCCATGATTTGAACCAACGCGCAGCTCGCTGACTGCCTTGCCGCTGTGACGGTGAAGGCCTAGATTGGCCTGATGGCCAATCACCATCATCACGAACATCAAGGCGTTGCCCTGGCGAGCGCGGCACAGGCCACGCTTGAACGTTCCGGCGAGCAATGGACCGCCATGCGCGCGCAGATATTCGCCGCGCTGGCAGGGTTCGACAAGCCTGCATCGGCTTATGATATTGCCGAGGCGGTGTCGAAGGCAGCGGGACGCCGGGTGGCCGCTAACAGCGTGTACCGCATCCTCGATCTGTTCGTGGCCGCCAATCTCGCCCGGCGGGTCGAAAGCGCGAATGCCTATATCGCCAACGCCCATCCCGATTGCCTGCATGATTGCATCTTTCTGGTCTGCGACAGTTGCGGCCAGACGACGCATCTCGACAATGATGTTGTCACGCGCAGCGTCAGGTCGGCGGCCGAAGCTGCTGGATTTTCGCCCGAACGACCGGTGATCGAGGTGCGAGGTAAATGCGCGACTTGTGATTGATCGTTTGACTTGACCCGCATCGATTGGGCGCCATGGTCGCCACTTCATGCATTTATGTCACATTTCGGTGCAATTCGGTGCACTGGCCCCGGGGTAATCGACTCAGTGTGGCGAGGCGGCTAATCTGCCAGCATGACCCATCGCCCTGAAACACCGTTGCTCGATACGGTTGAAACCCCCGCCGACATTCGTTTGCTGTCAGCAGATCAGTTGCCGCAGTTGGCGGATGAGTTGCGGGCCGAGGTGATATCGGCGGTGGGGGTGACGGGGGGTCATCTCGGGTCGGGGCTGGGCGTGGTCGAGCTGACGACGGCGATCCACTATGTGTTCAATACGCCGGATGACCGGCTGGTGTGGGACGTGGGGCATCAATGTTACCCGCACAAGATCCTGACCGGTCGCCGCGACCGGATCCGGACGCTGCGGATGGGCGGTGGCCTGAGCGGCTTCACCAAGCGCGCTGAGTCCGAGTATGACCCGTTCGGCGCCGCGCACAGCTCGACCTCGATCTCGGCAGCTTTGGGCTTTGCGATCGCGAACAAGATTGCAGGCACGCCGGGCAAGGGCATTGCGGTGATCGGTGACGGCGCGATGTCGGCGGGCATGGCCTATGAGGCGATGAACAACGCCGCCCAGGCGGGCAACCGGCTGGTCGTGATCCTGAACGACAATGACATGTCGATCGCCCCGCCGGTGGGGGGCCTCTCCGCCTATCTTAGCCGGATCGTCTCGAGCCGCGAGTTCCTCGGCCTGCGTGACTTCGCCAAGCGCGTCGCCAAACTGCTGCCGAGCCCGGTCGCGGCCGGCCTCAAAAAGACCGACGAGTTCGCGCGCGGCATCGCGATGGGCGGCACCTTGTTCGAGGAGCTGGGCTTTTATTATGTGGGCCCGATCGACGGGCATAATCTCGATCACCTGATCCCGGTGCTCGAAAATGTCCGCGATGCAGAGCAA
>NCEE01000006.1:0-90752 GCA_002280555.1 Sphingomonas sp. 32-62-10
GTCACGGCCAGCGTTTCAGTGGTGCGCACATTGGTGAGCGAGAGCACCGTGTTGGCTTCAGATTTGCGCGACTTCATGCCGCCGAGCAGACCGCCGAACGGCCCGCCGATGATGGCACCGGCAACGGCGCCTGCGGCATTGCCGCTGACATTCGTATTCGCACCCTGGATTTCAGCGACCAGTACATAATCGGCTGCCTTGATCTGGCCCTGGCCGACATTTGATCCGCGCTGCAGGCCAAGCCCGCCGCCGATCGCGCGCTCCTGTGCTGCAGCATCGAGGCCCGCGCCGCGATCGACGATATTGAAGCAGCCCGAACGCTGCACGAGCACACGCAGCAGCCGCGCAGGCGGGGCGAGGCTATTCTGCGTCCAGCCCGACGAATCCTGACCATCAACAATCGAAACAGTGCCGTGCTTGGTCGTGCAGCGTGGCACATCGTTCATCGCGGCCTGCTGGAGCTGTTGGCCCTTGGAGGCGCTCGCCTGCCTGGGCGGGCGCTGCGCATTCAGGGGGGAGGCCACCGCCAGAACAACGGCGGCGCTCGTCATCAGCTTAATCACGGTCATAATAATCCCCCCAGAAACTCTCTAGATTTGATACGTGCTGGATAGCCTTTTGGATGCACCGGTAGAAGGCAAAATGCGGCAGCGTGATCATCGTGCTTGTGGCGGGGGGGTACGTTATTATGCTGGCCGCTACCGCCAACGACCTCCAGGCCATCCCCTATGCCACAAAATGATCGCATCCCGTCCTGGAGTCCGGCCGCCGATAGCGGCATCGTGGTCCGATGGCAGCAGGCAGGCGCTCTGTCTTTTGAGCTGGCGGAGGCGGGGGCAGGGGATCGATTGGCGCTGTGCATGCACGGTTTTCCGGAGCTTCACTACAGCTGGCGGTTCCAGATTCCGCTGCTCGTCGAACGCGGCTGGCGTGTGTGGGCGCCCAATCTGCGCGGCTATGGCGGTAGCGATCGTCCCAAGGAGGTCGACGCCTACCACATCGATCGACTGCTTGAGGACGTGGCCGCGCTGATCGACGCGAGCGGCGCGCGGGAGGTGTTGTTGATCGCGCATGACTGGGGGGCGATCATCGCGTGGCAGTTCGCGATCCGGAAGGTGCGACCACTGGTCGGTCTCGTCATTATGAACGTGCCACACCCCATGCCTTTCAAGCGCGAGCTGCGCAAATGGGCGCAATTGCGCGCGAGCTGGTACGTGTTTTTCTTTCAATTGCCGGGCCTGCCCGAATGGGCGTTTGGACGAAACCGCGCGCGCATCATCCGCCGCGCCTTTGTCGGCATGGCGGTCGACAAGTCACGCTTCCCGAAAGAGGTGACCGATATCTACGCCGACGCAGCAATGCGCCCAGGCGCACTGACCGCGATGATCAATTATTACCGAGCGGCGTTCCGGTCGGTCAGCGGCATGACGGAAGGCACCGGCAAGGTCGATGTGCCGACGCTGATGATCTGGGGCGAGGAAGATACCGCGCTGACGATCGGCTGTGTCGAGGGCACGGAGGATTATGTGGCGGATTTCCGGCTCGAACGACTGCCGGGTGTGTCGCACTGGGTCCAACAGGAAGCACCGGAAAAGGTGAACGCGATTTTGGCCGATTGGTTGGATCGACCGGCGGTGTAACGCTCACCCCAAATCCCGTATGTCGATGGCTTTGCCCTTTTCGCGCAGCACTGCTAGGGCGCGGACATCATGGCAACACCGCTCGACCGCATCCGCAATTTTTCCATCATCGCGCATATCGATCACGGCAAGTCGACGCTTGCCGATCGCCTCATCCAGCAGACCGGCGGGCTGACTGCCCGCGAAATGTCGGAACAGGTGCTCGACAATATGGATATCGAGAAAGAGCGCGGCATCACCATCAAGGCGCAGACCGTCCGGCTAAAATATGTCGCCAAGGACGGGCTGGAATATGCGCTTAACCTGATGGACACGCCAGGCCATGTCGATTTCGCCTATGAGGTTAGCCGCAGCCTTGCCGCGTGTGAGGGCGCGCTACTTGTTGTCGACGCGGCACAGGGCGTGGAAGCGCAGACGCTTGCCAATGTGTACCAGTCGATCGAGCATGATCATGAGATCGTGCCCGTTATCAACAAGATCGATCTACCCGCGGCCGAGCCCGAGAAAGTGCGCGCGGAAATCGAGGAAGTTATCGGCCTTGATGCATCGAACGCGGTGCTGACCAGCGCCAAGTCGGGCATCGGCATCGCCGACGTGCTCGAGGCAATAGTGACGCGCATTCCGCCGCCCAAGGGCGATGCCGATGCGCCGTTGAAGGCGATGCTCGTCGACAGCTGGTATGACCCGTATCTGGGCGTCGTCATCCTCGTTCGCGTGATGGCCGGTACGCTGAAAAAGGGCCAGCTGATCAAGTTTATGGCCACGGGCACCCAGCATCTGATCGACCGGGTCGGCTGTTTCCGTCCCAAGATCGAGCAGCTGACCGAACTTGGTGTCGGCGAGATCGGGTTCATCACCGCGCAGATCAAGGAAGTCGCGCAGACCGCGGTCGGTGACACGATCACCGATGCCAAGCGCCCCGCGCTTGAACCGCTGCCTGGCTTCAAGCTTGTCCAGCCGGTGGTGTTCTGCGGGCTGTTTCCGGTCGATGCCAACGACTTCGACAAATTGCGCGAGAGCATTTCCAAGCTGCGTCTCAACGATGCGAGCTTCAGCTTCGAGATGGAATCAAGCGCGGCGTTGGGCTTCGGCTTCCGCTGCGGGTTCCTTGGCCTGTTGCACCTGGAAATCATTCAGGAGCGGCTCACGCGTGAATACGATCTTGATCTCATCACGACCGCACCGTCGGTCGTGTACAAGATCGCGCTCACCTATGGCGGCGGTGAGATCGAACTCCACAACCCTGCCGACATGCCCGATCCGACCCGGATCGAGAGTATTTCGGAGCCTTGGATTGAAGCGGTCATTTACTGCCCTGACGAGTATCTCGGCTCGATCCTGAAGCTCTGCCAGGACCGGCGCGGCATCCAGAAGAACCTGACTTATGTCGGCGGCCGCGCGCAGGTGACTTACGAATTGCCGCTCAACGAGGTCGTGTTCGATTTCTACGACCGTCTGAAGAGCATTAGCCGCGGCTATGCGAGCTTCGACTATCACCAGATCGGCTATCGCGAGGGTGATCTCGTCAAGATGAGCATCATGGTCAATTCGGAAGCCGTCGATGCGCTGAGCATGATCGTCCACCGTGGCACCGCCGAAAGCCGCGGCCGGGGCATGTGCGAGCGGCTGAAGGATTTGATCCCTCGTCACCTGTTCAAAATTCCGATCCAGGCAGCAATCGGCGGCAAGGTGATCGCCCGCGAGACGATCGCGGCTTTGCGCAAGGACGTGACCGCCAAATGCTATGGCGGCGACGCCAGCCGCAAGCGCAAGCTGCTCGACAAGCAAAAAGAGGGCAAGAAGCGGATGCGCGAGTATGGCTCGGTCAGCATCCCGCAGGAAGCTTTCATTGCCGCGCTGCGGATGGGGGATGAGGGCTAGAGCTGGTTCGCCTTCGGTCGGCCCGGGTTCGGCGCTAAAACCGCAACATTACCCGGCGCGCGATCGCCGGGGAGATGTTGTGGACCACGCTCAGCAGCTTGGTCATCCCGACATTGGCTTCATGCCGATCGGTTTCCATGGCGGCGACAATCTGTCGCGCGCATTCCTCTACCGGCATTTTCTTGTGCGATTGGCCCGCCGTCATTCGTGTTTCGACCACAGGAGGCAGCACTTCCATCACTTGAATATTGCTGCCCGCCAGTTGCGCGCGCAGCGCCTGGGTGAAGCTTCGCAACCCGGCCTTGGTCGCGCAATAAACCGGGGCGCCTTTGCTGGGGGCGATGGCCAGCCCCGATGTAACGTTGACGATCATTGCCTGCGATCGCGCCCGCAGCCCGTCCATCAGGCGCGTAATCAGGTGAATTGGCGTCGTGAGGTTGAGCGCGATGCATTGATCGACCCGATCAAGGTCAATCCCCTTAGTCACATCGTACAGCGTGCCCATACCGGCATTGTTGACCAGAATGTCGATCGGCCATTGCCGAACCACGTCGACGATCTTGTCGCGCCCGGCATCGGTCGTCAGATCGGCGTCGATGGCTTCGAGCCCTTCGGCATGTGCCGCAGCCAGCCGGGCTGGATCACGACCGCAAATGATCACCTGCGCACCTTTCACCCGCAATGCCCGCGCCAGGGCCAGGCCGATTCCGTCGGTGCCCCCGGTCACCAGGACGGTCTTTCCATGCAGGTCCATATGGCCGATCCCCCAAGTTGATCATTAAAGCCGTTGTTGCGTCCGGTGCGCCGCCTTAACTGAGGCGGATGCGTACGCCCCACCAACCCGATCGCTTCAACGAAGACAAGGCCGCTTATGCCGTACGCGGGGCCGATGCGCCCGATCTGGAGGCCGGCGTGGCGGCCATCCGTAACGTATTGGCAACGCTTCCCGCTCGCCCCGGTGTGTACCGGATGAATGATGCGCGGGGTGATACGCTGTACGTCGGCAAGGCGCGCGCATTGAAGAGCCGGGTGACGAACTACACCCAGGTCGACCGCCTCTCGCGCCGCCTGCAGCGCATGGTCGCACAGACGCGCAGCATGACGATCGTGACGACAAATAATGAGGCGGAGGCGCTGCTGCTCGAGGCACAGCTGATCAAACGCTATCGCCCGGCCTACAACGTGCTGTTGCGCGACGACAAAAGCTTCCCCTTCATCTTGTTGCGCGCCGATCATGAATTTCCGCGCATTCAAAAGCATCGCGGCGCGCGGCGGGCCAAGGGCAATTATTACGGGCCTTTCGCGAGTGCTGGCTCCGTCAACACCACGCTGAATGCGTTGCAAAAGCTGTTCCTGCTCCGCAGTTGTACTGACAGCTTCTTCCGCAATCGCGATCGGCCGTGCCTGCTTTATCAGATCAAGCGCTGCTCGGCGCCATGCGTCGGGCGGATCGATGCCGATGCCTATGCCGATCTGGTCACCGACGCGAAGTCGTTCCTCGCCGGTAAATCCACCGAGGTGCAGGTAAAGCTCGGCAAGCAGATGGAAGCGGCCGCCGAAGCGATGGACTTCGAGCTCGCGGCGATCCTGCGCGACCGGCTGCGCGCGCTGACCTTCATTCAGGGATCGCAGGCGATCAACGCCGATGGGGTGGGGGACGCCGATATCTTTGCGATGGCCAATCGCGACGGCGTGATCGGCATCCAGGCCTTTTTCATCCGCGGCGGGCAGAATTGGGGGCATCGCAGCTTTTTCCCCGCGCATACCAATGACGTGCCCGAAGATGAGGTGCTAAGCAGCTTTCTGAGCCAGTTTTACGAGGAAGTGCCGCCACCTCGCACGATCCTGATCGACCGTGACCTCACCGAAGGCGAACTGCTAGGTGAGGCGCTGGGGGCGGCAGCGGGGCACCGCGTCGCGCTGTCGACGCCGCAGCGCGGGGTGCGGCGTCGACTGCTCGATCAGGCTAAGCGCAATGCGGAGGAAGCGCTTGACCGACGGCTCGCCGAAAGCACCACGCAGGCCAAGCTGTTGCGCGAGGTCGCCGAACTGTTCGATTTGGGTGAGCCGCCTGACCGGATCGAGATTTACGACAACAGCCATATCCAGGGCACCAATGCGCTCGGCGCAATGGTCGTCGCGGGGCCGGAGGGGTTCCGCAAGGGCCAGTATCGCAAGTTCAACATCAAGAACCCCGATACCGCGCCGGGCGATGATTTCGCGATGATGCGCGAGGTGTTCACCCGCCGCTTCCAGCGCGCGCAGGATGAAGATCCTGATCGCGATCGTGGCGACTGGCCCGATCTCGTCCTGATCGATGGCGGTCGCGGGCAATTGAATGCGGCAAAGGAAGTGCTGGAAGGGCTGGGGATCGAGGATGTGTGCCTAGTGGGCATCGCCAAGGGGCCGCATCACGGTCGCGACGGGCGTGAGGTTTTCCATTTGCTCGACGGACGCGAATTCCAGCTACCGGTCAATGCGCCGGTGCTGTTCTATCTCCAGCGGTTGCGTGACGAGGTGCACCGCTTTGCGATCGGCGCCCACCGGGCGAAGCGCGCCAAAGCGATCGGCGCGAGCCCGCTTGACGAAGTGCCTGGCATCGGCCCGGCGCGTAAAAAGGCGCTGCTGATGCACTTCGGCACCGCCCGCGCCGTCCGCAATGCCAGTTTGGAGGATCTGCAAAAGGCCCCCGGGGTGTCGGTC
The DNA here is from genome assembly GCA_002280555.1 of Sphingomonas sp. 32-62-10. Lineage (GTDB taxonomy): Bacteria > Pseudomonadota > Alphaproteobacteria > Sphingomonadales > Sphingomonadaceae > Sphingomonas. The sequence continues at coordinate 6,225 of NCEE01000006.1, forward strand.
GCTATGGCGCAGGGCATTTATGATTTCTTCCATGCGCGGTGATGTGACGGATTTCAGCAACAAAACGTTACAGCGCTGATTCGGAGTTTCTTCATCGTGTTGGGCTAGACCTAGCCAATGCCGACGCCCGTTTTCCTCACTGTCGACACTGAAATCATGTGGCGACACCATGTCGCCGGTCATGACGTGGAGACGCTGTTCGCCCGCTCGTTCGAGCCGGGCGGGGTCGGCGTTTCATATCAGGTCGGCCTGTTGCAACGCTACGGCTTGAAAGCGACCTATTTCGTCGATCCGATGCCTGCGCTGGTCTATGGCCTCGATCCGTTCAAACGGTTGATCGAGGCGATCCTGACTGCAGGGCAGGAAGTGCAATTGCATCTTCACCCGAACTGGATCGGCGCAAAGGCGGGGGATAAGGGCCATGGCCGTGGCCCTTCGAACATCAACGAACTGACACTCGATGCGCAGCGTGATTTGCTTGGTGGCGCGCGCGATTTGCTGGTCGCGGCTGGCGCGCCAACGCCGATCGCGTTTCGCGGCGGCAATTATGGCGCGAACGACGATACGCTCGCCGCGCTCGCCGAACTGGCATTTCGATACGACAGCAGCCATAATGGTGCAGCGCACCCATGGCCGAGCGCGATCTCCCTGGCGGAAAGCCAGATCGCGCCGATCGAACATCAGGGGATTGTCGAAGTGCCGGTATCGTTGATCGAAGATGCGCCGGGCCGGATGCGCCATTTCCAGATTTGTGCGCTGTCGGCTGCCGAAATGCGCGCCGCGCTCGACCATGCGTCCGATAACGATCATGCCGCGGTGACCATCGTCAATCATGGTTTCGAACTCGCCAATCGGAATGGCACCGCGCCCAATGCCGTCCATGTCAGCCGGTTCGAGGCACTCTGCACAATGCTTGCCGAGCGACGGGATGCATTGCCAACCGCCCATTTTGCGGACCGCCCTTTGCTTCGTCTCGGTCGTGATGATCGGCCGATGGGCGCCAGTTTGACGCGCCGTCGCTGGCGGCAGGCCGAACAGCTCTGGTCCAATCTCGTCGCGGAGCGCGTGGCATGACGGCGATGCCGCTGCCCTTGCGGTTTCAAGTCGGCGCCCGCACCCTCATGGCCGTGCAGCGCCAGCTGGTCCGTGTGCCGCTGTCGCTGGATGAGGCGATGGAAGGGCGGTTGCCCGTCCTCCCGACGCTGGATCGAACCGCGCATGGCTATGCGATCAGCTCGCTCCCGGCTGATCGACGCGACGCGATGGCGTTTGCGGGCGGCGGCATGATCGCATTCGTCCGCCAGCACTACACCCGGCATTACATCGATCTGACGATTGGCTTAGATGCCTATCAGGCGAGCCTTTCGGGCAACACACGCTCGACGATCAAGCGAAAGACCCGCAAGGTCGCCGACGTTTCAGGCGGGACGCTCGATATCCGACGCTTTCGGACACCTGATGAGATGACGGCGTTCCACGATATCGCCCGGCGGATTTCGCTTCGCACTTATCAGGAACGGCTGCTCGGCAGTGGCCTGCCCGATGACGATGCGTTCCTGCGCCAGATGTACAGCGGTGCAGCTGCCGATTCAGTGCGTGCCTGGCTGCTCTATGTCGCTGGCGAGCCGGCTGCCTATCTCTATTGCCCGGTGCAGGGCGGAGTCGTGCGGTACGACCATGTCGGGCATGATCCGGCGTTCAATGATCTTTCACCGGGTGCGGTGCTGCAGATGGCGGCACTGGGCGATCTGTTCGCCGAGGGGCGCTTCAGCCGGTTTGATTTCACCGAGGGCGATGGCCAGCACAAGCGCCAGTTCGCCACCGGCGGGGTCGCGTGCATCGATATGCTGTTGCTGCGGGCGTCGTTGGTCAATCGGCTGACGACGGTGGCGCTCGGCGGGTTCGATCGCAGCATGGCGCTGGGCAAGCGCGCGACCCAGAAGCTGGGGCTTCAGAAGGTCGCCAAGCGCATTCGGCGCTAGTTTCGCGCGCGGCGTGGTTCGGCGTATAGCCGCGCGATGCATATCCGTGCCGAGGCCCTGATCCTGTCGATCCGATCGCATGGCGAACACGGCGCGGTGGTCCGCGCGCTTACCCGCGATTATGGGGTGCAGCCGGGCTATGTGCGCGGCGGGCGATCGCGGCGGATCAAGCCGATTTTGCAACCGTCCAATCTGGTACTGGGCGAATGGCGCGCGCGGACTGAAGAGCAGTTGAGCGGGCTGACGGTGGAGCTGATCCACAGCCGCGCGCCGCTGTTCGCCGAGCCCCTGCCCGCTGCCGCGCTCGATTGGGCGACGGTGCTGACATCGGCGGCACTGCCCGAGGGGCAGCCCTTTGCGCACCTGCATGATGCATTGACGGCGCTGTTCGACGCCATCGAGGCCGCCCCCGCGGCGCGAGGCTGGGCGGGTGCGCTGGTGCGCTATGAATTGCTGTTGCTGGCCGAACTCGGCTTTGGGCTTGATCTGGAGCGCTGCGTTGTGACTGGCGCCGAGGAGGACCTCGTCTGGGTGAGCCCCCGCAGCGGCGGGGCGGTGAGTGCTCAGGCAGCCGGCGATCATGCCGCCCGCTTGCTTCGGTTGCCGGGTTTTCTGGTGCACGGTGGCGCCGCGGATTGGGATGATGTGCTCGCTGGCCTGCGGATCACCGGGCATTTTCTGGAACGTGACGTGCTGGTCGATCGCCGGGCAGATGCGCTGGCCTCGCGCGAACGGCTGATCGATCGGCTGAAGAGAGCGGTTGCGTGATCGGCATCGGCTCGGCAAGGCGAAGTGGCTGATGAAGCCGGGGGACGATCGTTGACTGCGAAGGCCGCATTGCTCGAACTCGCCATCGTCATCCCGACATTTAACGAGGCGGCAAATGTGCCGCTACTGGTCGACAAGCTCGATACCGCGCTAGCGGGGCGGGCGTGGGAAGCGATCTTCGTCGACGACGACAGCCCCGACGGCACCGCTAATGCTGCGCGCGAAATTGCACGTACCGACCGCCGTGTCCGCGTGATTCAGCGGATCGGTAGGCGGGGGCTTTCGTCGGCCTGTATCGAAGGGATGTGCGCCACTGCCGCGCCTCTGGTCGCGGTGATCGATGGCGATCTGCAGCATGACGAGACCTTGCTGCCAAAGATGCTCGATGCGTTGCAGGCCGATCCGGGCCTCGACGTCGCGATCGGATCACGCTTTGTCGGCGATGGCGGAACGGGCGATTGGGACAAGGATCGGGTCGCCAAATCAGCCTTTGCGACGCGCTTGTCGCGGCAAGTGCTGAAGGCTGATCTCACCGATCCGATGAGCGGATTCTTTATGATCCGCACCGATATGGTTCGCGCGATCGCGCCCAATCTCGCGGCGATCGGCTTCAAGATCCTGCTCGACATTATGACCGGCAGCCCGCGCCCATTGCGTTTCGTCGAGCTGCCCTACACCTTCCGGGTCCGCACGGCGGGGGAGAGCAAGCTCGATTACGTTGTCGCGATGGAATATCTGATAGCGCTGTATGATCGGATGTTCGGGCGGTACATCCCCGTGCGCTTCGCGATGTTCTGCGCCATCGGCTTGGTCGGGTTGGCAGCGCATATGGGGGTGCTGGCGGTAGTGCTGGCGATCGGCGCGACCTTCCTGATCGGCCAGATGGTGGCGGCGACTTGTGCGATGACGCTCAACTTCTTCCTCAACAATGCGCTTACCTATCGCGATCGTCGGCTCCGCGGGTTTCGGCCGCTGCTTGACGGCTGGGTATCTTTTTGCGTGGTGTGCTCGGTCGGGCTGGTCGCCAATATCGGCGTTGCCGCGTTTCTCTATGATGCGCGGACGGGCACCTGGGCGGCGTCGGCGATGGTCGGCGTGCTCGTGGGGGCGGTATGGAATTACGCACTGTCCTCGCGCTTCACTTGGGGGCGCTACTAACGCCAGCTGAAGAACCACATCCAGTTCAGGAACGCCTGGTCGCTGGGCAGCGCCGCGGCGGACAGGATCGGATAGAAATAGGCGAATAAGGTCGCCGCGAGCCCTGCAAACCACATGTCGGCGTCGCGCAGTCGCCCCTTGCCGAAATGGTCGAACGCCGCGGCCAGCGCGAGGCACAGAAAGATGCTCGGCAAATAGTAATAATAGAAGAAGCCGACCTTTTTGGGGATGATGATCCACGGCAGATAGGCGCCGATCCACAGTCCCGCGATCATGCCTGCAACTCGCGCCTGATCGCGAACCGCTGCATAAATGCACGCCGCCACTGCCACCAGCCCGCCCCACATGATGGCAGGATTGCCGACCAGCAAAATGCCTCGCACGGCCCCATCGACCGGTTCATAGAGATACCAGATCGGGCGAATGTCGAGCGGCCAGGTCCACCAGTTCGATTGATAGGTATGCGGGGGCAGCGGCTGTGTCTGCTGGGCATACATAATGGCTTGAAACGGCAGCAATGTGCCAATCGTCAGCGGGTCACGCGCATAGAAGAATGCTGGGGCAAAGGTAACGAAATAGGCGATCAGACTGACCCCGCCGAACAGCAGCACCGCCGTCACGCGCCGCCGGTGGAGCGGAGGGGCATCGTCGGCGGGGACGAACATGATGGCCAGCACGGCAAAGGCGACGAACGGGATCGCCGCCCATTTCGCGCCAACCGCTAAGCCAAACAGCATGCCTGACAGCGCGAGACGCCGCAGGATGCGTTCAGGCGGCGCGTGCATCGCCCAGATCAGCGTGGCGATGCCAGTAACGGTGAAGGCCGCCATGTATCCGTCGAGCATCGCGATCCGCGCCTGGATGAACACCGTGAAGTTCAGGATCGCGAACAGCGCGGCAAACGCTGCGGGCCGGACTCGGCCGATAAGCAACCACGCGATTGCGAACACCCCCACCACCACCGCTGTCGCCGCGATCGTCGAGAAGAATCGCCATCCGAAGCTATTGTCACCGAACAGCAGGATGCCGAGCGCGATGATTTCCTTGCCCAGCAGCGGGTGTTCGATGTTCAGCGGCCCGCCCAAGGTCAGCAGGTAATTGGCGGCGGGCACATAATGCGTCTCGTCGAATACCGGTTTGGTCGGGCGGGCCAGGTTGATCAGAAACAGGATTTGCGCGGCAAGGCCGATCGCCATCGCGACAAACGGGGCTTGATGCCAGGGCCGGGGGGTGTGCGAATCGGGCTTCATGCCATCGTCCCTTCCATCATCGCGCTGATGGTTCAAGCACGTCGCTCTCCATCGCCCCATTGACGGGTTAGCCCCCGAACCGGCAAAGCAGCGTTCATGAAACGTCGCACCGGACAAGACCGCGAAATCACGCAACATTGGCGACCCGCCACCCAGGCGGTGCGCGGCGGTACGGCGCGTTCCGAATGGGGTGAAACCTCGGAAGCGCTGTTCCTGACATCGGGCTATGCCTATGATTGTGCGGCCGATGCAGCCGCGCGCTTTGCCGGTGAGCAGCAGGGCATGACCTATTCGCGGTTGCAGAACCCCACCGTCGAAATGCTCGAACAGCGCATCGCGCTGATGGAAGGGGCAGAGGCGTGTCGTACGATGGCGACCGGCATGGCCGCGATGACTGCCGCATTGCTGTGCCAGCTGCAAAGCGGCGATCATGTCGTCGCCGGACGCGCGGCATTCGGCTCCTGCCGCTGGCTGGTCGATACATTGCTGCCCAAGTTCGGGATCGAGACGACCGTGGTCGATGCGCGCGATCCGCAGGCGTTCGATGATGCGCGACGCCCGAACACCAAGGTGTTTTTCTTCGAAACCCCGGCCAATCCGACGATGGACGTCGTCGATCTGAAAGCGGTTTGCGGCATTGCGCGCGATAACGGCATTACGTCGGTGGTCGACAACGCCTTTGCGACCCCGGCGCTCCAGCGCCCGCTGGAATATGGCGCTGATGTCGTCGCCCATTCGGCCACCAAGATGATGGACGGTCAGGGGCGCGTGCTTGCCGGCGCGGTGTGCGGCACCGAAGATTGGATCACCAACACTTTGTTGCCCTTTACCCGCAACACCGGGCCGACGCTGAGCGCGTTCAACGCGTGGGTGGTGTTGAAGGGGCTTGAAACACTCGATCTGCGGATCAGGCGTCAAAGCGAGAATGCGTTGAAGGTTGGGCGTTTCCTGGAGGGGCGGGTGCCCCGCATCCTGCACCCAGGCTTGCCAAGCCACCCCCAGCACAATCTTGCCATGAGCCAGATGGAGGCATGCGGGTCGATCTTTGCGTTCGAAGTCGCTGACGGCCGCAAGCAGGCGCACGGGCTGCTCGATGCGCTCGAACTCGTCGATATCTCGAACAATATCGGCGATTCAAGATCTTTGATGACTCACCCTGCCTCTACGACGCATTCGGGCGTTGCGGAGGAAAAGCGGCTCGAAATGGGTGTGACCGAAAACCTGCTGCGGCTGAATGTCGGGCTGGAGGACCCCGCCGACGTGATCGACGATCTGGATCAGGCGTTGACGGCGGTCGGTCTATGAGCGGTCGCCGATGAGCCGCGCGCCATGATGAAGGCGCTGTTCCCGCATGTCGCCGAAACGCGCGACGTGATCGTGCGCGTTTCGGTCAGTTATCTGCCCGAACAGTCCGATCCCGCGCGGGGGCGCTGGTTCTGGGCCTATCATATCCGGCTGGAGAATATTGGCGCGGTCGCGGTACAGTTGCTGACGCGACACTGGATCATCACCGACGGGCGTGGCCACCGCCATGCCGTCGAGGGCGAAGGCGTTGTGGGCGAACAACCGCTGATCGCACCGGGGGGCAGTTTTGATTACGTCTCGGGCTGTCCGCTGCCGACGCCTGCAGGTTCGATGCAGGGCAGTTATCACATGATCGACACCGACGGTGCGGGGTTCGATGTCGACATCCCCAAATTCGCGCTGATTGCACCGGCGGTGGCGGGATGAAGCGTACGCACCTGCCCCTGAACGGCCTGCGCGTGCTCGACGCCGCCGCGCGCCACCTGAGCTTCACGCGCGCCGCCGACGAATTGGCGGTGACTCCGGCGGCAGTCGGTCAGCAAATTCGGGCGCTTGAGGACACGTTGGGCACGGTGCTGTTCCGTCGCACGACCAAGGGCCTCGAACTGACGCCAGAGGGCGAGGCCGGGCTGGCTGCGCTACGACACGGTTTCCTGCAATTCGAGGAAGCCGTTCGCGCGATGCAGGCGGGGCAAACCTCCAAATCGCTAACCATCGCCGCCCCGCGCGATTTCTCCGAAAAATGGCTGTTGCCACGCCTCGCCGAAATTGCCCGTGCTGATCCCGAATTACGGTTCGTGCTCGTAAACGCCGATGAATTGATCGACTTTACCGAGGCCAATCTCGATCTGGCGATCCGCTGGGGCGAGGGACCGGGCGAGCATGAAGGCGAAGCGCTTGAGTCGGATGGCATGGTCACGATCGAGCGCCCCGGTGGCGGCGCTGATACCCGCATATCCTGGCCAGGCTGCCTGAATGATCCCGAAGTCTCGCTGGTGCGGGTCGGCGATGCCGGTCTCGCAATCGATGCTGCCGCGCAGGGGCTCGGGCGGGCGACCGTGCCCGAACTGCTTGCCGCGCGCGATATTGAAGCTGGCCGGGTTATCGTGATTGGCGAGCCCAAGCCCTATGCCAAGGGCTATTGGCTGGTCGCGCCGCTACCGCAATGGCGCCAGAAAAAAGTAAAGGCGCTGGTCGAAGCACTTACCCGGTGAACGAAACACCGATCATTGACAGCGAACGCGTGCGGTTGCGACCTTTGGTAGTCGACGATGCCGAGGCGCTGTTTTCCGTATACGGTGATCCGACTGCCATGATGTGGTGGACGCACGCTGCCCACGAGAGCGTCGAGCAGACCCGCGAACAGCTGGCGCGAAATGATCTGGCCCGCGACTGGCGATCCTGGGCAATCACGCGGCACGGCGATGATCGCGCGATCGGGACTGCCGCAGCGCACGAAGAGCGCCAGGGGAGGGTGATCGAGATCGGCTATTCGCTTGCCCCCGCTTATTGGGGCACCGGGCTGGCGCGAGAGGCCGTCACGGCGCTGATCGATTATCTGTTCACGGTCGAAGGCCATCGCCGCATCTTTGCTGATACCGATCCGGATAATAGCGCCTCGAATGGCTTGCTGACACGGCTTGGCTTTACGTTGGAGGGGCGTCTGCGCGGCGAGTGGGAAACGCATATTGGCGTGCGCGACAGCCTGATCTGGGGGCTGCTGCGCGACGAATGGTCGAGCCGGGTGTAACTGATCCGCTTCCTAGAACGAATGGGGTGCAATCCATTCGTGCCAAAGGGGCCTTTTGATGACCAACCGTTTACCCGTTCCCAGTGATGCCACCGCCACTGCCATGCTGCGCTGGGCGCTCGTTCTGATCTTCTTTTTCTTCGGGATCGCGAAGTTTGCGACCTATGAAGCAGAAGGCGTTGCGAAGATTGCGAGCCAGTATCCGCTCTTTGCGTGGATGTACCCCATCTGGGGGGTGCAGGGTGCCAGCAACGTTATCGGTTCGATCGAACTCGCGACCGGCGCAGCACTTGCAATCGGCGCATGGTCGGCCCGCGCCAGCCTGCTCGGCGGTCTGATGGGCATGTGTACCTTCCTGATCACGCTCAGCTTCCTGCTCGGCGCGCCAATCTGGGAGCCCGGCTATGGCGCGCCGTTCATCGGCGGCATCGCGCAGTTTCTGCTGAAGGATGCCGGATTGTTCGCCGCCTGTTTCGCGATTGCAGTTGCTTCCGCGCGCAAGGCTGGCCTTACGCGCGGCTAGGGCGATCAGCTCCCAGTCTTAGCGGCGACCGGCAATGGCGACAGATCAAGGAACTCGATTCGCGGTTCAATGCTACGCTGGCGAATGCGCGATCCGGTGATATCGGTGTAGCGCGACGTGTAGGTGTAGCGTTCTACCCGGAACACACCCGGGTCGCTCGGGTCCAGGGCGATTGGTGCGTAGCGCCGACCCTCAATCGATGCGAGAATCGGCTTCACCCAGGGGTTGCTGTCCGAGTACTTCTTGCTTTCGCGCATAACCGCCGCATCGGTTACTTTGCCGTCCGGGGCTACCCAAAAACCCACATCGACCCATTGATCATCGACATTGTGAACTGGAAGTCGACCGAGTGCCGAACTGAACCCATTGTCGATGTTCAGATTGGTGGTCCGGGGACTTCCGGCAAGATCGATTTTGGGCGCGTACAGCAGGGTTGGTGTCAGGTTCGGTGCCTGCGCCTGATAGCTTGCAATCAGCGCATCAACGACGCTGCTGTCACCGCTTCGAAACGCAAGGCGGGCTTTGAGAACGCGTGCTGCGCCGGCGAAAGCAATCAGGTCGGGATCGGCATTGTTCGCAAGCCCATCCAGCGCCCGTTTTGCACTGTATCGATACGTCGCGGGATCCGATTCGGCGAGGAAGGTGTACATCGCGGCGATCCGTAACAGAGCATGGCCCTCGACCTTGGGCAGACCTAGCTCATTTGCACGACGTGCCACGGCCCGATACTGCTTCTCAGCCTCGCTTATCCTGCCGAAGCGGGCATAGGTGTCGCCCAATTCAACGCGCGCGCCGAGCACGCGGGGATGATCATCTGGCAGGCCGGCCTTCAGCGCGCTTACCGTATCGAGTGCACCCATGAACTGGGCCTCGCCTTCGCCAAGATGTGCCGCCACGCGCGAATTGGCGCGGAGCAGATTGGCGACTTCGACAGGGTAGGTCTTGCTGAACTGCTTGTTGCGCGAGCGGGACGCGAGCAGCGTGCGCCGGGCATTGAGATAATCGCCGGCCACGAACTGGTTTTCAGCATGGCGCAGCGTCGCGGCAATGTCCTGGTCAGGGGCGCATTGGCGCTCGATGCAGTCGTTCAACCGCCGAGCTGAGTCGGCAAGGCTTTCGCCATAAACGATGATCGGAGCTTCCTTGGCGCCATCGGCGTTCGTCTGCCCTGGCAGCGCGCTGCTAAGGAGAGGGGACGCCATGATGAGCAGAATTGCAGCCTTCAACATTTCACCGTCTCCTTGTCGTTTTTGGGGCGGGGCAGCGTAACCTCTTCTTTTCAGGCAGGTCGTTGTTCGCGGGCGGGGACTGGTCCGTTTTCGGTGACAGTCTTGCCTGAGATGGGTGACAGATCGAGAAACTCGATTTGTGGCTGAACGCTGCGTTGGCGAATGCGTGTTCCGGTGATGCCCGTCCAGCGGGAAGTAAAGGTGTAGCGTTCGATCCTGAAGATGCCAGGATCGCTTGGGTCGAGGGCGATCCGCGCATAACGGCGCCCTTCGATCGATGCCAGAATCGGCGCTGCCCAAGGGTTTCTGTTCGAATATCTCCCGCTCTGACGCAGAATGGCCGCGTCGGTTACGCGCCCATCCGGCGCAACCCAGAACCCGACATCAATCCATTGATCGTCGAAATTCCGCGTTGCCAGCCGACCAAGGGCCGAGCTGAATCCAAAATCGATGTTGAGGTTATCCGTCCTGGCGCTTTGGAAGCTGTCGAGCCGGGGCGCATAGAGCAATGTTGGCGTTAATTCAGGTGCCTGCGTTTGATACCGGGCGATCAGCGCGTCAACAACGCTGCTGTCACCATTGCGAAAGGCGATACGGGCCTTCAGCACGCGGGCGGCATCTGCAAACAGCGCTAAATTCGGGTTGTCACTGCTGACCAACGTATCGAGTGCGCGCTTGGCCGAGTAGCGATAGGAAGCAGGGTCCTCCTCAGCGAGCAAGGTATACATGGCGGCAATACGAAGCAGCGCATGTCCTTCGATCTTGGACAGCCCCAGTTCCCGCGCGCGGCGGGCGACGTCACGATAGGTGCTTTCGGCTGCGGTAAATCTGCTGAACCGGGCATAGGCATCGCCTAGTTCAACGCGCGCGCCGAGAACGCGGGGATGATCGTCTGGCAGTCCGGCCTTCAGCGCGCTTACAGTATCAACCGCGCCCAAGAACTGTGCCTCGCCTTCGCCAAGATGGGCGGCAACGCGCGAATTGGCGCGCAGGAGATTCGCAACTTCGACAGGGTAGGTCTTGCTGAACTTTTTGTTGCGCGAGCGGGATGCGAGGAGTGTGCGGCGCGCATTGAGATAATCGCCGGCCACGAACTGGTTTTCTGCATGGCGCAGCGTCGCGGCAATGTCCTGGTCAGGGGCGCATTGGCGCTCGATGCAGCCGTTCAACCGCCGGGCGGAATCGGCAAGGCTTTCGCCGTAAACGATAATAGGGGGCTCTTTGCCGCCATCGGTGTTGACTTGCGCCGGGGTCCCACTGCTCAAAAGCGGTGACGCCATGATCAGCAACAGTGCAGATTTCAACATCGGATCATCTCCTCAGTTTGGATGCGTTGCAGCTTATGTTCTGTTCAATATCGATGCTAAGTGCCTAGAAGATCTCTAGTATGTTACAAAAAGGTAACCAATAATAGGGGGCGGATCACCGCATTTGGGTGCTGTTTGTGCTCGACAGTTTTGGACCGTGCCCGTTCAGCGCCCCTTGCCCGGCTTCGCGGCATCGGGTGACAGATCAAGCATCTCGATCTGGGCTTCGGGTTCGCGCACGCGGATGCGCGATCCGGTGTTGGTCGTCCACCGCGAGGTATAGGTGTAACGTTCGATGCGGAAGACGCCCGGATCGCCTTGTTCAAGCGCGATCGGCGCATAACGGCGGCCGTTGATCGCGGCGATAATTGGCGGCGTCCATCGGCCATTGAATTTCTCGCTGGCCCGCAAGATGCCAGTGTCGGTTACCTTGCCTTCGGGCGATACCCAGAAACCGATATCGACCCATTGGTCCTCGAAATTCTGGACCGCGAGCTTGCTGAGCGCTGAATTGGTGCCGAACGACGTATCGACACCACCTCGGCCGCTCGAAAAGCGTTCGATCGGCGGGGCATAAAGCAGGGTTGGTGTCTTGTCGGGCGACTGCGCCTGGTAGCTCGCGATCAGTGTATCGACAGCGCGGGGATCGCCATTCTTGAAATCCAGCCGCGCTTTGATCACCCGGCCGGCATTGACGAAAATGGCAAGCTTTGGATCATTGTTATTGATCAGCGCCTCCAGCGCGCGCTTCGCGGCCAGGCGATAGGTACCGCGATCGGTCTCCGCCAACGTGGCATACATCGCTGCTATACGCAGCAGCCCATATCCCTCGATCGTTGGCAGGCCGAGTTCCTTGCCGCGCCGTGCGACGGCGCGATATTCCTGCTCGGCGCCCTCAATCCGCCCGAACCGGGCCAGCATATCGGCAACTTCGATCCGCGCGCCAAGCACGCGAGGGTGATCATCCGGCAGGCCCGCCTTCAGCGCGCTCAGCGCATCAAGCGCACCGATGCGATAGGCTTCCCCTTCCCCCAAATGCGCCGCAATGCGCGAATTTGCCCGCAGCAAATTGGCCACTTCGACCGGGAAGGTTTTGCTGAACCGCTGATTGCGCCCACGCGATTGCAGCAGGGTGCGCCGCGCGCTCTGGTAATCGCCGGCAACGAACTGGTTCTCGGCATGGCGGAGCGTGGCGGCAATATCCTTGTCAGGCGGACATTTGTTGACGATGCAGTCCTGCAACCGCCGTGCGGAATCAGCCAAGCTCTCGCCAAAAACAACGATTGGGGCGGCGTTTTCGGCTTCAGTGGTCGCCTTGGTCCGTGCGGCGTCCTGCCCCTCGGCTGGCGGGGCGGGCGACATCGCCAACAGGGCAAGGGCGATCTGCAGCATTCAACTACCTTTCAGAATTAGCACAAATAAATATCACTGATTGCAGGTGGGCGAAAGGTGTCGCCCCTGCCGATCGCGTATCGAAGTGTTGCCCGAACAGGCGCTGAACGCGCTGCGCGGCGATGCCGTTTCAGCTTTATGGCGCTGGCAAGGCCAGTTCGGCGGCCTTGCTGATCAACCCGGCGAACCGGCCCTGCCCAACGTCCTGCGCCGGATCGTTCCAGCTTCCCACCACGGCATACCACTCACCATTTCTGGCCTGGAGGAGTAGCGCCATCGTCATCACGCCGGGTTCGGAGCCGCCTTTGTAGCCGACAAATTGCCATTTCGACGCAACCATCGGCGGAATACCGCTGTTCTTTGACAGGATGGTGCGAGCATCGGCCCCCTTGGGGCCTTCGGTGTTTCGGCGCACCCAATCCATCACGCGGACCAGATCATTTGCGCTTTCGAACCATTCGAGCCGATCGATCAGGATTGGCTTTCCGTCCTTGAACAGGGCCGGGTCCATGGCGGAAAATGGCGTTGCAGCGATTTCGCTATCGAGCATGGCGCGCCGTCCTGCCTCGTTCAGCGACAGATATCGTGCGGCGAGCGCGCCTTTGCCGACGCCCTTCAGCTTGAAAAATTCAGCCGTGCCCAGAAAAGGGCGGTTGCGTGCGGGATTCTTGATCCCGATGACCGGCATCATCGCCTCGACCTTTTTGCGACCGAGTGCCGTGAGCAGAATGTCCGTCGCGCTGTTGTCGCTAATGGAGATCATTTGCGTCGCAAGCTCACGCAGCGTTACCGTCGTGCCCGCCGGTTTTTGGGTATAGCCGCCGCCGGGCAGCTCCTTGCCGTCGAGCGTGATCACATCATCCCATTTGCGCTCGCCTGCATTGGTGGCGCGGACCAGTTCGGACAGGATGACCAGCTTGAACGCAGAACCAATCGCCAACGGGGTATCGCCATTATGCTGGAAAACCGGCTGCGGTGCCTTGTCGCCCAGTTTGGCAAGTACGAACCCCGTCTGACCGGGCAGGCTCTTGATGGTCGTCACGACCGCATCGAGAGTGCTTTCACGCACGGTGCTACCAAGGATGCGAAGGCCGATCACTTGGTGCGGTGCGGCTTGATCGACGGTGATGCCGATTGTCGCAATCACATCGCGATACTGCATCGTCACCAGGCCTGACCATGCCGTCCGTGCCTCGAACCCCTCGATACCGATCAAAGGCCCGTTTGCGGCCAGCAATTGGGCATTGACTTGATCAAAGGTCGCCTTGGGAATCTGCGTACGAAAAGCGGCGGCGAAATAGGCGTCATAATCACCTTTGCCCGATAGAATATCAGTAAGCCCATCGACGCGCGTGCGCAGTTCTGGAGCTGCTTCGATCGGGGTTGGGGAGGGCGCGGTAGGCGAGGGCGGTGGGGGTGCGGATGTTTGGGCTATGGCCTGCGATGAAAAGGCAATCGCCGCCATCAAAGTCATCATGTAACGCATGAAAAACCCTCCCCGGTGTTGATCACACCCTATACCGATCGCCCGGGCGTTCAACGCGCGCGATCATGATCATGCGTCGATCGCGTCTTCATCGACCCGAGCTGCGTTTTCCTGGATGAAAGCAAAACGGTGGGCAGGGTTGTTGCCCATCAGCCGGTCGACCAGATCCTTCACGCCTGCGCGCTCCTCATACTCCTGGGGCAGGGTGATGCGGATCATCTGCCGGGTTTTAGGGTCCATGGTCGTTTCGCGCAGCTGCATCGGGTTCATCTCGCCGAGGCCCTTGAAGCGCGAAACATCGACATTCTTGCCCTTGAACGGCCCGGCCTCGATTTCGGCGCGGTGCGCATCGTCCATCGCATAGAGTGACTTGGCGCCCACCGTCAGCCGGTAGAGCGGCGGCTGAGCGAGATACAAATGCCCGCGGCGAACCAGTTCCGGCATCTCCTGAAAAAAGAACGTCATCAGCAGGGTCGCGATATGCGCGCCGTCGACATCGGCGTCGGTCATGATGACGATGCGTTCGTAGCGCAGATTATCGGGCACGCAGTCCTTGCGAGTGCCGCAGCCTAGCGCCTGGATCAGATCGGCGATCTCCGAATTCGCGCCGATTTTGGCAGCGGTGGCGGATGCTACGTTCAATATCTTGCCACGGATCGGCAGGATCGCCTGGGTCTTTCGATCACGCGCCTGCTTGGCCGAGCCGCCCGCGCTGTCGCCCTCAACGATGAAGATTTCGGTGCCTTTGGGATCGTCGGATGAGCAGTCAGTCAACTTGCCAGGGAGTCTGAGCTTTCGGGCCGACGTTGCTGTCTTGCGCTTCACCTCGCGCTCGGCCTTGCGGGCGAGCCGTTCTTCCATGCGCTCGATCACATAGGAAAGCAGCGCCTTGCCGCGTTCGGTATTATTGCTCAGGAAATGGTCGAAATGGTCGCGCACCGCCTTTTCCACCAGGATCGCGGCATCTGGTGAGGTGAGGCGGTCCTTGGTCTGGCTCTGGAATTGTGGTTCGCGGATGAACACGCTCAGCATCAGTTCGCTGCCGGTCATGATATCCTCGGCGGTGATCTCCTTGGCCTTTTTCTGGCCGACCAGTTCACCATATCCGCGAATGCCCTTGACGAGCGCGGCGCGTAACCCGGCCTCATGCGTGCCGCCATCGGGCGTGGGGATGGTGTTGCAATACCAGCTATAGCTGCCGTCGCTCCATAACGGCCAAGATACTGCCCATTCGACGCGGCCTTGCTGTTCGCCCGGAAAATTCTGGGTGCCCGCGAAGAAATCGGCGGTTGCGCATTCACGGGTGGCGATCTGTTCGCGCAAGTGATCAGCCAGCCCGCCGGGAAACTGGAACACCGCCTCGACCGGCGTCTCATCAGTGATCAATTCGGCGGCGCATTTCCAACGAATTTCTACGCCCGCAAACAGATAGGCCTTGGATCGTGCCAGCTTGTGCAGCCGCGCAGGCTTGAAATGCAGTTCGGGGCCAAAAATCTGCTCGTCGGGAACAAAGCTGACGGAAGTGCCGCGCCGATTGGGTGCCGATCCGACATGCTCGAGCGGCCCCATCGTGATCCCACGCGAAAAGCGCTGGCGATAGAGTTCCTTATTGCGCGCGACCTCAACAACGGTATCCGACGACAGCGCGTTGACGACACTGACGCCCACACCGTGCAGGCCGCCGCTGGTTGCATAGGCCTTGCCATCGAACTTGCCGCCTGAATGGAGCGTGGAGAGGATCACCTCAAGCGCGCTTTTGTCCGGAAATTTGGGGTGTGGGTCGACGGGGATGCCGCGGCCATTGTCGATAATCGTCAGCCGATTGCCCGGCTCCAGACTGATTTCGATTCGCGTCGCATGCCCCGCGACCGCTTCGTCCATGGCATTGTCGAGCACCTCGGCGGCGAGGTGGTGAAGCGCTCGCTCATCGGTGCCGCCGACATACATGCCGGGACGGCGACGGACTGGCTCGAGCCCTTCCAGCACTTCAATCGAGGAGGCGTTGTAATCAGTGGAATTTTTTGGCGCATTGGCGAACAGATCATCGGACATCGCGTGGCTATACCGCCGGAGACGATCAGGTGGAAGCGATCCAAAGCTGATTTACAGTGTGACCTGTTTGCAACAGTCGTGCAGATTTGTTACGGCGGATGCATACAAATGCCGCTTTATTCGTCATTAGGCCCGTCATCCTAACGCATGGAGCCCCCATTATGCGCCTCAATACCGCCTTAATACCCTTCTCGCCCTTTCGACCGGCCTTGCTGCCCTTGCCTTCGCAACGCCTGCCGCTGCGCAGTCTGACGACGCGCCGTTCAACGGCCTGTATGTCGGTGCGACGCTTGGCTTCGATATTCAGCCAAACGATGTTGGTGAATCGATTTCGTTCGATCGCAACCTGGATGGTCGCTTCGGTGACACGCTGACCACCACCACTGGCGTCAACGCTTTCTCGACCGGTTTCTGCAATGGCCAGGCACGCGCTGCGACCCAGACGCCGCTGGGTTGCCGCAACGATCGTGACTCGGTCAGCTATTCGGGTCGCATCGGTTATGACCGTCAGTATGGCCATGTCGTCATCGGCGTCGTCGGTGAATTTGGTGATAGCCAGATCCGTGACTCGGTCGCCGCGTTCAGCATCACGCCCGCCCAGTACACGATGAACCGCGAGATCAATTTCACCGCTGGCCTGCGCGTCCGTGGTGGTTATGCCATGAACAACACGCTGTTTTACGCAACCGGCGGCGGTGCTTATGCGCGCGTGAACAACTATTTCCGCACCTCCAACACCGTCAACGGCTTTGCCAGCAACGGCGACAGCAACGCCTATGGCTTCTCGGCCGGCGGTGGCGTTGAGCAGAAGGTGTCGAAGAATGTTTCGATCGGCCTGGAATATCTTTTCACGCGCCTGCAGGACGATGATTATCGCGTCCGCGTCTCGGGTGGTCCTGCAACCAGCCCGTTCACGCTCGGCGGCGCCGGCGGCACGGACTTCCGTCGTTCGTACGAAAAGTTCCGTTACAGCTCGCTGCGCGCGACGGTGGCGTATCGCTTCTGATCCCATCAAGGCTAACGCCTTGATGTCGTGAAAAAGGGCGTCGGTGACATCTCGTCACCGGCGCCCTTTTCGTTGTGATGACATGAAAAAACGGGGCGCGTGATGAACGCGCCCCGCTCTATTTTCAGATCAACTTCGGTGTTGGTTCAGCGAACCCGCGGGCCGCCAAAAGGCAATGGCGGCGGCGGACGGCGATCGCGACGGGGCAGTTGCGCCTGATAGGCATGGCCGCAATGGGCGATGCAATAAGGGAAACCTGGGTTCACCTTTTCACCGCAAAAATGGAAATCGGGCTCACCGGGATGGCCAAGCGGCCATTTGCATATGCGGTCGTTCAGATCGAGCAGCGTCGTCTTACCTGCCATATCGGCCGACGGCCGGGCAGGGACGAGGCGACGGGGCGGGGCCGGCGTAATCGGTGCCTGCTGTTCACCCGGTGCCTGGCGCAGAAAGCCGCCGGGGCCAACCGAGCGCATGATGACAGCCGGGGCCTTTTCAACAACGGGCACGTCCGCATCAACATCAATTACCGGATCGATCTCAACGACTTCTTCGACAGGGGCTGCGGCAACAGGCGCGGGGCGTGGTGCCGGGGGCGCTTTGGGCGTTGCCATCACCTCAGGCTTTGGCGCTACCGGTTTTGCTGCGACGGGCGCCGCTTTTGTTTCAGGATCATTGGCCTTCACCGGCGACGGGCGGGCCTGAAGCCCCAGCCGGTGCGCCTTGCCGATCACCGCGTTGCGACTGACCCCGCCGAGCGATTCGGCGATCTGGCTCGCGGTCAGCCCCTTTTCCCACATGGTTTTCAGCGTATCGATCCGCTCGTCGGTCCAGCTCATTCATAGTCCTTCGTTCAGTTGGCGGGTTGCGAGCAGCAGCGGCAGCGATTACGCGCCAATGCCATGAGCACCCAGCCCCCTTCCGGCGAAATGCCGTCGGCGATTGCGAACGCCCCCGGCGTTCCGACGATTCGAAACGTCAATTGGGGCGGTCTGAGAACGCTCTATATCAAGGAGGTGCGGCGCTTCTTCAAGGTGCAGCTGCAAACGGTTTGGGCGCCGGCTATCACGACCTTGCTGTTTCTGGTGATTTTCACGGTCGCGACGGGCGGAAAACGCCCCGTCAATGTCGGCGGCGTCGATGTGCCCTTTGCCGATTTTCTTGCGCCAGGGCTGATTGTGATGGGGATGCTGCAAAACAGCTTCGCCAATTCAAGCTTTTCGCTGCTGGTGGGCAAGATCCAGGGCACGATCGTCGATTATCTCATGCCGCCGCTGTCGACCGGCGAATTGCTCGCGGCAATGGTGGGCGGTGCCGTAACGCGGGCATTCTGCGTTGGTGGGGCGGTTTTTCTGGCGATGCAGTTCTGGCCCGGCGTTCACCTGTTCCCGCAACACCCTTTTGCGATTCTGTGGTTCGGTCTGCTCGGGTCGGTATTCCTCGCGTTTGTCGGTATCTTGACGTCGATGTGGGCGGAAAAATTCGATCACGCCGCCGCGGTTCAGAATTTCCTGATCGCGCCGCTGACCCTGCTGTCGGGCACCTTCTATTCGATCGACAAGCTCGCCCCTGCTTTCCAGGCTTTCAGCTATTTCAACCCGTTCTTTTATATCATTTCCGGGTTCCGATACGGCTTTTTGCTCAACGCCGATTCGAACGTGCTGCTCGGCGGGATCGTGATTCTGGTGATCGATATCGTGATGGGGCTGATCTGCTATCGGCTGCTGCGGTCAGGTTGGAAGCTTAAGAACTGAGCTTTTTGACTGCCAACAAAAACTAGGTTTCAAATCGATACTGATGTCGCTATGCTTCCGGAACAATCGGGGAGATGGCGATGCGCTGGGGTGGCATGATGGGGGTGTTGGCAGGGTTTTCCCTGCTCGCGGGCTGCACCAAGGCCGAACCCAAACAAGAACCTGCCGCTGCTCCCCCCGCCGTCCGGATCGCCAGCGTCGGCGCTGAACAACAGGCCGCCACGATTCGCGGGGTCGGCACCGTCTCGCTCCGGCGTGAGGCATCGCTTGGCTTTACGATCGGCAGGGCCAGGTGCTCGCCGCGCTCGACACCACGACGGTCGCTGCCGATCTGAATCGCGCCCGCGCCGAACGTGAACGCGCCGCGGCCGAGTTTCGCCGCAGCACCAATTTGATGGCGCAGGGGTGGATCACGCGGCCCCGGCTGGAAAATGCCCAGGCATCGCTCCAGGCGGCCGATGCCAGCGTCAGCGCAGCGCGGTTCCAGGCAACCAATGCAACGATCTTGGCGCCCGGCAGCGGCATCGTCCTCGCGCGCCTTGCCGAACCCGGTCAGGTCGTGGCCGCAGGAACCCCCGTGCTGGTGATCGGCGAAGCGGCGAGCGGCTATGTACTGCGCGTGCCGCTGTCGGATCGCGATGCGGCGCGGTTGACTGAGGGCGTGCCGGCCACCGTGACCCTGGCAGCGATGGACAACCAGCCGCTAACGGGTCGCGTGATCGAGATTGCCGGGCGCGGTGACCGGGCGACCGGTACCTTCGCGGTCGAGATCGCGCTTCCGGCTGATGCGCGGCTCCGCTCGGGCCAGATCGGAGAGGCGGTGATTACGGCGGCAACCCAAACCCAGACCGCGTTGACGGTACCTGCCGCCGCGATCTTCGCGGCCCGCGCAGGCGAAGGCTTTGTCTATGTCGTCGACCGGGCCAACAAACGCGTCCGATTGCGGCGTGTAACGATTGCCGATGCGACCGATCGTGGGATTGTGGTGACCGGCGGGCTCAGCCGAGGCGAATTGATCGCGACCTCGCGGGTCGACCGGCTGAAGGATGGTCAGGTGATCGCGCCGATCGGCGTAGCGCGATGAACCTCACCGCCTTTGCCGTCCATCGCTGGCAGGTGACGCTGCTGGTATTCCTGCTGCTGGCGACTCTTGGCGCATCGGCGTTTCTGTCGATCCCCCGCTCGGTCGATCCGCATTTCCCGATTTCGGCGACGGTGGTGACGGTGATCCTGCCTGGGGCCGACGCCGCCGATGTCGAAGAAACGATCGCCAAGCCGCTTGAGGATGTGCTGCAAGGCCTTGATCACGTCCGCGAGATCCGCTCGACCAGCACCGACGGCGCCGCCGTCATCACGGTCGATTTCGAACATGGCACCGATGCCGAACAGTCGCTCGATCGGGTGGTCCGCGAAGTAAATGCGGTGCGCGATCAGTTGCCACAGGGCATTCAGCGCATCGCCTTTCGCCGCCCCCGCACGACCGAGGCAGGCGTCCTTCAACTCGCGCTCGTCAGCGATAACGCCAATTGGCTGCGCATGGCCAAATATGCCGATGATCTGCGCGATCGGTTGAACGTGGTGCCCGGTGTGCGTTCGACGACGATCGATGCGCTCGCCCGGCCCGAAGTCCGCGTCGCGATCGACGCTGGTCGCCTTGCTGAGGCGCGGCTGCCGGCATCAGCGGTGGCGAATGCGATCACCCAGGGCGGGATCGATCTCCCCGCAGGCGCGGTCAGCGGATCGGGACGGCGGTTCAACATCGATGCGGGCGGCGCCTATCGCAGCGTCGACGCAGTGCGCAACGTGACGGTCCGGGCAGGCGACGGGCGGCTGGTGCGGGTCGGCGATGTCGCGACGGTCGGCTGGGCCGAGGCCGAGCAGCTCCACATCGCGCGGTTCAACGGCAAGCGCGCGCTGTTCGTGACGGTGCGCCAGAAGGACGAGGTTGATGCCGGCACCTTGCGCGATGCGCTGGTCAGTGCCGTTGCCGCTTACCGCACCGATTTGCCGCCTGACATCAAGCTCGAAGTCGCGTTCGATCAGAGCCGCGACATCGCGGTCAAACTCGCGCAGCTCGCGCGGGATTTCGCGATTGCGCTGGGGCTGGTGCTGATCACTATCTTCCCGCTCGGCTTCCGACCCTCGCTGATCGTGATGGTCTCGATCCCCTTGAGCCTCGCGATGGGCGTGCTGCTGCTCTATTGGTTTGGCTATTCGCTCAACCAGATCAGCATCTCGGGCTTTATCATTTCGCTGGGGTTGCTGGTTGACGATTCGATCGTGGTGACCGAGAATATCGAGCGCCATATTCGTGACGGCGATCCACCGATCACCGCCGCCGTCAATGGCACACGGGAAATTGGTGCGGCGGTGATGGGCGCAACCGGCGTGCTTTTGTTCGCCTTTCTGCCGCTGACGTTCCTGCCTGAAGGCGCCGGCGACTTCGTGCGCGGGTTGCCGATGGCGGTAATCCTTACCGTGGCGAGTTCGCTGGTAGTTTCGCTGACGATCATCCCGTTCATCGCGAGCCGGATGCTCAAACCGCACGGCGCAGAGGGCAACGCGCTGCTCCGCACCATCATGGGCGGCATTCATACTTTTTATTCGCCGATCCTCCATACCGCGCTCGATCGGCCCCGGATCTGGTTCTGGAGCGCGCTGATCCTGTGCATCGGCGCGTTCGGGCTGGTGCCGGTGCTCGGCTTCAGCCTGTTTCCGTCCGCGGAGACGCCCTATTTCCTGGCGCGCGTGGAAACACCGGAAGGCAGCAGCATCGCCCAGACCGACAAGGCCGTGCGTGACGTATCCGCCATCATCGCGAAAGAAGGCGCGGTGGTGAACCGCATGGACAATGCCGGGCGCGGCAATCCGCAGATTTTCTACAACATTTTCCCGCGTGAAGAGCGCGCCCGTTACGGCGACATCTTCGTCACGATGAAGGAATGGGATCCGCGCGTCAGCCCGGGCATGTTGCGGCGCTTGCGGGAGCGGCTGGCGGCTTTTCCTGATGCCCGCGTGACCGTCGTCAATTTCGAAAATGGCCCGCCGGTCGAAGCGCCGATTGCGGTGCGCGTGCGCGGGCCTGAGCTCGATGTGCTGAAGAAGTTGTCGGACCGCGTGATCGCCGAAATGGAAAAGGTGCCGGGCCTGCGCGATATCGACAGCCCGGTCGCCTATGACCGGGTCGATATCGATCTGGGGCTGGATGAGGCCAAGGCCGGGCTGCTGGGGGTCGCGCCGGGCGAAGCGCGCCGCGCCGTGCGCCTCGCGATCAGCGGCGAACAGGCAAGCCGCCTCCGTGATGAGGAGGGCGATACCTGGCCCGTCACCGTCCGTTTGCCCCTGCCGGGGAACCAGCCGGTGTCGGCACTCGGTCAGGTCTATGTGCCGACCACCGCTGGGGGCAGCATTCCGTTGCTCGAGATCGCTACGCCTACGCTCAAAAGCGTTGCCCCCCAGATTACCCGCTTCAAGCTGCAACGCACGGTAACGATCACCGCCTATAATCAACCCGGCGAGCTGACGTCGAAGCTGACTACGGTGGTGCAAAAACAACTCAAGAACATTGATCTGCCCAAGGGCTACAGCATCAGCCTGGGCGGCGAAGCCGAGGCGGCGGCGCGTAATTTCTCCGGGCTGGGGCCGATCATCCTGCTCGCGACCTTCGGGATTATCGGCGTGCTCGTGCTCGAGTTCGGCCGATTCAAGGAAACCGCGGTGGTCGCGGGCGTGGTCCCGCTCGGCACGTTCGGCGGGCTGATCGCGCTGTTGGTAACAGGCAATTCACTGTCGTTTCTGGCGATCATCGGCTTCGTCGCGCTGATCGGCATCGAGATCAAGAACTCGATCCTGCTCGTCGATTTCACGACGCAGCTGCGCGAACGCGGGATGGGCCTGCGCGAGGCGATCGAGAAAGCGGGCGAAATCCGCTTCCTCCCGGTGCTGCTTACCTCGGTAACTGCGATCGGCGGATTGCTCCCACTCGCGCTCGGCGGATCGGCGCTCTATTCGCCGCTGGCGTGGGTGATCATCGGTGGGCTGATCAGCTCGACCTTCCTCAGCCGGATCATCACCCCCGTGATGTACCTGCTGGCGGTGCGCGGCGATGAGAAACGCGCGGTCGATGCCCGTGATGCCACAGATGTTGCGCTCCACCCGGACAGACCGTAAAAGTCCGCTTCAGGCGGCCGGCTTGGGTCGCCTTTTTGCGTTAGGGAGCCTTGCCATGCCGATTACCCCGCTCATGCCCGTTTACCCGCGGTGCGATGTGCGTCCGGTGCGCGGTGAAGGTTGCTACCTGATCGGAGAGCGCGGTGAGCGCTATCTCGATTTTGCCAGCGGTATCGCCGTCAACGCGCTCGGCCATGGCCATCCCAAGCTGGTCAAGGCGATTGCCGATCAGGCAGCAACGCTGATGCACGTCTCCAACCTCTACGGATCGCCGCAGGGGGAGAGGTTCGCGCAGCGGCTGGTCGATAACAGCTTTGCCGATACCGTGTTTTTCACCAATTCCGGCGCTGAGGCGGTCGAGTGCGCGATCAAGACTGCGCGCCGTTACCACTACGCCAATGGCAACCCGCAGCGGCACAAGCTGATCACTTTCAACAACGCCTTTCATGGCCGCACGATGGGCACGATCAGTGCCACCAATCAGGCCAAGATGCGCGACGGGTTCGAGCCATTGCTGCCCGGCTTCGGCTATGCGCCCTTCAACGATCTGGAAGCGGCGCTTGCATTGATCGATGACGAGACGGCGGGTTTCCTGGTCGAGACGATCCAGGGCGAAGGCGGCGTGTCAGCCGGCACCGAGGCGTTCATCCAGGGCCTGCGTAAGGCGTGCGACGAGCACGGCCTGCTGCTGGTGCTTGACGAGGTGCAGTGCGGATACGGTCGCACCGGCAAGATGTGGGCCTATGAGCATTACGGCATCACCCCTGATATCCTGGCATCGGCCAAGGGCATTGGCGGCGGTTTCCCGCTCGGCGCGTGCCTTGCGACCGAGGAAGCCGCCAAGGGCATGGTGTTCGGCACCCATGGCTCAACCTATGGCGGCAATCCGCTCGGCATGGCGGCGGGCGAGGCGATCCTCGACGTGATGCTCGAACCCGGTTTCCTCGATCATGTTACCGCGATGGGCGAACGACTCCGTCAGGCGCTTGAGCAGATGATCCCCAATCACGACCATATTTTTGACAGCGTTCGCGGGCGCGGGCTGATGGCCGGGCTGAAACTGAAGGACAGCGCCGTTGCGCGCGATTTCGTTGGCTATCTGCGCGATCATCACGGGCTTTTGACAGTCGCAGCGGGCGAAAATGTCGTCCGCATCCTGCCGCCGCTGATCATCGAGCAGCATCACATCGACGAGTTCGTCCAGAAGATGAGCGATGCCGCGCGGGCCTATGCCCCGGCCGTGGCGGCGTGACCCGCCACTTCCTCAATCTCTCGGACGCCGGGGCCGACGCGATCGCCGCGATGCTGGCCGACGCGCTCGATCGCAAAAATGCGCGGGCGGGGTGGCCAAAGGGCAAGGTGGATGCCGATGCACCGCTTGCCGGGCGCGTGCTGGCGATGATCTTCGAGAAGAACTCGACGCGCACCCGCGTGTCGTTTGACATGGCGATCCGCCAGCTGGGCGGCACCAGTATCGTCATGGAGGCCGGATCAATGCAGCTGGGGCGCGGTGAAAGCATCGCCGATACCGCCCGCGTCCTGTCTGGCTATGTCGATGCGATCATGATCCGCACGGATGATCATGCCAAGGTGGTCGAGATGGCGCAGTACGCCAGCGTGCCGGTGATTAACGGGCTCACCGATGCATCGCACCCCTGCCAGATCATGGCCGATCTGCTGACGATCATCGATAGCGGCCGTGCGCTGCCGGGGCTGAAGGTGGCGTGGCTTGGCGATGGCAACAATGTGCTCGCCTCGATCGCCGAGGCTGCCGGGCTGATGCATTTCGATGTCGTCGCCGCGTGCCCGCAAGGGTTCCAGCCGAGCGACGAGGATCTGGCGCTCGGCAAGGGGCGCGCGCGCTGCGTCGCCTCGCCGCACGAAGCGGTCGAGGGGGCCGACGTGATCGTCACCGACACATGGATTTCGATGGGGCAGGCGCATGCCGACACCAAGCTCGATGCGATGATGCCCTATCAGGTGACGCCTGCGCTGATGGCCTCCGCGCGTCCAGATGCGGTTTTCCTGCATTGCCTGCCAGCCCACCGCGGCGAGGAAGTGACGGCAGACGTGATCGACGGCCCGCAATCGCTGATCTGGGCGGAAGCGGAAAACCGGCTGCACGCGCAGAAATCGATCCTGCGCTGGTGCTTCGGGCAGATCGGTTGATCTTGCGACGATCATTTCCCATCTTCGTCATGCCAGCGCAGGCTGGCATCTCATCCCACCAAGCGCGCCAATGCCGCACGAGACCCCAGCTAACGCTGGGGTGACGGAGTTTTTTTATGAATACCGACCAGGATATCGACACCGATCGCGCGCTGGGCTTCACCATTCCCGATCGCCACGCGCGTGGGCGCATCGTTCGCCTTGGTCCGGTGCTCGATACGATCCTGGAGGCACATGCCTATCCGCCCGCCATTGAGGCACTGTTGGCCGAGGCGCTGACGCTGACGGCGCTGGTGGGATCGACCTTGAAGGATGTTGGCGGCCAACTAACGATGCAAACGCAGACCGAAAACGGCGTTATCCGGTTGCTGGTATGCGATTTCCGCGGCGGCGAGCTGCGCGGCTATATCGATTTCGATGCTGACAAGCTGGCGGATCAGCCCGAACTACCGAGCCTGTTTGCGCTGTTCGGTGCTGGCTATCTGACGATGACCTTCGATCATGCAGGAACCGGTGAGCGCTATCAGGGCATTGTGCCGCTCGACGGGGACACGCTGGCCGCCGCAGTAGAGAGCTATTTCGTCCAGTCGGAACAGATTCCGACGTTGGTCAAAATCGGCTTTACCAAAGGCGCCAATGGCAAGCACCGCGCCGGCGGCCTGTTCCTGCAACATTTGCCCGAAGGCGAGGTTGGCCGCGATCGCATTCACACCCGGCTCGATCATCCGGAATGGGAGCATGTTGCGGTGCTGGGCGGCACAATGGCGGTCGATGAGCTTACCGATGCCACGCTGCCGCTCGAAACGTTGATTTGGCGACTGTTCAACGAAGAGAGCGAAGTCCGCATCCTGCCCGATGTATTGCTATCAAAGGGCTGTCGTTGTTCGGTTGATTATATCGCGCAAGTTATCGGAAAATTTCCGATCGAGGAACAACGCGATATGGCCGATGAAAATGGCGTTATCACCGTCGATTGCGCGTTCTGTTCAACCAAGTTTCCCCTACAAGTGGGGATAACGACCCCTTAGTTGTTGTTGCATCCTGGCCCTGTTCCCCGCAGATGTTTGCTGGGGGCACCAAGGGCGAATCGTTTTGCGATCGCAGGTGGCGAGGGACAGAACAGATGCGGAAAGGTTACTGGATGCGCTCGCTGGCGGCGGGCATTGCCCTTTGTACAGGCGCGGCCGTCGCGAACAGCCCGGCTGCGTTGCCAGTTGCGGGGGCCATTGGTCAGATCGAGCCTGGCCAATGGCAGTTGCGCGAAGCCGGATCGGCCGCACCGCCCCGGCTGATCTGCGTTGCCAATCCTGATCGCTTGATTCAAATCGAACATGCGGGCCTGACGTGTGCGCGAACGCTGCTGAGCGATCAGCCGCGAACCGCGACAATCAGCTATAGCTGCCCTGGCGCTGGGCATGGGCGGACGATGATCCGCATCGAGACGCGAAACAGTTTTCACCTCGAAACTCAGGGTATCGCGGGGGGCGCGCCGTTCGACATGGCATTCGAGGCCAAGCGCATGGGGGATTGTGCCGCTGCATCGCTGAAAGCCGGGCGTTAAGCTGGGGTATAGATTTGGCTGTTATACCGATTAGGTGCTGATGGCACGCTTTCTCCCTGAGGGTTTGAAGCCCCACTGGGCCGCCTTAACCAGGCGGCCCTTCTTTTGGTGATGATCGCTTGCAGCCATGGTACATTGCGACTAGCGACCCGCCGATCATGACGAACACGCAAAAAATGGCCGTGGTGCTGCTGTCGGGCGGCCTCGATTCAATGGTTTCGGCTGCGCGCGCGCGTGAAGCCGGGTTTGGGTTGCTGGCACTGTCGGTGGATTACAATCAGCGCCACCGGGTTGAACTGGCCGCCGCAGGACAGATTGCACGGGCATTGGGGGCAGAGCGGCATATCGTGCTGCCGCTCGATCTGTCGGCCTTTGGCGGCTCGGCGCTGACGGCGGATATCGATGTGCCAAAACAGGGGGTGCGCCCCGGCATTCCGGTTACCTATGTACCTGCCCGCAACACGATTTTCCTCAGCCTTGCGCTCGGTTGGGCGGAGGCGGCGGGTGCCCATGAGCTGTTCATCGGGGTGAACGCGCTCGATTATTCGGGCTATCCCGATTGCCGCCCCGAATTTGTCGCCAGTTTCGAAGCAATGGCAGCACTTGCAACGCGCGACGGTGTGGAGGGGCGCGGCTTTTCCATCCACGCCCCGCTACAACATATGACCAAGGCAGATATCGTGCGTGAGGCGGCACGGCTTGGCATTGACGCCGGCTTGAGCTGGTCCTGTTATGATCCCACGCCTGAGACGCTGCATTGCGGGCTGTGCGATAGCTGTCGATTGCGCCAGCGCGGGTTTGACGAAGCGGGGATCGCAGACCCGACTGCGTACGCCGCACGGCCATGAGCTATGCCGTCAAGGAAATGTTCCTGACGTTGCAGGGTGAAGGCGTGAATGCCGGGCGCCGGGCGGTTTTTGTGCGCTTTGCCGGGTGCAACCTGTGGTCAGGCCGCGAGGAGGACCGCGCGACCGCGGTATGCCGGTTCTGCGATACTGATTTTGTCGGCGTCGACGGGGCAGGGGGTGCGCGTTTTGCTGATGCGGCCATGCTCGCCGCGGCGGTGGTAGGGCATTGGAATGGGCCATCGACCGACCGGTTTGTGGTGTTGACCGGCGGCGAGCCGATGCTTCAGGTCGACGATGCTTTAGTTGATGCGCTGCACGCGGCCGGGTTCCGCATCGCCATCGAGACCAACGGCACGTTGCCGGTGCATCGCGGTATCGACTGGGTTTGTGTCAGCCCCAAAGCGGGCAGCGACGTCGTCCAGCAATCAGGCGATGAACTGAAACTTGTCTGGCCGCAGCCCGGCACCGATATCGACGCAGTTGAGCAATGGGCGTTCGATCACTTTCTGCTGCAACCGCTTGACAGCCCTGCTGCTGCACAAAATCAGGCGATCGCGATTCAGACCGTTCTCGCCCGGCCGCGCTGGCGGCTATCGCTGCAAACGCACAAGCTGCTCGGGTTACGCTAGCGAGCCAACAAGGCCCCCTTGGTCAATAGGCTTGCGGGCACTTCTTAAAATCGAAGCGATCCTTTTTCCAGCACTCTGGGTCCATGCGCAATATGGGGATCGTGCGCAGATAGATGCGCGCGCCAAATGCTTGTTCGCCGCGGGCCACCAAGCTGTTGCGCAATTCGCGCAGCCGGTTTGCCGCCAAGGTACCCAATTCGCCACGCGGCGTGAAAATCGCATCACGGCCAACATTTGCGGCGGTCTGACAGAAATTATACTGCGCATAGACCGTGGTAAATCCGGAATAGATTCGGGTCTGATATTTGTCGAAGGCGCCGGTTGCTGCCTTGGCAGTCTTGTTCTTGCGTGCAAAATATTTGCCGAGCGTGTCGAACGATTTCGCAAGTTCGGCCTTATGATCGAGCAACACAGCATTATAATTGGGAATAGTCATCAGCATCGGTTCGAAATCACAGCCAAGCGCCGAAACGTTCAGCGCGGCGCGTAACGACCAGACCATGCTGGCGCGCAGTTCAGCCTCGGTAGCGCCGGGCAGTTCGACGAACATGCCGGGTTCGTCACCGCGCACTGGTTCGCCGCTATAATCGGGGCTCTTGATGAAAAACTGAGCTGCGGCTGGGCTTGCCGCCGTCATCCCCAGGGTCACTGCGAGCAATACCGCCAAACGCCACATCATCAATCTTCCTCGCCTGATACCCCCTGCGCTGCCCCTAATGGCTTTTCGCAGCGGCCCCAAATCATTTTGCAAACTCAATTTGTGCGTAACAACCCGTCGATCGGATGACCGGCCGATTCGCTGCGCTCTCTTCGCTCTACGGCTGGCAAGCGAAGGCCCGGTTAACAACCCAGCGCTTCATTATGAGGACAGCGGCATCACGGTCAACACACGGTCAAAACAGGGCCGTTACACATAAAAAGGGCCGCCCGGCTGACCGGGCGGCCCTTTATGTGCCAGGCCACTCAAGGGCCGTGGCAATCACCAATTACTTGGTTTCGTTCGACGTCATCGCATCGTTCGACGACATCATCGCGTCGTTGGACATCATCGCATCGTTCGACATCATCGCGCCGTCGGTTGCGGTCATGTTGTCGGTTGCCATCGCGTCGCCTTCGTTGGCGGTCATTTCGCTGACCATGGCGTTGTCGGTGGTCGTTTCGGTCTTCGGCGAGCAAGCCGAAATCATCAGCGCCGCGCCGGCGATCATCGAACCGGCAACGACTTTGGAAATGAGTGCACGCATTTGAAGCTCCCTAAATTAGTGGATTTGGCTGGCGTTGCGCCGTTAATACCCAAACCGCAGTGGACATTAGTCTGATATGGTTCGACCCTCAAGCCTCGTTTTCCTGCGGTAAAGAAAGTCTTTTCAGGAAATGGGGAAATTCAAGCGCCAGCGCAGCGTCCAGTGCCGCGAAATCTGCGGTCACGCCAAGCTTTTTTATGCTCGTTACCCCGTAATCGGGCAAGCCGCACGGCACGATTCCGCCGAAATTCGCTAGGTCTGGCATTACGTTAACGGCAAAGCCATGCAACGTCACCCAACGTTTCACCCGCACGCCGATCGCACCTATTTTGGCTTCAGCGGCACCATCCAATGTCCAGATGCCGACACGACCAGGTGCCGTAAAGGCGGCAATGCCCAGTCGGCCCAGCGTCGCGACGACCCATTGTTCGATCGCATGGACAAAGCAGCGGACGTCGCGGCCGCGTTGGTTGAGATCGAGCATCACATAACCGATCCGCTGGCCGGGCCCGTGATAGGTATAGCGGCCGCCACGGCCCGTGGTGTGGACCGGAAAGCGCGCATCGATCAGTTCGGCAGGATCGGCGCTGGTACCGGCGGTGTAGATTGGCGGATGCTCCAGCAGCCAGACGAGTTCGCGGGCGTCCCCGGCCGCAATGGCGGCGGCGCGGTCGGCCATTATCCCGGCAGCGATTGCATAGTCGATAAGCCCGGGCTCGATCCGCCATTCCACATCGTCGATCATGCTCGCTTCCTGCGGCAGGCGGGCAGGCGGCGCAAGATCGGCAGTTCGATGATGATGATAAGAACGTGTCGAGCAATCATTGGCAAGGGACCGAGCAATCGGTTACGATAAGGTGATATCGAGCCAAGGCGAAGGGGTAACAGCCAAACGCCTTGCCTGACACCGGGAGTATGCTGCCTTGAATTCAGTCAACATGGGAACGGTTTGGGATCGGGCGACCGAATTCCTGGGGGACAATATTGGTGCGGTGACGCCGATTGCGCTTGCCACGATCTTCGTCCCTGCCTCCATCAACGATGCGATTGCCCCGCTCGCCGCTGCTAATCCCGGCATGCAAACAGCGATCAGCGCGGCTGGGTTGGTGTTTGCGATCGTGTCGATCTTTGGCCAACTCGCCATCATGGCGCTTGCACTCGATGCCGGTCGAACGGCGGGCGGAGCCGTTGGCGCCGCAGCGTCGAAGCTCTTCGCGGCGGTACTGATCACCATCTTGCTGCTGCTTGTGTTGCTGCTGCTGCTGATCCCGCTGGGTGTCATCATGGTCAGTGGCGGTCTCGATATGTCGGGGTTTGCCACAAATGATCAGGCAGCGATCAGCGCGGCAATATCGCAGCTTCCTGCGGGCATCGTCTGGTCGATGCTGGGCTATATGCTCGTTTGGGTGGTGTTATCGATCTGGATCAGTGCGCGGCTGACGCTGGCCTATCCGGCGCTGCTGGATCCAAGCCTGGGGATGGGCGCGGTCAATGGATCATGGATGCTCACCCGAGGGCTGGCGCTCAAGATCGTTGGGGTGTTGCTGCTTTATGTGATCGTCAGTGGCGTCGCGGCGCTGGCGGCAAAGGCAGCGTTTGGCGGGGTACTCGGGGTGATCGCAGGCGGCGCTGAGCCGGGAAGCGTTGCCAGCGTCCTCACCTCGGTTGCGGTTGGCGCGGTAGGCACGGCATTTGCTGTGCTGCAGTCGGCATTTGTTGCCAAGCTGTACCTTGCCGCACGCAACCGCGCGCAGGAAGCCTCCGGCCACTCATGACCATTAACCTGCCAGGCATCTTTACCGATGCCTGGAGCATGTTCCGCCGGCACCAGGAGGTGCTGATGACGGTGGCGGGGATGTTTATCTTCCTGCCGACGCTTGCGTTGCTGTTGCTCGTGCCGGTCGCGCCGCCCTGGCCCGATTCCGGGGCGACCGAGCCCGAGATACAGGCCGGGGCGACCAAGCTGGCGGCGTGGATCGTCGATAACACCTCGATGTTCGCGGCTGCTGCTGTCGCTTCGCTTTATGGCGCGTTGGCGATCAGCGTTTTCTTGCTCGATCCGGGCTGCGCCGATCTGCGGGCGGCAATGGCGCGCGCGCTGAAGTTGTTGCCGCGCTACATATTGGCAGCGCTGTTGATCCTCGTTCCTGCATCGCTTGGGCTGTTCGTTCTCATTTTGCCGGGTATCTACATTCTGGGACGCACTATGCTGATCGGGCCGACATTGATCGTCGAGCGACCGATTGCCGCGACCGCAGCGATCATGCGCAGCATCGCTTTGACACGGGGCAACGGGCTTGTGCTGGCCGGGCTGACCGGGATCGGGCTGGTTGCGGGACAGATTTTGCCGGCACCTTTCCAGCGCATCGAAGAAGCGTTGCGCATTGCTGAGGCAGCCAATCCCGTGATGATCGCGATTGTGGATTCGGCAGCCGCTGCTTGTGCCGCTGCGGTTACGCTGGCGACGATCCTGGTGCGAATTGCCGTCTACCGTCAGCTTGCATCAAGAAGCGGGACGTGAGGGGCAGCGGATCGATCGATCAAGCCTAACAGGCGGGGATCGGGAAAAGTTTCGATCCGGCGGGCAACGGCGACAAAGCCGCACGCGCGGTAGAAGTTGAGTGCCGATGGATGATCGAGCGTACAGGTGTGTAGCCACACCTGATCGATGCCGAGTTGCCAAGCGCGCACGAGCGTTTGCGCCATCAACCATCGGCCAAGCTTTTGCCCGGTCAGTTCGGGCACCAGCGCGAAATACGCGATCTCGCAGGCACGCTCAGTCCGAAAATCGAGCTCGACCATGCCGACCTCGATGCCGGCGCGATCGACCACCGCAAACACTTCCACCGCCGGATCGGTGATGATCGCGGATAGCGCGGCTTCGTCGATCACCAGCCGCGAATACCACAGCCATGGCTCGCCCACCCGCCGAAACAGCGTGCGATAGCGGTCCGGATCGGGACTGGCCCAGCGCACCAGTCGGAACGGCGCACTGGGCAGCGGGGCGGGGCGCGGTCGCGCCGTCATCTCCAGGCGGGTGACGACACCGGCGCACTCACCGATTGGAACCGAGAGCGCCACCATCGACGCGCGCCTTGCTTAGGCCCAGGTCGCAAGCGGCGGCAGGCTCATTAGAATCGCGTCGATATTGCCGCCGGTTTTCAGCCCGAACAATGTACCGCGATCATAGACGAGATTGAACTCGGCATAACGCCCGCGCCAGGTGAGCATCTGGGCAATATCGGCGTCGGTGAAGGGCGAGTGCATCCGCCGCCGCACGATGCGAGGGTAGCTATCGAGGAAAGCGCGGCCGATATCCTTGATGAATTCGAAGTTTGCATCGAAATCACCCTCGATATGATCGGCGAAAATGCCGCCGACGCCGCGGTGAACCTGCCGGTGCGGGATGTAGAAATAGTCATCCGCCCATTTCTTGAAGCGATCATAATAATCGGCGCCGTGCGGGTCGCAATGCGCCTTCAGCGTCTCGTGGAAATCGGCGGTATCCTCGTCATACGGGATGGGCGGGTTCAAATCGGCACCACCGCCGAACCAACGCTTGGTGGTGACAAGAAAACGGGTGTTCATGTGCACAGCGGGCACATGCGGATTGGCCATATGCGCCACCAGGCTGATGCCGGTCGCGAAGAACCCCGGATCCTCCGCGGCGCCGTGGATCGACTTCGCGAATTCCCCCTCGAACGTGCCGCCCACGGTAGATACGTTGACGCCGACCTTCTCGAAAACCCTGCCCTTCATCACGCCGCGCACGCCGCCGCCGCCGGGCTCGCCGGACGGGTCGGTCCGATCCCAGCTGACATAATCGAAATCGGCGTCCGATCCCGCTTCGCGCTCGATCGCCACGAACTCGGCGCAAATTTGATCGCGCAGCGATTCGAACCAGGTGCGCGCGCGGGTCTGTTCGTCGTCGAGTGGCTTCATTCGGGCAGTCCCCCTATTGCTGAACTGTTCATTGCTGGCCTGTTATGCCGGCCATTGATCCGTTTGCCGCAGCGCCTCGGAAAGCGCGATGGCTGCAGCGAGCGCGACATTCAACGATCGACGCCCGGGCACAAGCGGAATTGTGATGCGAAGGTCGACGGCGGCATGAACATGCTCGGGAACCCCGCTCGATTCCGATCCGCACAGCAGCGTATCGCCGGGCAGGAACTGCGCCTGGTCGAGCCGCGTCGCTGCCTTCGTCGTCAGCAGCACGATACGCCCGGGCACCTGCGCCTTGAAACTGGCCCAGTCCGCGTGGCGCGCCATCGTTACATGCCGCAGATAATCCATGCCTGATCGTGCCAGCGCGCGGTCCGAAAACGGAAATCCCATCGGTTCGATCAGGTCGACAGGCACATCAAGACACGCCGCCAGCCGCAGGACCGTGCCGACATTTCCAGCAATTTCGGGTTCATACAGCGCCAGCCGTAACGATGGGGGGTGGCACGGGTGTGGGGCAGGAGCATCGGGCACCGTCATACATCCGCCTTAGGCCTTATAGCCGTATCCCCTCAAGTTGGATAAAATGCTGTTGGCATTAGCCAAGCCTATAGCTATCAGGCCGCGATTCGACGGTACATTGTATCGTTTGAGGAACGGCAGCAGAATAGCCGTCTGGGCATAGATTTCGAACCGCAAGGGCAAACGAATGGCAACGGTGAGCGACGCGATTCCTGCAGGTGAAGCGCCAGGTTCAGCGCATGACGGCGAACCGCGCCGTCGCGACTTTTTGAGCATTGCCGCACTTTCGTTCGGCGGCGTAGGCGTGGTGGCGACATTGGTGCCACTGATCAACCAGATGAACCCGTCGGCTGACGTGCTGGCCCAGTCATCGACTGATATCGATCTGTCACAGATTCTGCCAGGCCAGGCCATAAAGGCATCATTTCGCAAGCAGCCGCTGTTCGTTCGCAACCTGACCCCGGCGGAAGTCGCCGCGGCAGATGCAGTGCCCGTTGCGAGCCTGCGCGATCCCGAAACGCTGGCGCAGCGCACGAAGGAAGGCCACAAGAACTGGCTCATCACGCTCGGCGTGTGCACCCATCTCGGCTGCGTGCCGCTGGGTGCCGGCGAGGGCGAAGTGAAGGGTGAGTATGGCGGCTATTTCTGCCCGTGCCACGGATCGTCCTACGATACGGCGGCGCGCATCCGCAAAGGCCCGGCACCGAAAAATCTGGCGGTGCCGGAGTACAAGTTTACGTCAGATACCACTGTAACGGTCGGTTGAGGTCAGCATTATGAGCTTCCCCTGGGCAAAGCATTACGAGCCGAAGTCGGATTTCACCAAGTGGATCGACAGTCGGTTGCCGCTCCCCCGTTTCGTGTATGATGCGGTTGGCGCTGGCTATCCAGTGCCGCGCAATCTCAACTATTTCTGGAACTTCGGCGTTCTCGCCGGCGTCGCGCTGGTGCTCCAGATCGTTACGGGCATCGTCCTGGCAATGCATTACGCTGCCAATGGCGCGATTGCGTTCGATTCAGTTGAACATATTATGCGTGACGTGAATTCCGGCTGGATGCTTCGGTACGCCCACGCCAATGGCGCATCGATGTTCCTCGCTGTCGTCTATATCCACATCGGTCGCGGCCTTTATTACGGCTCGTACAAAGCACCGCGTGAGATGATCTGGTTGCTTGGCGTGGTCATCTTCCTGCTCATGATGGCGACCGCTTTCATGGGCTATGTGCTGCCTTGGGGCCAGATGAGCTTCTGGGGTGCACAGGTGATCACCGGCTTCTTCTCGGCCATTCCAGTAGTTGGTGAATCGATCCGCATCTGGCTGCTCGGAGGATTTACCCCCGATAATGCCACGCTCAACCGGTTCTTCTCGCTGCACTATCTGCTGCCGTTTGTGACGCTCGGCGTTATCATCCTGCACGTTTGGGCACTGCACATTCCAGGCTCGAACAACCCGACCGGCGTCGATGTGAAGGGCGAGCAGGATACGGTGCCGTTCCATCCCTATTACACGGCGAAGGACGGCTTCGGGCTGGGCGTGTTCCTCACGATCTTCGCCGCATTGATTTTTTTCATGCCAAACGCGCTTGGTCACCCGGATAACTACGTTCCGGCCAACCCGCTTTCGACGCCGGCGCACATCGTGCCTGAATGGTATTTCCTGCCCTTCTATGCGATCCTGAAGGCGTTCACCGTCGATCTGATCCTGCCTGCCAAGCTGTGGGGCGTGCTCGCGATGTTCGGCTCGATCCTGCTGCTGTTCTTCCTCCCATGGTTGGACTCGTCGCCAGTGCGCTCGGCCAATTATCGCCCGACCTATCGCTTTTTCCTGTTGCTCCTGCTGATCGACGTGCTCGTCCTCGGCTATATCGGTGGCGCAGAGGCGACCGGCGTGAACATCGTGATCGGTCAGGTCGCGGCGGTCTATTACTTCGCGCACTTCCTGATCATCCTGCCGATCATTTCGGCAACAGAGCGTCCGCGTCCACTGCCGAATTCGATCACTGAATCGGTGCTGGGCAAGAGCGCCAAGTCGTCAGGCGGCAGCTTCGGCGCCGCGGTTCCGGCCGAATAAAGGGCATCCAAACCAATGGTTCGCATCATCTCCTTCATCGTTGGCCTGGGCTTTGTCGGCGTTTTGCTGCTGGGGCTGTTCGGCAGCGTCAACAGCCTGGTTACGGATCCGGCCAAGCCAACCGTGACCGAAGAATTCTATCGGCCGCACAAGGAAGTTGCTTTCGCCAGCGATGGTCCGATGGGCAAGTTTGATCGCGCCCAGCTCCAGCGTGGCCTGCAGGTCTACAAGGAAGTCTGCTCGGCTTGCCACTCACTCGGCCGGGTCGCTTTCCGGGATCTGATGAAGTTGGGCTACAGCGAAGCGCAGGTGAAGAAATTCGCCGCGGACTGGAGCACGAAGCAGCAGGTGCAGGATCCCAAAACGGGTGATCGCAGCGAGCGCGACAATGTGCCCGCCGATAAGTTTCCAACGGTTTATTATCCTGGCCAGGGCGTGCCGCCTGATCTCTCACTGATCACCAAGGCACGACATGGCGGCGCGGCGTATATCTACTCGCTGCTGACGGGGTATAGCGAGCAGCCCGAGGCGCTGCTGAAGCATTTCCCCGATGCGAAGACGCCGGATGGTCTTTACTACAACCCGTATTTCCCGAACCTCAACATCGCCATGCCGGCGCCGCTGGCTGACGGCGCGGTGACCTACACCGATGGTACCAAGAATTCGCTCGATCAGATGTCGAAGGACGTGTCGGCATTTCTCGTCTGGGCCGCCGAGCCAGAGCTCGAGCAGCGCCATTCGACCGGTCTTGCGGTTCTCGGCTTCCTCCTGATCGGTACGATCCTCGCTTATGGCTCATATCGTACTGTCTGGCGGAATGTGAAGCATTGAGCATCGTGGCTGCCGCCAATGACGACTTGGCGGCGCTGATCCGCACGATCCCCGACTTTCCGAAGCCGGGGATCATGTTTCGTGACATCACGACCCTGTTGCTCGACCCCAAGGGGCTGGCAATGACCGTGGAACGGATGGTCGCAGCCACGGACGGCCCGGTTGATCTGGTGGCCGGCATCGAAGCACGCGGGTTCCTGTTCGCCGCTGCAATGGCGGTACCGCTCAACGCGGGCGTGCTGTTGATCCGCAAGGATGGCAAACTACCGGGCGCCACGATCGCCGAGGATTATGCGCTTGAGTATGGTACTGACCGGATTGCGATGCATGAAGACGCGCTCGTCCCCGGTCAGCGCGTGTTGCTCGTCGATGATCTCATCGCCACCGGTGGCACCGCCCGCGCGGCGATCCGCTTGCTCAAAAAGGCCGGCGCAACGGTGACCCAGGCGCAGTTTGTGGTTGATCTGCCCGATCTCGGTGGCGCCGATGCCTTGCGCGGCGACGGCATCGACGTCCACGCCTTGGTGGCATTCGGCGGCCACTGATCTTTTCGACCCGCTCGTGTCGAGCGAAGTCGAGACACCCTGCGCAGCGCTTGTGGTACGTCCCTCGACTTGGCTCGGGACAAGCGGGTTAGGGTAAAGTCATCAGATTGCATATGACGACATCAACCCTTCAGTCGCTCGGTCGGGTCCTGATCAGCCCGATCGCGATCGTCGTCATCACGGCCTCGTCGTGCTGGTTCAGCACAGTTATCTTGCTGCGATAACTCCCCATTTCCGGGCGGCTGTTGGACGCGCGTTTGTCCAAGATTTCGGTTTCGATCCGGAGCGCATCTCCCGGATAGACGGGCTTTAACCAGCGCAGTTCATCCTGTCCTGGCGACCCAAGTCCGGCCTGCTCGGTGGTCTTCATATTCTCGACCAGCATCGCCATCATCATCGCGCAGGTGTGCCAGCCACTCGCCGAAAGCCGCCCGAAATGCGTCTGCGCTGCCGCTTCGTCGGAGAGATGAAAGGCTTGCGGATCATATTTGCGGGCGAAATCGATCACCTCGTCGCGGGTGACGGCATAATGGCCAAAGGCGGCTTTGGTGCCGGGTTGGATATCTTCGAAATAGATCATGCCCGCAGTTTCCAGCGCAGCTGCGCGATTGGCAAGCGCTATCGCTTGATCAGCGCCGCACGAAACGGTCGATCATCGCCGTCGAGCTGCTCGCCCGCGGGCAGCCCGAGAATATTGCGGAGCAATGGAGCCACATCAACATTGTCGAAACTCGGCAGATTGCCCTGAGCCCGGATCGCCGGTCCGCTGGCGATGAACAGCGCCGCCATATCGGGGGCTGCGGGGTCATATCCATGCGCACCACCGGCCCGCATTGGTCGGTCAGGCGGTGGGGCCTTGTCGAGGATCAGCCAGCCCGTTTCGGCCAGGCAGATGATGCTCGGCACGCGCGGATGCTTGCCATAATGGAGCGCCGCGGGGATCTGTGCCTTGGGCCAGCACCGCATGTGCGGGTGCGGCTTGGCAAGGGCGGCGGTAAGTAATGCCTCCTTGCCGGGGGTTGGCTCCAGCCCGGCATAGGTGCCGCCCGTCACCATCCGGAAGCTGGCGGGGTCCACCAGCTGATCGAGCCGGATCACGCGGTCCGGGCTGGTTGCGGCCATGCCGTGATCGGCGGTGACCACTAGATTGACCGGCTGGCCAAGGGCGGAGAGTTCGCTCCGCAACCGCCCGATCGCGCTATCGACATCGGCGACGACTTCGGTCGTTTTCGGGCTGTCGGGGCCATTGCTGTGCCCGGCGCTGTCGACGGTATCAAAATACAGCGTCAGAAACTGCGGGCGGGTCGCAGCGGGGCGCCGCAGCCAGTCGATTATTGCATCGACCCGCTGGCGATTGCTCACGTCATGGCCATATTGCTGCCAGTCGCTTGGCCGCAGCCCGTTAAAACTGATGTTCGCGCCCGGCCAGAACATCGTCGCGGTGCGGATGCCTGCGCGCTCGGCGGTGATCCAGATCGGATCGGCCTGGGTCCACCAGAACGGTTCCTCGCTCTGCATCGTGAAGGTCATGCCGGGATGCGCGGCATCCTCCATCCGATTACCGACGATGCCGTGGCGGTCGGGGCGCAGGCCTGTCACCACCGTCCAGTGATTGGGGAAAGTAACGCTCGGGAAGGACGGGCGCATCGACGCGCTGATCCCGGCGGCGGCCAGCGCATTCAGGTTCGGCGTCACCCCGCGCGTCAGATAATCGGGCTTGAATCCGTCTATAGAGATCAGGATCGTAACGGGCGCCCGCACCTCGACTGGCGCGGCCGCCACGGTTGGGCGGGGCGCATCGACCGGCGGCGTCACGCACGCCTGAAGCAGCGCGGCAAGCGCCGTGGCGGCAAATCGGGAAGTCCAGCGCATGGCGGCCCTATGCCGCGTCGTTGAGTCATTCATGTGACAGGATGTCGATCAGACATTAAACCGGAACAGCAACACGTCGCCGTCTTGCACCACATAGTCCTTGCCTTCGGAGCGCAGCTTGCCCGCATCGCGCGCGCCGCTTTCGCCTTTCAGCGCGATATAGTCCGCAAAGGCGATCGTCTCGGCGCGGATGAAGCCTTTTTCGAAATCGGTGTGGATTTCGCCCGCCGCCTGCGGGGCTTTGGCCCCGACATGCACGGTCCAGGCGCGAGTTTCCTTTGGGCCGACGGTGAAGAAGGTCTGGAGCTTGAGCAGCTTGTACCCGGCGGTGATCACGCGGGCGAGGCCGGTTTCCTCGAGGCCCAGCTCGGCGAGGAACTCGCCGCGTTCGGCGGGGTCCATTGTCGCGATTTCGGCCTCGATCGCGGCGGAAACGACGACCGCCTCTGCCCCTTCCGCCTTGGCCTTTTCGAACACGCGGGCTGACAGCGCATTGCCGTGCGCGGCATCGCCCTCATCGACGTTGCACACATAGAGCACGGGCTTCGAGGTCAGCAACTGGGCCTGGTGGAACACCCGGGCCTCGTCCTCGTCCTTCGGTTCGGTCAGTCGGGCCGGTTTGCCCTCGCGGAGCAAATCGAGCGCCTGGCCAAGTACCGACGCAGCGATCTTGGCTTCCTTGTCGCCCTGCATTGCCTTTTTCTGCGCGGCGGGGACGCGCTTTTCGAGGGATTCAAGGTCGGACAGCATCAGCTCGGTCTCGACCGTCTCTGCGTCGGCAATCGGATCGACCTTGCCCTCGACATGCGTCACGTCGCCATTTTCGAAACAGCGCAGCACATGGACGACCGCGTCGACCTCGCGGATGTTGCCGAGGAACTGATTGCCCAAGCCCTCGCCCTTGCTCGCGCCGCGCACGAGCCCGGCAATGTCGACAAAGCCCAGCTGCGTCTCGATGATCTTGGCCGAACCCGCGATATCGGCGAGTTGCTTCAGCCGCGGATCAGGCACCGCGACATTGCCGACATTCGGCTCGATCGTACAGAATGGATAGTTCGCAGCCTGCGCCGCCGCGGTTTCGGTCAGCGCATTGAACAGGGTGGACTTGCCCACATTAGGCAGCCCGACGATACCGCAGCGAAATCCCATTAATGCCTCCGTTGGAAGCATGGCGCTTTAGGGGGGCGCGCATCGAAAGGCTAGTGGAACAGATATTCGTTAAGCGGGTAGAGCAGCACCGTCGCGATCATCGCCCCGCGCGCGATGACCCGACGGGGTATGAAGATCGCGATCAGCATCAGCAGCAGATAGATGATCCAGCCGCGCAGCTCCCATGCCAGCGTCCCGAACGCCGGGGTCGCGAGCTTGTTACTCAGGGCGAGCTGCGTGGCCGTGAAGGCGGCAGACGCGATGAGCGTTCCGCCGAGCGAAAAAAACCGATTGCGCATGAACCAGTCGTCGAGCGACGTGCCGTCCTGCAAGCGATCGGGAAAGACGAAGCTCGCTGAGACATAATAAATCAGGCACAGCGCCAGCGCGAACAAAACGCTGTTGTTGCCGATTTCGATCGCGGTTCGCGTCGCCCACAACCCCGGCCAGAAGCTGCCGATATCGAGGCAGATCAACAGCGCGGCCAGCGGCGTTAGCCAGCCAATATGGATTTGCTCCCGCGCCTTGAGCGCGCTCGCCAGCCCGCCCGCCACTTGAGTCAACGCAAGGCCAAGCAGCAGCGAGACGAAGGCGAAGAAGAACTCGAACTTGTCCATGACCACTCCTCAGTACGCGCAGAACTAGCATGGCGGGTGCGGGCCGCAAGTGCGGCACTTGCTTCCGCTCATAATGTTACAGCGGGCTAAGGGGTTGGCCTCGCTTCCAGAGGTGAAGTTGCGGAAGTTGCGGGTCTCGCGTACTTTGTTGTGGGTGCGGCCGGGGGCATGCAATTTCGCGGATGATCGACGATATCAAAGAACGGCGGTCATTTTACCAGATGGCGGCGATGTAGGAAAGTTGTGGCCACTAAACCGGCGCACTCCCTTCGTCATCCCGGACTTGTTCCGGGGTTCCGCTGCCAGCATGCGCAGTTAGAGGCTGTTGAAGTGGATCGCGAGAGAGGCGTACACTATGAAGCATGAGATACGTTCGCGTCATTCTCTTGGTAGGAGCCTTAACCTTGGCTGCCTGCACCAAACAGCCAAAGCACCAGGTTTCGGCAGTCGTGGTAAGCATTGCTCCAAACGCGAACCCCAAATGGAACCCTCACGAATTGGTCATCACAGCGCGCAGCCCGGACGGCGCCA
Source organism: Sphingomonas sp. 32-62-10 (assembly GCA_002280555.1). Taxonomy (GTDB): domain Bacteria; phylum Pseudomonadota; class Alphaproteobacteria; order Sphingomonadales; family Sphingomonadaceae; genus Sphingomonas. Next base: position 47,889 of record NCEE01000006.1, read on the forward strand.
TCGGGACCAAATCCGTACTTGCGGCACGCCTCAACTGTCGAGTGGGAGGCACCGTGCATGGCTCAGCGCAGGGATTGTCGCTAACCCTCGACGCTGAGGCCTGCCAGCGTTGACGGCGGTTGCAACTCCGACCCCTCTTCCTCCTCGTCACCCCGGACTTGTTCCGGGGCCCACTCCCCCTCTTGCGGAGTCGCTGATTGTGGCACGGTGGACCCCGGAACAAGTCCGGGGTGACGAATAAGGATTGGCAGTTTTCGCCCCAATTGCGGACATTGGCCAATGCGGTAGAGCTAAGCGATTGAGGGTTGGGGAGACTGGGTTGAGATGAGATCCGCACTTGTTAGTTTCGCCTTAGTAACAGCGGCCCTGATGCTGCCTGAGGCCGCTGATTCACAGCAAACGAGTGCAACACCACGCTCTGCACAGTGCGAACTTCATGTGTGGCCGACACGCGCGTACAACGCGGTATTCCACGGCGCGACGCCAAGCTACGCGGGGCCGGGTGCCTTTACCCTCACGATGTACCTTTCTCCAATGGACCGGGTGCGCGGCGAGATGCGCAGTGCGTTGGATCCCGACGTGCAAAGCCGCTTGATTAAAGCCGCCATTCCTCCCCCCAACTCGCCCTTGGCCGGGTACAGGATCATCTTGCACGAGGCGCCGGAAAAGTCCCGGTTCGCAAACTTTATCGACAAAAATGTCGGCGATGGACCCAGGGAAGTCGACACAGAGTCTAGTTGCTACGCCGAGCTGCATTTGGTGGGGCTAACTACCTATCGCACCACCTTGTACGCCCAACTGCAAACGATTTACGTATTTCGCAACTTCGGATCGTCGACGGAGCCGGTCAAGGTCGTGCGGGATGCGGCAAGGACAGCTCCGCCGAAAAACGGAAATAAAAACAACGTCGAGGCCGCGGACGCCATGCTCCAAGCATCGTTCGCGGATGCCATCGCAAAGATTCTCGGCAACCGGAAACTTGGTTCTTGATTGGAGACCGCCCGCGACGTTCGCTTCCGACCCCTTAGCAGTGATTGAACGAACCAATCCGCCCGGGAATGATCGCGCACATTCGTTACGGAACGTATCTTGTCGAGCGGCCATCGCAATGTCAGACGACAAGGCGCGTAACGGGATTCACGAAATGCGGCTTCTTCTCATTGGTCTTTTGAGCGTAACCCTCGCCATCGCACCTAGCGCGTTTGCACAAGATAAGGCCGGCCTCGTCCGATCAGCGCCGGTTATCGGAGCGGCCGACAGCATAAACACTGTGGCTGTCGATCCCGAAAGGATGGATGAATTCGAGGCTCTGCAACTCAGGGCCTTCGAGAAAAACGGATCGCTTGGCGTCGTCACGGTGGGCATGAACCAGCACGAGATCATCGTCCTTTGCCATACCGTCGCCCAGAATTTCGGTGCCCTTGCCGCAGCGGAAACCGATCGCGATTCACGTATCGCCAAGTTTGTCGAGGTTTGGCGGTTTGAACAGAGGCTCGCGGAACCCTTTGAGCACGCTCGCAAGGCTCTGGGCGAAAGCGGCTACAGCCGCGCACTGATCAAGAGCGGCCAGAGCATGAACCTGCTCTCCATGATGCCGGATCCGCAGATTGAGCAAGGCTTGAAGGCCGGGAGTGACATGATGTTCGTCTGGGCAACGAGGTTGGCTTCCCGATGCGACCAGATGCTCGATGAAATGGGCATCGCCAAGGTTAGCGGGGACCCCCCGCCCGAATATTTGGAGGCCAAGACCCGCTTTCGCTTTCGCGGCGCGGACTATACCGAAATCTTCGCCGACACCGAGCTTGGGCCCTATGCCGAGAAGATGTGCCGCGGCGGTGCGGCCCCCAATTTTGCCGGAGCCCCCCTCGACCAGCGGGGCTATGAAAGCATGTCGCTGCTCGACTGGGCGATTGAATGCGAGGATCGCGCTGCCTTCGACGCGCTGATCGCGGCAGGGATTGATCTCGATGCGAGCGGCCTGTGGGGCGACCCGCCGCTCGTCAGGACGGCGAGCGAGAAGCGACTCTGGTTCCTGACCAGACTGCTTGACGAGGGCGTGAAACCCGACACGATGGGGCGCTCGAAATCGGCGCTGCTGACCTCCAATAGTGATCTCGATGCAACCAATTTCGGTGGTGACACCCGTGCGGCCTTCAACCTGCTGCGAGAACGCGGCGCTTCGCTCAATTTTCCGAATTTCCAGGGTTCGATCTGGCATAGATGGGGCTTGCACGAAACAAGGTGGGACCTGATCATCGAACATTGGGACGAATTCGAAAGCGACCCGGTCGAACTGGCGCGCGATCTTGAATTCTATCTTAGTGGCGACATGAATTGGGCGAGGAAAAAATACGAGGGCGCGGCGCGCGAGGTCAAGACGCTCCTGATCAAGGACTACGCCGTATGCTTTCCGGTGGGTAACGTCTTCGAAATGAAGAAGGACGGGCGTGGCTTTCGCATCCAGCCTGATTGCCCTACGGGCGATTTATCGCAGACCCAGAGAGACTGATCAGCCTCTGGCCTGCCTTCATCATTAACTGGGCAGTTGGCTGATGCAACACATGAAAGCTGCCATTCCGAATTCCACCCAATTGCAGACCGTCTAGGCCTCGGCCGCCCCCTACCACCGATAGTTGAAGCTCACGCTGATCCGTTCGCCCCCGGACTTGCTGGTGCCCTCATGCGGCATCACCTCATGCCGTAGCCAGCTTTCCCACAGCAGCACGGTGCCGGGCACCGGCTCGACATACACAAACGTCCGTAGATCCTCGGGCGCATCGTCGTGGCGGGTTGGGGCGGCCATCATCATCGCCAGGCGGGGGTCTTCAAAGCGGATCGCGCCCGCGCCAGGGGGCACCGCGACATAGACGGTCCCTGACACCACCGAATGCGGGTGGATGTGGCCCGAATGCGTCGCGCCTGGCTTCATGACGTTCACCCACAGGCTGTCGAGCTTCAGCTTGCGCCCTGCCAGATCGAACGCGCAGTCATCCGCAAATGCGGCGACATGCTTGTCGAGCAATTTCACCAGATCGCCGATCACCGGATCGCGCCTCGGCAGGTCGTTCAGCGATGCATAGCTGGTATAGCCGCGATAGCCCTTGGCCTTGCTCCACGCACGCCCCGCGCGGTCTTCTTCGGCGAGCATCAGGCACGACCGGGCGAGATCGTCGACCAGCGCCGCGTCTTTAAGCGTGCCTTCGTACAGCCGCGTGGCGAAGAGCGAGCGGACGCTCATGGTTGCTGTCGCAGCGCGACGTCGTTCATGAAACGCACGTCATCGCCCTCGGCGAGCCATTTCGCTTCGGCCGCGACCGCGCCGAGCATCTCGGCGAGATCATCCATCTCCGCCTTGGCGAAATTGCCCAGCACATGGCCGGTCACCTTGTCCTTGTGTCCCGGATGGCCGATGCCGAGCCGCACGCGGCGGAAATCCTCGCCGATATGCGCGACGGTGGAGCGGATGCCGTTATGCCCGGCGGTGCCCCCGCCGCGCTTAACCTTGACGCGAAACGGATCGAGATCGAGTTCGTCATAGAAAACAGTGACGTCCTGCGGCTCCAGCTTGTAGAAGCGCATCGCCTCACCGATCGACTGGCCGCTATCGTTCATGAAGGTGGCGGGCTTGAGCAGCAGCAGCTTTTCGCTGCCGAGCCGAGCCTCGATCGCCCAGCCCAGGAAACGCTTCTTGGGCGCTTCGAAATCATGAAAATCGGCGATGGCGTCGAGCGCCATGAAACCGGCATTGTGCCGGTGGAGCGCATATTGCGCGCCCGGATTGCCCAGCCCTGCCCAGAGTTGCATTGCTCTTTCTCCCCAAGGGCAGGATTGAGTTGCCTTGAATTACCTAACCCCGTGGGGGCTGAGCGAAGTCGAAGCCCACGCGCTGCTCATGCCCTTCGACTTCGCTCAGGGTGAACGGCGGTGGGTAAGACCGCTTACAAGAACACTAGCGTGAGGGTAGGAGATTTGCACGCGCCCACCTTATCGTCACCCTGAACTTGGTTCAGGGTCCACCGCGCCGCAATACCCGGCAGGATGCGGCGCGCGGTGGATGCTGAAACAAGTTCAGCATGACGACTTTTGGTGGTCGGTGGTCGGTGGGCCGAGGGCTTATTCGCCAGCGGCTTCGGCAGCTTCGCCTTCGCTCGACTTGAGCGCTGACGGCGCAACGATCGTTGCGATCGTGAAGTCGCGGTCCTCGATCGTCACCTTGCTGCCCTTGGGCAGGGTAACGGCCGAAATATGAATCGAGTCGCCCACATCGAACCCGGCGAGCGAGATTTCGACATCGTCCGGAATTTCCGACGCGTCGCACACCAGCTCGAGCTCGTGGCGAACGATGTTGAGCACACCGCCGCGCTTGATGCCGGGCGAGGTTTCTTCATCGGTGAAGCGGACGGGCACCTGAACGGTCACGGTCGAATGCTCGCCGATGCGCAGGAAATCGACATGGACCGGGCGGTCGCTGACGGGATCGAACGCGACATCCTTGGGCAGCGTCAGCGCGGCTGTGCCGGCAACGTCCAGAATGACGGTGGAATTCATAAAGTGCCCAGTCATCAAAGCGCGCATCAGCGCCTTTTCCTCGAGGTGAATCGAGACGGGGTCTTGCTTGTTGCCGTAAATCACGGCGGGTACGCGGCCTTCGCGACGGAGTGAACGGGAGGCTCCCTTGCCAACCTGTTCACGCGTCTCGGCTGCGAGCGTCAATTGTTCGCTCATGTCAGTCTCCGAGTGTGCTTGGTGTCAAAAATCCGGCCAAGCCTCCAGGGATGACCCTGACCGGAAGCGGCGGCGCATAGCCGAAGGGGGGGCAAAGCGCAAGTTATGCGCGGGCAACGCACGGGGAGCGGTTATTGAACGCGCTGGACCGCCACGCCCCGCGCGCGCAGCATCGCTACCACCGATGTTGGCCCCGCCAAATGCCCCGTGCCGACCGCGACCAGCAGCTTGCCGGGTCGGCGCATCCGCGCGGTGATCCAACGGCTCCAGCGGGTGTTGCGCCCGTCGAGCAGCGTTGCCTTCATGGCGGGGGCGCCCACGAACAATTGATCGTTGCTGCGCGCGATCGTCGCCAGATCGCCGGTCGACCATGCCGCCAGCGCGCGGCGATAGCCGCCGCTATCCGTCGCCGCCAAGGTGAGCAGGCGACGCTGGTCGGGTTCGCCCAGATGATCGAACAGCGCGAGCTGGCTGCCGGGGGTTTCAAATGCGCGCTGTGGGCGGCCCGCAAAGCGCTTGGCCAGCACCGCTTCGACGCCGTCAGCGGGGCTCGCCCCGGCGGCGCGCGCGCGCCCGTTTTCGATCACCAGCGCCGCTGCCCAGGTCTCCAGCTTGTCGAGCGTCCAGGCCGATTCGTCGGCTGCATCGATCGCCCGGTACAGCGCCGGTCGAACATCGGCGTCCACCCGCGACGCGATCGGCGGCAGGCCGTCGCGGCGGGCGAGTCCGATGAACATCGCGCCTACCTCCCCGGGTGCGGAGCGGGGAATTTCGGTGACGAGTATGTCCGCACTGTCGATCGCCCGGGTGATGGCGGGCGTTTCCCATGCCACATTGGGGGGCAGCGCATGGATCGTCCCCAGCACCCAGATGGTCGTGTCGGCATCGCGCACCACGAAAAGAGCCGGCCGCGCCTGGGCAGGGCGCGACCGGCTGCAACCGGGCAGGGCGATCACCGCGGCGATCAAAAGGGGCGTGATCAGCCGCAATCCGTCCCGCCCGAAGCCGTGGAGTGTCGGGCGATCAATACTTGATCCGCGTCGCCGTCAGCTTGCGGGTGCCGAGCTGCACCTGAACGCTGTCCTTGCCCGCCAGATGGCCCGCACCGACCGCCATGAACACGGTGCCCGGCTTTTTCATGCGATTGTCGATCCATTCGGCCCAGGCAATATTGCGCTTGGTCAACAGGGCATTGCGCAGTTCCGGCGCGTCGAGCCCTTCGTTCATCGTGATGGCAAGGGCTTCCGGGTCACCCTTGGCCCATTGCGCGACCATCTTGTCGAGTGTCTCGCCGACCTTGCTCAGGTCCTTCACCGTCTGCTGCAGATAGGCGACCTGCACGTTTTCAGGCAGCGTATCGAACACCGCGAGCTGGCCGTTAAATGTTTCCAGCGCACCGATCGGCTTGCTGGCGGATTTTGCCGCTGTGGTCAGGATCGTTTCGGCACCGCTGTTTGGATCATAGCCAAGCTTGGGCAGCGGGGCGAGCGACAGGGTGAGCGCCACGAACCAGGGTTTGATCACTTCGAACTGTGCTGCAGGCAGGCCGTTGTCGGTCAGCGCCTTGGCGAGTGCAGGGCGCTCGACTTCGGGCAGCTTTTGCGACAGCGGGGGGCCATCGGTATCGATGATCACCGATCCGAGGATCTTCTGGATTTCAGCAGGTTCGGGCTGGATCACCTCAAGCACCAGCTCGTCGCTCTTGTCGAATGCCGTTTTCACCGCTTCGTCGAACCAGCTCAGGCCTGGCTTCAACACGTGGACCGTACCGAACAGATAGATCGTCGTGTCGGCATCCTTCACCACCCACAGGGCCGGATCGGCATCAACCGTTGCGGCGGCAGGGGCCGGGGCTGCCGTCTGCGCGAGTGCCGGTGCGCCGATCATCAGGCTCAGCGGTGCCATCGTCGCCAGCAGGCGCAACTTCAACTTCTCGATCATCTCAAGTCCTTTCATCATACTGAAATATCGTTGAAAACTAGAAAAAACGCTTCCAGGTGAAGATCGCGAGAGTTGTCGCGATCGTCGTCAAAAAAATGCCGTCGTGCGATAGCGGCAGCGAGGTTCCTGCCGCATCGCCCAGGAAGCGGGCGACGAACAACACCAGATAGACGGTCAACCCGACATAGGTGGCCCACAAGTTCGCATCGCGCTCCTGTTCGTCGATCACCTGCATGTAGATGACGGTACCCCACAGCAAACCGCCAGCAATCAGCGCGAGCCCCACAATCATCAGCGCCGATCGGAAGGCGTTGTCCGCCAGTTCGGTCGCAAAGCCGAACAGGATAGAGCCGATCAGCATCGTGACGATGGTGCCGATCCATGCCGATCGCTGGCGGCGTACCATTGCACCAGCCCGGGCCTGCCAATCATCGCCGCTACGCGTTTCCTTCATTCCGTCGGGTTTCCGATCCACTGGACTAAGTCCGCCACTTCGCAACAAGATAGGTAACGATCGTCACGCCATAACCGAGCAGGAAGATGCCCAGTGCAGTCGGCTGTCCGGCCCAGCCGCCCGCTGCCAGTGCCTGCCAGATGGGATATCCTCCCATCATCGCAAACCAGCCCGCACACATCGCGCGAAGGTTATGCTGCACTGCCAGTTCATCGACCTTGCGAAACATATAGAGTGGCACAAAGATCAGCCCGACCGCCAGCAAGACCGCCATCGCGAGCGCAATACCCGGATCGAGTGTCATCGTCGTGAAGCTGAAGAAGCCGCGATTGCCCGGACGTTGATCGAGCACCCCAAAACTGGCGCCAAGCACCGCACCAAATACCAGCGAACTGATCAGGTACAGCAGCTTGTTGCGTCGCCGCGCCTGCGTGATGCGTTCGCCCGGGCCGATCGCCTTTCTCATTTCAAGCGACCGCCCCGTCATTCTCGCCATCATCGAAAATCTCCTCGATGCTCATGTCGAACAACCGGCCGATGCGGAAGGCGAGCGGGAGCGAGGGATCATATTTCCCCGTTTCGATCGCATTGACGGCCTGCCGCGAGACGCCCAGCCGCCCGCCGAGCTCGGCCTGGCTCCAGTCACGTTCCGCGCGAAGGACCTTCAATCTGTTCTTCATCAACCCCGTCCACATCCGCGTGAACTCCACGAGAACCCTAGTCATTGTTCCCTGACCCAATGTCAAGGTACACTGACTAATTGCCGCCGATTCGCCAAAATGTCAAGCGTCACTGACAAATGGTAACTCAACCCTTACCAAAGGGTGCGCCCATCGGCATTGTCACTGCACCCGCGATACTCGTACGCCGCGTGTTTCGAGCTGTTCGATAACGGACCCTGTGCCGATGAAATGGCCAGCCCCGGCCGCAAACAGCATTGTGCCCGGCGTTTTAAGCTGGCGGATCAGGGCGCGCGTCCATGCGCTGTTCCGATCGGTGAGCAGCGGTGCGGCCATTGCCGCAGAGCCAGTCGTCGCGACCAGATCGACCGATAGGGCCGAATCGGGGCCAACATCGCCCTTTGCCCAGGCATGGATCGCCGCGCGCATATCGGCGCGGCTGCGAACGGGGGCATCGATTGCGGCGTGGAGCATCCGCTGCTGATCCCCCTCAGGCACGGCATTGACGGCGGCGAGCACCTGGCGGTTATCCTCAATCGCAACGATCGGCTTGTTCGCCGTCCGAAATTGTTCCTCCAGCCAATCGTCCGCGCCGGGACCGGGCAGTTCACCGCTGCGCACTTCGTTCACCAGTGCAATCGCGACCGATGCAATCCAGCTTGGCATCTGGTCCATCAACCGGGCGGTGGCGGGGGGCAGCGACGCGACAAAGGCGGCAAGCTTTGCGCGGTGCCCAGCATCCACCCGCGCGGTGAGCGGCGGCAGCATCGGATCCTCGACGAACGATGCGTCGGTTGCTGCTTTGCTGGCGCTATCCTCGATCGATTCAAGGATCAGCAACCGTGATCTCGCGACGATCCGGTCCAGTGCTGCGGTGCGCCAAGCAAAGCCGGGCGGTAATGTGTGGATGGTGCCAATCAGGTAGATCGCGGTATCCCGGTCGCCAATCCGCCAGATTGCTGGGCGAGGGCGATAATTCTGCGACAGTTGCGCGAGGCGCACGGTGCCCTCCACGGGGGGAATGGCCTTGCGCGCAAGGGATAGCCCATCGTCGCGATCCGGGCCGGGATAGCGCAACTGTGGCGCGCCAGACCGTGATACGGCATCGTCATCGCGGGGGGTGTGGTACGCCAGCCGGGGCCGTTGCCGCGCCAAACCTGCATCGACCGGTCCGATCGCTGCTGCCAGCACCATCGCCGCCAGCGTGGCGAGCGGCCGCCGCAGGAAAGCACGCTGATGCGGCAGAAAGGCAACCCGCGACGGGATCATAAGGTTAACAGTTTGCGCTCAGCTGCCCATCGCCGTCAACGGTTTGGCCGCATGCGGAGCCATTGACCCGCCTTGACGCCCACGCCAAAGGTGCGCGCACATTGCAGGTGCGAAAGATTACCCCCTTGGCCGCTCAGCCCCTAAGCTTTCAACGCATGATCCTGACGCTCCATGATTACTGGAGCGATCATGGCTGCCTGATCCTGCAGCCCTATGACATGGAGATGGGCGCGGGCACCTTCCACACCGCCACCACCTTGCGCGCGCTTGGCCCCGATCCGTGGAATGCCGCCTTCGTCCAGCCCTGCCGCCGCCCGACTGATGGCCGTTATGGTGAGAACCCCAACCGGCTGCAGCATTATTACCAGTATCAGGTGATCCTGAAGCCCAGCCCGCCCAATTTGCAGGAACTCTATCTTGGCAGTTTGGCGGCGATCGGCATCGACATGCTCAGCCACGATATCCGCTTCGTCGAGGATGACTGGGAAAGCCCGACGCTCGGCGCGTGGGGGCTCGGCTGGGAAGTGTGGTGCGACGGCATGGAGGTGACCCAATTCACCTATTTCCAGCAAATGGGCGGGTTCGATTGCAAGCCCGTAGCAGGCGAGCTGACCTACGGCCTCGAACGGCTGGCAATGTACATCCAGAATGTCGACAGCGTCTATGATCTCGCGTTCAACGACGCTGGCGTTACCTATGGCGACGTGTTCCTGACGAACGAGGTCGAGATGTCGACCTGGAATTTCGAAGTCGCGAACACGGACAGCCTGGTCGAACAGTTCAAAATGCACACCGCCGAATGCGAAAATTCGCTCGCGGCCAAACTCCCAATTCCCGCCTATGAACAGGCGATCAAGGCGAGCCACGTGTTCAACCTGCTCCAGGCACGCGGGGTGATCTCAGTCGCCGAACGCCAGGCGTATATGGGCCGCGTCCGCGATCTCGCAAAAGGCGCGTGCCAGGCGTGGATGGACAAAAACGGGTGGGCGGCGTGATCGCAACCGAAAATCCTCCCCGGAACGGGGAGGTGGTGCGCAGCACCGGAGGGGGCAGGCCGCAAACGCTACGCCGCCCAGAAGTATACGAAGCCCGCCGCGCACGCCGGGAAATGAGCTTGCCTGAGGTATTGTTATGGCAGAGGCTCAAAGGGTCTCCGCAAGGTGTCGCCTTCCGCAAGCAGCACCCGATCGGACCATATCGCGCAGACTTTTATTGCGCTGCTGCCAAGCTGGTGATCGAAGTGGACGGTATCGCGCACGATATGGGCGATCGACCGGAGCGTGACATCGAACGGACGACATGGTTGGAAGCGGCGGGTTACCGCGTTTTGCGGATCGGGGCGGCTGACGTTTTGAAAAATGCTGACGATGCGGCTCAAGCGATTGTTGCGTTTGCGGCGAGCCCCCTCCACCACCAGCCTGAAGAAGGCTGGCGGTCCCCCTCCCCGCTAGCGGGGAGGATCGAAGAGTGACCGACTTTCTGCTGGAGCTGCGTTCGGAGGAAATCCCGGCGCGGATGCAGGCGAAGGCGCGGGATGACCTCGCTAAGCTGTTCCTCGCCGAACTGGCCGCCGCCGGGCTGCCTGCGCCTGCGATCACCACCTACGCCACCCCGCGCCGCCTTGCGCTGATCGCGCGCGATCTGCCGCTCGAGACGGCGGCGGTGTCGGAGGAGATCAAGGGCCCGAAATCGAGCGCGCCGCCACAGGCGCTTGAGGGGTTTCTCCGCAAGACAGGGCTTACCCGCGACGAACTCGTCGAGCGCGACGGCGTGCTGTTCGCGGTCATCGACAGGCCCGGCCGCGCGACGGCCGATGTGCTCGCCGAAGCAATCCCGCGCATCATCCGCGCTTTCCCCTGGCCCAAATCGATGCGCTGGGGTGATGCCTCGCTATCTACGGAAAGCCTGAAATGGGTGCGCCCGCTGCAGGGCATCGTGGCGCTGCTCGGCACCGACATCGTGCCGTGCGAGATCGCCGGCATCGCCAGCGGCCGCACGACGATGGGGCATCGCTTCCATTCGACCGGCGCGATCGAGATCGAGAGTGCGGCGACCTATGCAGAGCAACTCCGCGACGCGCACGTCATCGTCGATCAGGATGAGCGCGCGAACATCATTGCGGTCGGCGCGAAGATGGCCGCCCGAAAGGCGGGGCTGACATTGATCGAGGACGCCGGGCTGCTCGCCGAAAATGCCGGGCTCACCGAATGGCCGGTGCCGCTGCTCGGCCGCTTCGACGAAGCGTTCCTCAGCGTGCCCCCCGAGGTGATCCAGCTGACGGCGCGGGTGAACCAGAAATATTTCGTGTGCTCGGATGCTGACGGGAAGCTCGCCAACGCCTTCATCTGCACCGCCAATATCGATGCGGCGGACGGCGGCGCGAAGATCATCGACGGCAACCGCAAGGTGCTCGCCGCGCGGCTGAGCGATGCCAAGTTCTTCTACGACACCGATCTGAAAGTGCCGCTCGACGAGCAGTCGAAGAAGCTCGACCGGATCGTGTTTCATGAAAAGCTCGGCACGGTGGCGGACAAGGTAGTGCGCGTCGCTAAATTGGCCCGGTGGTTGGTCGAGGAGGGGATTGTAAAATCCTCCCCGCTCGCGGGGAGGGGGACCAGCGAAGCTGGTGGAGGGGGCGTGCCCCAATCGCCCGCCTCGCCTGCGGAGAACCCCCTCCACCATTTGCCGGAAGAGGCAAATAGTCCCCAGCAACAGGTTGATCATGCCCCGCATGATCAAGGATCGTCCGGGGGACGATCCGACCTGTTGCTCCGTGCCGCGGAGGATTTAGCAGACCTCGCCGAACGCGCAGCACTCCTGTGCAAGGCCGATCTCGTCACCGGCATGGTCGGCGAATTCCCCGAGCTGCAGGGGCTGATGGGCGGATACTACGCCGCCGCGCAAGGCGAAGACCCCCGCATCGCCGCCGCGATCCGCGATCACTACAAGCCGGTCGGGCAGGGCGATGACGTGCCCACCGATCCAGTGACGGTGGCGGTGAGCTTGGCGGATAAGCTGGATACGTTGGTTGGGTTTTTCGCAATCGGAGAAGCTCCCACCGGATCGCGAGATCCATTCGCGTTGCGAAGGGCAGCACTTGGCGCAATTCGCCTTATTTTGGTGAATGACATACGCGTCCATACATATCATCTGTGTCGCGAAGTCGGCGAAATGCTCCTGTCTCAAACGTTTTTCCGCTTGTCGGAGGCGGGCTCATGTTGGGCTGAAGTCAAACACACTGCGCTCTTCCAGAGTGCTTTTCGATTGGATGACGACTGCGCAGTCGCGTTACTGCAAATGACAAATGGCGATGTGTTTGAGGAGAAGATCGACCTCCCCGACGAATTGCCAGATATAGCCTTCGTAGCTGCCGAAATTAGTGCGAATTTGGTGATCGGTAATGAGGCGATCCGTGATTTTTTTGTCGACCGCCTCAAAGTCCAGCAGCGCGAAGCTGGCGTCCGCCACGACCTGATCGATGCGGTGTTCGCGCTCGGCGGAGAGGATGATCTCGTCCGGCTGCTCGCGCGCGTCCACGCGTTGCAGGCGTTTATCGGCACCCCCGACGGCGCGAACCTGCTCGCGGGGTATAAGCGTGCGGCGAATATTCTGAAGAAGGAGGGGTTCGAAACCTCCGATAAAAGCGATCGTCACCCCGGACTTGATCCGGGGTCCCGCTTGTCGGCGACCGAAGTAGAAGCGTCACCCCGGCTCGAGGGCCGGGGTGACGGTGCGGGTGAGGCTGTCGCCTTACCCTACACCCCCGAACCCGCCGAGGCGGCGCTCATCGCGGCACTCGACATCGCCGAACCCGCCGCTGCTGCCGCCGTTGCCGCCGAGGATTTCGAAGCCGCGATGGCTGCGCTCGCATCCCTCCGCGCGCCCATCGATGCCTTCTTCGAAACCGTTATCGTCAATGATTCCGATCGCGCCAAGCGGGCGGCGCGGCTGGCATTGTTGGAAAAAGTGCGCAATGCCGTGCACGGAGTCGCCGATTTTTCGAAGATCGAGGGGTAAGCGTTTTTTCCATATAGGTAATAACTTTTATCACTTTTGAACCAATTCCGCCGGGTCTGGCGGCTGACGGGAATAAGCAATGAGCAAGTATGTGTACCGCTTCGGCGGCGGGGTTTCGGATGGCGCGGGCCTCAGCAAGGAATTGCTGGGTGGCAAGGGCGCGAATCTCGATGGCATGGCCTCGATCGGGCTGCCGGTGCCCCCCGGCTTCACGATCAGCACCGAAATGTGCACGCGCTATCTGGATGAAGGGCAATCCTTCCCGGATAGCCTGCGCGCCGAAGTCGCAACTGGCCTCGCGCATATCGAGGGCGTGACGGGCAAGAAATTCGGCGATCCTGCCAACCCGCTGCTCGTCTCGGTCCGCTCCGGCGCGCGTGTCTCGATGCCGGGCATGATGGATACCGTGCTCAACCTGGGGCTCAACGACGCGACGGTCGAAGGACTGGCGAGCGTCAGCGAAGACCCGCGCTTTGCGTGGGACAGCTATCGCCGCTTCATCCAGATGTATTCGGATGTGGTGCTCGAGCTGGAACATGGCGCGTTCGAGGAAGCGCTGGAGGTGGCCAAGGAAGATAATGGCTATTTTCTTGATACCGAGATGACCTCCGATGACTGGCGCGGACTGGTGGCGGAATACAAGGCGATCGTCGCGCGGCTATGGGGCAAGCCCTTCCCGCAGGATGTGCACGATCAGCTTTGGGGAGCGGTCGGCGCAGTGTTCGGCTCCTGGCAGTCCGATCGCGCCAAGGTCTATCGCCGCCTGAACGCGATCCCCGGTGACTGGGGAACCGCGGTCAATGTGCAGGCGATGGTGTTCGGCAACATGGGCGAAACCAGCGCGACCGGCGTCGCCTTTACGCGCGATCCCGCCAAGGGCGACCGGGCCTATTATGGCGAGTTCCTGATCAACGCGCAGGGCGAGGACGTCGTCGCCGGTATCCGCACCCCGCAATATCTGACCCGCGCCGCGCGTGAGGCCGCAGGCGCCAAGCCGCTCAGCATGGAAGAAGCGATGCCGGAGACCTATGCCGAGCTCGCCAAGGTGTTCGATCTGCTTGAGACGCATTACCGCGACATGCAGGACATCGAGTTCACCGTCGAACGCGGCAAGCTCTGGATGCTCCAGACGCGCGCCGGCAAGCGCACCGCGTCTGCCGCGCTGAAGATCGCGGTCGATATGGCGAATGAAGGCCTGATCACCGAGGAGGAAGCCGTTGCGCGTGTCGATCCGTCGGCGCTCGATCAGTTACTGCACCCGACGCTTGATCCGACAGCGGTGCGCGATGTGCTGACGCGCGGGCTGCCCGCCAGCCCGGGGGCGGCGTGCGGCGCAGCGGTGTTCGACAGCGAAACCGCGCAGAACCGCGCCGAGCTGGGCGAGCCGGTGATCCTGGTGCGCACCGAAACATCGCCCGAGGACATTCACGGGATGCACGCAGCGCGCGGCATTTTGACGGCACGCGGCGGGATGACCAGCCACGCCGCCGTCGTTGCGCGCGGCATGGGGCGGCCCTGCGTCTCGGGTGCGGGCACCGTCTCTATCGACGCCAAGGCGCGGATGATGCGCGTCGCGGGCCGCGAAGTCCGCGAGGGGGAGATCATCACGATCGATGGCACCACCGGCGAAGTGATGCTGGGCGAAGTGCCAACCGTGCAGCCCGAACTTGCGGGTGATTTCGGCGTGCTGATGGGCTGGGCAGACAAGGTCCGCCGCCTGAAAGTGCGCGCCAATGCGGAGACCCCGCTCGATTGCCGCACCGCGCGTGATTTCGGCGCGGAAGGGGTGGGGCTGTGCCGCACCGAACATATGTTCTTCGATGCCAAACGGATCACGCTCGTCCGTCAGATGATCCTGGCCGACAGCGAGGCAGGTCGCCGCGCGGCGCTGGAGAAACTGCTCCCCGAACAGCGCGCTGACTTCACCCAGATTTTTGAGGTGATGGCGGGCCTGCCAGTCACGATCCGGCTGCTCGATCCGCCGCTGCACGAATTCCTGCCGCATGAGGAAAGCGAATTCGCCGATGTGGCGGAAGCGACCGGCATCGGCGTCGAGGCGCTACGGCGTCGCGCGGGCGAGCTGCATGAATTCAACCCGATGCTCGGCCATCGCGGGTGTCGGTTGGGCGTCACCTATCCCGAAATCTACGAAATGCAGGCCCGCGCGATCTTCGAGGCGGCATGTGATGTCGCGGAAAAATCGGGCGCGGCGCCGATCCCCGAGGTGATGATCCCGCTGGTCGCCACCCGCAAGGAACTCGAGCTGATGAAGGCCGTGGTCGATGCGCAGGCCAAGGCGGTGTTCGCCGAAAAGGGGCGCGTGCTCGACTATCTGGTCGGCACGATGATCGAGCTGCCCCGCGCCGCATTGATGGCCGCCCAGATTGCCGAGGTCGGCGAATTCTTCTCGTTCGGTACCAATGATTTGACCCAGACCGCGCTTGGCGTGAGCCGCGACGATGCTGGTCGCTTCCTGACGACTTATGTCGACAAGGGCATTTACGCGACCGATCCGTTCGTCAGCCTCGACATCGAAGGGGTGGGCGAACTGATCCAGATCGCGGTTGAGCGCGGCCGCCGCACCCGGCCCGACATCAAGCTCGGCATTTGCGGCGAACATGGCGGCGACCCGGCCAGTATCGCGTTTTGCGAGACGACGGGCCTCGATTACGTCTCCGCGTCGCCCTACCGCGTTCCCATTGCAAGACTCGCCGCGGCACAGGCGGCGTTGAAAAATCGCGCGTAATCGGCGATTCTTGTTCATGGTAGAACAGTTGGATTGATCTTGCTCACACCCGTTCGGGCTGAGCGAAGTCGAAGCCCAGGCGCAACGCGTGCCCTTCGACTTCGCTCAGGGCGAACGGATGTGGGATGGCTAGCGGTAGATCAACGGCAATTTGAGGGATCGGGGTTGGCGGAATGAAGAACTGGGCGCGCCTACTTATTGGCGGCGTTGCGGGGGTGTTGATCGGCAGCGGGGCGGCGATCTGGACCGTGCGCGCCGGATCGCTCGGTGCGCAGAACGCGATCGGACCGTGGTATACCGGGCGCGATTTCGGTAGCGAGGCGGCGAGCGGTTATACCCGGGCGGTCGTCGCGCTGCGCGGACTGCTCGCGCTCCCGGCGAGCGAGGCGCGGTACTACACCGCCGCGACCGATGATGCCGGCCAGCCGCTGACGGGCAACTGCACCTACACACTGACGGGCGGCGCACTGCCCGCGAAATGGTGGAGCGTCACGCTGTATGACCGCGCGGGCTATCTCGTGCCCAACCCGGCGGAGATCTATTCGGTCGGCAGCGCCAGCCTCAGCCCGGCCGAAGCCGCCCGCTGGGCGGTGACGATCGCGCCGACAAAACAACCGGGCAGGTGGCTGCCCACGGGTAACCCCGCGCCTTTCGAGTTGACAATGCGCGCCTATCTGCCCGCTGACCGCGGCAAGGGCGATTTCACCCGCGCGCAACTGCCGCAGATCAAGCGGGAGCGCTGCGCATGATCCGCCATTGGCTTGCTCCGTTGCTGTTCGGCATCTTCTGCGGCCTGCTCGCCTGGCATGGCACAATCGCGGCAATGCCGCGCGCGCTGATGGCCTTGGCGGTCCGGCGCGTGGCGAGTGCGGGCGGAATCAACCGGATGACGCACGCGCCGGTCGTCACCGCCAAGTCACGCGCCATCGTGCGGCCCAGCCCCGATCTGCTTTATTCGAGCTGCCCCTATGATGTCGGCGTTGGCCCGGTGCTGATCGATGTGCTGCCGATCGACGCGCCTTACTGGTCGCTATCGGTGTTCGATACGCTCACCAACACCGCCTTTGTCCGCAACAATATGCAGGCAGCGGGCGAGCCACTGCACATCGCGTTGATCCGCAAGGGGCAGGTGGCACCGAAAGGCTATTACCCCGTCATGCCAGCGGGAACGCGCGGCGTTGCGCTGGTCCGCGTGCTGATCGATCGCAATGCACCGATCGGTGCGATTGAACGGGCGCGGCGGCAATCGCGCTGTAGGGTGGCGAATTAACGCCTTAAGCGTGCACCAGTTGCGGCTCGATCAGCCCGTCTTCGCCTGATCCGATCAGCGCTGCCTGCAGCCGCCATTGCTGGTTGGCGATCTGGCCGGGCGGCAGGTTGAGCTGGATCTCGATCGCCTTTTCATCCTCGGCGCTCAGCCGCTCGATATCTTCGACCTGGCGAACGCCGAGCGAGGCGAGCCCTGCGGCCAGCGTATCGTCGATTCCGCGAATCCGCGTCAGCCCGGTCAGTTCGGCATCAAGCGGGATGTGGATCTCTTCCGCATGGGCATCAGCCGTTTCGATCGGCGCTTCCTCGGCGGTCGGATGGACGTCATCAGCGTTTGCCACGACAACTGATCCATCGTCGGTGGCGGCGATGGGGGGCCGTTTCGCAGCAGGATCAACATCTGTCTTAATATGGGGCAGAATATTGGGATGAGTCAGCGCGGCAGCGGCCACGGGTGTCGCTGCAGCGGCCGCGATTGTGGCAGAGGCCGGCTCGGCGACATGCGGCTCGACGGCAGGCGATTCGGCGGCTGACACAGGTTCGATCACCGGTTCGGCCGCGGTTTCGGAGGTGGCATCTGGTAAGGCTGGTGCCGGTGTCTCGGCGACAGGCTCGGGCGCAGCGGTTTGCGCGACGGGTGCAACTGGCGGCAGCGGGGAGGGCGATGCCAATGCCGCAACATCACTACGTAGCCGCACAACTTCTTGCGATAGCGCACTTTTCTGAGCTTCTAGTTCGGTAATGCGGCGCGTCTTCTCGATGTTGAGCCGATCGGTTTCGTCGCGATACTGGGCATAAAAACGCCGCTCATCATGGAAGCGACGACGCCATTTGCCCTCAAAAGTCGAGCTGAAATAGCCGAACAGCCACCCGATCAGGATCAGGCCGCCCCACACGGCATATTCAAGTGGCGATTGCGGTAACATGGCTTGGCCCCACGACATTTTTGTCGGGCGCCAGTGTGCCGTGTGCCACGGGTTCAATCAAGCGCCAGCGTTCGCCCCGGTGTTCGCTGATTACCCCGATTAAATGCCACCGGAGAAAGCGTCAGAGATCGAACAGGCCGCCGGGCCGAGGATGACCACGAACAGCGTCGGCAGGATGAACAGGATCAGCGGGATCGTCATGATCGCGGGCAGGCGCGCTGCCTTTTCCTCGGCGCGCATCATGCGTTCGTTGCGGAACTCGGCTGAAAGCACGCGCAATGCCGATGCCAGCGGGGTCCCGTATTTCTCGGTCTGGATCATCGTGGTCACAACGCCCTTCACCGCATCAAGCTTCACGCGCATCGCCAGATTTTCGAAGGCCTGGCGCCGTTCGGACAGGAAGCCAAGCTCGATCGCGGTCAGCGTGAACTCATCGCCAAGTTCGGGATAGGCACGGCCCAGTTCGCGCGCCACTCGCTGGAAGGCGGCATCCACGGTCAATCCGGCTTCGGCGCAGATCACCAGCAGATCGAGCGCATCGGGAAGGCCCTTGCGGATACCGTCAGAACGCTTGCTGATCTTGTTGTCGAGATACAGATCGGGGGCCTTGTACGACAGCAGAAAGCTCACCGCGACCAGGCCGTAAGCCTTGAGCGGTGACCAATCTGAAAACATATCAGTGCCATAGACCAGGTACAGCATCATGCCGCCAATCACGACCGGCATCACCATCCGCGCAAAGATGACCGCGACGGCATATTCCTTTGATCGGATACCGGCCTGCATCAGCTTGACCTGTGCGGTCTTGACCTGGCTGTCTTGCAGCACCTTCAGCGATTGCAGGAAATCCCTGATCCGGTCGGTCGTCAGGTTTTGTTTGACGAGCTTGGCGCGGCGTTTGGCGGTCGACGCGGTAATCCCGGCCTTTAGCTGTTCGCGGCGATCGTTCAGTGCCTTGACGCGTTTCGCCATCGGGTCGTTTACCGTCGTGACGGCATAGATCGCGACGAGCACCATGAACGCGCATACCCCAGCCAGCAGCGTCGCGACGCTGATGACATCGACGCCGAGGATCGTCGGACCGGCACTGGCACCCTGGAATTGCACGCTGTTTTCCCGTCGCTAAATTTCGAAGTTGACCATTTTGCTCATTATGAACACGCCGATACCCATCCACAGCAGGCCGCCACCGCCCGCAACCATCAGCCGCTGGTCGATGAAAAAGCCCTGCATGTATGACCCATTGATCATCCAGATCATGCCGAACACGATGAACGGCAGTGATCCGACGATATAGGCGGAAGCCTTGGATTCAGATGACATCGCCTTGATTTTCAGCTTCATCTGGCCGCGCATGCGCAGCACTGTCGCCAGGTTGGCAAGGGTTTCGGCCAGGTTGCCGCCGGTCTCGCGCTGGATGGCGATGGTGATGACGAAGAACTGGAATTCGGGCGTGCCGAGCCGGTCGGCGGTTTCCTGCAGTGCCACATCCATCGTTCGGCCGATTTTCATTTTGTCGGTGATCGATCGGAATTCGACGCCGACGGGGCCGTCAATCTCCGCCCCGACTACGCCCATCGTCTCACCAATCGGCAAGCCAGACCGCAGGCCGCGAACGAGCAATTCGATCGCGTCCGGGAATTTGGCGGTGAACTGGGCGATGCGGCGCTTGATGAAGAACCCGACCACCATATGCGGCAGCCCGGCACCAATGATGATCCCCACCATCATTGCCAGCAGGATCGGCAAACCCTGAAAGATCAGCAGTGCGGACATGACGACAAAAATGCCCAGCGTCGCACTGACATACTGGCCGAGCGTCCATGGCTTGCCCGTCATCGAAAGCCGCTTTTTCAGCAGAGCGGGATTTGGCAGCAGGCGCATCGCGGCTGCATCCATGCGGCTGTTACGGCTTTGCGTGATTCGGCGCAGATGCGCCTCGGCAACCGCCCCCGACGATCCATTGTGCCGGTTGGTGAGCGAGCGCAGGCGGCGGACCTTGGCGCGATCAGGCGATGGCCCGGAAAAAGCGAACGCAATGAGCCCCAGCACGACCAGCGCGCCGAGGCACATCATCATGAGGGGCATCAAATCCATTCACCGTGCCTTTATCAAACCCCGCTAAATGCCTTGCGCGGGGTATTTCGTTCAGCTCGCCTTGGCGGCGCGTTTCGGAATCAGACCCTTCAAATTACCGAATTTGCCCATCAGCGAGCTGCCGGCGGATTGTGGCTTTGCACTTTTGCCGCCCTTGGCCGACACATCATCCGCCGATCCATCGGCGGCGATCAGCAGGCGCTTGCCCAGATCGGCAATCGGGGAGATCGCCTTTGATGACTTGCCAACTTCGACCAGCGCCTTGCCCAGTTTGGCGGCTTGTGCGGCTGTTTTCTGATCGAACCCGATAACGAAATCGATCTTGCGCTCAATCGATCCCTCGAAGTCTTTGCGGCTGATCTCTAGCTGGCCGTTCTGGTGCACCTTGTTGGCGACAACGAACACCTGAGTCTGTGGCGCGTTCGATTTCAGCCACGACAGGATACGGATCGAATCGCGCGCCGCCGCCAGGGTTAGTTCGGTCACCACTACCGCCAGCTGTACATCGCTGATCAGGTGCGGGTGATTGACCAGCATCGCGCGCGGCAGATCGGTGATCGTGCATTCGAACGCCGCCCGCATTTCTTCCTGCAACTGATAGAAGGCAGAACCGTCGCTCATGATCGGTGCGTTGATTGGCGCTTCGGCGGACAGAATGGCGAGCTTTTCGCTGGCGCGCACCATGGCGCGTTCGATGAACAGCCCATCGATACGGCTGGGGTTTTCGATCGCATCGGTCAGCCCGCGACCAGGTTCCAGATCGAGCGCGAGCGCGCCGGTGCCGAAATGGACGTCGAGATCGAGCAGCGCGGTCGTGCGGCTTTCCTTTTCGCTGATCCACCAGGCAAGCGATGTCGCGATCGATGATGCACCGACGCCACCACGCGTGCCGATTACCGCTGCCGAGCAGTGCGGGCGTTCCAGCGAGGCGTCGGTGACCTTGGGTGCGTTCAACAATGCCTGTGCGGTTGCAAAGGCATCGCGGAGCATATCGGGGTTTAGCGGTTTCAGCAGATAATCCTGGATGCCGCTGGCCACGAGATCGCGGTACAACCGCACATCGTTGACCTGCCCGGCCGCGATCACGACCGTGCCGGGTTCGCAGACTTCGGCGAGCGCGTTGATGTCGTTCAGCGGATCACCGCTTTCCGAAAGATCGACAAACAGGATGTGCGGGCTGGCCGATACCGACAATGTCTGCACGGCATTGCGCAGGCCGCCTTTGTTGACCTTTTCCGGCGCCCAGCCGAGCTCGACGGCAATCGGGCGGAGCGATTCCGCTGTGGTTTCATCGCAGACGAACGCGACAAAGGGTTCACGCGTGCCCGAACGGCCGGGATTAAATGGTGCGTTCATTAGCTGTCCCCCCCACCCGACGAACCACCGCTGGAGCCGCTGCTACCGCTGGCACCGCCGCTTGCGCCGGCGGCGCCGCTGGTCGCGCCGGTGCCACCCGATCCGGTGCCCTTACGGAGTTGCTGAATGGCGCGCGTGCCCGTTGCCGGATCAGACGTTGCCGATCCGGTTTGCCCGCGCACAAGATCTTCGGGCTGGGCGATCATCGCCGCCAGGTTCGAATTGACCGCACAGCCATGGTTGGACGAGGTATGGGCGTTGAAATTGCCGTTGCCGGTATCGCGATTGTTGGGGCAGCTCGGCACCGATGCCGTGGTGCGGCTGACAATCACGCGGACCGTGCCCGGGTTGGGTTGGGTTGCCGAAACGGGCACCGCATCGCCCAGGAACAGGCCATAACGCGCAATCGCCGCGCCAACATCTGCCCGCGCCGCGCTGTTGGCACCGGTGGGATCATCAAGCGCAACGCGGTCGCCGTAACCGAGCCGCAGCGACGCCAGCCAGCCCGCGAGCCGCTGAACCTCACCCGCCGAGGGCCGACCATTATCGGTGTTCATGTCAAAGATGTAATCGGTACGGCTGACGACCGGCTGATGGACCGATTCGAGTCCGCGATTTTCCGCCGTCGACCCCGCACAGCCTGCCAGAAGCAGGGCCGGTGCGGCGATGGCGATAATCGTTAGGCGCTTGAGCATGACACTCTCCCTGCGGCGATGCGCGATCATTTGAAGCTGAACCCTGGTGTGGCGCTGCTGCTCGCCTTGCCCTTGCGCGGGGCGGGAACGACGGCCTTCACCTCATCGCGACCCGATTGCATTGGGGCGGGGGCCTGCGCAGGCCCCAGCGGCAACGGGCTGACCGCGCCGATGGCCGGCTGGCTGGACGAAGGCGCGACGCTTGGCTTGGGCCGATCGGCATTGTCCGCGCCGCGCGAAAGCGTGCCGAGGAACACCCGGTCGAGATCCGACGGCGCCTTGTACCCATCGGTTGGAAGGACGATCTCGTTCGCATTAACGGGCTTCACAAGATACGGCGTGATGACGATGACCAGCTCGGTTTCGTCGCGCTGAAAGCCGTTCGACCGGAATAGCGCGCCAAGCACCGGCACGTCGCCCAGGCCAGGGGCCTGCGTGATCGAATTGTTGTGGTTGTTCTGCAGCAGCCCGGCGATCATGAAGCTCTGGCCGGAACCGAGTTCTACCGTCGTCTCTGCCCGGCGCGTGGTGAGCGCGGGGATGGTGGTGCCGCCGATCGTGACCGCGCCAGCCGATGTCAACTGCGATACTTCCGGGCGGACACGCAGCGAGATGCGGCCGTCCGACAGCACGGTTGGGGTGTAAACCAGGCTGATCCCGTACTGTTTGTATTCGACCGAGACTGCGCCGAGCCCCTGGCTGATCGGAATCGGAATTTCACCGCCCGCCAGGAACGTGCCGGTTTCACCTGACAGTGCAGTCAGATTGGGGTTGGCAAGCGTCGAAACCAGGCCCTTGCGCTCCCCCAAATCGAGCGAGGCGAGCAGATCGGTGCCGAAATAACGGCCCGCCACGCCAAGCGCGGTGCCGATCGTCGGGCTGGTTGGGAACTGGAACAAGGTGGAACCGGGGAGCAATCCATTGGCATCGCGTGTTACCGGCGTGCCAGCTGCAACCTCGGGAATGCTGGTGATCGTGCCCGCGCGACCCTGGGCGATACCGAACAGGAAGTTGTTGCCGCTGTTATCCCGGTTGGTCAGGTTGACGCCGATATTCTTGATGAAGCTGCGGCTGACCTCGGCAAATTTCACCTGCAGGTTCACCTGCAGCGGGGTGGCCGTTTTCAGGCGGACAAGTACTTTGGTCGAATCACCGACATAGGCCTCCACCAGCCGCTGCGCTTCGGCGATATCGTCGGGCTGTGCGACGGTGCCGGTCAGCAGCACCAGACCGTTCATTGGCGTGGCAACAATCTGCGCATCGGGCATCGCGAGCGTGAGCATTTGGCTGACCGAATCGATGTTGGTGCCAACGCGGATCGACGTCGAATAGACGACGCTGCCGTTCTTCGCGGTCGCATAGAGCGTGGTCGTGCCTGATTGCTTGCCGAAAATGTACAGTTGGGTAGGCGAGCGGACCTGGACGTCGGCGATTTTATCGTCGGCGACGAACAAATCGCTCATCGGCCGCGCGAGCGTGACCAGACGGCCACGACCGATCGCGACTTCGACCAGCGAGGTCGGCGAGGCGGCAACGGTTTGCGCGCCGGTGGGCGCGGTGTTGCCTACCGCAGTGGCGGCGAGGGCGACCGCGAGCGGCCAGCCGATCGACTTTGCAGGGCTACGCATCCTAATTCTTCCCCCCGACCGGAACTTCGGTCACGTTGTTGCCGCGTGCGATGCGGACCGTTGGCCCCTTGGGGGCAGCGCCGCCGGGGAAAGCACCCGGCGCACCATTGGCGCCATCGACCTGTCCTGCGGGTTTGCCGGGCACCGTGCTGCGCTGAAACCGCGATACATCGGCACCGGTGGCAAAAGTGGAGCCACCGGCCGTTGGACGGGCGGCAACTTTCATGATCATCGCCTTTTCGGCTTTGGGATCGTTGCCATCGGGCACCGACACCGCGCCCGACGCGATCGCTTCTTCAAGCTCGGCGGAGTTATCGGCGATCGACCGCAGTGCGAGCGACAGCGACCCGAGCGTCTGCGCTACCGCCAACTGTTCGGCCAGCTTGGGTGTTGCTTCAACGGTGATGCTGGAAAAGGTGCGAACAACGGTCTTGCCATCTTCGCCCACCGTGTTGTCGGTGCGCTGATCGGTCGCCAGCACGCGCAGGTTGCGCAGCACGGTTTCCGATACCTTGAGCGGTGGGCCATCGCCGCCACCCGATACCGTCTGCGTCAGCATCAGATCGATCCGGTCACCGGGAAATACGAAGCCGGCAACAGCGGCGTTGGCCTGCACCGGCACCGTCACGGCCCGCATGCCCGGCCCAAGCGCCGCTGCCAGGAAGCCGCGATCGCCGGGCTTTACCAGCGCGCCCTGCGTGACGGGCTGACCAGCGGTGATGGCGTTGCGGACAACAGTGCCCTGCAGCGACCGCAGATCGGTTTCCTTTTTCAAAAAATAGGCGTTGTCGACGAGCTCTTTTGGCCAGGGCTGAAACTTCAGCGCGGTCGCGTCGAGGATCGTGCCGATGGGCAGTGCGCGCGTTGCCACGAGTACTTCGGGACCATCCACCGGTTGTACGGGCTGCACTGCTGCTGCCGCGACCGGCGCGCTGGAGCCGGCAATCAGCGATCGCGCCATGAAAGCGGTAAGCCCCGCCACAAAGAGCGCAGCAACCAACAGAATGATCTTCCTACTATCCATGACGCCTCTGGCCTTTTCGGACGCGGATCAGTTGATCCGCCGTTAAGCATTCAAGTAAATTGGTTAAAAAGTGGTTCGCGCACCGCCAAAAGTCCGGCGATGGCAATCGCCACGCCGTACGGAATCTCGACCGGGGACTGGTCCTGTCGTCGCCACCTGTCGATCATCATCACCAGCGTGACGCCGCCGCCTACCAGCGACATGACGATCAGCAGCCAGATCATTGGCTCCACCGGGAACCAGAGCGCGAGCGCACCGATCAGTTTCACATCGCCGCCACCCATCTGGCCGAGCGCGAACGCGCCGCAAAAAAAGGCGAAAATGGCGAGCGCCACGCCGATCTGAATCGCGATATCGGGCCAGATCGTCATGCCGTTGACCCACCACCACGGTATTGCCATCAAGGCGATCAGCGCATTTTTCCAATTGGCGATTGTGCGCAGGCGTGCATCCTCTATCCCTGCCGAAACAAGGAGAAGTGCCAGCAGCACCGGCATCACGGCGATGAGATAGCCCCAGTTCATCAATCTCGTTCCTAGACGGAACGGCTTTCTAAAAAGTAACCAGCGGCAATGACTTCATCTCTTTTATATCGCCGGGCAATTCCAGCAGCGGCCCGGATCACCCGCTGGATAGCGAGCGACGGCTGGCCGCTGCGCCGGTTCGACTGGCCAGCTGAAACCGAGCCACGTGGCAGTATCTTGTTCTGCGGCGGGCGCGGTGACATTTTCGAGAAGTATCTTGAGCTGTTCGCTCATTGGCATAGCCAGGGCTGGGGCGTGACCTGGCTCGATTGGCGCGGGCAGGGCGGATCGGGGCGGTTGACGCCCGATCCGAATGTCGGTCATATTTCGAATTTTGCTATTTATGTGAATGACTTCGCCGAATTCTATGCCGAATGGGTTGCGCACGCAATGGGCCCGCGTGTGCTGATGGGGCATTCGATGGGCGGGCATCTGGTGTTGCGCGCCGCGGTTGAGCGGGTGGCCGATCCCGATGCGCTGGTGCTCGTCGCGCCGATGCTGGGCTTGCGCAATGCGCTTGGCGCGGGGCTCGGCGAACGCGTGGCGAAAATGATTGGCGGGCTCGGCAATTCGGCGCGGGCGGCGTGGAAGGCGAACGAAAAGCCCGGTGGGCTCGAAACGCGCCAGGCGCTGCTGACGCATGATCCGGAACGCTATGCCGATGAAATTTTTTGGCAGGAAACGCATCCCGATATCGTCACTGGCCCCCCGAGCTGGAAATGGGTGATCGAAGCCTTTGTCTCCACCCGTGAACTGCGTCAGTCGCCTGCGCTGAAGGCGATGCGCGTCCCGACCCTGATGCTGGTGCCGATGGCCGACCAGCTGGTTGATGCCAAAGCGGCGGTTGGTGTTGCGGCAAAGCTGCCCGATTGCCGGGTGCTGCGGTTCGGCAAGGAATCCGCGCATGAGGTGCTGCGCGAGACGGACAGTGTTCGCAACCGTGCGATCGGCGAGATCGACATCTTTCTTGCCTCCCGGGCACAGCGGGCCTGATCGGGCGCACGATGACTGCTGACATTACGGTCGATATTCTCGTCATCGGTGCAGGCATCGCCGGGGCGAGCCTGGCCGCCGAACTCGCACCGCATGCCCGTGTCCTGCTGATCGAGGCGGAGGACATGCCGGGCTATCATTCGACCGGCCGGTCAGCGGCGTTTTGGCATGAGACTTTGGGCGGGCCGCTGGTGCAGCCGCTGACGCGCGCGTCCTATCCGGTCCTTGAGGCCGGTGGCTTCCTGAAGCCGCGCGCCTCGCTTGAGGTAGCGGAGATTAACGGTTTGCCGCTGCTCGACAAGCTGGCGAGCGAATTTGCCGGCACGGGGGTGGGGCTGGCCCGGCTCGATCATGACGGCATCCGCCAATGGGTGCCGCGCGCCCGGCCCATCCTCGTTGGCGGGATGCTCGAATCGACGGGCGCCGATATCGACGTGGCCGGGCTGCACGGCAGCGTGCTCGCTGCGTTCCGGCGGGCGGGCGGCATGCTCGAGACCGGGCGACGGATCGATCGGGTCGAGCGCATTGACGGTGTATGGCACGTCCAAGCAGGCGACTGGCACACATCCGCCCCGATTATCGTCAACGCTGCCGGGGCATGGGCCGATGGCCTGGCAGCGATGGCGGGCGCCAAGCCGCTCGGCATCCAGCCGATGCGCCGCACCATCGCGCAGGTGCGCGTGACGACCGACGATGTGCCGGACCACCTCCCGCTCGTCATCGATATCGCCGGCAGCTATTATTTCAGGCCGGAAGGCCCCAACCGGCTGTGGTTGTGCCCGCATGACGAGACTCCCGTCGAAGCGGGCGATGCCGCGCCGGAAGAAATCGATGTCGCCATCGCGATCGACCGGTTCGAGACTGTCACCGACTGGAAAGTCGCGGCGGTGGAGCGCAAATGGGCGGGCCTGCGCAGCTTTGCGCCTGATCGGCTACCGGTTTATGGTTTTGATCCAGTGGTTGACGGCTTTTTCTGGTTTGCGGGGCAGGGCGGCATCGGCATCCAGACCGCGCCTGCCGCCGCGATGCTCGGGGCGGCGCTGCTCCTGGGGCAACCGATGCCCGACGCCGTCGCTGCGATCGACCCTGCACCCTATGCGCCCGATCGCTTTGTAGCGCTGGCGCAACGATAGCCGCCGCGTTAGGCTGTGATCTCACTCAAGCGGGAGGTGCATCATGGCCCACAAATTCGTGATCGAGAAGAACAAGGCCGGCGAGTTCGTCGCGAAGTTCAAATATAACAGCGAAGTGATGTTCTGGACCGAGGGCTATTCGAGCAAGGCCGCGGCGGTGAACGCGATCGAATCGATCAAGAAAAATGGTGTCGAGGCGCCGACAGAGGAACACTTGGACTGATCGGTTTCAAGAGCGGGATGGCGCCTGGTTGATATCACTACAACTCCGTTCGCCTTGAGCGAAGTCGAAAGGCAAGCGCAACGCTTGGGCTTCGACTTCGCTCAGCCCGAACGGGGGTTGGGATCAATAAACCTTAAGCCATTGGCTTAGCCCGAGTAGCGGTAAGCTCAGGCTTCGACGCTCGCCCGTTTCCGCCCTGCCGCCACGGCAGCGGCGCTCGCCAGCGCATCGGCGCGTTCATTTTCAGGGTGGCCAGCATGGCCTTTCACCCATTGCCAATCGATGCGATGCGGCTTGGCGGCGGCGAGCAGCGCCTGCCATAGATCGGCGTTTTTGACTGGCTTCTTGTCGGCGGTACGCCAGCCATTTTTCTGCCAGCCGTGAATCCATTTGGTGAGGCCGTCCATCACATAGCGGCTGTCGGTTGAGAGCGTGACCCGGCAAGGCCGTTTGAGCGCCCCAAGCGCCTCGATCACCGCCATCATTTCCATCCGGTTGTTGGTCGTCATCGGCTCGCCGCCAGAAACTTCCTTCTCAACACCGCCCATCCGCAGCAACGCCCCCCAGCCGCCGGGACCAGGATTGCCCTTGCATGCGCCATCAGTGAAAATCTCGACTTGCGGCAACTCGGTCATGCGACGCGGCTCGCCAGTGTCGGATCATAATGGTTCAGACGGCGCATATAGGCGATCGGATCCTTGCGGGTGACGAGGGCATCGGCAGGTGTATTGAGCCAGTCCCAGGCGCGAGACAGCGCAAAGCGGATACAAGCGCCGCTGGCAAGTGTGGCAAAGGCGGCGTTTTCAGCCGGGGAGAGCGGGAAGCGTTCTTCATAGCCCTTCACGAGCGCCTGCCCGATTGCAGTATCGAACTGTGCGCCGCTCGCATCGAACGACCAGGCACTGTGGGTGATGGCCAGATCGAAAACGCGAATGTCGGTGCACGAAAAGTAGAAATCGATCAGTCCTGTCACGGCATCGCCGCGCATCAGCACATTGTCTGGAAACAGATCGGCATGGATGGCGACATGATCGAACGCATCGCCCTGCCATCGGCCAACGATCTTGTCCGTGGCAAAGGAAAGATCATCGTACAGCCGGGGGGAGATCTCATTAAGGTTCGGGCCGCAACGCTCGAGCAAAGGCTGCCAGGTCTCAACGCCCATCGAATTAGGGCGGGTGGGTGCAAAATCCGCCACTGCGTCATGCATTGCTGCGAGCGCCCGGCCGGCGGACAGCGCCTGTGCTGGACGCGGATGTGATAGCGATACGCCGGGCAGGAATTTGATCAGGCACGCGGCACGGCCTTCCAGTTCCTGAATCTCTTCGCCATTCCGATCCTTGATTGCCGGCGGCACGGGCAGCCCCTTGGCATCGAGGTGATCGAGCAGCGCCATGAAGAACGGCAAATCTTCCGCTGCCACGCGCTTTTCGTAGAGCGTCAGGATGAAGCGTCCGCCGGTCGTATCGACCAGATAGTTGGTGTTTTCCACACCCTCCGCGATGCCCTTGGCGGACACCAGTTCGCCTACGTCATAGCGGCACAGGAAATCGGCCAGCGCCTCGGCGGACACATGGGTGTAAACCGCCACGAGATCAGTTCTTTCGACTCAGGCGGGGACTTCGAGGCCGCGGGGCAGTTTGAAAGAGATCGTTTCGCGCGTGGTTTCCTCCTCACGCTCGGTGATCTCATATACCTCGGCGAGCCGGGCCACGAGTTCGCGCACCAGTACTTCGGGTGCCGAGGCGCCCGCCGAAATGCCGAGTGTCTTTACGCCTTCGAGCCACGCGAAATCGAGATCCTCAGCGCGCGGGATCAGCTTGGCGGGAATGCCATGCCGTTCGGCGACTTCGACCAGCCGGAGCGAGTTGGACGAATTGGTCGCACCGATCACCAGCATTGCATCGCACTGCGCGGCGATTGCCTTGACTGCAGCCTGCCGATTCGACGTGGCGTAGCAAATATCCTCGCCACGCGGCGCCTTGATGCCCGGAAAACGCTCGATCAACTTGGCGACGATATCGGCTGTATCGTCAACCGATAGCGTCGTCTGCGTCAGGAACGAGAGATTGTTGGGATCGACGGGTTCGAAGGCGATCGCATCTTCCACCGTTTCGATCAGCGTCATCGCGCCAGGTGGCACTTGGCCGAAGGTGCCGATCACCTCAGGATGGCCGGCATGGCCGACAAAGATGATGTGGCGGCCGGCATCAACGAGCCGTTCGGCCTGCCGGTGCACCTTGGAAACGAGCGGGCAGGTCGCGTCGAGATAGGCAAGGCCGCGATCTTCGGCCTCGGCAGGCACTGATTTGGGCACGCCGTGCGCGGAAAAGACGACCGGAACGCCGTCCGGCACCTCATCGAGCTCCTCGACGAAGATCGCGCCTTTCTCACGCAATGTGTCGACAACATATTTGTTGTGCACAATTTCATGGCGGACATAGACCGGCGCGCCATATTTCTCGATTGCGAGTTCGACGATGTGGATCGCCCGATCGACCCCTGCGCAAAAGCCACGTGGGGCGGCGATGAGAAGGTCGAGGCGAGGTTTGAGTGCAGTAGCCATAGACTATGTCTACGCGATTGCTTGCGCGGGCGAAAGCCGGTTCCTATGCTATAGGCTGTTCAGGGGTCGGCGCGCGGTAATGGCGGCGGCCCCCTTCTCGTTCAAAAGGTGCGTACGCCTGTGACAGCCCGGAAAATCGCTATCCTCGTCGCCCCGATCCTGTTGACCGCGGGATGCGCCAAGACCGGCGAAGTCACGCTGGGCGGCATCACCGCCATCCGCACCGCTTGCCCCGCTGTCGCGGTGCCTGCTGCAACGGGAGACGTCACGCTGTTCAACCCGGCATCGAGCCAGGAGCAATCTGCGCTCGACGTGAGCGCGCTGATGACGAATGTTCGTTCCACCTGCAGCGATGTGGGCGAGAATGTGCAGACGGTGGTGACTTTTGACATCCGCGCGCGCCGCACCAGCACGCAAGGCGCGCGCGACGTGACTTTACCCTATTTCATCACTGTCGTGCAGGGCGGCACGGCCGTGGTCGCCAAGCGAATCGGCCGGGTCTCGGTCCATTTTGATGACGGTCAGGCGCGTGGATCGGTCAGTGGCCAGGCGACCGCCAATGTGCTGCGGTCGGCGGCCACCCTGTCGCCCGAAATTCGCAAATCACTCACCCGGATTCGCAAGGCGGGCGCTGAAGACGCCGCCGTCGATCCGCTCTCACGCCCCGAAATCCGCCAGGCGGTGCAGCGCGCCAGCTTCGAAGCGCTGGTCGGCTTCCAGCTCACCGACGCGCAGCTGAAATTTAACGCGACGCGCTAGGCCGCGCGCGATTGACTCGGTTGCTGCGGCGCGGCACAGATTAGCGGTCGATGCCGGGCAACCGGCATGGGTAAGCGCGGGAGAGCGTTTCGGGTAACCCCAAAGGTTGGCCGGAACCGCCGAAGGAGCAACCGCCCCGGAATCTCTCAGGCAATCGGGACCGCGCTGACCTGAAACGACACTCTGGAAAGCGGCAGCGCGGCGTTCGCGGTGCCCACCGAAGGGGTAAGCCGGCCTGGCACAACGCAGGCGGCGAAAGCTCTCAGGTTCCGTGACAGAGGGGGCGGCGGGTCGATCGCGGGAGTTCCCGTGCGCGGCAGGCCGTAACCCCATGCTGCGGAAGGCCTGTGATGAGCGACCAGATCGAGTTCATCGATACGATCGAGAAGCTGCCGCTTGATGCGTGGCACCGGGCGCGTGGCGCGCGGATGGTCGAATTCGCCGAATATCACATGCCCATCCAATATGATGGCATCATGGCCGAGCATCTCTGGACGCGTGAGAATGCGGGCCTGTTCGACGTTAGCCATATGGGGCAGCTGCTGTTCAGCGCAGACGGGGATCGCGCTGATGTAGCCGCCGCGCTTGAGGCGCTGCTCCCCGGCGATATAAAAGCACTGGCGGCGGGGAAGATGCGCTATTCGCTGCTGCTCGCCGACAATGGCGGCATTCTCGACGATCTGATGGTCACGCGGTTGCCCGATGGGTCCGGCTTCGATGCGGCTTTCTCTGATGGTCACGCGGTTGCCCGATGGGTCCGGCTTCGATGCGGCTTTCTACATGGTCGTCAACGGGGCGGTGAAGGCCGATGACATCGCCCATTTTGTCGAGCATCTGCCCGACGACGTTCGGTTGAATCATCTCGACGAACAGGCGCTGCTCGCGCTCCAGGGGCCAAAGGCGGTCGATGCGTTGCAGCGCGTTGTGCCCGGGGTGGAGGCGCTGGTGTTCATGACCGCTGCGGCGTTCGACTGGAACGGCACGCCGCTCTGGATCAGCCGGTCGGGCTATACCGGCGAGGATGGCTTCGAGATTTCGGTGCCCGCCGACGCGGTCGAGGCGCTGGCGGAAGCGCTGTGTGCGCAGCCCGAGGTGAAGCCGATCGGGCTTGGCGCGCGCGATTCGCTGCGGCTGGAGGCGGGGTTGCCGCTCTATGGGCATGATCTTGATCCCGAAACGACGCCAGTGATGGCCGATCTCGGCTTTGCGCTGTCGAAGCGGCGGCGTGAGGATGGCGGCTTTCCCGGTGCCGAGCGTATCCTTGCCGAGCGCGCCAGCGGTCCAGCGACGAAGCGGGTTGGGCTGCTCGTCGAGGGCAAACAGCCCGTGCGCGAAGGGGCGGAAGTGATTGGCGATGACGATGCGCCGGTCGGCAGGATCACCTCTGGCGGGTTCGCGCCGAGCGTCGGTGCGCCGATTGCAATGGCCTATGTGCCCGCCGACATGGCCGCACCCGGTACCCAGGTCCGTATTGCCCAGCGTGGCAAAATCCATACCGGCATCGTCACTGCGATGCCGTTCATTCCTCATCGTTACGTTCGCTAAAGGAGGCACCGCATGAGCCGCTATTTCACCGAAGATCATGAATGGGTTGAGCTTGACGGCGATATCGGCACGGTCGGCATCACCAACTATGCGCAGGAACAGCTTGGCGACATCGTGTTCGTCGACGTGCCCGAAGAGGGCAAGGAAGTGACCAAGGGCGACGAGGCCGCCGTGGTCGAATCGGTGAAGGCCGCATCGGACGTCTACTCGCCGGTTTCGGGTACGGTGATCGAGGGCAACAGCGCGCTCGATGATACCCCGGGTCTCGTCAATGAAGACCCCGAAGGAGATGGCTGGTTATTCAAGCTGACGCTGAGCGACCCGAGCGAGGTCGAAGGCATGATTGACGATTTTCAGGAACATTATCATGCGTTACCTACCGCTTACCCCCGCTGACCGCACGGCGATGCTCGCCACGATCGGTACCGCATCGATCGACGATCTGTTCGTCGATGTGCCGGAAGCCGCGCGCCTCGACGGGCCGATCTACGACTTGCCGATGCACGCGAGCGAAATGGCGGTCGAGCGGCACATGCGGGCATTGGCGCGGAAAAATACTGTAGCGGGCGACGTGCCGTTCTTCCTCGGCTGCGGCGCGTACAAGCATCATGTGCCGGCGAGCGTTGATCATCTGATCCAGCGCGGCGAGTTTCTGACCGCCTACACACCCTATCAGCCGGAAATCGCGCAGGGCACGCTGCAGATGCTGTTCGAGTTTCAGTCGCAGGTCGCGCGGCTGCTCGGCACCGATGTGGCGAACGCATCGATGTATGACGGCTCGACCGCGTGCTGGGAGGCGATCGGTATGGCGCGCCGGATCACCAAGCGCGGCAAGGCGATCCTCTCGTCGGGGCTCCACCCGCATTATGTGTCGGTCGCCAAGACGATGGCGAAATATACCGGCGATCTGCTCGAAACCTCGCTGCCGACCCTCACCGCCGAAACCGATATCGACGCGCTGATCGCCGCGATCGACAGCGATACGTCCTGCGTGGTCGTGCAATATCCCGACATTCTCGGCCGGATCGCCGATTTGCAGCCGCTCGCCGATGCGTGCCACGCGAACAAGGCGCTGCTGATCGCGGTCGTCACCGAGCCGGTAGCGCTCGGCGCGATCAAGTCGCCCGGCGAAATGGATGCCGATATCGTCGTTGGCGAAGGCCAGTCGATCGGCGTCGGCCTGCAATTCGGCGGCCCCTATGTCGGCCTGTTCGGCTGCAAGGAGAAATATCTCCGCCAGATGCCCGGGCGGCTGTGTGGTGAGACGGTGGATGCGACCGGCAAGCGTGGTTTTGTGCTGACGCTCAGCACACGCGAACAGCATATCCGCCGCGAAAAGGCGACGAGCAACATCTGCACCAACTCCGGCCTGTGCGCGCTGGCGTTCTCGATCCACATGACATTGCTGGGCGAAGCGGGTCTGCGCAAGTTGGCGAGCGTCAACCACGCCCTGGCGGCGCACGCGGCGGATCGGCTGGCCAAGGTGCCGGGGGTCAGCCTCGTCAACGACAGCTTCTTCAACGAATTCACGCTGGTGCTGCCGAAAACCGCGCGCCCGATCGTCCGGACGCTCGGCGATCGCCAAATTCTGGCGGGTGTATCGCTCGGACGGCTTTACCCCGGTGTCGTCGAGCTCGATCACGGGCTGGTGGTCGCCGTCACCGAAACAACGACTACCGACGATATCGAAACCCTCGCAACCGCGCTCGAAGAGGTGCTGGCATGACAATTAACGCAAGTGGATGGCGCCCGGAACTCGGCAGCTCGGCTGCTTCAGGCCCCGCAACCTTTACCGGCAACAAGGCGCTTATGCTCGAAGAAGCGCTGATCTTCGAGATTGGCGACAGCGAGACGACCGGCGTTGATATTGCCGATGCCGCGCCCGCCGTTAGCCGCCTTGGCGGCTTAGCGCGGGAACGAACGATCGGTCTGCCTGGTCTGTCCGAGCCGCAGACGGTTCGCCACTACACGCGCCTGTCGCGCCAGAATTACGGCATCGACCTGGGGTTTTTCCCGCTCGGCAGCTGCACGATGAAGCACAATCCGCGCCTGAACGAGAAGATGGCCCGGCTGCCCGGCTTCGCCGACATCCACCCGCTTCAGCCGGTCGATACCGTCCAGGGTGCGCTCGGCGTCATCAACGAGCTCGCGATTTGGCTGATCAAGCTGACCGGGATGCACGGCGTGGCGATGAGCCCCAAGGCGGGCGCGCATGGCGAGCTGTGCGGCATCCTCTGCATCAAGGCGGCACTCGAAGCGCGCGGGGAGGGGCACCGTAACGTCATCCTCGTCCCGGAATCGGCGCATGGGACGAACCCTGCAACAGCCGCCTTTGCGGGCTATCAGGTCGAGGATATCCCCGCGACGCCCGAAGGCCGTGTCGATACGGCTGCGCTCAAAGCACGCCTTGGGCCGGATGTGGCCGGGGTAATGATCACCAACCCCAATACCTGCGGGCTGTTCGAACGCGACCTGAAGGAAATTTCGGACGCGGTTCATGCGGTCGGCGGTTACGTCTATTGCGATGGCGCGAACTTTAACGCGATCGTTGGCCGCGTTCGGCCGGGTGATCTCGGCGTCGATGCAATGCACATCAATCTGCACAAGACCTTCTCAACGCCGCATGGCGGCGGCGGGCCGGGCTCCGGGCCAGTCGTGCTGTCGGAAGCGCTCAGCCCGTTCGGGCCGCTACCCTTCACGGCACGCTACGCTGATGGGCATATCGCCCTGATCGAGGAGGAGACGGCCGGCGACGACCATCCCCACACCTTTGGGCGGATGGTGGCGTTTCATGGCCAGATGGGCATGTTTACGCGCGCGCTCAGCTACATCATGAGCCATGGCGCGGATGGGTTGCGCCAGGTGGCTGAGGATGCGGTGCTCAACGCCAATTATGTGCTGCGCAGCCTGGAGGATGTGCTCGATGCGCCGTTCGCGCATAGCGGCCCGTGTATGCACGAAGCATTGTTCAGCGATAACGGGATGGCCGAAGGCTTCACCACGCTCGACATCGCCAAGGGGCTGATCGACGAAGGGTTCCACCCGATGACGGTCTATTTCCCGCTCGTCGTCCACGGCGCGATGCTCGTCGAGCCGACCGAGACCGAGAGCAAGGCGGCGATGGACCAGTTCATCGGCGCGCTGCGCCACGTGGCAGGGCGCGCCAAGGCGGGCGACCCGGCGCTGAAATCCGCCCCGCACTTCGCCCCCCGCGCGCGGCTCGACGAAACGCTAGCGGCGCGCAAACCGGTATTGGTGTGGAAGGACGCGCCATTGGCAGAGGCGGCGGAATAGCATGAACTGGCCTGTCCTGTTCCAGATCGTCAACACAGCCGCACTCGTCCTGTGGC
Organism: Sphingomonas sp. 32-62-10; assembly: GCA_002280555.1. Taxonomy (GTDB): domain Bacteria; phylum Pseudomonadota; class Alphaproteobacteria; order Sphingomonadales; family Sphingomonadaceae; genus Sphingomonas. The sequence goes on from NCEE01000006.1 coordinate 83,809, forward strand.
TGGTGTTGATCCTCGCGCCGCGCTGGCGGGGCGGGATCAATCAGTTGCGGATTGCAGGAGCGGGGGGCCTCAGCCTTTTTTACGTCGTGCTTATCACCACAGCCCTCACCGTCGGGTTCGGCGACAGCGGCGGCCCGGCGCCTGACTTCACGACCATCGCCGGTATCCGCGCGATCTTCGGTACCGATGGCGGTGTGGTAACCGGCTGGACGCATTATCTGGCGCTCGATCTGTTCACCGGACTGTGGATCGCCGAGGATGCCGATCGGCGCGGGATGGGCCGGGTGTTGCAGGCGCCAATCCTGGCACTGACGTTTCTGGCCGGGCCTGCAGGGTTATTTCTGTATCTGGCCGTATCACGACTGTTGTTTCCCCGCCGAGTCGTCTGATCGCCTCCTCCGCTGGTTCTCGCGGGGGCGGTTTCCTCATCCAAATTGGATATGAGTTTGATTGCGGCGATATGGTGCGCCCGGGCGCCGCACCCGCCGTCGCTGCTGACTTGTGTTGATGATGCACCACCGAATCACCGGCGATGTTTGGTCCATCATCGGACGATTTCGCCAATGATTACGGTAACCGCCGATGATGCGGGAATGACCGCGATGTGATTGCTCCAAAATCGATTGGAGGAAGCGCGCCAACGCATCGAAACTATGATGAAAAGACCGCCGATCGCGACGTGGTCATCACCAATGTCGGCGATTACGATGATTTTAGTGTGCGGAGCGCAAGATATGCACGACATCGGCAAACGTTTGCTGATCGCGATGAAAGCGCGGGGTATTCCCAAACAATATCTGCTCGCCGATCTGATATCCGTTGATCAAAGCGCTGTTACCCGGTGGATTTCTGGCAAGAGTATGAGCATTTCGCATGCAATCGCGATTTGCAATCAACTTAATCTGTCGATGGACTGGCTGATCCTTGGCATCGGCGAAATGTATCGAGAGAATCTCAATTCAGCAGAAGATAAAGTCCATAGTGTCGAAGCGCTTTCTGAAGAAGCAAAATATATCATTATAAAGACGATAGATTATATGACATCAATAGAAGGTGCTCGATCGAATATTGCATTCTCCGCAATATAGGATATTTTATTGCAATTAATGCAATCAAAAATATTAGATCAGAAAAGGTTCTTCAATAATGATATAGTAGATATCGTCATCAAAGCGATATCGGCGCGCTATACGCAAATGGAGAACGTAAATGGCCACGTACAGCATCAGAGTCCTGAATAATTCAGGATTTACCAAGAACTACGTTATTTTCATGGAGCCTCCCATCGTTACGAACAAGGGCGCCAACCCGGAAGTTTACACCAATGCCTGGGTGACCTTCAGCGGTGTGCAGCCTGGTGGTGTCGATGTCGTCAATTATACCGACGAAACATCCGCCCTTTGGTCGCGCGCGACTACCGCAGTCGCCCCAGGCACGACAGTCGGCCAATACGGCACCATCCTGGTCGATACCGCGACTCAAGACAGCGTAACCTTTATTGGCAGCAGTCAGAACACCGGCTTTACAAATCTGGTGCATAGCGGCGCAATGACCGGGTCTTATGCGATCATCGCCAATTCAGATTTCGATTCATCGGCGGGCTATCTGTTTGGCTTGGCCCGTCCCGGTAATATTCCGGGCATCCCGTCACCGGTTGCGACGTTCCTTGCCGAGCCCAATGGGACGTACAACATCACGCCGGTGGAAAAATTCTACATCGCTGAAGGCGTATACACGCCTGGGTCGATCATCGATGTCTCCACTGTGTCGACGGTCAGCCTTGAAATCGACTTTACAGGCAAATCGCAAGTCGCGTCGGTGGTGACGCAGGCATCGAACGGGTCGTTCAGCGCCGTTTATTATTGACGTTGGGAGCGCCCGGACCACCCTCCGGGCGCTTCTGCTTCGACTCTGACGGATCAATCAGAGCCACCGGCGGACGCGCGCCTTATAGGCAACAAAAGCCGCGCCGAATTTCGCTTCGAGATAGCGCTCTTCACGGGCGATGACTTGGGTGTTGATCATGATGATCGCCACGGGCAACAGCAACAGTGAAGGCATGCTCTGGAGCAGGATGGCAACGCCGGGATAGGCAATGGCCATGCCCAGATACATCGGGTTGCGGGTGCGGGCATAAATGCCGGTATCGATCACGCCCGCCGTTGGCGTTGATGGCACTGGGTTCTCGCCGCGCTGCCGGAACAGGCCGATCGCGATGCCGATCAGTATAAATCCCGGCAGAAGGAAGATCACGCTCAACCATCCTGGGATCGGCAATGGCGGCAGGCCAAGCAGCCGATCAATCACTGGCCCGATCAGCGCGACGCCGAGAAAGACCAACGGCGGGGGAAACATCACGCCTGCGCCACGATCCACTTCGGCCATTCAGTCCCCCCTTGCAAAGACACCCCGCTCGTCTAGCGATCCGATCATCGATGCGCGAGGCATATCATGGCTGATCCTACCCCCTATATCGTGGCCGATGATATCGGCGATGTGCGCAAACATGCTCCCGCTACGCTGCGCAATCGTGAGGCGATCGCGCGGGTGTTGATGGATATGTTGCCGCCCACCGGGCTGGTGCTGGAGATCGCCAGTGGCAGCGGCGAGCATGTCGCCCATTTCGCGCGTGAACTGCCGGGGCATGATTGGCAGCCGAGCGATCCGGATCCAACCGCGCTCGCCTCAATCGCAGCGTGGAGCGAAGGGCTTGGCAATGCCCGTGCGCCGGTCGCTATTGATGCGGCGTCACCTGATTGGGGTATCGAGCAGGCCGATGCGGTGCTCTGCATCAACATGGTGCATATTTCCCCCTGGCAGGCGACGTTGGGGCTGCTGGCGGGAGCTGCGCGGATTTTACCCAAGGACGGCCGCTTGATTATCTATGGCCCGTTTCGGCAGCAAGGCGTGCCGACGGCCCCCAGCAACGAGTCATTCGATCAATCGCTGCGCGCTCGGGATCCGCACTGGGGCTTGCGCGATGTCGAAAGCGTCACTGAGGCGGCGGCGAAGCATGGGCTGCGGTTCGAACGGCTGATTGAAATGCCCGCCAATAATGTGGTGCTGGTGTACCGCCACGGTGCGGTGACCGAGCGCTAAGCGATTGCCTGCATCGTTTCCTGCTTGTGGCGAACTCGTTCGCGCCAAACAATATACAGCCCACTGGCGATAATGATCGGCGCGCCGATCCAGGTGGCGGGGGTGGGCAGCACGTTGAAGATCAGCCAGCCATAAATCGTCGCCCATAACAGCGACGAATAATCCATCGGCAGCACGACGGAGACGGGGCCGAACCGGATCGCCCCCGTCATCGCCAGCTGGGCGATTCCGCCCACCACTCCCACCCCCATCAGCAACGCCCATGTCATGGCTTGGTGCGGCTGCCATACAAAGGCGTAGATGATACCAAGCGGTACCAGCGATAAAGTCGAGAACCAGAACACCGTCGTCAACGTGGCTTCGGTCTTGGCGATGGTGCGCAGCAGGATTGAAACGCTCGCCGTTATGAATGCTCCTGCTAGCCCGCTCAGCGCACCGAGCAGGGGGAAGTGATCACCGCCCGGTTGGGCAACGATCAACACGCCCATGAAGCCAGCGATGACCGCTCCCCAACGGTGCCAGCCGGTTGGCTCACGCAACACCAGCGCGCCGAGTATCGTCGCGAAGATCGGCATGGTGAAGCCGATCGTCGTCGATTCGGCGAGCGGCAGCATCAGAATGGCGTTGAAGCTGAATCCAATGGCCGTCAGCCCCATCACGGTCCGCAGTATATGCGCGCCAAATCGCTCGGTCTTTACCGACGCGAAGCCCGGCCCGGTGGCGAGCACCACCACCATCAGGCACGCCGCGCCGAATTGCCGAAAAAAGATGATCTCGCCGAGCCCGGCGCCACCTGTCTCGCAGAGCTTCATCAGCGCGTTCATGCCCGCGAACAGGGCCGCAGACATCAGCCGCAGCGTGACGGCGAGCAGGATGCGATCGGGGGAGGCGGTGGCCATGGCGGTCCTATGCGGATTGGCGCGGCCTGCAACAACCCTGTGTGGCCTTAGCTGGGGTGACGAAGCCGTAAACTGCCGCTAATCGCTTGGCGCATGATCAAACACGCTCTCCCCGTCACCCGCGAGGCCGATTTTTCCGCCTGGTATCAATCCGTCATCACCGAGGCCGATCTGGCCGAGGAATCGGGCGTGCGCGGGTGCATGGTCATTCGGCCATGGGGCTATGGCATCTGGGAACGCATCCAGCGGCTGCTCGATGATCGCATCAAGGCGACGGGGCATGAGAATTGCTATTTCCCGCTGTTCATCCCGCTCAGCTATTTTGAAAAAGAAGCCGAACATGTCGATGGTTTTGCCAAGGAAATGGCAGTCGTCACGCACCACCGGCTGATCGCTGACGGCAAGGGCGGGCTGGTGCCTGATCCCAGCGCGAAGCTCGAAGAACCCCTGGTTGTGCGGCCAACATCGGAAACGGTGATCGGTACCGCCTTTGCGCGCTGGGTACAGAGCTGGCGCGACCTGCCTGTGCTGATCAACCAATGGGCCAATGTCGTGCGCTGGGAAATGCGCACCCGAATGTTCCTGCGCACCACCGAATTCCTCTGGCAGGAGGGCCACACCGCGCACGCGACCGAGGCGGAGGCGCGCGAGGAAACGTTGAAGATGCTCGAAGTCTATCGCAGCTTTGCCGAGGATTGCGTCGCGTTGCCGGTGGTCGCTGGGGAAAAGCCGGAGAATGAACGCTTCCCCGGCGCCGTCGCGACTTATTCGATCGAAGCGATGATGCAGGATGGCAAGGCGCTGCAGGCCGGCACCTCGCACTTCCTCGGCACCAATTTCTCGCAAGCGCAGAACATCCGCTTCCAAAATGCCGAGGGGCAATTGGAGCTCGCCCAGACGACGAGCTGGGGCATGTCCACCCGGATGATCGGGGGCCTGATCATGGTCCACGGCGATGATGACGGGCTGCGCGTACCGCCGCGCGTTGCGCCATGGCAGATCGTGATCGTGCCGATGCTGCGCGATCAGCCCGAGGACGCCGAGCTGGTCACCTATTGCAAGGCACTCCAAAGCGAATTGGCGGCGCTGTCGGCCTTTGGTGAGCCGGTGCGGGCGCTGCTCGATCTGAAGCCCGCCAAGGCCGCCGGCAAGCGCTGGGGCTGGGTGAAGAAGGGCGCCCCCATCATCGTTGAGGTCGGCGGCCGCGACATGGCGGGGGGCAATGTTTCCGTGATCCGTCGGACCGCCCTTTACCGTGCGGACGGCAAGCTCGACAGCGCCGTGATCGCGCGGGATGAATTTGTAAGCAATGCGGCAGCAATGCTCGGCGCGGTGCAGGACGCGCTGTTCGCCGATGCCAAGGCGCGGCTCGATGCGAATATCGCCCGCGACGTCACCGATTTCGCGGGGTTGGAGCGCGCCTTTGCGGATTCGGTGAAGAACCCCGGCTTTGTTGAAGTGCAATGGGCCAAGCCCACCGGCGACGCGCTGGAGAAGGTGGTGGAGCGGCTGAAGGCGTTGAAACTCACCCTACGCAACGTGCCGATGGATGTGGCGCCCGCAGATGGCACCTGCGTTTTCACCGGCGCACCGGCGGTGGAGCGGGTGCTGGTGGGGCGGTCTTATTAGAGGCGGAGAGCGTTGATCGCGCAACGGCTAGCAACCTTACGCACGTCGCCTTTCTCGTCACCCCGGGCTTGACCCTGGGTCCCGCTTCTACAGCGGTCAAGAATTAGCGGGACCCCGGATCAAGTCCGGGGGTATAGCGATAAATGGCAACAACTGCATTTGTGACTACACTTGTATCGTTACTCGGTGCTCGATCAGCAAAATAGCTCAGTCGATTCCGGCGATTTCATCGCCAACGACACCACTGACGTCGCCAATCCTAGCCGCCACAATTTCCCCTCGGCGCTTTGTGATATGGACTTGAGCCACGATAGGTTTCTTTTCCCATTCGCCGCGTTGGATCAGCTTACGGTCGTTCTCGGACAATAACCGGTCGCGGACGGAAGCAAAGAATTCGACCCCATCGGACCGGTCACGAAGCCGAACTCGGAAACCATCGCTTACGTTGGTATCAACACGTAAAACATCGAATTCGCCAGTTCTTGAATCCAGTTCGCTGACACTCCTCGCACTCCGTGCCATTGGTTTAGCAACCTCTGGCGGAAGCGATTGACCTGCGACCTGCGTATCGCGCACGCGTGCTGCTGCCTTGAGAACACTCTTTCGACTATCGTTGCTTGCTTCCACAATTGCACGACTTCCAAGAACTGCCACCACTGTATCGTGCATTATTTCCATTTTCTTAAGATCTATTTCCGAAGCAAACTTCTGAGAAGCCAATAATTCTTTGGTCTGCTGGTTTTGGGTTTCTGCTAAGGTAATGTCTTTCTGGTGTTCGAGCCACGCCTTCCAATACGCCACTCCTCCAAACAGAAGAACGAACGCGAGAATTATAACTGTGATTTGGCGACCAGATAGCTTACCCACGGCTGTCTTGATAAACTCCTTGCTTAAATCTTGCAGGTCAACTTCGATCTTCGAACTACCGCGACGAATTTTGAACAAAGCTTCAAAACTGGAACGCTCATCTTCCGACAAGCCGCGAAGGTTAGTCGAGCCTTCGGCCGCAAGCATGAACGCTCTGTTGATGCTGGACTGAAACTCAAGCATCGCCTCCATGACGGGTGCGGTAAGCACCGCATTACCCCCATCAATCCAAAACGTGAAATCCGCTCTAGGCCACTTTCCAAGTTTTGGAATAAATGGTCTCTGGTGGTCATCTCCCTCAGCAAATAGAGCTAGTAGCCTCCATGCTTCATCTTCGCTTTCCACGGGCAGCGTTTCGAAGTCAGGTCTTCTCGATTTTATTGCCATTTCAGCCCCCTGCCTGCTTAATTGTAAGGAGACTGGCACCCGAGCAATAGAACTCTGCGCGTT
>NCEE01000006.1:90880-93814 GCA_002280555.1 Sphingomonas sp. 32-62-10
TTCTCTCCGAAGGACCAAGATGCGAACCTCCAATGCTGAACGCCACGTCGTTTTGGAAGCCGAAACCTCCGTTGCAAACTCGGGCGCGGTTGTGCTGGCGCACTACACTTCCGCCCCGGCGTCTCTCAATATCGCTTCTATCTCATTCCCGATCCGGTTCGGAATTTCTGCAGCTTGATTGATTTGGACGTATTTGAACGTGTTTAAGTCAAACGGAACCCTGTCGTTTTCACTCTGTGGTTCAAATAAAAATATCAACTTGTTTTGTTCGTGATGCCTCAAGGCATATCCGGCTTCGATAAAAACGTTGGGACGTTGGCCCGTCAGGTCGCAGATGATGATGTCCGAAGACGCGATGGCTTCATACATTTTGGCATGAATTGGAAACGTACCCCCTTCCTCAGTTCCCATGTCGACCAGCTCCAACGATATTCCATGCTGCGCCAAGAGGTTGGCCAAAGTTTGCCGGATTTGCTGAAGTCGCAGGCTAGCTCTATTGAAAGCGTCATTCGGGGCCGCTTGGACGGGATACCAACGAGCCAGGAATACGCGCTTCGGTATTCTCGATTGTGCTGCTTTGAACGTTTCAAGCAGTTGCTGTGCCGGTGAAAGATGGTTCAAAAGGCTCGTGATCCCTTGTCCACCTAGCCAATTTGCAAGGCGGTCGAGCATTTCCACGGAGGCGCGCACTTTTTGCTCGTGATTCCCACCCTGAGTCTCTTTCCAGACTCGAGCGGCGAGTTCGAAAAAGCCGTACGTCTTGCACAGCGACGGATGATTTACCGTAAGCCGAATCGCGATCTCAGACAGCGCCGCGAACAGGTTCTCCGCAAATGCGGTTAACGTCAGACGGTCCAATGCGATCTCGGTATCCATCGCAATGAGATTGCGCGCCGATTCCCAAAGCGATGTCAGTGGCTGATCACCAAATTTTTCTCGCGATGGCGCGGGCATCGCATTGAGCCTGTCTGAAAGGAGTCGGGTGAGATGCAATTCGGGGCTGAATGCAAATTCATTCTCCGGAAGCATGGCATGGGCCGGATTTTGCCCCAACAACAGCTGTAGACCGTGCTCTGATTCCAGCGGAAGCGCAGTGCTGTTAATAGTATGAAATATGAGGGATTCCGCATAGTCATCGGCCTCATCCGCAGTCGCACCTAGTAGCACCATACAGAAAGGTGCGAGATATTTGGTAGGAGCATTGGGATCGTCGGCTAACTGGTCTGCAAGGTGAAGGCGATGATTCCCGTCAATCCTCCGTATTAGTTTTTGATTTTTGACCGCTTCGAGCTGCTTTCTTGCTACGCGAATCCACTGGATGCGTAACGACTTACTGGAATGCTTTCGACCGATCTTGATCACGCTATCCGGGGATGTTTTTACGCCCAGAACGGTTTGGCCAAGTCCAAGGTGATCAGGTTCAACATCGCCCGTGGCGGTTACGAGAGTTACCGGGGCTCGGACCGACAGAATTACTTCGGGAATGAAGCGGCTGTCGCTCTGTTCTAAATACTTTTTGATGTCCTGTGCGTGCTTTTCTGATTCAACCCGCTGATGTCCGACGACTCCGACACCAGCGCCCCCATTCTCCATCTTGTATGGCGTAGATACTGCGGCAAGGTCGCGAAGGTCGGCATACCCCCGAATGATCCTGAAAATGCCCAGCACACCCTCGGCGTACATGCCTTCAAAATCGATGTACTGCTTTCCGCGCGCCAAATCAGACCCCTTCGATTTTCATGGTCCCAAGTATCATTTTTTCGATGTCGCTTCTGCGTCGGTCCAAATCGGCCTTCGAAGAGGCTACGTTGGCCTCAATTGCCGTGTAAGCATCAGCGATGCGGCGCTGCTCTTTCATCGGCACCATAGGCAGCCGAATTTCAGCTAGGTTGGCATAATACATCCGTTGTTTTACACCACCAACGCGGTTGAATGCGACGAGTGACAGGAAGTAATTTGTGCGGATCAACAAAGCCATAAACACAGGCAGGAAGCCACCGGTCAAACGCCAGACCTGATATTCGGGACTAGTAATGGCGTTGATCGGAACTTCGGGGACAACCCCTAACGAACCAACGTTGGCACGTGTCGGATTATGGAAAAACCAATCCTTGCGAATGCGTTTATAGGCAGCGTTGAAATCGCTCCCCTTCTGGAAACTGTTTAAAAAGACCCCTTCCTTATTGTTTACCCCATACACCGGCCATTCCGCATCAGGCTGGTCCCATGGCTTGGCAACCTCTGTACACTCCTCTGTGTAATCGCCTAGGCGAACAAAGTTCGGATTGGCTGCGATGAATGCTGCCGCGCGTCCAGCTTTCATATCCCACTGTAGAGCTTTGTCGTATTCCGCTACAAACATCCTAGAACTTACAGATATTTGAAAATCTCTCGTCACGGTCATTAACAGACTCTCGATCTGCAAAATAAGTTGAGAAGAGGCGAAATGTGCCTTCTTCTGGGCCAACTCTCCATCACGCCAATATTCAGCAATACCATCTTGTATGTGTCGTTCAGGAAGCGGAACAGAAACATTCTCTAGCTGCAGTGGTTGAATTCTTTTTCTGCCAGATGCGCCGTTAATCATAGAATTCAATAGTTTTTTAAACGCAAAAGTTCGGAATAGTATCTTTATGTATTCAGGATTCGCGACACTCTCATCAACTTCGTAAACTGGGAACTCCGAACTAACGCACATATTTGAAATATCGTCGGGTGCTAAGCCTATAGCTCCATTCCTGACATCAATTTTAGAAAATACTACATCACCGGCTTTAACAGAAAATAGTCTCCCTTTTACACCGGACAACCGAACAATTTCACGTTCCTCTATTGTTCCGTCAAAACGGATCGTAATGAGTGAAATTTCAGAATATTCGCTATGAACTGTGCCTGCACCTAATAATCTACGGCGGAGCGCAGACTTTAGGGGTA
>NCEE01000007.1:0-54281 GCA_002280555.1 Sphingomonas sp. 32-62-10
GATGCGGTGCTGTTCCTGGTCGGCTGCGACAAGACGATCCCTGCCGCCGCTATGGCCGCCGCGCGGCTCGATCTGCCCTCGGTCATCTTATACGGCGGTTCGATCATGCCCGGACGCCTGGGCGACAAGGCGCTCACGATCCAGGACGTGTTCGAGGCCGTTGGCGGGCACGGGGCGGGCACGGTGAACGATGCCGAGTTGCTCGCAGTGGAGAAAGCCGCCTGCCCCGGTGCCGGCGCCTGTGGCGGGCAATTCACCGCCAACACGATGGCGCTCGCGATGAGCTTTTTGGGCCTTTCGCCTATTGGGCTGAACGACGTGCCCGCCGTTCATCCTGACAAGGCGGGCGCCGCGAAGGAAGCGGGCCGTGTGCTGATGGATGCGGTTCGCGCCGGTCGCAATGCGCGCAGCCTGATCACACCCGCCAGCCTGAAAAACGCGATTGTCGCAGGCACGGCAACCGCCGGATCGACCAACCTCGTGCTCCACCTGCTCGCCATTGCGCGTGAAGCAGGCATCCCTGAGAGCGACTTTGCGATCGACCTGTTCGACGACATTTCGCGCTCCACCCCGGTGATCGCCGATCTGAAGCCCGGCGGGCGGTTCATGGCGCCTGATATGTCGGCGGCGGGCGGCACCGCACTGCTCGGGCGGCGGCTGATGGAGGCGGGACTGATCACCGATACGCCGACCGTGACCGGGCACAGCCTGTTCGATCATTTCCGCGATGCCCCCGAAACGCCGGGGCAAGAAGTTATTCTGACGGCCGATGCGCCGCTCAAACCGCGCGGTGGCTATGGCATTCTCTATGGCAATATCGCGCCTGAGGGGTGCGTAGTGAAGCTGGCCGGGCATGATCGGATGCGCCATGAGGGCCCGGCAAAGGTGTTCGACGGCGAGGAAGCCACCTTTGCTGCCGTGGCGGCGGGCGAAATCGAACCCGGCGACGTCGTCGTCATCCGGGGCGAAGGGCCGGTCGGCGGCCCGGGGATGCGCGAAATGCTCGGGGTGACCGCCGCGATTCAGGGGCGTGGGCTGGGTGACAGCGTAGCGCTCGTCACCGACGGGCGTTTCTCGGGCGCGACCTATGGTTTCATGGTCGGGCATATCTCACCCGAAATGGCGCGCGGCGGGCCGATCGGGCGGCTGCGCACCGGTGACCGAATCATCATCGATGTCGAAGGGCGCACGATCTCGACCGATGCCGATCTCGACAGCCGACCGGCCGCGCCGCCCATCGCGCGCGACGTAACCGGCGCTTTCGCCAAATATGCGCGGCTGGTGGGTTCGGCATCGCAGGGGGCCGTCACCAGCGGGGCCTGATCAATGCCCTGATCAGTGCGCGGCGGCGGCGCCCTTTTTGTGCGGGATCAGATGAAGCACGCCGACAATCGCGCCGCCGACGATCAAGCCAACAATCGCAGAGCCGATCGCGCCGACGAGCCATTCCAGAACCGGGCCGATGGCAGGAATCGCTTCTGCTGCGGCATGAGCTGAATCGTGCACCAGATGGGGTATCGTCTCGAGGTGGAATACCTCCAGCCCGTGCACGATAATGCCCCCGCCAACCCATAGCATCGCAGCAGTCCCGATTGTCGCCAGCGCGGTGAGCAGGATCGGCATTGCCGTCACCAACCCACGCCCAAAGGCCTGCACGCCATTCGGCTTGCGCCGAGCGAGGTTCAGCCCGATATCGTCCATCTTCACGATCAGCGCGACAGCACCATAGACCGCCGCCGTTATGGCGATGCCGACCAGCGCAAGCACCAGCGCTTGCTGCACGATTCCCATCGTTGGTAGCTCGGCGAGTGCGATCGCCATGATCTCCGCTGATAGGATCAGATCAGTACGGATCGCCCCACTCACCTGGCGGTCTTCGAGTTCACGCGGATCGGTGATCGTAGTTGCTTCCTCGCCATGATCGACGCCTGAAAGCTTCTCGAGCAGCTTTTCGGCCCCTTCGAAACAGAGATAGGCCCCGCCGATCATCAGGATCGGGGTGATCGCCCAGGGCGCGAAATAGCTGAGCGCCAGCGCGGCGGGCAGCAGAAACAGGATCTTGTTCTTGGCCGATCCCCAGGCGATCTTGGCGATGATCGGCAATTCGCGGTCAGGTGTGAGTCCCACCACATAGCCGGGGGTGACGGCAGTATCGTCGATCACGACTCCTGCGGCCTTCGCCCCCGCCTTGCCCGCAGCTGCAGCGACATCATCCACCGATGCTGCCGCCACTTTCGCGATCGCGGCGATATCATCCAGCAACGCGACCAAACCACCCGGCATTCCATTCCCCCCGTTAAGGCGCCAGCGCGCGCTCCAGTCTTAGCGTGATCCCAAACGCAAACAAAAGCCTCAACTTGCTTTTTCCGAAGGGTTCTGATGCCTGGCGGGTTAAGCCTTGGACCGCAAAGACAATGGTTGAATCGATAAGGGAGTATCCAATGCGTGTGATGCTGATGATTGCCGCCACTGCTGCGCTGAGTGGCGCCGCCACGGCCCAGAACGCCATGGCACCAGTGCCACCCACCCCCATTGTCACCCAGGCACCCACACCGCCCCTGGTCACCCGCCCAGGGCTTGCCGCGAACCGTGGCGCGATGATGCAGGCATGCCAGGCCGATTTCAAATCGCTTTGCCCCGGGATGACGCCAGGGGACGGCAAACTGGGCCCCTGTATTCGCGCCAATCAGTCCAAGCTTTCACCGGTATGCGCTTCCGCCATGCAGGCACGCCTGGGCAACGGACGAATGATGCCGCCACCGCCGCCTTCGGTTGCTCCAGCGCCCTAACGGCCTTTTACTGGATCAGCGCCCGAGCCGCATCGAGGCGCGTTGCATAGGCATCGATTACAGCACCCGTGCGTCGCGCATATTCCATGGCATCGGCAAAGCGCCGTTCCTCGATCGCTTCGCGCACACCCGGCAACGTCTTGGCGCCATATCCCGTGAAGCGTCCGGGCGCGTAGATCAGGTTGCGGAACCAGGGCCGACCGGGCAGCCCGCGATCGTCGATCAGCAGCTGATCGATCGTGGCGAGCAGCGCGTTCAGCTTCTGGCGCGTCACTGGCGTGAGGCTCGCGCCTTTGGTGGCAAAGGCAGCATCAAAAGCGCTGGCACTCGCCTTGAGCCGATCGATCGCTGTATCCAGCGCGCCGAAATCGATCACTGGCGTCATTTGAACCAGGGGCGGCGGCGCCACCGGATCGAGCGGATCGCTCGCAAGGCCGAACGCGCCAGCCTCGATCAGCTTCACACGCTTTTCATCGCTCTCCCGTCGATCGGCGGCGAGTTTCTTCACCTCGGCAAGATAACCGGCCACCGTCGTCGCGAAATCACCAAAGCGTTGTGGCGGTGTGTCGGCATCGGCCATGCGCAGCACGAGCCGACCGACGGTTTTTGACAACACCGTGCCATAGACCAGGCCGGGATCATCAAAGGTCGTCATGTGATGATAGCTATCATAAATCGAATGATAGACACCGTCGCCCTGATCTTCCCCGCCATAGCCGATATTGAGCGCTGGCAGGCCAATATGCTGGAGGAAGGCGGAGTAATCCGAGCCTGATCCCAGCGCGCCCATCTGAAGATCACCGCCCGCTTCGGCACTCGCCAGCAGATCGGGCGGGAAAGATTGGCCGCCAAAAGCATCGGCACGAATGCCTTTCAACAAGCGTTCGAGCACCGGTCTGCCGGTCTGCGGATCGATGACGTCACGGCCAACATCGCTTACCAGATGCTGGAAATCATGGCTGCCCTGCGCGCTCAGGAAACCACGGCCATTGCTGTCCGTGTTGATATAAATCAGCGCCTTGGCTTTGAGTTCGGCGGCGTGGGTTTCAACCCATTCGGTCGATCCGAGCAGCCCCGGCTCTTCCCCGTCCCAGCTGGCATAAACGATCGTTCGATCAGGCCGCCAGCCGGTCTTGAGCAGGCCGCCAAGTGCCTTGGCTTCGGACAGCATCGCGACGCTGCCCGATAACGGATCCTGGGCGCCGAACACCCAGCCATCATGGTGATTGCCGCGCACGATCCATTGATCGGGATATTTTGCGCCTTTCAAGGTGGCGATCACATTGTAGATCGGTTTGCGCGTCCAGTCAGATTTGACGAGCAGATGCACTTTCACCGCCTCGGTGCCGCCCAGATGATAGGTAAAAGGCAGCGCGCCCCTGAAGGTTGCTGGCGCCTTTCGCCCGCCCATCTTGCTCAGCAACTTGGTCGCGTCGCCATAGGAAATCGGTAGCGTCGGGATCTTCATGATTGTGGTCGCGTTTTCGCGCGTCAGCCGCACCGCATTTTTGGTGGCGCCGATGCCAGGGGTCAGCGGATCACCGGGGGCGACAACCAGATCGACCACCGATCCGCGCTGCACGCCGGTCGGTGGCCGCGTGCCGCCCTTGGGGTAGGGATCGCCGATGGCGTAGCCATCCTGGGCCGGGTCCGAATAAATCAGGCAGCCGATCGCCCCTTGTTCCTGCGCCAGCTTGGGCTTCAGGCCGCGCCACCCGCCGCCGTAGCGCGCGATCACGATCTTGCCCTTCACGCTGATGCCGCGCCGCGCGAGCGCCTCATAATCTGCAGGCAGGCCAAAATTCACATAGACCAGCTCAGCGGTAACGTCGCCGTCGCCCTGATAGGCGACATACGGCACCAGCGCATTGGCGATCGCGGCTGACGACGGGTCTTCGGCTATCGTCGGCTCCTGCCCGCCCAGCGGCATTACCTCTGGAGCCCCCCCATGCGGGGTGATGATCTCAATCAGCGAGGTAAGCGGCGTCGGGTACAAAACCTGAAATGTCTCGATCTTGGCGTCCCACCCCCAGGCCTTGAACAGCGCGAGTGTTGCCTCGGCGTTGGCCTTATTGTGCGCAGAGCCAACATGATTGGGCTCGGCCGCCATGCGCTTCAGCCATTCGAGCTGGTCCTTCGCGCTGACCTGCGCATCAAATGCAGCTTCAAGCGCCGCCCCTTTGCGAGGGCCAGCCGCTGGTGATGCTGTCGCCATTAAGGCAATCGGAGTGGCCAGCGACAATGCTGTGAGCAATTTTGTGTATCTGGCCACGGTGTTTCCCCCCAATTTGATGGGGCAGAGTGTGACGGCCCAGCCGTTGCCCTGCAAGCAATGTTCGTGCGTCGCTCGCCTTCAGGGCAATGGCACTGATCGCAGCTTGGCCTCGAGCCCTTTCAGATCCTCCTCAACGACATCGGCAAGCCGGGCTTCGAGCGCACGATAGCGGTGAAGCACATCCTGCCCCGCCGCCGTCACCCGCGCGCCGCGCGCCTGTCCGCCCCCTGCGGTTGTCTCCACCAGTCGGTCGCGAAAGCAGCGGTTCATGCTGTCCACCAGCAACCAGGCCCGGCGATAGCTCATCCCCAGCGCTCGTCCGGCGGCCGAGATTGATCCGTGTGCGACAATTGCGTCGAGCAGATCGGCCTTGCCGGGTCCCATTGCCGGTTCGTCGCCACAAAACAGCTGGGCTTTTAGCTTCAGCGAGCCGACACGCATCGGTTATTCCTTCCACGCGACCAGACAGGGCGCATCGGCTTGCGCGGCCATGCCGACATTGCCACTACCGATCCCAACGCACACCACAGGAGATCACGATGCCGCTGTACGAAATCGAGGGCAAGCGCCCGATTGTCGATCCGGCAGGGGCATGGGTCGCCCCGAGCGCTGATGTGATTGGCGATGTCCAGTTGGGGGCGGATAGCAGCGTGTGGTTCGGCGCGGTGATCCGGGGTGACAATACCCCGATGCTGATCGGCGCCCGCAGCAACATTCAGGAAGGCGCGATGCTCCATTCAGACCCCGGCGCACCGCTCACGATCGGCACGGATTGCACTATCGGCCACCACGCGATCCTGCATGGCTGCACGATTGGCGATGGCGTGCTGATCGGCATGGGCGCGATCGTCCTCAACCGCGCCGAGATCAGCGATGGCTGCATCGTCGGCGCGGGCGCGCTGGTGACGGAAGGAAAAACATTCCCGCCCGGTAGCCTGATCGTCGGCAGCCCGGCGCGCGCTATCCGCCAGCTCGATGATTCGGCAGCGGCAATGTTACGCGCATCAGCCGAGCATTATGTTGCGAAGAGCCGCGCTTATGCACAGGGGCTAACCCGCGTCGATTGACGCCGATCAGCCGCCCCTTCCGAATAACTGATGATCGAGAAAGCCTCCGTTCGGGCTGAGCGAAGTCGAAGCCCAAGCGCTGCGCTTGCCCTTCGACTTCGCTTAGGGCGAACGGATGAAAAAACATGTCCGACCCAAATCATCCGGCATAAGAAAAAAGGGCTATTTCACCCAGGCCTCGATGGCTGGCCGCGTACGATCGGCAAGCTGCTGGCGCACCGCCATCAACGCTACCGTCCGCTTCGCGCCGCCGCGGGATGCTTCCGGCAAGTTCTTTTCGGCATAGGCCAGGATCTTCGCCGGCATCGCCGGGTCTGCCGATCCAGCACCGAGGCTGGGAATATAGCCCGAACGGGTGCTCGCTTCGAGGAAGCCATTGACCAGATCGGGATTAGCAACGGCAAAATCGAACGCCATGTCCGAATGGCGACCGGCGATTGCCCGCAACAGGCTCGATTTCTGCGGCGCGGTGAGCTCTGTGCCCTTCAGGAGGTCGATCGCCCGATTGGCGAGCACGACGTCGCGTGCCGAACCAAGCAGCTGG
This sequence comes from Sphingomonas sp. 32-62-10, assembly GCA_002280555.1. Lineage (GTDB taxonomy): Bacteria > Pseudomonadota > Alphaproteobacteria > Sphingomonadales > Sphingomonadaceae > Sphingomonas. Next base: position 6,676 of record NCEE01000007.1, read on the forward strand.
ATATAGCCGTTGCGGACCACCGGGTTGGTTGTTTCCCGCGTCAGTTTCAACAGTGCGTCCCATTCGGCGGGCGTCGCGTTGACGGCATAGGTCGCCAGGATCGGCCCTCGAATGGCCGGGGGAATCGCTGTACCATCCTTCGCCAGGGCATTGACATATTTCCGAGCAGCTTCAGCTACTTCTGGATCACCATTCACACCCAATCGCCGCACCACATTTTCGCGCAGATTGGTGATCAGGGGCGATTCGCCCGGTTGTGCCTCGAAGCCAACACGCTTCATCACCGGCGCTAGGAACGCCACCGTCCGCGCCCGGACCGGCGCCTCCAGCGCGGTACCTTCCACGATGCCGATGATCGACCCGAGCTGATCAGAAACGGTCGCAAGTTCAAGTGCATTGGCATCGGGCTTCACTTCGCCAATCAATTGCAAATAACGATCGAGCCCCTGATCGCCGCTCAGCGCCAGCGCGAAATCATCACCCAATGTGCCGAGCCGGTCGGTCAACTCCAGCTTGGTGAAATCCTTGACGATCGCGGCATGGCCGGCGTCGTCGTAGCGGGCGCGGAGATAGCTGCCCTTGTCGCGGTTGAGGACGATGGTGCCACAGCCCTGAACGTTGACCGCCGTTGGCGCGACGCCCGACACGATCGTGCTGGCGATCGGGCCGCCAACCACGCTCAGCGTCATCGGCACCCGCCATGTCTGCGCAACCTTTGACGGCGCATCGAGGCCATAGCGGCCCTGTGAGAGGAGCACCTGCGTCTGCCCTGCCGAACAGGTCGACCCCGTCAGCGTTACCATCGGCACACCGCCCTGCAAGGTAAAGTCATGCGCGCTCGCCGTTACCGGCTTGCCCGACGCCGTTTCGAGTTCGGCCCAAAGCTGGTCGGTCTGCGTATTCCCGTATTTATATTTCGCCATATAGGTGCGGATGCCGGCCCGAAACGCATCGGCGCCCAGCGTCGATTCGATCATGCCGATAACGGCCTGCCCCTTCTGATAGGTGATCGAATCGAAGGCTTCGCCAATCTGCTCGACGGTTTCGACTTTACGAATGATCGGATGCGTGGCGGCAGTGGCATCGAGCCCCAATGCACCTTCACGATCCTGCGCAACGGCGTTCGCTTTGGCGAACCAATCGGGGTTCAGATCATTGCTCGCCTTATTCTCCATCCACGAAGCGAAGCCCTCGTTCAGCCAGAGATCGTCCCACCACGCCATGGTGACGAGATCACCGAACCATTGGTGGGCGATTTCATGGGCGACGACAGTGAAGATACGTTCACGGCCACTTTGGGTGGCACGTGCCGGGTCAAACAACAGGGTCGGCTCAAAATAGAAGATCGCGCCCCAATTCTCCATCGCACCAAAGAACTGGCTCGAGCCTGGCCCCGCGATCATATCGAGTTTTGGCAGCGGATAAGGCTGTCCGAAATAATCATTGTAATAAGCCAGCAAGCGCTTGGCCGATGCCAGCGCATAATCGCCCTGGTCGACCACACCGCGCCGCGTGATGACCCCGATTTCGGTTTTGCCTGCCATCACTGTCTTGCGCTCGACATCGCCCATGCCGAAAAACAGCAGATAGCTCGACATGACCGGGGTCTTATCGAACGTGTAGATTTTTTTGCCGTCTTTGCGGGTCGAAACCTTGGCGCGCATGTTCGAAAAAGCGAGTTCCTTGGCTGGCGCGACCGCGGTCAGCCGGAACTTGGCCTTGAATGAGGGCTCATCCCACATCGGCGCGAAGCGGCGGGCATCGGGCGCTTCGAATTGCGTCGCGAGCATTCGCGCGGGGGTGCCATCGGGATTCTTATAATCAATCGCGAACAGGCCCGAAGCGGCATCGTTGATCTTGCCGGTCCAGGCAAAGGTCATCACATGCTTACCCGGCTTAGCCGCGGCGGGGAGTGTGACGGTCATTTCCTGCGCATCGGCGGCGAGCACAAAGGGTGCGTCCTTACCGTCGAACGTAACCTTGCTAATCGCCAGATCAGCCGCATTCAGCTTGATCGTGCTGGTCGCCTCACGAACGACCACGGTGACCTTTTCGGTGCCCGTAAAGGTCTTGGCGGCGGCATCGGGCTCAATCTTGATGTCATACAGCACCGGGGCCACCGACTTAGGGAGCTGGCCGCTGGCGAGTGCCGGCGTCGATACGCCCATCATCAGCCCAAGCGACAGGATAGCGGCGGTAGAAAACTTCATGTGAGTCGACTCCGGGTTCGAAATATCGGCGGACCCTAAGCTTTTCAGGCAGCGATGCAATTACCGCTTCCATACCGAATGCTGGACAGAGAAATCAGTTGCGCTATGAAACGTGCATGAGCCTACCCGCCCTTTTCGATCGCTTGCGGCTGCCCGTTATCGGGTCCCCGCTGTTCATCATCTCCGGTCCCGATCTGGTGATCGCTCAGTGCAAGGCGGGGATTGTCGGCTCGTTTCCGGCGCTTAACGCCCGGCCGCAGGGCCTGCTCGACGAATGGCTGCATCGGATTACCGAGGAGCTGTCGGCGTGGAATCGGGACAATCCCGATCGTCCTGCTGCTCCTTATGCGGTCAACCAGATCGTCCACCGATCGAATGATCGGCTTGAGGCCGACCTGGCGACTTGTGCGAAGTGGCAGGTGCCAATTACGATCACATCGCTCGGCGCGCGCGAGGATCTGAATGCGGCGGTGCATGGCTGGGGTGGCATTACGCTGCACGACATCATCGATGATCGCTTTGCCCGCAAGGCGATCGAAAAAGGCGCCGACGGCCTGATTGCCGTGGCAGCCGGCGCTGGCGGCCATGCCGGTCGCCTGTCACCCTTCGCGCTGATCCAGGAAATCCGGCAGTGGTTCGATGGGCCGCTCGCGCTTTCCGGGTCGATCGCCAATGGCAGCGCGATCCTGGCGGCGCAGGCGATGGGCGCTGACCTTGCCTATATCGGGTCCGCGTTCATCGCGACTGACGAAGCCAATGCCGATGCGGCCTACAAACAGTCGATCGTCGACAGCAAGGCATCCGACATCGTCTATTCGAACCTGTTTACCGGGGTGCACGGCAATTACCTGCGCAGTTCTATCGAAGCGGCAGGACTTGATCCGGACAATCTACCCGAGGGTGACCTTTCGACTATGAACTTTGGCGGCGACAATGGATCAAAAGCCAAAGCATGGCGTGACATCTGGGGATCGGGCCAGGGGATCGGCGTGGTCAATGCGGTCGAAAGCGTCGCCGCTCGCGTGGATCGCCTGGAGGCCGAATATCGCGCCGCCTATGCGCGCATCACGCCGGTTCGTGTGGCGGTGGACGCCTAACAAGACTTTGTTTGCTTACAATTATCACCTCCGTTCGGGCTGAGCGAAGTCGAAGCCTAGGTGCGGCACATGCCCTTCGACTTCGCTCAGGGCGAACGGGTGGTTTGGGTAATCTGATGTTGAAAGTGCCTTAAAACGCCGTTTCGAGGCGGTGGAGCATTGACAGCGCCGGGCTGACGCTCGGCGCATCTTCCGCCTGCAGATCGTCAAGCCTGGCCGTCCGCCGGAACAGCTCGATACTTTCTTCGATCAACTGCCGCGCCTGTTCGGGCATTGCGGCCAAGGCCACGGCATCAGTGAGGGGCGGTGGCCCCAATCGCCGTGACGGATCAAGCGCATCGCGCTGGGTCATTTCGCCCGCATCGATTGCCTTCTGCGTCAGCAACCAGGCGATCACGTGCATCAACCGCGTCGTCACTTTCAACGATTCGCAGGAAAACGACACCCGCGCCATCGGATCGAGCGCCTCGCGTTCCGCCCGGCCACCTTCATCGAAATAGCTGCGCGCTTCATCGGCAAGCAGCATCGCTTCGCCATATAGCGATTCGATCAACCGTCGATGGACCTGCGTTGCGATGTCTTTTCCCCTCAAGCGCAGCAGTTTGCCAGAAACGCGCGGTACACGGAATCGATCAAATGCTGCCGTCCGCTACCCGTCGTCCCATTACGGATCGGTCAGGCGATGATGTCTGGGATCAGCTGGTCAGACAGAAACGCAATTTCGTCGCGCAGCCGCAGCTTGCGCTTCTTCAGCCGGGCGATCTGCAGCTGATCAGTCGATCCATGCTCGAGCAACGCATCAATCGCCGCATCAAGGTCTCGGTGCTCGATGCGGAGCAGTTCGATCCGCTTGGCGATCAGGCGTTCGTCCATCAGCTATCCTTGCGCGACTTTCGCCACCCTTAGCAAGGCAGCGTGAATCGGCGAACGTGAAAACCACGGCCGAATCGGATCGTCGATAAAATACGTGGTTCCACCGCGACTCTGCCGCATGGGGGGAGACAATCGAAAGCGCACGTGATTTACTTTCCGACCGGCCCAATTCGGCCGGTTCTCAAGCAAGGAGGTTCGCTCACATGCATAGCGCCCATCTCTCGGCACTAGAAGCGAAACACGCCAAACTCGATCGTCGAATCGTTACCGAATCGCAGCGACCCATGCCCGATGCGGTAACGCTGGCTACCTTGAAAAAGGAAAAGCTGCGACTGAAGGAAGCGATCAGCATCGGCTGATCAACACCCGGGGCGATCCGGCACGTCGCCGGAATCGCCCTGAAGGGGGCAACCCCATCCAAACAACCCACAGATTTTCGTTGAGTCGAAAGCTTTCCGGATGCCGTCGCTAGTTTAGCGCAGCGGGAGGATGGGCTTGACGAAAACCGGCGTCTGCGTGCCCCCGCCCAGCGGCTTCCGCGCCAGAATCGGATCGATCATCTGATCAAACGCCACCCCGACTCGTCCGGCGGCATACCAGGCGATTTTCCCCGTGATCCAGCCGATACCGCGCACTTCGAGTTCTACGGCGGTGCCCTGCGCGATCGGGCTCGGCACTTCGGCCATCAACCCACCGGCTGAAAGATTGCGGACGCGAACCTGCTCGGCCGTCCGTGTTCCGGCCAGCCGAAACTGGGCAACCAGAAACAGGCTGTCGCGCACTTCGTGGCGCTGGCTTGCCGCGTCGTCAGCGACGGCGGCTTTGAAGGGTTCATGCGCGAACTGGTCCATCTGGCCTGCTCTGAATTACCAAGGGTGATGGCAGACAATAGACCAGCAAAACTTATCGAAACGGTTAACGCAACGCTGACAGATCAATCTTCGCGCGAGATTTTTTCGTGCCGCTCGTGCCGTTCCTGCGCTTCGACCGTCATCGTCGCGATCGGCCGCGCTTCAAGCCGGGCAAGCGAGATCGGCTCTCCGGTCACTTCGCAATAGCCATATTCGCCTTCATCGATTCGGCGCATAGCGGCTTCGATTTTAGAAATCAGCTTGCGCTGGCGATCACGGGTGCGCAGCTCGATCGACCAATCGGTCTCGCTCGATGCGCGGTCGGTCAGGTCAGCCTCGCGCAGACTTTCGGTCTGCAACTGAGACAGTGTCCCCTGCGCCTCGAGTAGAATCGCCTCTTTCCAGGCAAGCAACTTGCCCCGGAAATATTCCAGTTGGCGCGGATTCATAAAAGGCTCATCGGCGCTTGGCCGGTAGCCATCGTCGCTACCGGTGGCCGGCAGCGCATCGGATTGATCGTGATCACCCACTCGTTTCAACACCGTTGCCATCCCCAAGCTCCTGCGGACTTCATTCCGGCACATTGAGTGCCTTCGACGGTCTACGGCGCGCCTATACCGAGGCATTTGGCGATGGACAAGCAATCCCGACAGCCGAACACGCGCTTTTCCCGCCCCTTAGCGCCGCAGCAGCACCGCCGCCGATCGGCGCACAACCCGTCAAGGCATAACCACACCGGCGCCGGCCGGTCTAATGGGTTCGAATAGTTAACATGCAGCATCGGATAATCATCAAGTCCGTATCAGATTGATACGTTAACCAAATTTCAATCGCCATACCGTCGCCAAAAGTACCAATGCTCGTCACTTTGTTGGTTAACGGCGTTGAACTTAACATTTTGTTCTGCACTTTGGAGAGATAGCGGCACTCCCGCTGTGGCTGATCTGTCAGGTTGCAGTGATGCCCGGTAAAACGAGCGAGAAACACAATGTCGGTTCGGATGGCCTTGGCTAAACTTTGTGCCTGCACCTGCGGCGGGGCGCTGATTGGCGGCGGTGCGGTCCATGTGACCGAATCGGCTCAGCCGCGCGCTGCCTATGTGAAGAAGGTCCATACCAAGCGGGTTGTTCGCACCGCCGCGCGCCGCCCCGGCACGCGGGTCCGCCGCGTCGTGACCCGCACGCAAACGTCTTGCCCACCCGCTGTCATCACGGTCGCAAGCCAGGGCACACCGGTGCCGCTGCCCCCGCCCTATTTGGGATCAAGCGGCGAATTTCCGGTATCAAGCAGCGGCGGCGGTGGCGGCCCGATTTTGGTCGGTGGCAGCAGCGGCTTTGGCGGCGGTGGCTTCTTCGCTGGCGGGTTCTTCGGCGGCGGAGGCGGCGGCAGCGGCAGTGGCGGCATCGTCATCTCATCCACGTCCAGCACCAGCACCGGATCAAGCGGTTCATCGGGTGCTGCCTCATCGGGCACAACGTCGTCTGGCACAACGTCGTCTGGCACAACGTCTTCTGGCACAACGTCTTCTGGCACGACATCATCGGGCACGACATCATCCGGCACGAGCGGATCGAGCGGCGTAATCATCAACATCAGTTCGACGTCGAGCGGCAACATCTCAAGCGGCGGCTCTGGCGGGACGTCAACGAGCACCGGCGGATCGTCCACCAGCACCGGCGGATCATCGACGAGCACAGGCGGGTCTTCCACCGGCGGGTCATCGACCAGCACGTCCAGCGGCGGCTCGGGCGGTTCAGGCGGTTCAGGCGGTTCAGGTGGCTCTTCCACCAGCAGCTCGACCAGTACGGGCGGGCTCTCCACCACCAGCACCTCGTCAACCGGTGGCTCTTCGAGCAGCGGTAATGTGTCCTCGTCGTCGAGCGGAGATGTGTCCTCATCGTCAAGCGGGAATGTCTCGACCTCCACGTCGTCGAGCGGCGATGTCACGTCATCGACCAGCACCAGCTCAAGCAGCTTTGGGTCGAGCAGCACCGGGTTCAGCACCAGCACCACGAGCAGCACCAGCGGCAGCACGAGCAATGGCGGCAGCAACGGGATGACGTCGAGCGGCCATAACGGCTCGAGCGGTACGCCGACGCCTGTGCCTGCTCCGCCAATGGTCTTGCTGTTCGGGGCCGCAGCAGCAGCTTTGGTCGCGCGCAAGCGCTTCGCCAAAAAGGCTGATACCCCGGCCTGATTACGTTATCGGTCGCTCGGCCGCCTGCCTGTCTGCTTGCGCACCCCGCAGAGGCTCGCCATAGCCTGCGGCCATGCATGATATCCGCCTGATCAGAGAGAATCCGGACGCGTTTGACGCGGCACTCGCCCGGCGCGGCCTTCCACAGCAATCTGCCGAACTTCTATCGCTCGACGAGCGTCGCCGTGCGCTGATGACCGAGGCACAGCTCGGCCAGGCGCGCCGCAATGAAGCATCGAAGGCGATCGGTGCGGCAATGGCCAAGGGTGACAAGGATGTGGCCGAGGCGCTGAAGGCTGAAGTCGCCGCGCTGAAGGAGCGGATGCCCGCGATCGAGGCCGAGGAAAAGCAGCTCGGCGAACAATTACAGGCCGCGCTCGCCATCATCCCCAACCTGCCCGCCGCCGATGTCCCCAATGGCGCTAGCGAGGAAGACAATGTTCAGGTCACTCGCTGGGGCACGCCGCGCGCGTTCGACTTCAGCCCCCGCGAACATGCCGACCTCGCCCCCGTGCTGGGCATGGATTTCGAAACCGGCGCGCGGCTCTCCGGCGCCCGTTTCACCTTCCTGCGCGGCAACATGGCTCGCCTCCACCGCGCGCTCGGCCAGTTCATGCTCGATGTGCAGACGCGCGAGCATGGCTATCAGGAATGCAACCCGCCGGTGCTCGTCAAAGACGAGGCGATGTACGGCACCGACAAACTGCCGAAGTTCGCAGAGGACAGTTTCCGCACGACCGATGATCGCTGGCTCATCCCCACGAGCGAAGTGTCCCTCACCGCCAGCGTCATGGGCGAGCTTCTCGACGAAAGCGCGTTGCCCATGCGGCTCACCGCGCTAACGCTCTGCTTCCGCTCCGAGGCGGGTGCGGCGGGGCGGGATACGCGCGGGTTCATCCGCCAGCACCAATTCGAAAAGTGCGAGCTGGTCAGCATCGTGCGGCCCGAAGACTCGGAAACCGAGCACCAGCGCATGGTCCGCGCGGCGGAGACAATTCTCGAACGCCTGAACCTGCCCTATCGCAAGTTGTTGCTCTGCACCGGCGACATGGGCTTCGGCGCGCGCAAGACCTATGATCTCGAAGTCTGGCTGCCCGGGCAGAACGCGTATCGCGAGATTTCGTCCTGCTCGAACACCGGCGATTTCCAGGCCCGCCGGATGAACACGCGCTACCGCGTGGCCGGTGAAAAGAAGAACGAGTTCGTCCATACCCTCAACGGCTCCGGCCTCGCGGTCGGTCGCACCTTGGTGGCGGTGCTCGAGAATTATCAGAACGCCGACGGCAGCGTCACCGTACCGGACGCATTGTTACCCTATATGGGCAGCATCACCCGCCTGGAGCCCGCAGCCTGATGCGCATTCTACTGACCAATGACGATGGCTATTACGCGCCGGGCCTGAAAATCCTTGAGGCGATTGCGGCGGCGCTTTCCGACGAAGTTTGGATCGTTGCCCCTGCCGAGGAGCAATCTGGTGCCGGCCATTCGCTCACCCTGTCCCGCCCGATCCGTATTCGCCGCTATGATGACCGCCGGTTCGCGGTTGCGGGCACTCCAACCGATGCGGTCATGATGGCGCTCGCCAAGATCATGAAGGATAGCCCGCCGGATCTGATCCTGTCGGGCGTCAATCGCGGCGCCAACCTCGCCGAGGACGTCACCTATTCGGGCACTGTTTCCGCGGCGATGGAGGGCGCGCTCGCGGGAGTCCGCTCAATCGCGCTCAGCCAGGCCTATGCGCGCGAAGGCATGGGCGATGTTGTGCCGTTCGAAGCCGCCGCCGCCTGGGGCGAGAAAGTACTACGCCCGCTGATCGACGCGCCACTCGCGCCGCGCACCCTCGTCAACATCAATTTCCCCGCCGTTGCCGCCGATCAGGTGCTCGGCGTCCGCGTGGTCGCGCAAGGGTTGCGCGATTATGGGCGGCTGCAAATCGTCGGCAACCGCGATCCGCGCGGCTATGAATATTTCTGGTTCGGGCTGGGGCCATCGATCGAAACCCCGGCGCACGCGACCGATGTCGAGGCGGTGGCGGACGGCTTCGTCGCCGTCACGCCGCTGCATCTTGACCTGACACATCATGAATCGCTCGATATGCTGACCGCGGCGTATCGATAGCGCTGGTCGTAGGGGGAAAGAAATGCGGGGTACCGGTCGGGTCATGCTCGCGATGCTGATGGCGGCGATGCTGCCTGCATGCATTCCCCAGGGGGGCAATTACGAGCTCGATCAGGATCGTGCGCCGCCACGGATCGACCCCGGCCCGATCGATCGACGCCCGCAAGATGTCGGCCCGGCGGGCGAACTGGCCCAATCCCCGCGCCAACCCGCCTGGGAAGCCCGGCCCGTCACCCCCGATGCACAGGATGTGGCGGAGGGCGAATATATCGTCGAACCCGGTGATACGCTACGCGGGGTCGCCAACCGGACCGGCGCCGGATCGGAAACGATCGCGCGCGCCAACGGCTTGCTCGCCCCGTTCACGATCTTTGTCGGGCAACGGCTGCGCATTCCCGGCGGGCGCTATCATCTGGTGCGATCGGGCGAGACCGGCATCGCCATCGCCCGTGCTTATGGTGTTGAATGGCAGCGGATCGTGACGACCAATGATCTGGTCGATCCCTATATCCTGCGCGCCGGGCAGCGCATCATCATCCCCAGCACGGGCGCGATGACCACAGCCGAGCGTGCCCGCGCCTTCCGGCTCGATATCGAGGATATCGTCACCGGTGGCGAGCCAGCGCTTGCCACCAATGAACGCCCTGCCCCGCCGAGCACCTCCCCTGCCCGCGTTTTGCCGCCCACTGCCGCCGTCGCCACGCCGCCCCGTCGCAATGGCGGTTTCACCTGGCCAGTCGAGGGCCAGGTGGTGCGCAAATTCGGCCCCGGTGCAAGCGGGGAACGCAATGACGGCATCAAGATCGCGGTGCCCCTCGACACGCCCGTGCTTGCGTCCGCAGACGGCGTGGTTGCCTATACAGGGGATGGCGTCGCGGGGCTTGGTGGGTTGGTGATGCTGAAGCACGGCGATGGCTGGACAAGCGTCTATGGTCACACCCGGCAAGTGCTCGTCCAGCGCGGGCAATCGGTGAAGCGGGGCCAGGCCATCGCCCTGTCTGGCGATACCGGCTTTGCCGATCGCCCCGAACTCCACTTCGAGCTCCGCAACGGCCGAACACCGGTTGACCCGGTGGGACAATTGCCGCGCCGCTGAGATTGCGCGCAGCGCGCGTCTTGCCGTAAGGGCCGCTGCCATGACCGAATATTCGTCCGATCTGCTCCGCCTGCTGTCCACACGCGGCTATATTCACCAGCTGACCGATGCGGCAGGGCTCGATGCGCTCGCGACCAAGCAGATCGTGCCCGGCTATGGCGGTTTCGACGCGACGGCACCGTCGCTTCATGTCGGCAATCTGATGCTCATCATGCTGCTGCGGCGGCTGCAGCAAGCGGGGCACAAGCCGATTGTCATCATGGGCGGCGGCACCACCAAGGTCGGTGATCCATCGGGCAAGGACGAGGGGCGCAAGCTGCTCGAAGATGCCGCGATCAACGCCAATATCGCCTCAATCCGCAAAGTGTTCGAACGCTTTTTGACCTTTGGTGACGGGCCGACCGACGCCATCATGATCAACAATGACGATTGGCTGAGCCAGCTCGGCTATATCGAGCTGCTGCGCGATGTCGGTCGCCATTTCACGATCAACCGCATGCTGACGTTCGATTCGGTCAAGCTTCGGCTCGACCGTGAACAGCCGCTGACCTTCCTCGAATTCAACTACATGATTTTGCAGGCCTATGATTTCCTGAAGCTGTCGCGCGACCATGGCTGCCGGTTGCAGATGGGCGGATCGGACCAATGGGGTAATATCGTCAACGGGATCGAGCTGACGCGCCGGATCGACGGTACCGAAGTATTTGGCGTTACCGCACCGCTGATCACCAAGGCCGACGGAACGAAAATGGGCAAATCCGTGTCGGGCGCGGTCTGGCTGAACGAAGCGCAATTGCCGGATTATGACTATTGGCAGTTCTGGCGGAACGTCGACGATCGCGATGTCGGGCGGTTCCTTCGGCTGTTCACTGATCTGCCACTCGACGAGATCGCCCAACTCGAGGCACTCGAAGGGGCAGAAATCAACGCCGCGAAGATCGCGCTTGCCAATGCCGCCACCACCATGTGCCGGGGTGAGGCCGCCGCCGCTGATGCCGCAGAAACCGCAAGGCGTACGTTCGAGGAGGGCACATCGGGCGATTCTCTGCCCAGCTTCGCTGTGGCCGACCCCGAAATCGCGCTCGTCGATGCGCTTGTTGCTCTAGGATTTGCGGTCTCCAAGGGCGAAGCGCGTCGCCTGATCAAGGGCGGTGGTGCACGGGTGAACGGCGAGAAAATCGCCGATGAAAATTTTGTGGTCGTGATGGGCAGCGAAACGATCCGCCTCTCGGCTGGCAAAAAACATCACGGACTGCTCGTAAGCGCCGAATAAAAAGGCGTTAAACTGTCGTTGAGGATGTCCATACCGATCCGATTCATCCGCCGGGCTTAGTTTCCCTAGGGTAAGTTGCTGGGTCGATGGGGGTGACGCGTATGGCATCGCTGGCGTTTCGAGACGATCGCACCGTCGGCCGGGACGAGGTGCATTTTCGCGCCAAAGCCTTTGGCCCCGATGCCAAGCCGATGGTGCTCGTCATCGTCAACATGTCAGCGATGGGGCTGATGGCCCGGTGCGACTGCGCCTACCAACCCGGCGATCGCATCACCATTTCACTGCCGATCGTCGGTGCAATCGTGGCGCATATCCGCTGGTCCCTGGGCGGGCGGATTGGGTGCGAGCTCGACCGGACGATCGATCTTGCCGACTATTATGAACTGCTCGCGGCAATGCTCCGCCAGCGCTGATCCGATCAACCCGATCGCAGCAGCGCCACGCCCGCATCACGTTCGAACAGATACAGCGCCACTCGCGCCGCCTGCCCGCGCGGCCCGCTAAGGCCCCCATCGCGATCGATCAGCAGCCGGGTATCGTCATGCGCTACGGGCAGCAGTTCGTTGAGCATGTCGGGCGTCGCGAGCCGAAACTGCGCCTCCCCCGATTGCCGCGTGCCGAGCAATTCGCCCGCCCCGCGCAGCCGCAAATCTTCCTCGGCAATGCGGAAACCGTCATTGGTCTCACGCATTAGCGCGAGCCGCGCGCGCGATGTTTCACTGAGTGCCGATCCCCGGATCAGCAGGCAGTTCGACGCCCCACTTCCCCGCCCCACCCGGCCACGCAACTGGTGGAGCTGTGCAAGGCCAAAGCGATCTGCCGCTTCGATGACGATCAGCGTCGCATTGGGCACATCGACACCCACCTCGATAACGGTGGTCGCAACAAGCACGCCGATCCGCCCGGCGGAGAAGGCAGCCATCACCACATCCTTTTCCGGCCCCTTCATCCGACCGTGCACCAGCCCGACCTTGTCGCCGAACCGCGCGCGCAGTGTTTCCGCCCGTGCCTCTGCGGCGGCGAGATCGGTCTTCTCGCTTTCCTCGACCAGCGGACATACCCAATAGGCCTGCCCCCCAGCCGACAAATGCCGCCCAAGCGCGTTGACCACATCGTCGAGCCGATCCTCGGACAGCACCCGTGTTTCGATCGGCTGACGACCCGGCGGCATCTCGTCGAGACGGCTGACGTCCATTTCGCCGTACAGCGCGAGCGTCAGCGTGCGGGGAATGGGAGTTGCGGTCATAGCGAGCAGATGCGGCGGTTGCTGGCCCTTCTCTGTAAGCAACATCCGTTGTGCGACGCCGAAGCGGTGCTGCTCATCGACCACGACCAGCCCGAGATCCTTATAGCCAACCGCCTCCTGAAAAATCGCGTGGGTGCCGATCAATATGTCGATCGATCCGTCCGCCAATCCCATCAACGTCGCTTCCCGCACCCGCCCCTTGTCGCGCCCGGTGAGCACCGCGATGTTGACGGGAAGGCCGCTCAGCAGCCCGCGCAGGCTCTCATAATGTTGTCGCGCGAGGATTTCGGTGGGGGCCAGGAACGCCCCCTGCGCGCCCGCCTCCACCGCGACCAGCAGCGCCATCGCCGCGACCAGCGTCTTCCCCGATCCGACATCACCCTGCAGCAACCGCAGCATCGGTTGCGACTGGCGCAAATCGCCCTCGATTTCGACAATCGACCGCGATTGCGCCCCCGTCGGCGTATAGGGCAGACGCAGCATCGCCCGCAGCCGCCCATCGCCGATCAGCGCCCGGCCTTTGCGCGCCCGTGACGATGCCCGCACCAAAGTGAGCGCCAGTTGATTGGCGAACAGCTCGTCATAAGCGAGCCGCGCCCGCGCCTTCGCATCGGAGGGGTCGGCATGAATCCGTGCCAGCGCCTCGCGCCAGCCGGGCCAGCCCTGTTTCGCGAGCAACCCCGGCTCGATCCATTCATCGAGCGCGGGCGCACGCTCGACCGCCTGCGCCGCCATCTGGCCCATCCGCCGCGCGGTCAGCCCCTCGGACAACGGATAAATCGCCTCGCGCTCGGGCGTGTCCCCTGCTTCCTCAAGCGGCAGCACATAATCGGGATGCACGATCTGCAATTCCTGCCCGTACATTTCCAGCCGACCCGATACGCGGCGCGGCTCGCCCAGCGGCAGCAGCTTTTTCACCCAGCCCGAATTGCCGCCGAAATACACGAGGCTGACATAATTGCCCCTGGCATCGGTCGCCTGCGCCCGCGTCGGGCCCCGACCGGCGCTCGATCGATAGGAAACCGCTGTCAGCGTGATCGCGATTGTCCGCCCCGCATCGGCCATGTCGAGTTCGTCCCGCGCCACCCGGTCGATCCAGCCGGTCGGCAGATGAAAGGCCACGTCCACCACCCGCCGCAATCCCAGCCGCTCCAGCGGTTTGGCAAGCGCCGGTCCCACGCCTTTCAGCGCGGTCACTTCAGCAAAGAGTGGATTGAGGATTTCTGGCCGCATGACTATCTGGTCCGTCTTACCCCCAGCCGACGGTCGCGCAAAGCACCGCCGGCCAATTGCCGTTGGAAGTAATATGGACCGCGCCACTCGCCTGAAACGCCTGCATTTCCGCGCGCACCACCGCGGCACCAAGGAAGCCGACCTGCTGATCGGCGGGTTCTTCGACGCGCATGGCGCTGGCTGGTCCGATGACGAGATGACCTTGTTCGAGGCGCTGCTCGAGGAACAGGATGTCGATATCATGGCCTGGGCGATGGGCACCGATGTGGCGCCGGAACGGTATGCGGGATCGATCCTGGCAGCGCTGAAGACGCTGAATTACGTGCCGACCTTGAGCTAGCCAGACCAAGTTCCGTCACCCCGGACTTGTTCCGGGGTCCACTCATCCTCCGCACCCCGGCGATTGGGGTACGGTGGACCCCGGAACAGGTCCGGGGTGACGTTTCAGATTATGTGAACCAAAATGCCCAACCTCTCGACCATCCTCGCCGCCAAGGCCCCGCTTACCCTCGCAGGCGTGCCGACCGGCTTCCTCCCCTGGCTGCTGGCGAATCTCGCCCGCGCGGCGACCACCCGCGCGGTGTTCATCGCGTCGGACGAGGCGGAGATGCGCGCGATTGCCAGCGCCGCACAATATTTCGCGCCCGAGCTCGAAGTGATCAGCTTTCCGGCCTGGGATTGTTTGCCCTATGATCGTGCGTCGCCCACGCTGCGGGTGATGGCCGAGCGCGTCGCGGCGCTCCACCGGCTGCAGCAGCCGCGCAAAGGGCCACAACTCCTCGTCACCACCGCCAATGCCGCCGCGCAGCGCACGCTGACGCCGTTTCGCGTCCGGCAACTGGTCGCAACGCTCCGCCCCGGCGAACGCATCGGTCGCGACAAACTGGCGGGGCTGCTTCAGGCAAACGGCTATCAGCGCGTCGAGACCGTCACCGATTCAGGCGAATTCGCGGTGCGCGGCGGGCTGGTCGATCTGTTCCCGAGCGGGGAGGACCACGGTCTGCGGCTCGACTTTTTCGGTGACGAGATCGAGAGCGTCCGCACTTTCGATCCCGGCGACCAGCGCACCACTGGGCGGGTGGAGGGTTTCACCCTGCTCCCCGCCTCCGAAGCCTTGCTTGATGAGGAAAGCGTCAAGCGCTTCCGCAGCCGGTACCGTGAACGCTTCGGCGCGAATGCCACCGGCGATCCGCTCTATCAGGCGATCTCCGAAAGCCGCCGCCTGTCGGGGATGGAACATTGGCTGCCGCTGTTCGAAGACAAGCTGACGACGCTTTTCGATCATCTGGGAGAAGGCGCGATCATCGTGCGCGATTCAGGCGTCACGGCGGCAGCAGAATCGCGGTTCGAGGCAATCACCGATTATCATGCCAATCGGGTGCGCGCGCAATCGAGCGACCCCGGCAGCTATCGACCGCTACCGCCGGAATTGCTGTATCTGAAGGCCGATGAATGGGCCGATCGGCTGACCGCCTCAGTCGCGCATCTCATCACCCAATTCCACGAGCCCGACAGCGCGACGGTCATCGATTTCAATGTCGATGGTGCAAAGGACTTCGGGCCGGAACGCGCATCGGGCGCCAATGTTTATGAAGCGGTTGTCGCGCATATTGCGTCGGAACGCGCGCGGGATCGCAAGGTCGTGCTGGCGAGCTATTCAATCGGTGCGCGCGAACGCCTGACCGGGTTGCTGCGCGACCATGGCCTCAAAAACCTTTCCGCTGCAGAAACCTGGCAGGAAGCACTCGGCGTCGCCCACAAAAGCGTCGCGCTGATCGTTCTGCCGCTCGATCACGGTTTTGCCGCGCCCGATGTGGCGCTGCTGACCGAACAGGACATGCTCGGCGACCGGCTCGTCCGCCGCGCCAAGCGCCGCAAATCGGCCGATGCCTTCCTCGCCGAGTTGGCAACGCTCACCCCTGGCGATCTTGTCGTCCATGTCGATCACGGCATCGGCCGCTATACCGGGCTGACCTCCATCCCGGTCGGCGCGAGCCCGCATGATTGTGTCGCGCTCGAATATGCCGGCGGCGACAAGCTCTATGTGCCCGTCGAGAATATCGACGTGCTCAGCCGTTATGGCAGCGATGACGCCGCAACGCTCGACCGGCTGGGTGGCGAGGCATGGCAGCGCCGCAAGAGCCGGATGAAGGAACGCATCCGCGAAATCGCGGGTGAACTCATCGCGATTGCCGCCGAACGCGCGCTCCGCCCCGCCGATGTCGCCGAACCCGATGCAAGCGCCTATCCGAGCTTCGTCGATCGCTTCCCCTATGCCGAAACCGATGATCAGGATCGCGCGATCGGCGACGTGCTGGAGGATCTGGCGGCGGGCAAGCCGATGGACCGGCTGATCGTCGGCGATGTCGGGTTTGGCAAGACGGAGATTGCGCTGCGCGGGGCGTTCGTCGCGGCGATGGCGGGGCTGCAAGTCGCGATCGTCTGCCCGACGACGCTGCTCGCGCGCCAGCACTTCAACAATTTTGTCGCACGGTTCGAGGGGTTTCCGTTGCGGATCGGTCGCCTCTCTCGACTCGTCACCGCCGCCGAAGCGAAATCGACGCGCGAGGGGCTGGAGGATGGCACGATCGATATCGTCATCGGCACCCACGCCATCCTTGCCAAAAGCGTCGGCTTCAAGCGGCTCGGGCTGGTCGTGGTTGACGAGGAGCAGCGCTTCGGCGTCACCCATAAGGAACGGCTGAAAGCGCTCAAGACCGACGTCCACGTCCTCACCCTCACCGCCACGCCGATCCCGCGCACCTTGCAAATGGCGATGTCGGGCTTGCGCGAGCTCTCGGTCATCCAGACGCCACCGGTCGATCGCCTCGCGGTGCGCACCTATGTCATGCCGTGGGACCCGGTGGTGCTGCGCGAAGCATTGCTGCGCGAGCATTACCGTGGCGGGCAGAGCTTCTTCGTCACGCCGCGGATCAAGGATTTGCCCGATATCGAGGAATTCCTGACCAAGGAGGTCCCCGAAATTCGCTATGTCGTCGCCCACGGCCAAATGTCCCCGACCGAGGTCGAAGAGCGGATGTCTGCCTTTTACGACAAGAAGTTCGAGGTGCTGGTCTCGACCACCATCGTCGAAAGCGGGCTAGATATTCCGAGCGCGAACACGATGATCATCCACCGCGCCGATCGCTTCGGCCTTGCTCAGCTTTACCAGTTACGCGGACGCGTGGGTCGCGCCAAGACGCGCGCCTATGCCTATCTGACCACGCCTGCCGACCGGATCGTCACCGAGACGGCGGAAAAGCGGCTGAAGGTACTGTCCGATCTCGAAAATCTGGGCGCTGGGTTCCAGCTGGCGAGCCACGATCTCGACATTCGCGGGGCGGGCAACCTGCTCGGCGACGAGCAATCGGGCCACATCCGCGAGGTCGGCTACGAACTCTACCAGTCGATGCTCGAAGAGGCGATCATGGACGCTAAAGCCGGCGGCATGGCCAAGCGCCCACGCGATTTCAGCCCCCAGATCACGATCGACGCGCCGATCCTCATCCCCGACGAATATGTGCCCGATCTCGACTTGCGGATGGGCCTGTACCGCCGCCTGAATGATATCGATGAGCCACAGGGGATCGAGGCCTTCGCCGCCGAGCTGATAGACCGCTTCGGCAAGCTGCCCGATGCGACGGAGAATCTGATCCGGCTGATCGAGATAAAGCTGCACGCCAAGGCAGCCGGCGTCTCGAAGATCGATGTCGGTCCGCGTGGTGCGTTGGTATCCTTCCATGATGACAAGCCCCCGAACATCCCGGGGCTGCTCGCCTATGTCGAGCGCGTCGGCGCGATCGCGAAGCTTCGTCCGGACAGCAAGCTGGTGCTCACTCGCGCCTGGGGCGATCCGAAAGCACGACTGAACGGTGCATTGCAGCTAGCGCGGGGCCTGGCAAAAGCCGCAGGCTGAATGCTGTCTTTATGCTCGGAAACGACTATAGTTGGTCGGTATAGCATCTGATCCGGGGGGATCGATTGGCACGTCTGACTGTCGCTGAACGCTGGAAATTGTTGGCCGATACGGTCGATCAACTTGTGCATGCCACTTCGGTCGACGCCGTGGTCGACATCGTTCGCCCAGTCGCGCGGTCAATCGCGCAAGCGGACGGGATCACGATCGTCAAGCGGATCGGCGAGGAAACCGATTATTTGGCAGAGGATGCGATCGACACGCTTTGGGCCGGCATGCAGTTTCCGATCGACAAATGCCTCGCCGGGCGCGCGATGGTGGAGGAACAGACGGTCATCATCCCCGATATCACCCATGTCGAGGGCATCCCGCTTAACGTCTATCTCGCCACCTTCATCCGCAGCCTGATCGCGGTGCCGATCGGCGACGTAAAGCCAACCTATGCCATTTGCGCCTATTGGCGGGAAGCAGGACCGATCGACAGTGACACCGTCGCGCTGATGGAAGCGCTTGGTCGCGTTATTGGCGGGGTCATTGCGGTACTCGAGGTGCTGGCTATCGCAGAGGGACGGAGTAGCCTCGCCGCTTAGCTGCTGTGATCGGCGATGATTTTCCAGCCGCCCGTTTCCTTCGCAAAAACCAGGCTGGTCGGTCCGCTCTGTGTTTTGCCGTCGGTATAGGTCAGAGTGTAGCGCCCGATATAGATCGCATGGGTTGGGTCGAGCAGCCTGAAATCAAGCGTTTCGAAGGTCAGCACGCCACGTTTGGCAGCATTGGCGAAATCATAATTTGTGCGGTACCGCTCGCTCATCACCGCCTTGCCGCGCAGAACGCCCTCCTTGGTGACAAAACTTGTCTCCGGCCCATCCGAATAGACCGCCATGAACCGGGTAAGATCGCCGCTATTCCAGCCAGCCGCGCTATCGCTCATTACCTTCTCAACCGCGTGCTTTTCAGGCGGATGAGCAGCAGTCGGCGCGGCCAAAACAATCGCGGCCGAAATCGCCAGGTAACCGAACGGGCGGTTCATCATCATTTCCTTTTTTCTGTGATCAACGCGGCCAATGAATCAGTATCCAGCGGCTCGGCGCACAGAAACCCCTGATAATATTGGCACCCTTCCTTGGCGAGCAGATCGAGTTGCTGCTCGGTTTCCACCCCTTCGGCGATAACCGACAGCCCCAGCGAGCGCGCCATATCGATCACCCCGCGCACGACGATCCGGTCGCGAGTCGATCCGGCAATGTCCTGCGCCAGTTTCTTGTCGATCTTCAGATAATCGAGCGGGAGCGCCTTCAGATAGGCAAGGCTTGAGTAACCGGTGCCGAAATCGTCGATCGCGACGCGACACCCTGCACTGCGCAGCGCCGCGAGCAGCGTTGCGGCGATGCTCAGATCCTCGATCAATCCGCTTTCGGTGATCTCCACCGTCAGCCGCGCGCGCGGAAAGCCGCTGCTGTCGACGCGGTCGAGAAAGATATCGGCAAAGCCCGGCCGGGCGATATCGGCTGCCGTCAAATTCAGCGCCAATCGTAATTTCCCAAGGGATACAGGCCAGCGCGCCGCGCGGTCGAGCACAATGCGCTGGATGTGATCCGACAAGCCAATGACCAGATCGGCGCGATCAGCAGCGGCGAACAATGTCTCGGCGCCAAGCGGCCCCATGGTCGGGTGGTCCCAGCGCGCGAGCGCCTCCACGCCGGTAATCTGTCCCGTCGCGATCGCGACTTGTGGCTGGAACAGGATATCGATCTCACCCTGCTCGATCGCGCGGCGCAGATCGACCGCGAGCGTATCGATCGGTGCGCCCTCTTCCCCGTCACGGCGTGCGATGTGGATCGTCAGGCTGTCCGACGCCTTGGCCTCGGCCAGTGCCTCGCTCGCACGTCGCAGCAGCATGGCGGTGGTATCGCCGGCCTCGGCAGGCGCGATACCGATCCGACAGCCAAGCACCGCCACCGCACCGCCCGCAACAAAGGGCCGCGTCAGCGCTTCGGCGATCCGGCCAGCGGCGAGTTCGACCCGAGCGGGATTGTCCACCGCTGCGACCAGAAATTCCGATCCCCCGAGCCGCGCTACAATCGCGCCGCGCCCCAATAGCTCGCCGGTAATATCCTCGACCCGCTTCTGCGCCGTACGTAGCAGCACATCACCTGCCGGGCGACCATAAGCGGAGTTGACGATGTCAAAGCGGTTCAGTGCGACCAGCATTGCCTGAACGGGCTTGTCGCCCGGCATTTCCAGCCGCCGGTCAAGCCAAAGCCGTGCACCCGCCGCGTCGCGCACGCTCGATAACGCCTCGCGAAGCACCGCGGCCGGTTCGGGAATACCCGCCAGCCGCTCGACCACAGCATCGATCGCCCCTGTGTCGCGATCCACAGTAAGATGATGGACCACCCGGCCAACCCCGGGGAGATCATGCGCAAAAGCCGTTGCCGCGCCGGATGCCATCAGTCGACGCAGCGCCCGCAAGGCGATCGGTCGTTCATCGTGCGCCAGGCGGTGAAGCAATGTGCGCGGACTGGTGATGTCTCCCGCCGCCAAAATATTAGCTAAACCGGCCGTCAGCTGCAGCGCCGGAGATTTGGGATCGTAACGCCAGCCAAGCGCGTCGACTTGGCCCCTTACGGACTTCCAGTCGCCCGCCATGCGTTCCGCATGTCGTGCCGCAAAACGCAGCGTTTGAATGAATTCATCCTCGCTGTGCGGGCTCGACAGGAAATGCGTCGCCCCCGCATCATGCAGCGTCCCCACCTCGCCAACGTCGCCGCGCGAGACGAGGACGAGCAGCGCGCCACCATTCGCAGCAATCGTATCCCCCAACGCAGCCACCGCCGCCAGACCATCACCCAACGCACCGCGCGCGTCGACAACCGCGACCTGCGCGCCACTGGCAAGGAAGCGCTGTTCTGCGCCATCCGCCCGGCGCGCGGCGATCACCTGCCACCCGCCGCGTGACGCCAGCGCCGCGAGTTCATCGCGCTGCCGGAACGACAATATGAACAGCGCCGCCGCTGCGCAGCCGTGCCGCGCAGGATCAACATCGGGGTCGCGGGCGGCATCGCTCATCCGTGGGAGCCTAACGCCCGCTGCGGGGTTCGCCAATGCGCAAAGCCACTTTGCGGTACAGGGTTGTTTGCAGGGCTGCGAAGGCTTAGCTCGGTGTTCATGTCGTGCGCCCCCTCCCTTGTCGACAGCTTCGGCCGGACGATCAGCTATCTGCGCATTTCGGTAACGGATCGTTGCGATTTGCGCTGCCGCTACTGCATGGCGGAAGAAATGACGTTTCTGCCCAAGGCAGCGCTGCTGAGTCTTGAGGAAATCGCGATCATCGCCGAGCGGTTCATCGCGCGCGGCATCACCAAGATCAGGCTGAGCGGCGGCGAGCCGCTTGTCCGCCGTGACGTGGCCGAACTGGTGCGGCGGCTGGGGCGCCATGTCGGCGCTGGGCTCGACGAGCTGACCATGACCACCAACGGCACCCGGCTTGCCGAGCATGCCGAGGCGCTGGTGGCCGCCGGTATTCGCCGCATCAATGTTAGCCTCGATAGCCTCGACCCGGACGTGTTCCGTCACATTACGCGCCACGGTGATGTCGCGCAGGTGATCAACGGCATTTTCGCCGCCAAACGCGCGGGATTGGCGATCAAGATCAATATGGTGGCGCTTAAAGGTCTCAACGAGGGTGAGATCGCCCCGATGCTCGAATGGTGCGGCAGCAACGGCTTCGATCTGTCACTGATCGAAACCATGCCGATGGGTGCAATCGACGAGGACCGTGCCGATCGCTTTCTGCCGCTGACCAAGGTGTTCGACGATCTGTCGAAGGTATTTGATCTGTCGCGCGACGATCATCGCAGCGGCGGCCCGGCGCGCTATTGGCGGGTCGGCAATCACGGCACGCGACTTGGCCTCATTTCGCCGCTCACCGCCAATTTCTGCGATGGCTGCAACCGCGTTCGGCTGACGACTGAGGGCAAACTTTATATGTGCCTTGGTCAGGATGATCAGGTCGATCTGAAATCTGTGCTTCGGTCCGAAGGCGTTGAGGGGCTCGACGCCGCCCTCGATACCGCCATGCGGCTGAAACCGGCGCGGCATGACTTTCAAATCGCTCCCGGCGGTCCCCCCGCCGTCGCCCGCCATATGAGTGTGACCGGCGGATGAGCCAGTATGAGCGGCGCGCGTTGGTCGTCTCGCCCACGGCGGCGGCGCAGGCGGCAGCGCATGAGCTGCGGCACAATTACGAATGGGTGCCGGTGAATCAGGCGACCATGATCGTGGCGCTGGGCGGCGATGGCTTCATGCTGCAGGCGCTCCACAGCCAATTGGAAAGCGCGCGCGATCCGCTGCCGGTGTTCGGAATGAACCTGGGCACGGTGGGTTTCCTGATGAACGAATGGCGGCTCGAAGGGCTCGACGGGCGGCTGGAACGCGCCAAGGCGTTCAAGGTCACGCCGCTGCGGATGATTGCTGAAACGATATCAGGCGAGCGCCATTCGGTGCCCGCAATCAACGAAGTCTCCCTTCTGCGCGAAACGCGAGAGACCGCGAAGATCGAGGTGACCGTCAACGACCGGATCGTGATCCCCGAGCTGGTGTGCGACGGCATCCTCGCGGCCACCCCAGCCGGATCGACCGCCTATAACTTTTCCGCACAAGGCCCCATCCTGCCGCTCGGCTGTGGGCTTACCGCGCTCACTCCGATCAGCGCGTTCCGCCCCCGGCGCTGGCGCGGTGCGATCCTGCCCGACAAGGCGCGGATTTCGCTCCGCGTGCTCGAACCCGCCAAACGCCCGGTCAGCGCGGTCGCCGACCAGACCGAAGTCCGCGATGTCGCGCGTGTCGATATCGCGATGGACCGCAGCCGCGAGCTGACATTGCTGTTCGATCCCGAACATGCACTGGATGATCGCATCACGATGGAACAGTTCATCTCCTGATCGCGGCCGGCGCCGGGCAATCCGGCATAATCCGCGAAACAGGGGTTGCATCCGCTGCGACCCGGCCATAAAGCCTGCGCTTCGCTGTTCCCTGATAGCTCAGCGGTAGAGTAGGTGACTGTTAATCACTTGGTCGTTGGTTCGAATCCAACTCAGGGAGCCACTACCCCTCGGTTAACGCATTGATTTTAGCGGACTAATCGAGGCTTGCGATATTCCGTTACCACATTAGCGCCCCCACGGTGACGCGATTGACGGCGAACGGCAGCGAGAAATGGCGACATTGCGTTGCGAGCCGCAGCTTATCTGAATGCCGTCCCCCGCCCCGATTAAAGCAGCGGTTCCGCCGCTATCTACTGCGCGGTTTTGATTGTTTGATTGTTTTTCATTCCGTCCAGTCGCGCCGCGATTCCTTTCCACGTCTCGACCCCGTCCAGATCACCGGCCAGCGCTAACGCGCCAATGCGTTCAGCAACGAATAACGGCGCGTGCTCCCCATGGGTCTGCTCGACTTGGACGGCGCAAGCCCACAACTCCCAATCGGTCATGCCCATAACCACCAGGCAAATTGTAATAGGAGCAACGCACCGATGGCGGTCGCCTCAATCGTTAGGGCAGAAGGGCGGCGCATTGCGGAACGATATCCTCATTGCTGATCGGGGGAGTCGCCAGTGCTTTACCGACTAGACCGTCAAAGCGCTCATCGGTTGGCCCATCGCCATGTCGCGCTTTCATCCCCAATGTACGCCTCCGATCTTCGCTCCGGGTGAATGTATCACAAGCAAAGATTCCTTCGCAGCCTTGATCCTAGGGTCTCCGCTCATTGCCTCATCCCATTGGTCCACAGCTCGAAACATGCGCTCACAAAAACTCGATACTCGAACCTGAAGAAAGCTTTGCTGAACGCCGTCTACTGTGTGGGATGCCTGATTAGTGTCGCTGCTACAGAGAGAGAAAAACGCAATCCGGTTCATCGTGACGCCCGGCTTTTGGCTCATCTCAACGGTGCCTTCGTGCAACAGGCTGCACCTAGCTTGGAAACAATCCTGAGCCGAGAAGAATACGTGAGGTTCGCCGCGCACATTGTGAGTGTACATCGGCACAAGCCACTTACCGCACCACCTTTCGTAGCGCCTCTGAGACTTACCTGTGCCGGGGTCTTCCATCGAAGCGCAAATATCTGGAAGTGTCAGCGCTAATGTAAGTGCTGCGTACCAGTTGCGGGCTTCTACCGCCTCACGGCCAGCGTCCGTAAATCTCTTCATTCCCTCCTCCTTCAGGGGAAGAGTAGCAGCCTAACTTTCGGAGTCCACAACGCCCCGAAGAAGGCCCCGCCATACCGTAGACGGTGACTTTGCTCGCGCCGCTCCGATAGGGAATTAAGAGCGTGTTTATTTTTTGCGGTCGCGATGGGGTTAGGTGGCGTCGACCTCGCCAATTATTTCCCATCGAAGAGCGAAGCGGTCGCCCGATTGGATAAGGCGAATATGTGCTTGAAATTGGGTATGGCGATCTTGGTTCGAGACAGAATCCCGATACTCAATTCGGCAGATGCACGATATCCCCCTTCGCAAGTCGTCAGAGTTTTCAACTGTTTCGTGGGAACCTCGGGCCGTTCCGCCCTGACCTATTACGCCCCGTGGGGCGGTCGGGGGCCAATCAGCAGGCTTATGAGTAGCTATATCTGCAAGCGAAATTGGGTATCTGAAACTTGTAGAAATCGACACGTTTTTCGCGGGGGACTGGCCCGCATTAATTATTTGAGCGGACACCTCCGAATGCACGGACATTGGCGTTGTGATGGTATCGAGATTGAATCGATCAAGGAGCAACCAAGCGCGAAGTTGGTGGCCGGCAGTTTCTCGCGCAATGGAATTGGCTTGATAGGCCAAACTCAAAGCCAACAATACGAGCAATGTGCTGATCCCGCTAAACCATGTCCCCCATTGTGCCCACCAGGCGGCGTCAGCGGCTGCGTCCGCCGCTTTCCATTGGGCGCACAGATCGTCATCGCTCTGATAATTGCGGGGGCCGCATGGCTCGCGCTTTGGCGGGCGCTTCGCCCTTTCGGCCAGATCGTGATTAGTCGTCGCGATGTTCGACAGGCTATTAGCTATGGACTGCTGGGCTTTGGTTTGCTCGCGCTCAGTGCGTGGACTTGGGTGCTGCCCGGTTAATGCTAGCCATCCGAAAGCCGCAAGGATGACGTACCGATAGCCTCTAGGCATTGGATCAAGAACACCGCTGTAAGTTTACCCCGGCTCATCTTGTTCCTGATATTGGGTTCAGAGTCCATCGCACCGATATCCGCCGGCGTTTTGACAATCAGCGCCACGACCTAGCCCCTCGCATTTCTGAGCAGCCTTTTGCGTTCACGTTCGTCGGCGACCGCCCATGCATCCGGGTCCACACCCTTGGGCGCTGGAAGGGCTATCGGCTTTGGCAATGGCGGGGCGGGATCGACTGGCGGCCAATCAATTGGCAGGATTTGAGCGCCACGATGTCCGCAGCCCTCAACATGCCCTGCAAGACCCTTGCATTTGAGTCGCCGCGCCAGATTGGGCAATTCGGTATTCGCGCGGCAGACCGTCCGAAACTCAGACGCGCGAAAGATTGCGCGGCGTCCACAGCCGCCACACGTTATCTGGAGACATAGCCCCGCGTTGGCAGCGTCGAGCAGCGTTCGGATCGGCCTGTAGGACATGCGCGCCCACAGAACACATCGTGAACATGATTCGGCAAGCGCTATGATTGACGAGTACGAAACACCGGTCCGCGATCATCACCTCGTTGGCTGGACACATGGGTTAACGTTGGGCTGTAAACTCATAAAAACCGGCCTGTCGGCTTTCGCCCCAATCTCGGTCTTTCGAGGCAGCGATCGGCGTTCCTGAAACTTGCCGTTCATTCCGAAGACTTTTCGCTTCGCTGGAGGTCCGCAGCTGGGACTTAGTGGCCATTCCCAAATCGATTGCCGAATGTCGGCTTTCGGGAGCAGACTACGATTACCATTTACCAGCGTCAGATTCTCGAAAGGGCAACGCTGTCCGCGAACGGAAAGTCGGCTTTCCTTTCTCGCGCAGTCGAAACCTGGCACCAGAACCCGAGCATTGCGTGTAAATCGATCGGCTAATCCTAAAGGTGCACTCCGCTCCTGTGATTTGTCCGGGATCAGTATCGCTGACGATTTGAACGCAACAGGGGCCGATTCAGTTCGGCAGAGCGATCTACTGTCTGGTCTGGAGCGCAGAAACGAAGCGATCGGCAAAAATAATGGCCGAACGTTCGATGCCGTCGCGCTCGGTTTCGTCCCCGACTTCGTAGGTATAGGCCGGGATACCAAAAGTGCGATGAAACCAATATTTTGAGGTCTTTGACGCGTTGGTCGCACTGCGCCGTTCGACGGTGAAGGGATAGCCGGGTATCGCCTGTTCCTGTCCACCGAGCCATCGCACCAGGAAACGCTCCTGCTCTTCATCAGTCTCATCCGGTCCCTGAACATAAAACAGGTTGCGATCAGTCGAATGGAAATCGACCATCGCGACTGGACGCACCGATGATGGCAATCGAGCAAGCCAAGTCGAAACTGACCGGGTTTCGGGTTGGGTAAAGTCCCCCCAATCGCGATTGAGATCACCTCCACCAAGGTTCGAACGCCAGTGACCGCGAGCGACGCCGTCCGGGTTCAACAGGGGTACTGCCAGAACTTGCACGCCCTCGAGTTGCCCCGCCTCCGCAGCTGCGATGATCCGGGTCAGAAAAACTTCCATTGCCAGTGCGCCGGTCACTTCCGGGGGATGCGCGCGGCCGAGCAGCACGACCAGCCGAGCAGCACTGGGGTCGCCGACGCGCAAGGCTTCGATCGGCCTTTGATCATGCGACAAGCCAAGTGTCAGACGCGCCACATTTGAGGACCGCGCCAGCCGTTTTAGCAAAGCGTGGTGCCGGGCCGGATCGAAAATTTCCTGCGCCGCAATGCGACCCTGCCCGGCCGGTATTGAAAAGCTTGCCGATCGTCCGCCGTCCTTCACGTGCACATCAAGCGATGTCCACTTGCCGTCCGTTTCGAGCTTGGGGGGATACCGGTGTCGCGCCTCCAGATAGCGCAATGTCACGGTTACAGCGCGACCGGGGTCCGCGCTGTAACGGAACGCATACCACGGGCTGGGATTGATCGGCGGCGCGTGCTCCGGCGATATCAGAACCGAAAACGCCCGCTCGCCGTCGATGATGCAGCGCGATTGCGACGCACCTTCGAAATCGAAGCGCAACGAAACACCGGCCGTGACGCAAGCCGAGTGGGCAACCGGAACCACTTTCGGCGTGTGTGGGGGCGCATTGTGCGCGCACGCCCCCACCGCCAATACGACACCGACCAGCCAAAATCGCGCATTCATCCTAACCCGCATGGCCGGTTAGAAATTCTTGCGCAGTTCGACGTGGAATACCCGACCGCGCGCCGTGAACAGGTCGCTGTAGAATCCATAATCTTCATCGGCCAGCGGCGGATCCTCACCGAACAGATTGTTGATCGCGAACCGTATTCTCGTCCCATTGAGTAGCGTGTTGTTCTTTATTTCATAAGCGATCGACAGGTTCACGATGAACTGGTCTTGGACCGGAAAGAAATTGGCATTAGGATTGTCTGACACGACGAGAATGTCGCGGACGACGCTCGTGTCAAAGACGTTGCCGGTATATTGTCCGAACAGGCCGACTTCGACCGGCCCTTTTTCCCAGTTGATCGATGAGGTAAGCCGCCATTTCGGCCGTCCATCGGCTTCGAGCAGCTGCCCCAAACCGCCCACGGAAACGTCAAGCGGCAAGACCCCGCTGGCGATTGCATCCAGCAGTTCCTGGCCATTGGGCCCGGCCGACTGGACGAAGCTCTTCAGACGCGCGGCATTCAGATTGAGCTTGAACTTACCGGCGCCGAAATCGGGCACCTTATAGAACATGCCGAAGTCCCAGCCCATTGATACGCGGCTATCGAGGTTCAGATAGGGGTCAAGAACCCGGATGATCGCCCCTGCCGGCATCAGGCGTGTGCCAGTAAACAACGCGATATCTTCGGCGGTTGGCGCTGCGCGGATAACGTTTGGATTGGTGCTGCCGTTGAGGCGGCGCACCAGATCGAGCGCGATGGCATTGTCGTCGCCGAAGGTCCCGACCAACCCCTTCTGCTTTACACGCCAATAGTCCGCAGTCAGCGTCAGGCCCGGGACGAAGCCTGGCTCGAGCACGACACCCAAATTGATGCTCTGGCTGTTTTCCGGTTTAAGATTTTGGCTGCCCGAACGGAAGCTGATCACACCCGCCCCCGGACAAGCGCCAAGGCTGGACAAGGTGCGCTTGTCCACCTGCGCCTGGCAGACAACGAAATCGTCGCGGGTGTTTGACCGCGTTGTCCCTTCGTCATTCACCTGCACCAGGTTCGGCGCCCGGAAGCCCCGTGACCACGCGCCGCGGAAGGTGATGCCGGGAATGACCGTCCACGAAGCCGCAACGCGCGGGACGGCAGCGGTCGCGTTGATGTCGGTGAAATGTTCTAACCGGCCCGCCAGCTGGAGATTGAGTTGCTCGACAAGCGGGATGTTCATGTCGCGCCCCACCAGCGGCACGAACAGCTCGGCGAACCCTGAATAAACCTCGCGACGTCCGTTGGTGTCGGGCGATTCGCTCGTGCCGGCGACGTCGCTGCCGTTGAAAACGCCGGTGACGCTGTCGGTAAAGGTGATCGTGCCATCGAGCCGCGAATCGCGATCGTCAAAGAAAGTCTCGCGCCTCCATTCGACGCCGCCGGCAACGCCGAGATTGCCGCCCGGCAGCACAAACAGATCGTCACGGCTGATCTTGAAGTCGGCGAGCGCCAGGCTGGTGCCGCCGTTGCGGAAAACGCTGATGCGGAACGGATCAATCGACGATTGCGGATTGGGCGTGCAATCTCCCTGGCCCGGATCGTTCAGGCAGCCCCCGTTGAACGGGTTATAGGCGGCGGCAGTCGTCAGGTTGATTTGCCGCTGCATCAACGTCAGCGACACGCGGTTGCGCTCAATATCGGACGTCTTCGCTTCTGAATAGACGAAGCCGGTGTCGAATTCCCAGGCGCCTAAACTGCCGCGCAGGCCGCCGACCAGACGATAGCTGTCCTTGTTGACCGAGACATCGCGATTGCCGACATCGACGAAGCGGTAGCGCTCCATGATGACATCCACGCCAGTCGCAGCGATTGTCGTGCCTGGCAGACGGTTCGGACTGCCCGTCGGCCCGAAGGGGTTCCAAAAGGCAGTACGTGCAATGCCCACCGGAACGGCGCTGAGAATGGCCGAAGCATCGATATTGCGGCGGTTTTCGGAGCGGTAGTAACTACCCTCGAAATAGGCTTCGATCGTGTCGCTCAGTTTGTAACTCAGCAAAGCCGACGCATTGTAGCGATTCTTTTCGCTGATCAGGCTGTTTCCGAAGATGGTGTTGTAGCGCACGTTGGCCGTGGGCGTCGTGCCGGGCGCCGCGCAGATCCCGTTGCCGAAACTCAGCCGACAGCCGGTGAAGGTGCTCGGCTGAAGAAAAAAGTCATCGTCGCCGATCGGGGTACGGGTTGCCGGGGACGTTCCCTGAATATCGAACTGACCGAAAGGGCCGAATGTATTGCGGTTGTTGAAGGAGGCATCGTCCTGGAAATCGGTCCCGATGACGAGCGGCAAGCGATTGTCGTCCGCAGAGTAAGGGCGCCCCGATGTCGGCAAACCATTTTCATGGAAATAGCCGCCATATACGGTCAAATTGGCGCGCCCGTCGGCAAAATCAAAGCCATACCCTCCGGAAATCGAGGCGTTGTAAAGACTGGTGCCGCCGGATGCGCGATAGTCACCGTCAATAAAACCGCCCTTTCGATTGCCTTTCAGAACGGTGTTGACCACGCCCGCCACCGCATCGGCACCGTAAATGGCTGACGCGCCATCGCGCAGGATTTCCAGCCGACGGACACTGCCGGGGGCGATTTCGTTGGTGTCGGCGCTAACCACCGGAACCAGCAGCTCCGTTTGGAAGCCGGGATGCAGCACCATACGGCGGCCATTGATCAGCAGCAGCGTGTTGCCGGTCCCCAGGTCG
This sequence comes from Sphingomonas sp. 32-62-10, assembly GCA_002280555.1. Classification (GTDB taxonomy): domain Bacteria; phylum Pseudomonadota; class Alphaproteobacteria; order Sphingomonadales; family Sphingomonadaceae; genus Sphingomonas. The sequence continues at coordinate 36,842 of NCEE01000007.1, forward strand.
CGAAGGTTGATCGACCCGACGTCACCGCGAACATTGTTCTGCGTTGATGAATTTTGTTCGTTGAACGCGACCGTGCCCGCCTGAGGTATCGCACGAAAAAGCTCGTCACCCGAAGAGGCACCCGTATTTTCGATCGCCTGTTCGTCGAGCACCGTAACGGGAAGGACGTCGTTGATCTTTGCGCCCTGGATTTGCGATCCGATGACGACGATGTCCTGATCAGTGCCGGCGCTCGCCGACGTGTTTCCGCTATTGGCTGTGGTGCTGTTTTGAGCGTGTGCTGCCGTTGTCGCGGCAACCATGCTCGTGCCGCAAAGCAGAACCATTCTCGCAAAATTTTTGATACGCATCGTTTCCCCCCAGTTAGGTGTCAGTCGAATTTCCGCCTGGTGATCCAGGCTTGAAACATTTCCGGCCATTGGTTCAGCGTCTGATCGGGGGTACCGAGCCCCCAACCATGCCCGCCCTTTTCGAAAAAGTGCAGTTCTGCCGACGCGCCCTTGGCGATCAGCGCTTGGAATAGCGTGATGGCGTGTCCGGGTGGCGTCGTCGGGTCGTCGGCAGCGACGAAGATGATCGTCGGCGGCGACTCCTTTGCGGCATAGGTATCCAGCGACCAAGCCGCCTCTGCCGCCTCGCTTGGCGTCTCGCCGATCAGATAGCGCCGTGTTCGCGTGAGATAGGGCTTGCGCAGCGACACGACCGGAAACAACAGCGCCGCGAAATCGGGTCGCGCGCTCGTGGCTTCAAAACGATCGTTGCCGTCATAGAGCGCACGACCGCTCTGCAAGGCGGTAAAGCCTGCCAGATGGCCGCCGGCCGAAAAACCCATGATGCCGATCCGCGCCGGATTGACCCCGAAATCTGGGGCGCGGGTGCGGATGATTTTCATCGCCCGCTGCGCATCCATGAAGGGCACGTTCGCGTCCCAACCATCGGCGGGGAGCCGATACAGCAGATCAAATACGGTGAAACCACGCGCCTGAAGCCAGAGCGCGACCGGCGTCGTTTCCTTCGCGATCTGGATGCGGAAATAGCCGCCCCCCCCGCACATCAGGATCGCGACGCCATTGGGGCGATCAGGCCGATAGACGCGCATGCGGGGGACCGAAATATTCGACACGGCCCCTATGCTGGCCCCCTTGGTGCCGATTTCCTCAGGGCCGCTCGCCTTGCCGCGCCCGGGAGGCGTTCCAGGCCAAAGCTTGATTTCCTCTGGCACGTTGCCGCTCGAGGCACCCCTAGCTCGAATAGGCGCGGCGAATGTTGCCAGCACGCTGGCGGCGACCGCGGAGTGCAGCAACGCCCGGCGCGCGATCATGCCGCGACATCCAGAGGCAGTGGCTGCAACTCGCTGCGCTCGTGCCGCTCGCTATCCTCTTGGGGCAACGGCATCGGTCGTCCCGCCATCGCCGCCGCCAGTCGTTCGGTGTCGAGTGCCTTTTCCCACCGGGCGACGACGATCGTCGCGACCGCATTGCCGATGAAATTGGTCAGCGCGCGGCATTCGCTCATGAACCGGTCGATGCCCAGGATCAGCGCCATGCCCGCGACCGGAACCGACGGTACGACCGATAGAGTCGCCGCCAGAATAACGAAACCGGCACCTGTAACGCCCGCCGCGCCCTTTGAACTGACCATGGCGACAAGCACCAGCGTCAGCTGTTCGCTCAACGATAGTTCGACTCCAACCGCCTGCGCGATAAACAAAGCTGCCAGCGTCATATAGATATTCGTGCCGTCCAGATTGAACGAATACCCGGTGGGGATGACCAACCCGACGACCGACTTGCGGCATCCGGCGATCTCCATCTTTTCCATCAAGCTTGGCAGCGCGGCTTCCGACGACGAGGTGCCCAGCACCAGCAACAGCTCTTCGCGCAGAAATTTGATCAGCGAGAAGATCGAAAAGCCGGCGAGTAGGGAAACGATCCCCAGCACCCCGAGAACGAACAGCAGCGAGGTCAGGTAGAAGGTCGCAACCAGCGCCGCGAGATTGGCGAGCGAGGTAATGCCGAACTCGCCGATCGTGAAGGCGATCGCTCCGAACGCCCCGATGGGCGCCAGCTTCATCAGCATGTGCACCAGCTTGAACACCGCCCCGCTGAGCGCGGTGATCACGTCAAGCACCAAGTTACTTTGTGGTCGGGTAGCCGACAGGGCAACGCCGGTCAGGATCGCGACCAGCAGTACTTGCAGGATCTTGCCCTCAGTCATTGCGCTGAACAATGTCGTCGGAATGATGTCCAGCAAGAAGGCGGGAATCGTCTGCGCGTGCGCCGACTGTGCGAAGGTTGCGACAGCAGCGGTATCAAGGGATGCAGGGTCGATATTCAATCCGCTTCCCGGACGGACGACATTGCCCACCACCAGCCCGATAATCAGCGCCAGCGTCGATAGCGCCAGGAAATAGACAAAGGCCTTGCCCGCGACGCTACCCACGGACGACAAGTCGCGCATGCCAGCGATGCCGGACGCGACCGTCAGGAAGATGACGGGCGAAATGATCATCTTGACCAGCTTGATAAAGCCGTCGCCCAGCGGCTTGAGCGCTACCCCGGTTTCGGGCGCGAAATGGCCTACCACTGCGCCGAGGACGATCGCTGCCAGGACCTGGACATAGAGCATACGATAGAAAGGGAGGCGCGTGCGGATTCGCGGATCCGTTGTGACCGTGCGCTCGGTCGCCATCGCCTTCCCCTCCTGTTTTCGGTCAGTACCGCTATTATCCAGCAAATCTTAGGGAGAGGAGGCAGTGCCACAAGCAAAACAAGAGAAATGCCACTTTGATTTTTTTTCAATTCGTTAGATCGATTGAGAGCGTTATTTGTCCGATTTTCCGCACAAATTGATTGACCCAATTGCGGAATTTCGCACAGATACCGCATGGATGGGCGTGTAATCAGGCGATCAGACTCGCGCAGGCGCCTAACACTGTTGTCGATCATCGGCGGCTTGATCCTGATCGGCGGATTACTCGCCTATATCGGTCTTGACCGCACCATGCGGAACGCCGCGCTTGCCGAAGCTCGAAAGGTAGCGGCGGCGGACGCCGCTACCCTGTCGGCAGGCTTGCGAAGCGAACTCGAGAAATTCTCCCTTGTCCCCCTTGTTCTCGCGGAAGACCCGCAAGTGCGCGACTTGCTGGCGGGCGATGCGGGCAATGAGAAAATACTCAATCGCAGGCTGGAAGAGCTCGCTGCGCAAACCGGTGCCGCTGCGATTTACCTGACGGATGCCAAGGGCACCACGCTGTCCGCAAGCAATTGGCAGCTGCCGACCAGCTTCGTCGGCTCAAACTATGGGTTCCGCCGCTATTTCGTCAGGGCTATGGCCCGCGGGAGCGCGACCCAGTTTGCGCTGGGAACGGTCAGCCGGCGTCCCGGTCTCTATATCGCCCAACGAGTCGACAATGGCGAACGAAAGCTCGGCATAGTCGCGGTCAAGGTGGAGTTCGACCGGCTGGAGACCGGCTGGCACGATGCGACTGCCGGCGTCTTTGTTACCGACGCCGATGGTGTTGTACTGGTAACCAGCAATCCCAATTGGCGATTTCATACCATACGCCCGCGAGACTCCGCAAAGCGCGACAAGTCGGCTGATCAACTCCAGTTCGGATTGTCGAACCTCCCGCCGATGCCCGATTTCGCGGCCGATTCGACGCTGGTCAGCACATCGTTGATCGAAACCAAGCAACCGATTTCGCCCAACGGATGGGATCTGCATCTGCTCGCCGATCCCTCGCCACGCCTATCCGCGGCGAACGCGAACGCAAGGCTGGCGCTGATACTGGGCTTGGTGGCAGCCTTTCTGGTCGGCGGCGGGATTGTCCTGACGATGCGCCGCCGCGAAGCCCGAGCCGAAGCGCAGCTTAGCGAGCGCACCGCCAAGCTTCGCGATCAGTTACAGCAGGCCAATCGCCTCGCGATTCTGGGCCAGGTAACGGCAGGCGTTGGCCATGAAATCCGCCAACCGGTTGCCGCAGTCCGGGTATTCGCCGAAAGTGGCAGCAGGCTGATCGCCGCTGGCGACGCCGCATCGGCGGAAGAAAATTTCGGCAAAATTGTCTCGCTCACCGAACGGATCGGCAAGATCACCGATGAACTTCGCCTTTTCAGCCGACGAACCCCATCCCAGCCGCGCGATGTCCTAATCGACGAGGTCGTGGAAGGCGCGATGCTGCTGTTGGGTGAGCGCATTCAGAAATCCAACATCGTCGTGAAGCTGCCCGATGCCCCGGCGATGCAGACCATTGTCAGGGGAGAGCATGTCGGACTGGAGCAGGTGTTGATGAACCTTATCCAGAATGCAATCGACGCCACCGGAGTCGGCGGCCGGATCGAAATTGCCATCACGCGGCAAGACAACCGGTGTTTGCTGACCGTCTCCGACAACGGGCCTGGACTGACCGACCAACAGTTCGAAAGCATGTTCCAACCCTTTGCGACAACCAAGCCGGAAGGTTTGGGCCTCGGCCTGGTCATATCGCAGGAAATCATGCGAAATCTTGGTGGTGACTTGACCGCAGACGCCAGTCGGGCGGGTGCGAGCTTTACCATGATGGTCCCGCTCGTATGAAGGCGGAAGCGACCACCCGGATTGTCCTGATCGAGGACGACCCCGCTCTTGGCGAAGCCGTAACCCAGGCGCTCCGCCTTGCTCGTTTCGATGTCACCTTGTTCAACGACGCGCGCCACGCCATCCAGGAGTTGGGGCCGGAATTCGACGGGGTCGTCATCAGCGATGTGCGCTTGCCTGGCCTTGACGGCATCAAATTCTTCGATCTCGTCAGGAAGCTCGACCCAGATATCCCCGTAATCTTCACCACCGGCCATGGCGATGTGCAGATGGCCGTCGACATGTTGAAAAAGGGTGCCGCCGATTTCTTCACTAAGCCCTATTCGATCGCGGAGATCGAACGCGCCATCGCGCTGGCGGCGGAGAAGCGCAGCCTGGTGCTGGAAAACCGACGGCTGCGATCCGCCCTGATCAATCGCGACAAAACTGGTATCATAGGATCTTCGCAAGCGGCGGAAACCTTGCGCAGCGTCATTACCGCCGTCGCAGGCGCGGATATCGACGCAGTTCTCGAAGGCGCAAGCGGTACCGGGAAGACCTATTGCGCCCGCATGCTCCACGATCTCAGCCCGCGTGCGAACCGCCCGTTCGTCACAATAGATCAGGGGCTCGCGGCGCATCGCGATGCCGAATTGATCCTATTCGGGCGCGAACCGGGCGTCGGGCTGTCGCGGATGGGTCTGATCGAACGGGCAAGCGGCGGCACCTTGTTTCTAGACGACATCGCCGAGATGGAAGGCAAGGTCCGTTCACGCCTGATCTCAACCTTGGACACCCGCACCATCTTGCCGATGGGCGCCCAGCGAGCGCGCAAACTCGATTTCAGGATCATCGTAGCAACCGGTGGCAACGCCGGAGCGAGCGACGACGGACTCGCGCCTAGTCTGGAAAGCAGACTCGGCGCCGTCCGAATTTCGCTTCCGCCGCTGAACATTCGGCGGGAGGATATCGGCGAAATTTTCCGACGCTTTGTCGGCGAAATGGAAGGCACTTCCGGTCGGCAGGCCGGTCCGATCGGCGAGGCTGAGTGGCACCATATCCAGACCCACGACTGGCCCGGAAACCTGCACGAACTTCGCGCCTTTGCGCGCGCCTTCACCCTCGGTCTGTCATCGTTCGGTCTTGCGCCGGCCGCAGAGCCAACTGACCGGCCACTGCATCTGATCGTGGCGGATTTCGAAAGGTCGGTGCTGGAAGAAGCGCTAAGAATCGCGAATGGGAGCGCAATTATTGCGGCAAAGAACCTAAAAATTCCGCGAAAAACTTTCTACGATAAACTGTCACGCTACAAGCTGAGGTCGCGCGATTTTCGCTGAAGATTGGCGCGTCGCGGCCGAGCGGCTCGATTGTGGGCTAATTACCGGTTCTGCGAAGAAGCGGACGGCCACATGTCGGTCGACGAACTGCAAGACCTGGGTCGGCTCCTGCCGTCGCGGCGTAGCGCGATCGAAGGGCAGCTATCGCATTTGAGCTACCCGAAAGCTGTCGGACAGGAATCCACCCAATTGCGGTCGCCTAGCCCTCGTGCCGAAAGCAGTCGTTTTAACTGTCAGCGCGGTACGCACACCGCATGGATTCTGCGCCCGCCGATGATGGAACCAGTGCCCCCTTTGGCCCGCTCCTGAGCGGCCCCGTCGGCTTGTTCTTGAACCGAAATGCGTGCGCGTAGGCATCGTGCGCCCGTGGCATATTCAAACCGTGTCATGCCTTGACCATCAGACACTACCAACGTGTGAGGCCCCGGCCCGAGCATCTCTTCGTCTATCGGGTCACCGTAGATGTTGCATCGCTGACCGCTCGTTTGCAGAGATTCGCACAGCTCCTGTACGCTCATGTTCCACGGCTCTTTGGCCTTGGCGGTTTGCCCGTAACAAGGAGCGGTCAAAAGTGCGCTTGCCGCAAACGCTGCAATGATGACTATTTTCATCTTTTCAGCCTTCTCGGCAGGTAAACCGACATAGCGCTAAAACCAGCACAGATCGAAGAAATGTTTCGCGGAAGCACTAAGCGCGTCACCCCGTTACGCAACCGATTGCTGAGGCGGATCGATTATGTCGCGAACAATCCACGAGATGACGCCGACGCCGTCCAGCGAACCGTGCTCTGCGGCATAAGCTGCCTGCACTGATTCCACCGTCTCACCCTTCCTTGGGTCAACGATAATCGACACCCAACGGCTCGGGCGGCGTGCATCCTGCCGTTCTTCAATCTTGCGAAGCCGCTTATCCAACGCGTTCATCCTGCCGTTCCCTTCGTTTCCAGTGCCGCAATCCGTGCTTCGAGGTCGCCAGCCTCGACAATGCCCTTGTGAGCAGCCAGCAGCGCCATGACCCGCCCCGCCTCGTCCGGCGTAACCTCGCCTTCACCAACCGCCGCCAGCAGCGCTGCGGACGCCTCCACCGCATCGGCGGCGCTACGAACAGGCGGCAGGGCAACCGCGATAGGCGCATCCCGCCGAGGGGGTGCAAGTCGGTCCAAGCAAAGCCGCAGCGCCACCGTGTCACCATCCAGCGCCTTAGTGATAGCCGCCTGCGTCAACGCCTCATGTTGCCCCTCTAACAGCGCCTCGATTGCCAGCGTCACCTTATGGCGAGCGCCTGGAGGGCGTCCCGGATTGCCGGGCTGGAACGGCTTGCCGCGCGTTTTGCCCCCGTTTTTACGCGCCGTCATCAGATGCCCCCTCTCCCTCGATCCACCTAACAACGATTAGGGTTTCGCCAGCGGCTTCCTCTGGCGCTTCCTCACCCTCCGACAGAAAAACGCAGCGCACCGCCCCCGTCGATTGTTGAGTTTCCAGCTCGGCCACGCGCTTCTTCAACCCGGTTGTCATCATCTCATCTCCCAAAGCATTCGGGCAGGCACGCCCCCTGTTATTGCCCTGTTAAAACAGGACCGCCGCGTCGCATCGACATCGACGATCGCCAAATCACCGCACAAGAACACCGGCCCGCGACCGCGCAGCCAGACCGCCAGACTTTCCCTATCGGGAACAGCGCCGAACAGATCGGCCATCGTCCAGCCCAGCGCCATTGCGTTTGCAGCCGTGCCGTCATCGGCCATCCTGAGAGCATCAACGACGACCTCGGCCCATGCGGCAGGATCGACACCGCAAGGTCGAGCCATCGTCTCTAGTCGGCGCAACCCCATGATGACGACATCAGGAAGCGCGTCCCAGCCATCGGGCATGATCGCACCTGTTTCACGCGTTCCATCTCTAGGGAATGAAACAGTGAAACAAACATCGTTTTTGGCAGTTTTCTGGGGGTTTGCGTGTTTCATGGGTATGAAACGAGCGGGGGCGTCAGTGAAACATGGTTCACCCCCCTGTTTCATTCGTTGCAGCCGTGTTTCATCGACTGTTTCAGATGAAACATCTTGAGCGGCGATGCGCGCCAGCGCCTCGTGGGCCAGAGCTTTCAGGGTCATCTAACCCCCCGCCTTAAATCGCTTGATCGTGCGGTTCACGGTTGCGGCACTCGCGCCAACCTCGGCGGCGATGTCGCGTTGATTGAGGCCCTCGGCATGCAGTTCAAGGATCTGAGCGGTGCGCAAGTCATCGAGTGACTTGATCGCCCAATCGCCATCTCGCAGCGCGGCCTCGAAGGGCTCGGCATCCGGCCCAGAAAAGCCCCGCGACTTTGTGAAGTTGACGATGAACCGTGCACCATCAACCGGGCTGTAATCGCTGGGGATCGACAGCTTGACCACCGAGTCCATTACATCTTCGCGCTTCGACGTTCCACGTTGCTCGCCGCCTTTTCCCGCGTGATGCACGAACAGGACCGACCGGCCTTCGCGGCGCTGGCGCAATGCCCAAGCCTGCACGATTCCCCAGCTTTCGGACTCATTTTCCTTTCCCGACCGGCAGATCGTGGACAGGTTATCGACCACGATGAGCTCAGCGTCGCCAATGTGTGGTTCAAGTTGCGACTGCCCGGCTTCGGTCGAGAGATCAGGAATGCCAAACTCGCACAGGTCAGCCGCGAGGATGCGGACGTGTGCGCCGCTCGGCGGTTCATGCACGCTTTTTTCCACGAGGCCCGCCCAGCGTTCCTGCAACGCGGCAGCTGGCATCTCGCCATCCAGCACCAGCACGCGGCAAGGCTTTTGCGCTTTCCACTTCAGGAACTGCCCCCCGCTTGCGACGGCATAGGCTACTCCCAACGAAAAGTGCGTCTTCCCCACCCCGCGCGGCGCGAATACCAGCGCCAACCCCTTCCTGGGCAACCACGGAGCAAGCAACTGTTCACGGGGCGGAAACGACCGCTTGAGAAATTCATCTAACCCCAGCGGGGCCAGCGGCGGAACGAAAGGCTCAATGTTATCGATGCGCACAGCGGCGCTGGCGAAGTCACGCGGCAAGCCGGTTCTCCTTGGTTTCGATTGCAGGCATATGCACCGAAGTCTGCAGAGCGTGGGTCAGCGTTGCAGCGAGTGCTGGCGTCGAACATTCAATCCGATCGTGCTGCCGCAGCGTTGCTACCTCGGGTGCGGACCAGTCCAGCACGACAGCCCCGGTCGCTCCGTTTTTCAACCAGTCGAGAGGTGATGCGTGCAGATGAAGAGCATCGCCGCCCCACCGATCAATCGCAGCGATGTCATCGACGTTCAGCGCCCAGGCGACACCAGTCCGTGTCCACCAGCGTTCCGGTCGCATAGAATGCCAGATGACGAGATCGATAAGGTTCCCGTTATCAAAAACGGGCTGCAAGATGTGCGCTGGACCATCGCCGGGCTGGTAAATCCCGCTGGCTTCGGTTGTGGCGCTAACGACGCCGAACGGCACCGACCAAGACCCCAGCCAAGCGATTGTCGCCGGGGTCACACCCAGAGCGCGGATTCGATCGAGGTGTGGCTGTTTTACGCTATCAGCCGCGCCGAACATCTCGGCTTCGAGATCACTACCCTTCATCACGACCTCCCCGAAGCATGAACAGCACAGTGCGGGCGTGGTGCTGGGTGATGCCGTATTTCGCGGCGAGAACTTGCGCGGAGACTTCAAATTCGGTAGATGCCGACTTGTCGTTGTTGATGAAAATTGCACTAGGCCGCCCTGTGCCGGGGCGGCCTTTTGCGTTACCGGGCTTCGGTGCCCTTACCGTGGCTGTTGCCATGGTCGATCACGCAGCCTGCTCGGCAATTTGCCGTGCAACAAACGCGCGAACGCTGTCCGATGTGATGCGGGTTGCCCGTCCGATCTTGAACGAAACGAGATCGCCCGACGCGATCAATTCATACCCTTTAGTTACGCCGACGCCGATCGCGGCAAATGCTGCTTTAGGCGGTAATGCAAGTGGTTCCATGTGAGCGGCTCCTTGTGCAGCGAACGACAACCGTTCGCCACGAAGGCCGACGTCTCACGACGGCAGGTTCACTCAAACGCTACGAAATGAACCCGTCTCTCAACTGCCCCTGCGTGAAGGTCTTCGCAAGCACGGCTTCGGCGTAGGCCTTGATGTCGGCACAGTTGCCACCCCCGCTTTCGGGGCAGCGATGAGCGAGGCCTCCATGGCGACACTCAAGCTGAACCCAAAACTGGTCGAAGCGCTGCCGAACCATGTCAAGACGGGGATCGCTACCCCTTTCACACTCTAGCAACCATCGTTGGATCGTCCGCCAAGGCATTTCCCGTCCAGTCGAAGCCGCTGCCGCTTCAATCTTCTGGTAAGCTTTCTTTCGAGCAAACCCTGCGTCGATGAGCACCATCGCAACAATGATAGTCCAAATGCGAAGCTCTGTTTCAGCGACCGATTCCTGATTGGTTCCACCCACGCTGATGGGAGCAGACCACGGATGACGTCGCCCGCGCTCCAGATCGGCCACGAATATCTGCAAATCCTTGAACGGCATCAACATGGCTGGCGTGATGCCGGGCACAACTTCCAAGCCCTTCACCACTTCGGCAAGCATGTGCGCGGCATTTTTTCGACGCAGGGCTGCGGCACTTGCCTTTTCATAGGTAGCGACACGATCTTGCAGACGGCGCGCAAGTTCCTGTGCCCATGCAGCGCCCTCGGGCCAAGATTCCTTCATGCCCCGCTCGCCGACACCTGTGCCAGCCGAACAACGTTTGACGCGCCCGAGACATACCCTCCCCAGCCGTCCAACAGCTTACGGCGCATGTCGATGAACGCCGTTCGCTTGTAAGCCCGTTCAACTTTGTCCGGGACGGTATGGGCAAGCGCCGCTTCCGCGACGGGATCGGGAATCGTGGGCATCATTTCCGCTGCCCAATCGCGGAACGAACTTCGGAAACCGTGCGGGACAAAGGCAAGGCCCGCGTCACGCATGACCTTTGAAATTGTCATATCGGATAGTGCCTTCCCGCCCGCACCTGGGAATACAAGGCCATCCAGCTTGAGCAAGCGCTGTCCGTCCAGTGCGCGCAGCAGCGCAACCGCCTGAGGGTTGAGGGTGACGGTATGCGCCTTGTCGGCCTTCATCAGATCGGCAGGCCGGTGCCAAAGGGCGTTGTCCAAGTCTATATGCGACCAGCGCGCCGTTCGCACTTCACCCGATCGGGCGGCGGTGTAGATCAGGAACAGGAGTGCGAGGCGACCGATGGTTTCCGGCTTAGCCTTCAAATCCGCGACAAAAGCCGGAACCTGTTCATACGGCATCGACGGCATAGGCACGCTTGCGACCTTTTGGGAGCTTAACAGAAGCGAGATCGAACGCGTCGGCGCTTCGGTTGTTCGCCATTTTGACGCTTTGGCGTAAGACAGCACGAGCCCGATGCGATGGCGAACCTTAACCGCCGTCGCGGGCTTGCTGTTCCATATCGGCTTAAGCGCGCGAACAACATCATCGGCGTCGATGTGCTCAACGAGAAGATCGCCTAAGGCGGGGTAAGCATATTCCTTGAGCGTCGAAAGAAAGGAATCGGAGTTTTTCTCGCTCCAACCGTCCCGTTTCGCTTCGTGCACGGCCTCGACTGCTTCGCGGAATGTCTTTGGAGCGAAGTGCTTACGATCGCGCTCGGCAAACGGATTACGACCGTTCAGAGCGTGTTTTCGAAGTTCGGCAGCCTTCTCCCGCGCTTCGGCCAGCGAGAGTTTGGCGACAGACCCCAAGCCCACATCACGCCGTTTCTTGGTTCCCGCCTCAACGACCCGGAGAACCCATGACCGTGCGCCGCTGGGCTTAACGATCAGATACAGCCCATCGCCATCGCCGTGCCTCCCCGGCCCGAGTCCTACCCATTTGCCTTGCTTATCGGCCAGCCCGGCCCTCTCAACTTTTTGTGCTGACAATTTCGCCATAAAATCGTGCCCTCATCCGTTACCACACTCATACCCGGTTTATGGCGAAGGTCAACGAACCGTGACGGTGCATAGGCAACGGTTAAGCGCAGGTTTACAGGGCTTTTGCGATCTTTGGCGAACGAAGGCGAATGAGTAGTTATACTTCAACTCAGGGAGCCATTTTTCCTAGCTTTTGGTCGTGAGGGCGTTGCCAGCGGCACGCCGATCCCCCTAGGGTGCGACCCGACAAGCCGGCGACACCGGCCATCGGGAGAAGATGCGCCATGCGCCACACTGCGATCACTGCCGCCCTGCCCTTTTGCGCCACGGCCCTGCTCCTCGCCGGCTGCTCGGCCGTACCCAAGACCGATGCGGAAGGTTTCGTGATCGACGCGGGGTTCGAGGCCAAGCTGCAGGAGCAACTGCTCGATGCCAAACCCGGCACTGTGGTGCTGATTCCGGTGGGCAAATACGCGCTCACCCGCTCGCTGAGTGTTGCGGTGCCCGGCGTTACGATCCGCGGTGCGGGCATGGATAAGTCGATCCTGTCGTTCAAACGCCAAAGCTCCGGCGCGGAAGGATTGCTCGTCACGGGCGATGATTTCACGCTGGAAGACGTTGCGATCGAGGACAGCAAGGGCGATGCGCTGAAGGTCAACGGCACCAAAAACGCCGTCATGCGCCGCGTCCGCGCCGAATGGACCGGCGGCCCCAAGACGTCCAACGGTGCCTACGGGCTTTACCCCGTCCAGGTCACCAATGTGCTGATCGAAGGCAGCGTGGTGAAGGGCGCGTCGGACGCGGGCATCTATGTCGGCCAGTCGACCAACGTCATCGTCCGCAACAACCGCGCCGAACAGAATGTCGCGGGCATCGAGATCGAGAATTCGACCGGTGCCGACGTGTACGACAATATCGTCACCGATAATGCAGGCGGCATCCTGGTGTTCAACATGCCCGATCTGCCCGTCCCCGGCAGCAAGACCCGCGTGTACAAGAACAAGGTTACCGCTAACAACCACGCCAATTTCGCGACGAAGGGCACCGCCGTCGCCTCCGTCCCGCCGGGTTCGGGCGTGATCATCAACTCCAATGACGATGTCGAGATTTTCGACAATGATCTGAAAGATAACCAGACCGCCAACGTCATCATCTCCAGCTTCTATTCGCTGGGTTTCGAAGCGACGCGTGGCATTGCGGCAGCCTATGATCCCTATCCGGAAAACATCTATGTCACCGGCAACCGCATATCAGGCGGCGGCAATAATCCCGGTGCACGCTATGCGCCACTCAAGGCGCTTGGCGGTGGTGCGCTCCCGGCGGTGCTGTGGGACGGGTTCACCAACCCCAAGATCACCAAGCCCGGCATCTGCGTCCAGAATGGCGAGGCCAAGCTGCTCAATATCGATGCCGCGCATAAATTCGCCGGTGCCAAAATCGACGAAAGTGTCGATTGCGCCCCCGCCACCCGGCTGCCGACGATCAGCCTGCCGCCTGCGATGATCGAAAAGCGCTGACGCCCATGACGCGATTACTGCTGCTGATCTTGTTGTCGCTATTCCTCGCGGGGTGCGCGACCCGCCCGTCCGGCGTGACCTTCCACGCCGAGGAGAATCCCCAATCGCTCGATGATTGGGGCCTGTTCGACATCAAGGACGGGCGGATCACGCCCCGTGCGGGCCTTGTCACCTACGAACTCGCGACGCCCCTGTTCAGCGACTACGCGCAGAAATGGCGCGCGGTGTTCATACCCAAGGGCATGGCCGCCAATTATGATCCGGAAAAGACGTTCGATTTTCCCGTCGGCACGGTGATCGCCAAGACATTTTACTACACCACCCCGGCCGGCGTCGCGCCCGGCCAGAGCAGCCGCGTGATGAAAGCCACCCCCGCCAGCTACCAATCGGGGGTTGCCGGGCTCGATCTGTCGCAAAGCCGCCTGATGGAAACCCGGCTGATGGTGCGCCGCGCGGGGGGCTGGGAAGCGCTTCCCTATGTGTGGAACGCTGAGCAGACCGAAGCAACGCTGCAACGCACGGGTGCGGCGATCCCGCTCGAGTTCATCGACGCCGGCAAGTCGACGCGATTCACTTATGCCGTGCCCAATGTGAACCAGTGCGCCGGGTGCCATGCGACGGACCGGACCAAGGCGTTGATGCCGATCGGCCTGCAGGCGCGACACCTGAACCGTGAATTTCCGGGCGAGGGCGGTGAGATCAACCAGCTCAAGCGACTGGCGATGATCGGCTATCTGAAAGGGGCGCCCGATCCCGCTGCCGCCGCGCGCAACGCCCGGTACGATGACTCCACCGCCGATGTCGGCGCCAGGGCCCGCGCCTATCTCGACATCAATTGCGCACATTGCCACAGCGCGACGGGCCCCGCCCGCGTCTCCGGGCTCTGGCTCGATTCAGGGACGAAAGACCTGCGTAAGCTGGGCGCTTGCAAGCCGCCCATCGCAGCGGGCAAAGGCACCGGCGGGCATGAATTCGGGCTCGTTCCCGGCCATCCCGATCAGTCGATCCTTGCCTATCGTCTCGCGACCAACGATCCCGGTGAAATGATGCCCGAAACCGGCCGCAGCCTGACGCATGCGGAAGGGGTGGCGCTGATCAACGATTGGATTGCGGGGTTGGAGGGCGGCTGCGGGGCGGCGGGGTAGTCGGGATGATGGCATCATGCCTCCTCCCCACCCGTTCGTGTCGAGCGAAGTCGAGACACTTTGCGCAACGCTTTTGGCCTGTTTCTCGACTTCGCTCGAAACGAACGGATCACGTAAAAGTCATTACGTTCAACCGATAGGCCGTCACCCTGAACTTGTTTCAGGGTCCACTACACCCCTCGGGCGAACGGCTGCGGCGGCGAAGTGGATGCTGAAACAAGTTCAGCATGACGGATTGGTGGAGGGGGTCCCCCTACCCCAGCGCCTTCCGCAGCAATTCGTTCACAACGCCCGGATTGGCCTTTCCGCCCATCGCCTTCATCGTCTGGCCGACGAAGAAGCCGAACAGGGCCTCCTTGCCCGCCTTGAACTGATCGACCTTGTCTGCATTGGCGGCGAGGATATCGGCGATCACCGCTTCGATCGCACCGGTGTCGCTGGTCTGCTTCAGCCCGCGCTCCTCGACGATAACACCCGCGTTCTGGCCGGTCTCCAGCATGATTTCGAACACCTGCTTGGCAAGGCTTCCCGACAGCGTGCCATTGGCGACCAACCCGAGCAATTCCGCCGCCTGCGCAGGGCTGACGGGCGAATTGGCGATATCCCGACCCAACCGGTTGAGCGCGCCGAACAGCTCCGACGTCACCCAGTTCGCGCCTGCCACCGCCGGCGACCCCGCCTCGAGCAGCGCATCGAACCAGCGCGCAGCATCGACATCGGCGGTCAACACTGCCGCGGCATAAGGCGTAACGCCCAGCGCTTCGTACCGCTTGCGCTTGGCATCGGGCAGTTCGGGCAAGGACGCGCGGCATTCCTCCAGAAACGCATCATCCAGCACCAGCGGCAGCAGATCAGGATCGGGGAAGTAGCGATAATCATGCGCATCTTCCTTCGATCGCATCGACCGCGTTTCGTTACGATCGGGATCGTAAAGCCGCGTTTCCTGGACGATCCGCCCGCCCTCTTCGAGCACCGCGATCTGGCGCTTCGCCTCCTGCTCCACCACCGCCATCACGAACCGGACCGAGTTGACGTTCTTCGTCTCGGTGCGCGTGCCGAGGTTCTTGTCGCCGACCTTGCGGACCGAAACGTTCACATCGGCGCGCATCGATCCCTGATCCATGTTGCCGTCACACGACCCGACATAGCGCAGGATCGATCGCAGTTTCGACAGGTAAGCGCCTGCTTCCTGCGGTGACGTCATGTCGGGCTTCGACACGATTTCCATCAGCGCCACGCCCGACCGGTTGAGATCGACGTAGGAACGCGTCGGGTGCTGATCATGCATCAACTTGCCGGCATCCTGCTCGACATGAATTCGTTCGACGCCGATCCGCTTGGTCGCCTGATCGGGGTTCTTGTCGTCGAGCGAGATCATGATCGCGCCTTCCCCCACGATCGGGTGGTAAAGCTGGCTGATCTGATAGCCCTGCGGCAGATCGGCGTAGAAATAATTCTTCCGGTCGAATCGCGACCATGTGTTGATCTGCGCCTCGATCGCCATGCCGGTGCGCACCGCCTGGCGAATGCACTCGCGGTTGGGCACCGGAAGCATGCCCGGCATCGCCGCATCGACCAGCGACACCTGCGTGTTGGGCTCGGCCCCGAAAGCGGTGGCCGCGCCGGAGAATAGCTTGGCGTTGGAGGTGACCTGCGCATGGACTTCGAGGCCGACAACGACCTCCCAGTCACCGGTTGTGCCGGAAAGGATATAATCGCTCATATTACCACCAAGCCCCCGGCCGCGCCGTAAACCCGGCCCGCTCTTCCAACGCCAGACACGCATTCAGCACGCCCTGCTCGTCCAAGGCGCGGCCAATGATCTGCAAGCCGAGCGGCAGCCCGGCCTTGTCGAGCCCGCCCGGCACGCTCATCGCGGGGAGGCCTGCCAGCGACGAGGGCACAGTGAAGACGTCGTTGAGATACATCGCGATCGGATCGGCGCTCTTCTCGCCCAGCGCAAAGGCAGCGCTCGGCGCGGTGGGGGTCAGCAAGTAGTCGCACTGCTCGAACGCACGGTCGAAATCGCGGGCGATCAGCGTACGGACCTTTGACGCCTGTGTGAAATACGCGTCGTAAAACCCTGCGGACAATACATAAGTCCCGATCATGATCCGGCGCTTCACTTCGTTGCCAAAACCCGCCGCGCGGGTGGCCGCATACATATCCTGCAGGTTTGCGCCCTCGGGCAGGTCGCGCAGACCGAAGCGCACCCCATCATAGCGCGCCAGGTTGGATGAGGCCTCGGCTGGCGCGATGATGTAATAAGCGGGCAGCGCATATTTGGTGTGCGGTAGCGATACCTCGACGATCTCGGCACCGGCATCCTTCAGCCAATCGATGCCCTGCTGCCACAGCGCGTCGATCTCGCTCGGCATGTTGTCGACCCGGTATTCCTTCGGGATGCCGATCTTCTTGCCCGCCATGCTGCTATTCAGCCCGGCTTCCCATTTGGGAACCGGCAGCTCGAGCGAGGTCGCATCCTTTGGGTCGAAGCCCGCCATCGCCTCCAGCATGATCGCGCAATCGCGCACGTCGCGCGCCATTGGCCCCGCCTGATCGAGCGACGAGGCGAACGCCACCACGCCCCAGCGCGAACAGCGACCATAGGTCGGCTTGATGCCCGCAATGCCGACAAACGCGGCTGGCTGGCGGATCGAGCCGCCGGTATCGGTGCCGGTCGCCGCCGGGCAAAGTCGCGCGGCAATCGCTGCCGATGAGCCGCCGGAGGATCCACCCGGCGCGAGCGGGGCATTCCCGCCATCGCTGCGCCGCCACGGCGAGATGACGTTACCGAACGCGCTGGTTTCGTTCGACGATCCCATCGCGAACTGGTCCATGTTCAACTTGCCGAGCATCCCCGCCCCTGCCGCGAACAAGTTCGCCGACACGGTCGATTCATATTCAGGCGTGAAGCCTTCCAGGATCAGGCTGGCAGCCGTAGTTGGCACGCCCT
>NCEE01000007.1:54312-95210 GCA_002280555.1 Sphingomonas sp. 32-62-10
TGCAGAACAAATCCTTCATACCGATCGGCACGCCCGCCAGCGGCTTGAGGACTTCGC
The DNA here is from genome assembly GCA_002280555.1 of Sphingomonas sp. 32-62-10. GTDB lineage: Bacteria > Pseudomonadota > Alphaproteobacteria > Sphingomonadales > Sphingomonadaceae > Sphingomonas. The sequence continues at coordinate 54,370 of NCEE01000007.1, forward strand.
CCGCGGCACGCGCGGCATCTGCTTCTCTAGCGGCGGCGATGGCATGATCGGGGGTTTCAACCAGGAATGCATTGAGCGGCTTAGCTTTGCTCACCTGAACGATGAACGCATCAGCGACTTCGCGCGCCGAGAAACTGCCGTTGCGCACGCCATCGCGAATGGCGGCAACGCCGAGATCGGTGAGGACGGTCATTATTCGATCACCTTCGGCACGGTGAAAAAGCCATGTTCGGCCTCCGGCGCGTTGGCGAGCACCGCGTCGCGGACATTGCCGCCAGTCAGCGGATCGGCATTCACGACATCGTCGCGCAACCGCAGCGTGTTGGCGATTACCGCGGTCATCGGCTCGACATCTTTCGTGTCGACCTCGCCGAGCTGCTCGATCCAGCCCATGATATTCTCAAGCTCGGGCGCAATGCGCGCGGCTTCATCTTCGGTAATCGCAATGCGGGCAAGGCTCGCAATCTTGCGGACGGTGGTGATATCTACTGCCATGCAGGTGCGGCTAGCAGAGGGCGCGCTTGCCGCGCAACCTATTCGAACGCCTCACCCACCGGAACGCCGCCGACAAACAGTTGGCGGCGCTGGACCGGCCGGATCTCGATCTGCCCGCGCCCAAACGCCGCCGCGATGCGTTTGCGCTCAGCGAGCGTCATCGGGGCGGCGAGATTACGATCGACGGTTTTCCATTCGCCACCCGACAACACGATCCTGCCGATCTGGCAATTCGGCGCGGTCACCATGGGCGGCGTTCCAGATGCCTCTGGGACCTGATCGAAACAGGGTGATTGCAACGCCCAGGCCTCGGTTGCTCCCGGCGTGTACAGCAAGGTGCATTTGGCGTCGATTTCACGCCCACAGGCAGCGAAACCCGGCAAAGTTTTGAGCAATGCCGGTGGAATAGGCACTGTTGTTGGCACGATTCGCAGCCGCGCAGCGATGCCCGCCAGCGCGCGATCCTGCTCGACCAATTCTCCCACGTCATAGCGATTGCCGGCCTTGGCAACCGCCGCTGCCTTGGCGGCGATCTTGGAGTCAGCCGATGCGGTCAAGCGTTTCAGCGCCGCCTTGCCCGGTTCGCCGAAGTCAAATGCCAGGGCCCGCCAATCAAATTTGTCCGGGGTCACCTTGCCTGACGTCAAGCGCGCGACCTGATCAGCCGTGGAAATGGCATTGAAGCTGAGAATCGGGGTCGCAAGGAATAGCGCAACCGCAGCAACAGCGATTGCCAGCCGAACATTCGCAGTTCGCGCCTGATCCGCCCATGCTGATCGACCGAGCGCCAGCGCCACCAGATAAGCCGCCCCGAAAGCGGTTGCGAAGATCACGAAGGTCAGCGCCCAGAGGCGATCCGGCGTGAACCCATATTGGTCAATCCGCAGCCCGGTGGCGACGGCGGCGATTCCCGCCAGGGGAAAGGTTGCCAATGCCAGCGCCATGGCGCCAAAGCGCAACAACGGGTTGGCGGCACCATCTTTGTCGTCGGCGCCGATCACGGCATTGGCGAGGATCAATGCGCCGACAACGCAGGTGAGGAGGATCGGCGTGGTCGATTTGGTCGCCTCCCACAGGGCATCGAGCCCGGTAAAGGGCAGCGCAAGCAGGAACAGCAACAACCCCGCGCCCAAAACCGGTGCCAGCACGCTCAATACGGACGTCACGACCGTCTGCAACAACCGCAAGATCCGGTCCCGCTCGCGAAACAGCCCCACCGCGGCACCGAAGGAGGCCCCCAGTAACAGCGCAACGAACCACTCCTTCGCGAGCAGTTTTTCAAGGAAATCGATCTTGATCAGGTTGAACAATGCGGCGAGCAGCCAGCTCATCACCCACACAACGGCCACGAAGGACCAGGCGGCGAACCACAGCACCACATTGGTTAGGGCATGGCCATAAAGATCGGCATAGGGCAGTGCAAAGCGCCCCTCATCGCGCATGGTCTGAAACAGGGGGGCGGCGATCGCGATGGCGAGGAACAGGCAGGCCAGCCGCCAATTCCAGAAATCGGGCGATCCGCCCGGCAGGCCCTGCCAATAGACGATCATTCCCGCCGCCGCGCCGATCACCAGGCTGAACGCCACCGCCCAGGTCAGCCGCAGCCGTTGCGCCACAAAGCCAAAACCAATCGCGGCCGTACCGATCGCAATCGCAAGCGCCAGCCGATCGACCGGCGGTTCCAGTGGTTTGCCGAGCAATTGCTGGATTGCCAACGCTGCCGCCGCACCGATCCCCGCCAAAAGCACCGGCCGCAGCGGCCAATCGCCATCGGCACGGGCATCCTGATGGTGCATCTGCTCGTTCATCGGCGTCCTCCACGGTCAATCATCGCGGTATAGCCCAAGGGGCAATTGCAGGCGAACCATTCATCGGGCAGGGACGGCGCGTTGCGGTGGCTGCCCTTCCCCGCTTTTTTCCGGAGTGCGCCGCGTGGCCCGCAAATTTCTGTACGCCTTTGCTGTCCTGATCTTTCTGGTGATCGCCGCCGCGCTGACATTTCGGCTGTACGGCGATCAGCTGATGCGGATCGCGCTGGTGCCGTCCGCTGCGTTCGAGGCCTTGCCCGGCGTTGGTGCGCGCGACTATGCCAAGCCCGGCATGTGGCTCGCCCGGCCCGACAAGCCCGGCAACCCCGCGCTTTGGACGCCGCCAGGCTACAAGTCCGCCGCCAAGCCCCGCGCGGCGATGTTTTACATCCACCCGACATCTTATCTGGAGCGCGCACGGTGGAATGCGCCGCTTGATGACAAAATCGCCAATGACCGCGCCGCGCTGTTCCTGCGCGGTCAGGCAACGGCGTTCAACGATAGCGCCGCCATTTGGGCGCCGCGATACCGCCAGGCGACCTTTGGCGCGTTTCTGACCGGCCAGAAGGAAGCGCAACTGGCGCTTGGCCTGGCCTATGGCGACGTGGCAGCGGCTTTCGATTCGTTCCTGACGCAGATCGACCCCGATCAGCCAATCATCCTTGCCGGGCACAGCCAGGGTGCATTGCACCTGATGCGGCTGCTGCGCGAGCGCGTCGCAGGAAAGCCGCTCGCCAAGCGGATCGTGGCGGCCTGGGTGATCGGCTGGCCAATCTCACGCTCCGCTGATCTCCCTACGCTTGGCTTGCCCGAATGTCGGACGGCGGATCAGGCAGGGTGCATCCTGTCATGGCAGAGCTTTGCCGAGCCTGCTGACCCGACCCTGATCGTCGATAGCTATAACGCGTCCACCGGGATGAGCGGTAAACCCCGTAAGGGCACCGCCATGCTGTGCACCAATCCGATCACCGGCACGCCGAACGCGACTGCACCGGCCAGCGCCAATCTGGGCACCCTCGTCCCGTCAAAAGATATGGGAACTGCGACGATTGTTGCGGGCGGATTACCGGCGCGGTGCGATCCGCGCGGTTTCCTGTTGATCGGGCCGCCGCCTGCGCAGATCGACAAATATGTGCTGCCTGGGAATAACTATCACGTGTTCGATTACAGCCTGTTCTGGGCCAATGTCCGCGCCGATGCCGCGCGGCGGCTGGCGGCGTTCGAGGCGCGATGATCACGACTGCCGCTGCGGATTTTCGCGCGGTCTTGCCGCAAGGCGGGCGGCTAATTGGGCTCGATGTCGGCACCAAGACCATCGGCACGGCGCTTGCCGATGCGGGGTGGAGCTTCGCCTCCCCCGCCATCTTGATTCGTCGTACGAAGTTTACCGTTGATAAGGCTGCGATTACCCAGCTTATCGCACAACAAACGGTAGTCGGCATCGTCATCGGCCTGCCGCTGAACCTCGACGGGACCGATAGCCCGCGCACCCAATCGACCCGCGCCTTTGCCCGCAATATGGACGATCTGGGCCTGCCGATCCTGCTCTGGGATGAACGCTGGTCCACTCAGGCGGTTGAGCGCCAGATGATCGCCGAGGACATCAGCCGCGCCAAACGCGCCGAACGCATCGACAAGATCGCCGCGAGTTACATCCTGCAAGGCGCCATCGATGCGCTGATGATGGGGTGATAATGCGGTCGTCACCGGGAATTGGGGCCGGTTTCAACGTTATTCGTCATGCTGAACTTGTTTCAGCATCCACCGAGCCGCATTGACGACCAGTCGTGCGGCGAGGTGGACCCTGAAACAAGTTCAGGGTGACGGCAGGAACAGGAATCAAGCCTGGAAACAATCAGCTTAGGTTAGTTTTGTCGATCGCGGTGATCCGGCACGCCAAGTCGCCCTCGCCGCTCGCCACGATCCAGCGATCCCCGCCATCGACGATGCCGGTCGTGAAGACGATATCGCGCAGATACATCAGATCTTCGATCGGATCGGTCAGCGCCGGGGCCGCCTCTAGCAGCAGCTCGGCGCCCGTCGCGATCACCCTCGCGGGGTCCGCCGCGTCAAGCAGCGACCAGTAGGTGCGGTAGATGCCGACCCCGCCAGCCGGTTCCACACCGTGCCACAGACTTAGCCAGCCGTCCGGCGTCAGGATGGGCGGCGCGCCACCGCCGATGCGCGTGATGCCCGGCACAGGCGCGCTGAGCGGGCGGATGCCCGGCACCGGATGCGGCCGCCAGTGGAGCGCATCGGGAGAGGTTGCGAGATTGATCGAGGGGCCCGCGCGCCACGGGCTGCCCGGCGGATAGGCGAAGTACAGGTCGCCCAGCGGCCGGGTCTGCGCCCAATATTGCCCGCCGATCAGCCCCTGAAAGATCAGCATGTCCTTGTTCTGGTGATCGAGCACTATCCCCTCGAGCCGCCAGTCGAACCCGTTGTCGGACGTGTAGAGGATCGTCGAGTGGCGCTCCGGGCTGACGGCACAGGCGGTCATCCAATATCGATCTCCGATCTGACTGATCCGGGCATCCTCGATCCCGTAGCACTGGTAATCAGCCATCGGCGCGATTACCCGATCATAATGGGCCGCGACGATTGCCGTGCCATCTGCCGTCAGTTCGACAGGCAACAGCCAAGACAGCGATGTAAGCCCCAGCACCTTCCAGCCCTGCCCCCGCACGGCAAAGGTGCGTGGATCGCTGGTGTCGACCAGATCGAGCGGCCAGGCATCGATGTGGTAGGTACCTTCGGCCCAGCGGATCGCATGAATATGACCGTCCTGGACAGGCGTGCGGAGCGCTTCTCGATATCGTTCGGCGTAAAAATCAGCGCATCGGCCAGAATCATTGTCGTCCTTCGGGCGACCAATCACCCATCGCGCCAGCAGCTAGACCGATCACGCAGCGACAGGTTCCCTCGCCACGCGGGCAAGCAGCGCATTTATTGCCTCCATCGCCTCCGGCTCTTCGAGCGTCGGCGCATGCCCAACATCTGGCACGGTCACCAAGTCACTGCCCTCGATTGCCGACACCATTCGCGTTGCCACGGGTTCGGACAGGATATCGGACAATCCACCGCGCACCACCAGCAATGGCACGCCCGCCAGCCGGTCGAGCGCACGCCACATATCCGGCCCCGCCTCATTGCCCGGCAACCGGAATGGTTCGGCGATTTTCATGTCGTAATCGAGCACGATCCGCCCCGATGCGTTCAACCGGTACAGCCGCTTGGCCATCGTCAGCCACTCGCTGATCCCATATCGCGGATAGGCATCGGCATTGCTTTCGGCGACGGCACGCGCGGCGTGCATCCAGGTCGGCCAGGTATGGCTCTTACCGACATAGGATCGGATACGGGCAAGCCCCGCCGGGTCGATATCGGGCCCCACATCATTCAGCACTGCGCCAGCCAGCGATTCCCGCGCCGCTCCTGCGAGCAGCATCGTGACGATTCCACCCAGCGACGTGCCGATCGCGACATAGCGCGTGCAGCCAATCTCCCCCAGCAGCTTTTCGACATCCTGCACGTAAACGAGCGGGACATAGCTCATCGGATCCTTGGCATAGCCGCTCTCGCCACGACCGCGCAGGTTAACGACCAGCACACGCCACTCGGCGGAAAGCAGCTCCGCCAGCACATCGAAATCGCGGGCGTTGCGCGTCAGCCCCGGCAGGCAGATGATCGGCGGGCGACCTTCGGCTGCACTAGGATCGCGCGGCGCATAATCGCGCGCATGGAGACGAATCCCGTCATTCGACCACCAATATCGATTTTCATATGCAGCCATGGTTGCGTCCTTGCACGCCTGCCCTCCATATCGCGGCATGACCGCCAACCCGCAACCCGCTCCGTTCCGTCCCGCGACGACGATCCTCGAATTGGGCGATTCGTTTTACGACGCCGTCGAGTCGGCACCCTTTCCGCAAGCGATCCTGCGGTTTCGCAACGATCGCGCCGCCGCGAGCATCGGCCTGGACGGGCTGGACGATGCGTCCTGGGTCCAGCATTTCGCCCGCTTCGTCCCCCTGCCCGACAGCCTGCCGCAGCCGTTGGCGTTGCGGTACCACGGGCATCAATTCCGCGTGTACAACCCCGAAATCGGCGATGGCCGCGGTTTTCTGTTCGCCCAGATGTATGATGATCGCGGTCGACTGATGGATCTGGGCACCAAGGGATCAGGGCGCACGCCATGGAGCCGTTTTGGCGATGGTCGGTTGACGCTGAAAGGCGGCGTGCGGGAAATACTGGCAACCGAGATGCTTGAGGCGCTAGGCGTCAATACGTCACGCACCTTATCGTTGATCGAAACCGGCGAAGCGCTGGAGCGCAATGACGAGCCGTCGCCGACGCGCGGCGCGGTGATGGTGCGGCTGAACCACGGCCATATCCGCATCGGTACGTTCCAGCGGCTCGCCCATCTGCGCGATGAAGACGGGCTGCGCACCCTCACCGACTATGTCCTACGGCATTATTTCGGCGATCCCGGCGGTCTGGACGGTCCGGTGCGGCTGCTCGATCATGTCGTGCGCGGCACGGCGACCTTGTCGGCGCAGTTTATGGCGGCCGGCTTTGTCCATGGCGTGCTTAACAGCGATAACATCAACGTAACCGGCGAAAGCTTTGATTATGGGCCGTGGCGGTTCAATCCGACCTGGGCGCCCGATTTCACCGCCGCCTATTTCGATCACGCCGGGCTCTATGCGTTCGGCCGCCAGCCTGAAGCGATTCACTGGGACGTCATGCAACTCGCCGTGTCGCTGCGGCTGATTTCCCCCGCCGAACCGCTGATCGCGGTGCTCGACAGCTTTGGCGACCATTACCAGCCTGCCGTCACCGATGCGATTTTGTGGCGGCTTGGCGTGAGGCCGCGCAACCAATCGGAGGATCGCGCGCTGATTCAGGCCATCGAGCCCGCGCTTCGAGGCTCCGACACGTCGATCGACCGCTTTTTTCAGGCAAGCTTCGGTGGTGCGATCCCGACCCATTTCGGTGCCGAATTCGACGAAGCCCGCGCATTGCTCGCCCCCTATGTCGCCCGGAAGGCGCGCGATCACGCTTATTGGCAAGCTGATGCCCCCTGTTCGATGCTGATCGATGAGGTCGAATCGATCTGGGCCGATATCGCCGAGCGGGATGATTGGACGGCCCTCAACGCCAAGATACTGGCGATTCGCGATTTTGGGGCTGCACTGGGCGATTGATAGGGTCCGGTTGGCAATCCTGTCCAAAATGAGGCAAGAGCGCGCAACAATCGAGAAGAACAATCGCATGCTTGGACAGGAAATCGTCTCCACCGAACCCGCGACAGGCGAAATACTGTGGCGACAAATGCCGGGCGATGCCGATACCGAAGTGGCAATCGCGCGCGCCAGTTGGGCAGGCTGGGCTGCACAACCACTCGCGTTCCGACTTGAGGCGCTACGCCGATTCGCCAATGTCGTCCGCGCCAAGGCCGAACCCTTTGCGGATTTGATCGCGCGCGAAACCGGCAAACCCCTTTGGGAAGCACGGACCGAGGTCGATACCGTCGTTGCGAAGGTGAATATCTCGGCCACCGCTGATGCCGAGCGCAGCGCGCAGCGAAAGGTGGAATCCCAAGCGGGGCGACTGGCGGTGCGGCACAAGCCCCACGGGGTGCTCGCAGTGCTTGGGCCCTATCCGAAAAGACCCCGGCGACGGGCGAATTCCTGGTAAGCTGCCTGCGTGAAGGCGGCGTGCCGGAGGGCTGCATCCGGCTGCTGATCGGCGGCCCGGCGGAGGGCAAGGCACTCGCCGGGCATCCCGATATCGACGGGCTGTTGTTCACCGGATCGGCGCGCACCGGCATCGCGCTCAATCGCGCCTTTGCCGACAAGCCGGAAAAGATTCTCGCGCTCGAAATGGGCGGCAACAACCCGATCGTCGTGTGGGACAGCCCCGATCTGCAGTCCGCCGCCGTCCTGATCGTCCAGTCCGCCTTCACTAGCGCCGGGCAGCGCTGCACCGCCGCACGCCGCCTGATCGTCGACGAACGGCTGTTTCAGCCACTGATGGCGGAGCTAACCAAGCTGCTCGACCGCATGATTGTTGGCGATCCGCACGCCGATCCGCAACCGTTCATGGGCCCGGTGATCGATAACGAAGCCGCCGATCTGCTGACCGAGAGCTTCGTCACGTTGATGTCGCGCGGCGGCCGTCCGCTCCGCCATATGCAGCGCCCGCAGGAAGATCGTCCGTTCCTGACGGCCGGCATGATCGACGTGACCGAGATGAACGATCGGCCGGATATCGAGCTGTTCGGTCCAATTCTGCAGGTGATCCGCACGGCAAGCTTCGAAGACGCGATCGTCGAGGCGAACAACACCCGCTATGGCCTCGCCGCATCGCTGGTGAGCCAGAACCCCGCGCTCTACGATCAGTTCTGGGCCAATGCACGGGCGGGCATCGTCAACTGGAACAAACCGACCAACGGCGCCTCCTCTTCCGCGCCATTCGGCGGCATTGGCTGGTCGGGCAATCACCGGCCGAGCGCTTACTACGCCGCCGATTACTGCGCCTATCCGGTGGTTTCCTCCGAAGCCGATCAGGCCCGTGCGCTGATCAACATCGGCCTGCGCGACCTTTGACAAGCTTGTCTACCCGCCCCCCAAGCAGCGCTCGTTTGCGCGCGGACCCCTTGATCGCCATTTGGGCGACATGACAACGATATCGAATGGCCCGGCGGGCGAAGTGATTCTGGTCGGCGCAGGCCCGGGTGATCCCGATCTGCTGACGATCAAGGCGCACAAGGCGATTATCGACGCTGATCTGATCGTCCATGACGGGCTGGTCGATCCACGCATTTTGGCGCTCGCGCCCGATACCTTGCGCATTTCGGTCGCCAAGAGTCGTAGCCGCCATACGATGCGGCAGGAGGCCATCAACGACCTGCTGATTGCCGAGGCGCAGCGCGGCAAGCGCGTCGTTCGGCTCAAGGGCGGCGATCCCTTCATTTTCGGGCGCGGTGGAGAAGAGGCGGAGGCGTGCATCGCCGCCGGTATCCCCGTCAGCATCATCCCCGGCATTTCGGCAGCGATGGGCAGCGCAGCAGGCGCGATGATCCCGCTCACCCATCGATCGGTGTCGAGTGCGGTCACATTCGTCGCGGGGCAGTGCCAGGGTCTTGCTGAACAGAACTGGGCGGGCCTCGCCGGGCCAGGGCGGACCATGGTGATCTATATGGGGGTCGCCACCGCCGATCTGATCGCCGAAAAGCTGATTGCCGATGGCGTCTCGCCCGACATGCCCGTCGCCGTGATCGAGAACGGCACCCGACCCGAAACGCGGGCGCTGCGCACGTTGCTCACCGATCTCGGCGCAATGATCGGTCGTGAGCGCGTGAAGAGCCCTGCAGTCATCATCGTCGGCATGGTCGCGGCGCGCGGATCGGCGAGCAACGCACTGCTATCACTGGCCCATGTGGCGGAGGCGAACGCGTGAAACTGTTGACCGGGAATGATCTGCCGACCGGCGATGTCGTGTGGTGGACGGGCAGCGGCTGGTCCCGCCATGTCGAGGATGCCGTGGATGTCAGCGAAACCGGCGAGAGCATCGCCCGTGCCGAAGAAGGCGCACGCCGGGTGAACGTGCCCTATGTGATCGACGCCGAGCCAACCCCCGAAGGCCCCCGCCCCGCGCACATCAAGGACCGCGTCCGCGCGCTCGGCCCCACCATCCGCCCCGACCTGACGCTCAAGCCCGCCGATCCCCAGGCGGGCGAGTGGGTGATATGATGATCCGCCCGCTCATTTTGGCGGCGGTTATCGCCAGCATCGCGCCCACCGCGCACGCGACCGCGAAGCCATCACCGACCGCCACGGCCAGCAAGGCCCCCACCTTGCACGTTACCCACACCTATCTCCGCGCCGCACCCGGCAAACGCGCGGCGCTGATCGCGTATATCAAGCAAAACTGGTTCGCGATGGACCGGATTGGCCTCGAGCAGGGCCTGTTCACAAGCTATGCGCTGCTCGAACGCGCCGATGACACCGAAGCCGATTGGGACGTGATCGTCGCGGTCGGCTATCCGACCGCCCAAGGCCATGATGCGCCCGGCGTCACCGATGCCTTCAAGGCGATCCGTGCAGCCCACCGTGAAACCAAGATCGACGGGCTCGGCTTGAAAGAACTCGGCACGATCGTCCGCCACTATCCCCTCACTCTCGCGGTTCAGGGCCAGTAACCCATGTATAAATATGATGATTATGATCAGGCGATCGTCGATGCCCGGGTCGAGGAATTTCGCGATCAGGTGAGCCGTCGCCTGTCAGGCGCGATGAGCGAGGACCAGTTCAAGCCGCTCCGGCTGATGAACGGGCTCTATCTGCAACTCCACGCCTATATGCTGCGCGTCGCCATCCCCTACGGCACGCTCGACAGCCGCCAGATGCGGATGCTCGGCCATATCGCTCGCAAATATGATCGCGGCTATGGCCATTTCACCACGCGCCAGAATCTCCAGTTCAACTGGATCAAGCTCGCCGATGCGCCGGACATCCTCGCCGAACTGGCGACGGTGGAGATGCACGCCATTCAGACGAGCGGTAATTGCATCCGCAACATCAGTTCGGATCAATATGCAGGCGCCGCCGCCGACGAAGTGACCGATCCCCGCCCCTGGGCCGAATTGCTCCGCCAATGGAGCACCTTCCACCCGGAATTCAGCTATCTGCCGCGCAAGTTTAAGATTGCGGTGATCGCCGCGGACGAGGATCGCGCGGCGATGCGGCTGCACGATATCGGCATCCAGCTGCTCGAGCGCGACGGCCTGCTCGGCGCGAAGATTTTCGTCGGTGGTGGCATGGGCCGCACGCCAATGATTGCGCCTGAAATCAAGGATTTCGTGACCGCGGCTGATCTGCTCAGCTATCTCGAAGCGTGTCTGCGCGTCTATAATCGCTATGGCCGCCGCGACAATATGTACAAGGCGCGGATCAAGATCCTGATCCACGAAATCGGCGCCGATGCGTACCGCGCGCAGGTCGAGGAAGAGTTTGCGCACGTCAAAGCGCTGGGCATCGATCCCCCCGCCGCCGAACTCGCGCGCATCACCGCCATGTTCGCCCCGCCACCGTTCGAAACCAAAGTCGCCGACGCGATCGACCGCAACGGTCCCGATTTCGCGGTCTGGCTCGACCAGAACGTCAAACCGCACAAGGCCCCCGGCTACGCGATCGTCAACATCAGCCTGAAGCCGCGTGGCGGCATCCCCGGCGATGCGTCGGCGGATCAGATCGATCTGATGGCCGATCTCGCCGAGCGCTATTCGTTCGATGAGCTGCGCGTCACCCATGCCCAGAACATCGTCCTGCCGCATGTCCGCCAGGCCGATCTCCAAGCCGTCTGGCAGGCGCTGAACGACGCCGGGCTGGCCGAGGCCAATCTGGACCTGATCAGCGACATCATCGCCTGCCCCGGCCTCGACTATTGCAGCCTCGCCAATGCCCGATCGATTCCGGTCGCGCAGAAAATCCATGCCCGCTTCGCCGATCTCGGCCGCCAGCGTGAATTGGGCGAGCTGAAGGTGAAGATCTCCGGCTGCATCAACGCCTGCGGGCACCACCATGCCGGGCATATCGGCATTCTGGGCGTCGACAAGAAGGGCACCGAAAACTACCAGCTCTCGCTCGGCGGATCGGGCGCCGACGATGTCTCGATCGGCAAGATCACCGGCCCCGGTTTCGACGAGGACGGCATTGTCGACGCGGTCGAGAAAGTCACCGACGTCTATCTCGGCCTGCGCACCGATGGCGAACGCTTCCTCGACACTTATCGCCGCGTGGGCATGGAACCGTTCAAGGAGGCGATTTATGGGTGATGCTATCGGATTGCCGACGTCCGTCGGCGGGTTACTCCGCTTCCGCACCGACGAAGCGCATGACGAGCCCGCGATCACGCTCGACAGCTTTCTCGCCGGGCAGTCGAACGCCACTGCCGTCCGGATCGAGGCGGGCGACGATGCCCGCGCGCTGATCCCGCATCTGGGCCAGCTTGCGCTGATCGAGGTGAGCTTCCCCGCCTTTCGCGACGGGCGCGGCTATTCGGCGGCGCGGGTACTGCGCGAGGCGGGCTATACCGGTGAACTCCGCGCGGCGGGCGATGTGCTGGTTGATCAACTGCCATTGATGCGCCGCTGCGGTTTTGACAGTTTCGCGCCGCACGCGCCCATCGACGAGGCCGTGCTGAAGGCGTCGCTCGAACGCTATGATCATGCCTATCAACGCGCGGCCGACAGCATCGTGCCTGTCTGGAAGCTGCGGCATGGCTGAGGCCGCCCGCGCGCTCGACCTGATCGATACCGGCCCGCGCTTTACCGCGTCCGATGTGGCGGCGTTGAACGCGCGGTTCCAGAGTGCCGATGCATCGGCCATGCTCGCGACGGTGCTGGCCGAAGGGTTGATCGGGCGCGCGGCGATCGTATCGTCGTTCGGGGCGGAATCGGCCGTGCTGCTTCACCTTGTTTCCAGCATCGATCCTGCGGTGCCGGTGCTCTTCCTCAATACCGGCAAGCATTTCCCCGAAACGCTCGCCTATCGCGATCTGCTCGCGGCGCAGTTGGGGCTAGCCGATCTGCGGACGCTCACACCCGACGCCGCTGTGATCGCCAAGCGCGATGAAAGCGGGCTGCGCTGGTCCTATGATCCCGATGGCTGTTGCGACATCCGCAAGGTCGCCCCGCTCGCGGCGGCGCTTGCCGAGTTCGACGCAACGATCACCGGCCGCAAGGGCTTCCAGTCACGTACACGCGCGCACCTCCAAAGCTTTGAGATCGATACCAGCGACGCCGCCGGTCGGCTGAAGCTGAACCCGCTCGCCCGCTGGTCGAAAGCCGATCTCGACGCCTATGTTGCGGCGCATAATCTTCCCCCCCACCCGCTGGTCGATGCCGGTTACCCCTCGATTGGCTGCGCGCCCTGCACCAGCAAGGTCCTCCCCGGCGAAGACCCCCGCGCCGGCCGCTGGCGCGGCTGGGACAAGGTGGAATGCGGCATCCACGTGCCCGAAGCGCCAGGGGAATTGCCGAGTTTTTAGGGGAAGATGACGGTGGGTGGTACCGTTCGACCTGCGAATCGATCGGGCGAAATCGAAGCGGCCTCTCGAAGAGCTGCTTTCCGGGCATATCCATCGATAAACGCAGCGCCACTAAGGAAGAGCGGCTTGAGATTTGATCTGGGCCGTGAACCCATGAAATGCGCCGCTGTCTATTCGTGAGCTGAACGGCAAAAATTGGTGGATAGTTCTCGGGCAGCTTTTGGCTCGCAAACCCAGTATAGCTGCCGTTCGATGGTGCCGCGCTATCGGCTGGTATTGGACCATCCGCCCCAACCCGTCCGGCCACTTTCCGCTTAACTAGCGGCGTCTCCCACGGCATAGTCGATCGACACAGCGCGATAGAGGGGATGACATAATGGTAACAGGTAGTTGGCGGACGAAATCACTTCCGTTCGCCGAATGGACCGCCCTCCAAGAAGCCTTTGCCGATCTCCAGATGGCAACGAGCGCACCGGCAAACCTCGCCATGTTTTCAAAATCGGAGCCGGGCGAGCCGCTGACCGCGATATATATTACGGGGCCGGGGATAGATGCGATCGAAGCGCGCTCGCCGGACGGTTGGCAGGATACGGCCGCGCCATCGGGCGACGGTGTGGCGTTGCTAGTGGGCGCGGGCGATCCATGGGAGCAATTCGGCATCGCTAAGCCGTAACGTTAACGCTGTTGGGAGCGATTTAATTGACGAAAGCGTCGGTCGAACTGGAAAAGCTAGTCCAGCGCATCCAACAGCAGCTTGCTCCTTCGGCAGCAGTCTTACACAATGTCAAAATGCCCGGTCGGCGGTCAGGAACAAGCCGACAGATCGACGTGCTGGTCACAGAACAAGTCGGACAATATGCAATCAACATCATAATCGACTGTAAGGACTATAAAGTTCCGGTGGACGTGAAAGGCGTTGAAGAGTTCAACGGTCTTTTGGACGACGTCGGAGGGCAAAAAGGTGTGTTGGTCTGTCCGCGCGGCTTTACAGCAGCGGCGAAAGCGAGGGCAGCCGATTTGCAGATCGACCTTTACAGCCCCGTGGATACCGAACCGCACAAGTGGCAAGCGTTTCCTACTATACCCGCGCTATGTGACTGGCGTGGCGTCGCAATCTCATTCGGTGTCAGTGGCTCAGCACCAATGCCGTTTAGGATGCCTTTTAACTTCTTTTCCACCATCATCGCCAAGACCAAGGACGGAGCTGTGCTTGGTAATCCCGTTGAGCATCTTGTCACACGTTGGAATGACGGCGACATCACAGACGAATTGGGCGAGACGGGTAGGATTGCGATATTCGGCGAAACGGAGCCCTTCGTTGACAACGGTTATGGCGCGCAGATACCGGTCGATTTGTACGCACACATGAAGGTCCATCGTCAGCTACGATTTGGGCAGTTACCAATATCCAAAATGTCCGGTTTCAAAGACGAGTGTTCGGGGCACATCATCACTAATGCCTTTGAGCTCGGTATTCTCGATCCCGATGAAATCGAACGCGACTGGAAAAAGATTGAGGACGAAAGTGAGGCCGAGCCGAAGCCTGTGATCGTCCTTCGCGGGGTGATTTGTTGGGATATGCAATCAGTCAAAGACAGCGCCATTTTTGGCTTTGGACCCAAACCCAATGCCGCTACCGCCCCATCCACGCCGATCGAATAACCGGCCTCACGGCGCGCACTATGGCCGCGACGGTCGCCAGTTCCTCCCGTCGCCGATCTAGGTTGGCAGTCACGAGCGACCTAGCGGCGAAGGCATAGACCACACAGTCCAACGCCTCAGCACGCATCCCCGGCTTGCGCTTGAAGCAGCGCACCGGTGTCCGAATTGGCTTAACGATCGTTATTGTTCGAAGCACCGCATGCCGCAAATGAGAGGCAGGTTTCGGTAAACGGATAATTCGCGCTGACCGGCTGGTTGTGGGGCGAAAGCGGAATGGCAGGTTTATGAGGCTACGGGGTAACTGAAAATCTTACTGGCACCCCCCTCACCCCCGACCTGTACCGCGGGTCCAACCAACCCTCGTCGATTTTCCTACATCGTCGGCCAATGCTATACGGGCGTTTGCTCTTTGACAGCGTTGATCCCCCGCACTTTCCACACCTGAAATGCGAAGTTGCATGAAAACGCTTGAGACCCGCAACTTCCGCAACTTCACATCGGTTGCGGCGCGTAAACATCTGCGCGTTAAGGATTAAATCCCTGCAGCGCCGCGTCGCTGAACCGCGTGAACTCCGCCTCGAACGCCAGCGTCACCTTGCCCGTCGCGCCGTGGCGCTGTTTGGCGATGATCAGCTCGGATAGCCCGGCCTTTTCCTGATAGGTCTGCGACCATTTGGCGTGCTTGTCCTGCACATCGGCGGTGCTGTTCGCCACCGGGCGTTCGGGCTCGTGCATCGCGATGTAATAATCCTCGCGGTACACGAACATCACGATATCGGCGTCCTGCTCAATCGACCCCGATTCACGCAGATCCGAAAGCTGGGGCCGTTTGTCCTCGCGCTGCTCGACCGCGCGGCTGAGCTGCGAGAGCGCCATGACGGAGACGTTCAGGTCCTTCGCCATCGTCTTGAGCCCGCGGCTGATCTCGGAGATTTCCTGGACGCGGTTGTCGTTCGATCCGCGCCCGCTGCCCTGCAACAGCTGGAGGTAATCGACCACCACCAGCCCGATCTCGTTATTGTGCCGCCGCTGCAGCCGCCGCATCCGGGTATGGAGCGCACCGATCGTCAGCCCGGCGGTATCGT
The DNA here is from genome assembly GCA_002280555.1 of Sphingomonas sp. 32-62-10. GTDB lineage: Bacteria > Pseudomonadota > Alphaproteobacteria > Sphingomonadales > Sphingomonadaceae > Sphingomonas. Next base: position 70,475 of record NCEE01000007.1, read on the forward strand.
CGATGAACAGCGGCAAATGCTGCAACTCCATCGATGCCTGCACCAGCCGGCTCATCTCGGCATTGTTGATCTTGCCCATGCGGAGCCGTTCCGAACTGATCCGCGACTGTTCGGACAGGATACGTGTCGCGAGCTGATCGGCCGACATTTCGAGGCTGAAAAACGCCACCTTGGTACCAACCGACCGGTCTGCCGGGATGCCGTCTGCCATGTCGCGCATCCAGCGCTGGGCCGCGTTGAAGGCGATGTTGGTGGCGAGCGCGGTCTTGCCCATGCCGGGGCGCCCGGCGAGGATCATCAGATCGCTATGGTGCATACCGCCCATCTTGGCGTTCACCGAATCGAGGCCGGTGGTGATGCCCGACAGGTTGCCGCCCGCGTTCAGCGCGCGTTCGGCCATTTTCACCGCCGCCTTGGCCGCATCGCCGAAGCTTTTGACGGTATTCTCGGCCCCGCCATCAGCGGCGACCTTAAACAGCTCTTCCTCGGCTTCCTCGATCTGCTTGCGCGGGTTCACCTCTTCCGAGGTGTCGAGCGCCCGGTCGACCAGGGTCCGCCCCACCGACACCAGCGTGCGGAGCATCGCCAGATCGTAAATCTGCTTGGCGAATTGCCGCGCGCCGATCAGCCCGGCGCCGCTGCCGGTTAACAGCGCCATGTAGCTGGGCCCGCCCAGCGCGCGCATCCCCTCATCCGCTTCGAACATCGGGCGCAACGTGACGGGCGTGGCGAGCATGTCGGTCTTGCGCAGGGACTTAATCGCCGCAAACACCCGGCCGTGGACGGGCTCGTAGAAATGCTCGGGCTCGAGCAAGTCGATCACGTCGTCCGCCAGCCGGTTGTCGATCATCATCGCGCCCAGCATCGCCGCTTCAGCCTCGACATTCTGCGGCAGAGACAGTTGCGCAGCGGCGGGCGGCGTGCTTGGCGGGTTGGGGATGAATGCGGAGGCCATCGCCCCTCATCCCAGACCGGGGCACCCGGCTCAAGCTTGGGAATCGGCGAAGCTGTGGATAAGCAGTGGGTCGTGGCGCCCGATTGACGCTTCCCCGTTGATTCCCGGCAAGCCAACCCCGATAGCAGTTAAATGGCCGACCCGCGGATCATTGACGTCACATTGGACGAACGCACGATATTGTGGCGCAGCGCCGATATCGAGCAGGAGCGCCGAATCGCGATCTTCGATCTGATCGAGGGCAATTATTTCGCACCGGTGCGGGAATATCCCGATGGCTATGCCGGGCCATTCAAGATCGAGCTGAGCGTTGAGGAAGGCCGGCTGGCCATTTCGATTTTCCGCGAAGACGGATCGCTGCTCGAAACCTATGTGCTGGGGCTCGGGCGATTCCGGCGGCCGATCAAGGATTATTTCGCGATCTGCGACAGCTATTACCAGGCGATCCGCCAGGCGACGCCGCAACAGATCGAAACGATCGATATGGCCCGGCGCGGCATCCACAACGAAGCCGCCGAGCTGCTGAAAGAGCGGCTGGTGGGCAAGATCGACATCGATTTCGACACGGCGCGGCGGCTCTTCACGCTGATCTGTGTGCTGCACATCAAGGGCTGACGCGTGGCCATGCGGCTCTACCAGCGGCGTGCCGGGCAGATTGGCGGCGCCGCCATCGTGGTGGGGCTTGCTGTCCTTGTCAGCTGGTCGTTCGCGATCAGCTGGTATCCCTCGCCCAAATCCTATCCGTTTCAGGGGCCCAGCGTCAGCGCCGCGAACGGCGTGATCGAATGGCCGGTGATCCGTGGTGGCGGGGCCGCCTTTGCCTATCTGACGGCCACGATCGGGGCAGACGGGCGTGATGCATCGTTCCAATCGAACTGGAGCGATGTCTATGCCGCCGGGCTACGGCGCGGGGCGATTCACGTCTATTCGCTTTGTCGGCTGGCGGCGGATCAGGCCAATAATTTCAACACGAACGTCCCCTATACCGGCGACTCGCTGCCGCCGGCGATTGCCATCGATTTCGAACCAGGCTGCACGGCACGGCCAGAGCGCGACGTGGTGATTGGAGAGGTTACACGGCTGATCACAATGATCGAAACGCACACCCGAAAGCCGGTGCTGCTGAAGGTTTCACGCCGGTTTGACGAAAAATACCGGATCACCGCGGCTATTGAACGGCCCATCTGGAGCAGCCAGAACTTTTTCCCGCCCGATTATGCCGCACGCCCCTGGCGGATGTGGCAAGCAAGCGATTTGCGTCGCATGGACGGCGCCCCCACCCTGATCAACTGGAACGTCGTGGCACCATGAAGTCGACCAATCATGCCGATACCGCGACCGGCGAAAAGCTGATCGCCGCTGCTCGCGGCGCAGCCCTGAACGCCCATGCGCCATATTCACGCTTTGGCGTGGGCGCGGCCGTGCTGTTGACCGATGGCAGCATGATCACGGCATCGAACTTCGAAAATGCCAGCTACGGCCTGTCGCTCTGCGCCGAGACAGTGGCATTGGCGAGCACCAGTGCATCCGGCAAGCTGCGCGATGTCGTCGCGATTGGCGTCATCGGTGGGGCGATGGACACACGAGGCGTGCCGCGCGGGCTTACGCCGGTCAGCCCCTGTGGCCGCTGCCGCCAGGTGATCAACGAAGCCGCACAAATGGGCGGGCGCGACATTATCGTCTGGTGCGGTGCGGCGGAAGGCAATGCAATGACGCGCTATCTGCTGTCCGATCTGCTGCCTAACGCTTTCGGGCCCGCTGATCTGGGGATATTCTGACTTATTGCCGCCCCGGCATTGTGCCTTGTAAGTTACTCTGTTTTATGCATGATTTTCCTCGGCATCGGGGGGCTGAGATGCACATTGACCAAAGTTTCGACTCGCGGTTTCGGCCGCTGTTGAGCGCGACGATTGCGTCGGGGCTGGTTGTGCTGGCGATGCTCGATTTCACCGCCAGTGGCTGGAACAACTTCGCGGCTGATGCTCGCGTGCAGATCGCGGTGGCAGCGCGAAGCGCCTATATCATGTTTCTCCTCAATACGTTCGCGCTTCTCGCGGCATATCTTGCGGTGGGGATTGCCGGACCGATCACGACGGCGTGCCTCAACTTCTACGGCGCAGCGACGTTTCTGGGAGGAACGTTCATCGTCGGCGGCCTGCTGAGTATCGCACTGACCCTCGCCAGCCCCGGCGCTGATAATCCGCCCGAGTCGGTACAAGCGTATGTTGGCATGGCCGCCTTCGGGCTGGTTATTGTAATTACGCTGCTCGTTGGCACAGCGATCCTTCGGTTCGTAAAAGCCGCCGCCCCCCAACCAAAATCACGCGAGGAGAGTTCCAATGACGTGGCATAGAATTCGCCCGCTCCTGATTTCAATCGTCATGATCGGGCTGATCTTGCTGCTGTGGGATGAACTGCGCGATTTCGAACGCGCCGACCATGACATGGCGCGCGACAACGGTTTCACCACATTCGGAACAGGCCAGCACGGCTCGGAAATCATGCCCACAGGCCTTGTGTTGATGCAGCACCGGCGGACCATCTGGGCCAGCATAGAATGCGTCGCCCCAATGAACGAGCGACAGTATCACCGGGTACAGTGCCAGCCCCTTCTCGGTCAGCCGATACTCATATCGTGTGGGGCGCTCCTGATAGGGTGATTTTTCCAGAATGCCGTCGCTCACCAGTCCGGCCAGCCGTTCCGCCAGCACCCGCCGGGCAATGCCCAGTCGCGCCTGGAAATCATCGAACCGCCGCACCTGCAAAAAGGCATCGCGCAGGATCAGCAAGGTCCAGCGGTCGCCCACCACCGCCAGCGCGCGCGCCATTGAACAATCCTGCGAAGCCAGTTCATCCCACCGCATCGGCGGAATCTGCCATTGACTTGGTTCCAATACAAGACTTACTCCGTCCTACATTAAGATGGAGCCGGTAATGGCGAGCATGATCGAAGGCGGGCACGCCAGCGTGGCGATTGTCGGCGCGGGAGACTTTATCGGCGCGGCGATTGCGCGGCGTTTTGCGGCGGGGGGGTATATCGTTCATGGCGGACGGCGCCAGGGCGACAAGCTTGACGCGTTGGCCGCTGAAATCACCGCGCGCGGGGGCAGCTTTACCGGCCACACGCTCGATGCACGATCGGAGGAGGAGGTCGGCGGTTTTCTCGATTGCGCCGACGCCAGCGCGCCACTGGCCGCCTGCATCTTCAACGTTGGGGCCAATGTGAACTTCCCGCTGCTTGACACGACTGAGCGCGTGTTTCGCAAGGTCTGGGAAATGGCCTGTTTTGCTGGGTTCCTGACTGGTCGGGAGGCTGCACGGCGAATGTTGGTGCATGGGCGCGGATCGATCTTTTTCACCGGCGCCACGGCCTCAATGCGCGGCGGCAAGGGCTATGCGGCCTTTGCGGCGGCCAAAGCGGGCCTGCGGGCGACCGCGCAATCGATGGCGCGCGAATTGGGGCCGCAGAACATTCATGTCGCGCACCTGGTGATCGATTCAGGCGTCGACACCGCATGGGTGCGCGAACGCATAGCGGCGGCGCATGGTGCGGCAGCCGTCGATGCACTGCCCGACGATACGCTGATGAATCCTGCCTCGATTGCCGAGGCCTATTGGCAGCTTCATCATCAGACGCGCGACGCGTGGACGCACGAACTCGATCTGCGTCCCTTTGGTGAGGCTTGGTAAAAGCATGGCAACAGACCCGATCTACTATTTCGATTTCGGCAGCCCCAATGCCTATCTCGCCCACCGCGTTCTGCCGGGGATCGAGCAGCGCACCGGTGTGCGGTTTCGCTATGTACCGGTGCTGCTGGGCGGATTGTTCAAACTAACGGGTAATCAGGCGCCGATGCTTGCCTTCGCCACCATTCCCCACAAGCTGGCCTATGAGCGCCTGGAAATGGAGCGGTTCATCACCCGGCACGGATTAAACGCATTCCGGATGAACCCGCATTTTCCCGTCAACACGCTACAACTAATGCGGCTGGCCGTTGCAGCATCAGCTGACGACGTCCTGTCGGCCTATGCTGAGGCGATGTTCCATTTCATGTGGGAGGAGCCACGCAAGCTCGACGATCCGGCTGTGATTGCGGCCACGCTCATGGAAGCGGGATTGCCAGCCGACCGGTTGATGGCACGTGCGCAGGAACCCGAGATCAAGGCCGCACTCCTCGCCAACACCCAGGCGGCCTATGAACATGGCGCATTCGGCATCCCGAGCTTCATGGTTGGTGACGCTCTCTATTTCGGCAAGGATCGCCTGGCCGATATCGAAGCGGCGATCACCGGGCAGCAGGCGGCATAACACAGCCCCCTTGCCCCCGCCGCGCTTAGCCGCGAAAGCTTGCCTGCACCCCATCGCGCAGGAGAACGCCCGAATGTCCGTCATGTCCGATCGCTGGATCCGCGAACAGGCGCTGTCGACCGGCATGATCGAGCCATTCGTCGAAAATCAGCGGCGCGACGGCTGCATTTCCTATGGCCTGTCATCCTATGGCTATGACGCGCGCGTGGCCGACGAGTTCAAGATCTTCACCAACGTCAACTCGGCGGTGGTCGACCCCAAGAATTTCGATCAGGATAGTTTTGTCGACCGCAAGACCGATGTCTGCGTGATCCCGCCGAACAGTTTCGCGCTGGCGCGGACGGTGGAATATTTCCGCGTACCCCGCGATATCCTCGTCATCTGCCTTGGCAAATCGACCTATGCGCGCTGCGGGATTATTGTGAACGTTACCCCGCTGGAGCCGGGCTGGGAGGGCCATGTGACGCTGGAGTTCTCGAACACCACGCCCCTGCCCGCGCGCATCTATGCGAATGAAGGCGCGTGCCAGTTCCTGTTCCTGCAGGGAAATGAGCCGTGCGAGGTCAGCTACGCCGACCGATCCGGCAAATATATGGGGCAACGCGGGGTGACGTTGCCGAAGCTGTAACTGGGCGTTGTTGGCGACCTGGCTCGGACGGCGTCCCGCCCGATACCTTGGTCCGCCGCCTTTTGGCAAAGCGAATGGCCCGTTCAGCGTGCGCTGAGCGTGGTTACCGAAATGCGCTTCAGGCCCAATGTGGCGATGGCGTGCGACGACGCCATGCGCTGACCGGAAAGCATCATGCTTTGATCGGGTTGGCTGAGCACATCCGCGTATAGCGCGCGCGCTTGCTGGATACGGCCGGTCCGCGCGTATATCGCGGCAAGGTTTAGCGTAAGGTCGGCATCGCCAGGAAACATACGCCGCTCGGCGACGAGCTGCGCTTCGGCGACGGCCAGTTTGCCCTGCATGATCTGGGTGTAGCCATTATTGTCATCGCCAGCAGCGTGCGCGAGCGCAGGGGCAGCCAGCAAGCCTGTGACAATCAGCGCGCGAATGAAAATGCGCATATTCCTTCTCCTTCAACCACCGCCCACCATGGGAGGTTTCACTTTTGTGACAATAACGTGTCATTTTAGTGAAACATTGGCAAGAAGGAAAGTTTCTAGGCCCAGTTATAGTTCTTTATCAGATACTTATGACGTTGAATGGGATTTCGTCGGCCAACGATCGCTGCCAAAATCGTCGCCTGTTGGGCGATGATCGTCGAACAAAAGCCAAGAAAAAAGGCGGCCCCGAAGGACCGCCTTATTCTTGCTCCCCGATCGTCGAACGGATCAGAAATCGTTGCGATACTGCTCGTTGCCGATAAAGCCGAGCTTCGTAACACCAGAGCGCTTAATGACCGCCAAAACACGATCAACCGTATCATAACGCGCCGCAGCATCGGGCTGGAAATGCAATTCAGGCTCAGGCGATAGCTGTGTGGTCGCGTCGAGATACTGGCGCAGGGTGATGTCATCAACCGGCGCGCCGTTCCATGAAACAACTCCGGCCGGATCGATCGAAATCTTGTTCTTGTCGGGCTCGATGGGCTGCTGGATAGCGTTCGGATCGTTCTGTGGAAGATCGACCTTCACCGCATGGGTCTGGATCGGGATCGTGATGATGAACATGATAAGAAGCACGAGCAAGACGTCGATCAACGGCGTCATGTTCATTTCCATCATCGGCTCGCCGTCGTCGCTGCCGCCGCTCATAGCCATTGTCAAAAACTCCTGAAAATTTGCGTCGTGATCAACGGGTGATCACACGAAGATCACTGACGGACCACACCACTGCCAGCGGGCGGCTCTGAAATAAAGCCAACCTTGGCAAAGCCAGCCTGTTGCATCTGGAAGATGGCCCCACCAATACACCGATAGGGCGTGTCGACGTCGCCGCGGATATGCGCTTCGGGTAGTTCGACGCCGGGTGCGTTCGGACCGCCCTGCCGAGCGATTTCCAGCTTCAGCTTTGCAACCGCGCGATCGAGCAATTCCTGGCTCGTCACCTTGGTCACGTTCCAGAAGATTTCGCACCCGCCATTTCCGTCACCCTTGATCGAGAGCGAAACGTTTTCGGGCTTGGTTGTCGTCGGATCGAAGCGCACGTCGGGAAGCTTGAGCTTCACGTTCTGAATAACGACGGGAACCGCGATCAGAAAGATGATCAGCAACACCAACATCACGTCCACGAGCGGAGTCGTGTTGATGTCCGACATCGGCTTCTCGTTGTCAGCGCCTGCGCTAATCGCCATTGGGAACTATCCTATCTTTGATCATCATGCCGCAAAACATTAATTGCAGCGCCGAAACAGGGCGACCGGCAAATGCGGCCGCCCCGTTTCGTCTCGTCAGCTTACGAGGCCTTGGCAGGTGCTGCCTTAGTGGCAACGCCACGAACCGGGCGAACCGCACCATTCGACGCGAGATAGCCGAGCACATCGTTCGAGAAGACCGACAGATCTTCAGCAATCGACTTGTTGCGACGCTGCAGCCAATTGTAGGCAAGCACGGCAGGAACGGCGACCGCAAGGCCGAGGGCGGTCATGATCAGCGCTTCACCGACGGGGCCGGCGACTGCGTCGATCGAGGCCTGGCCCGACGCGCCGATTTTAATGAGCGCGCGGTAGATGCCGATAACCGTCCCGAACAGGCCAATGAACGGTGCAACCGAACCCACGGTTGCGAGGAAGGCGAGACCGCCGCCGAGCTTTGAGTTGATCGCGGCTTCCGAACGCGCGAGCGAGTTGTGCAGCCAGTCATGTGCTTCAACCGGATCGGTCAGCTTGGTGTGCTGCTCCTGCGCAGCCAAGCCATCGTCGACGATCTGCTTGTACGCCGAATTCTTCTCGAGCTTGGCCGAAGCTTCCTTCAGCGAATTGCTGGTCCAGAAGCCCGAGCGAACGCGCTTGGCCTGGCCCATGATTTTCTGCTGCTCGAGCAGCTTGGTGAAAAGGATGTAGAACGACACAACCGACATCAGCACCAGAATGCCGAACGTAGACTGCGCGATGATGCCGCCCTCCTGAAGGGCTGCCTGGAGGCCATAGGGATTGTCGTTGGCCGCGGCCGGGGCAGCAGCAAGGATGGTCGTTAGCATAAAGATATCTTCCTCTAAAATATGTCGGCGGGGGCCCCATGACCCCCGCCTGACGGATCGTTACTGCGGAATAACCCAGCGAACGCGACGCGACTTGGTGGTAGCGATCGGGTTGCCGTCCTGGTCCTTGGCCGGGGTGTACCGCGCACGGCGGGTCAACGCACGGCAGGCTGCATCGTCAAGATCGGACGATCCGCTCGACTGAACGGTCCGGCAATTCTCGACACGCCCCTGGGTATTGATGGTCCAGGAAATCACCGACGTACCCTCCTTTTCCTCGCGGAGAGCCGCCGGCGGATAATCGTCCGTGGTCACCCAGCTGGCTTCATCACCACGCGCACCAGCGGCCTGACTCACGCGTGGCGCGGCGGGCGCAGGTGGAGCAGGCGGGGCTGCCTGAGGCGTCGGGTTGTAGGTCGGTGGCGGTGTGTCCACGCTACGCATCGTGTTCTGTGGCGGGGTGTCAATCCTTACCATTGGCGGCGGCGTCACCACGGGCGGCGGCGTCATCGGCGTGTCTGGCGGTGGCGGTGGTGGTGGTTCGTCTGGCGGTGGCGGCGGCGGTGGTGCCACGTCAAACGTGTTGAGCTTCTCCGAAACCTGCTTCACGTACTTATACGCAAGGCCGGTGACGAACGCGTAACCGATGACAGCATGGATAAGGGCGACGATAACAATCGCCACCACCCTGCTGCCGCCATCATTCCGATCTGCATAGGCCATTCAGGTACGAAACTCCTATTGGACCGACAGGTTTCCCCCCGCGCCATCCGTACTCCGGATTGTCGTAGGGCTGCCGTGAGCCATTATATCCTTCACCGAGGCCATATCTCTATCGCCCCCGCCACACCGACGCAAACGCTTTGTCGGACGTAATGAACGTACAATCTCAGCGTGGCAGAATTATTTCTGTATAAAACTGCCTCGATCCACTAACGCAAACGGCATGTCGTCTGTTCCCAAGGCTAAACCCACAACCGGTGCTCGCACCCGTCGGCGCCAGGCGATCGGCGCGGCGTTACTGTTGCTCGCCGCAGCCGCGCCGTCGGCTCTGGCGCAGCGGCGTGCAATGCCCGTGCCCGCGCCGGTTGCCGCGCCAGCGCCGCCCTATGCGGTCGTGGCTGATCTGGTTTTACGATCCCCGGTGATCATCGATTCCACCATCCGGAGTGCCGAAAAGCTGAAAGGGCCAGAAGCTATTGGCGCACCGCCCGGCTATGCCCGGCTATTCGTCCAAGCGGACGTGCTGGCATTGGTGCGTGGCACCGATTCCGTCCCGGCGCGGATCGGCTACATCCTTGATGTTTTGCCGGATACGCGCGGAAAAATTCCAAACCTGCGCAAGCTCAGGGTGCTGCTATTCGGTCGTCCAGTGCCCCGTTCGGCGAACCAAATTCAGTTGACCGGACCGGATTCGCAACGCCTTTGGACGCCAGCGCTCGATGCCCTCAGCCGCCGGATTGCGACCGACGCGCTCGCGGCGGACGCCCCTCCCGAAGTCACTGGCGTGGGTAACGCGTTTCACGTCCCGGGTTCGCTGCCCGGCGAAGGTGAGACCCAGATTTTCCTTACCACCCGAGACACAAGACCAGTGTCGCTGAGCATTCTGCGCCGCCCCGGCCAGCAGCCGAGCTGGGCCGTGTCGCTAACCGAGATCGTCGACGAATCAGCCGCACCGCCGGCGCGCGATACGCTGCTCTGGTATCGGCTTGCCTGTGCCCTTCCGGTACAATTGCCCGCCATCGCAGTTGAAAAAATGTCAGCAGACGATGCAGCGAATGCGGTCAGAGATTATGGCTTTGTCCTGCAGTCGCTCGGACCATGCACCCGCGGCTAAGCCGCTAACGGACCACGCGAATCGATCTGGATGATTTGTCCGGTCACCGACACAGCCTGAAGCAGATAGGCGACCGCAGCAACCACATCGTCCTGATGCGCGCCGGGTTGCACTTTTACAGCTGATACCCGCTGTTTTGGCGCCCCTTCAACGGCCAAAGGCTCGATCGCGGCGAGTAACAAGTGCCGGTCGGTTGGGGCTAACGGGCAGTCTACCACAATCACGATGGCAGCAGCATCGGCGCGACGCACCCGCTGGAGAAGCAATGCAATTTCCGGATCAGCAATCAGCACCAGCGCCACATGATCGCCGTTTGCTGAAGGCTCGGTTGAAGGGTGAATGTTGGCCAATCCATGCATGACGGCCGCGGCCAACGGCCCCTGCCCTTCTACCACAGCGGGCTTCATCGCCGGTGGCGCACCAGTGTCATACCGATCGCCTCTCCCTGTTCGGAAATGGCAAGCTTTACGATCTTTACCTCCACGCGCTGGATGCGCGAATCCTCGCGCAACAGCGTCTGGGCAATATGATCTGCAACGCCTTCGATAAGCGTAAAATGCACGCCTTCGGGCAGCGCCGTAGTCGCCGCCCGCTTCAAATCGAGATAGTTTTTGGATGCTGACAGTGGCGTATCGGCTGAGAAGTGCGCCGGGCAATCGAGATCGACCGTCATCGAGATCAGCAATGGTTGCGGTAGATGCGTCTCTTCCGAATAAATACCTGTCAGAACAGATACTTCGAAGTCATGCACTTCCAATTGTAATCGATCGTTCAACCTGCGGTCCCTTGCGTCATTCGCCGCGCGCCATAGCAGTTTGAGCCCCAAGGGGAAGCGGGCCGGGCAGGTTTGAGGCCCTGGATCAGGCGGATGCGCTTGGTCGAGCTATCATCGCGCAGTGCCAGCGGGCGATATGAATGCGATCGTCGGCGACTGCCAACCCCGCGCGTGCAGCGAAATCCAAGGTCATCAGCCCAGTGATATCAGCAAAACTAAACGCATCACCGGCGATCCACCGCGATTCGCTCAGCCGGTGGTCGAGCTGTTCGGCAAATGCCCCCCACAAAATGGTCGCGCGGGTGACGAGTTCGGGGATGATCGGCACGGGCGGCCATTTGCCAGCCAAACCGCGCCCTTCCATCTGCGGCTTTGAATTCCGAAAGGCATAAACGGCCGCTGCATACCCGTCTGATTCGATTCGCCTCGTCCACGAATCGATCTGGGCGATGCTCCGTGCATCTGTCCCAAAAAGGGGCATTTCAGAATGCAGCGCTTCAAAATACCGGCAGATCGCCACCGAATCGGTGATCACATCGCCATCATCAAGCACCAAGGCGGGCACGGTGCCGCGCGGGTTGATCGCCAGATAGGCGTCGCTTAGCTGCTCGTCCCGCCGCAAATCGAGCTGCACTCGGTCAACCTCAATGCCCTTTTCGGCCAGGAACATCCGCACGCGTCGCGGATTTGGTGCCCAGGACGAATCATAGAGTTTCACGGTCAAAGTCCGTTCGGCTTGTGTTCAGCAAGATCAACGCTAATGCGCGCTGCCCCGGGCGTCCATTGTTCGGCACATGTGCAAAGGCAAATGCGTGGCAATCACTTTGGTACCGCTGACGACGATCGCGATCGATCGGGTCGAATCGATGCTCGATTCGGCGTTCGGTTCTGATCGTCGCTCGCGGACCGCCTATAAAATCCGCGCGGGAACGGATTTCGATCCCGCGCTCAGCTTTGCGGCACTGGATGACGAGAAGCTGGTGGGATTGATCCAATGCTGGCCTGTTCGGTTGACGCTTGATCGCGGCGACACCGCGCCGTTGCTCATGGTTGGCCCGGTCGCCGTTCTGCCAAACCGGCAGCGCGACGGAATCGGTCGCATGCTGATGAACGATATGCTGGCGGCAGCGTCGACTCAGGGGCGTGATCGCGCGCTGATGTTGATCGGCGATCCGGAATATTATGGCCGGTTTTTTGGCTTCACGGCAGATCGCACTGGCTTGTGGCGGGTACCCGGCCCGGTTGAACAACATCGTTTACTCGCCCGCGGCCCGGATGTCGTTGCCGACGCGGGCGTGCTCGGCCCCCGGATCGCGGCGATCGCCTGACCGGATCGCTTTACGCCGCTGGCGTGCTGCCGTACCGAACAGCCATGCCGATGGACCCGCTGCCCGATCTTGCCACGCTGTCGCTTACTGATATCGCACGGCTCGCCGAAGAAAAAAAACTCCCTCCCGTCGAACTCTGGAATCCCAGCCATTGTGGCCACAGCGATATGCGGATCGCGCGCGATGGCACCTGGTTTCATCAGGGATCGCCGATTGGGCGGGAGGCGATGGTACGGCTGTTCTCAACGATTCTGCGTCGTGAGCCGGATGGTAGCTATGTACTGGTCACCCCGGCAGAAAAACTCGATATCGCGGTTGAGGACGCGCCGTTCGTCGCCGTAGAAATGAAGGCCGAGGGAACGGGGAACGCGGCCAGACTCGGCTTCCGCCTCAATACCGGGGATCTGATCACCGCGGACGCCGAGCACCCGCTGCGCTTTACCGATGGCGAGAATGGCCCCCGCCCCTATCTTCAGGTGCGCGGCGGGCTGGAGGCACTGGTCGCCCGGCCGGTCTATTATGATCTCGTCGCCCTAGCGCTCGAAAATCCGGACAATCCGCCAGGGGTATGGAGCAACGGCGCATTTTTTCCGATCGAGGCGACGGCATGACACTGGTTGATCGCCTGCGCCGCGCGCTTGATGCTGAAATGCATCCCGATGTGTCTTTGCTTGGCGGCGATCATATCGATCTGACGCGCGTCGACGGTGATACGCTTCTCGCCGCCGCCGTATTGGTGCCCATCACCGACCGCGCCGAGCCGGGCGTTATCCTGACCCAACGAACGCACACCATGCGTCGGCATGCCGGGCAGGTCGCCTTTCCCGGCGGACGAATCGATCCGGAAGATGACGGCCCCGTCGACGCCGCGTTGCGCGAAGCCGAAGAGGAGATCGCCCTGCCCCGCCACCACGTCACGGTCATCGGTGCGGCCGATCGCTATCGGACAGGCACCGGATATGACATTACGCCGGTCCTCGCCGTCGTCCCACCCGATCTAGTGCTGGTGCCGAGCGAAGCAGAGGTGGCGCATGTGTTTGAGGTGCCGCTGGCGTTCATCCTTAACCCTGCCAATCAGCTGCTGAAAAGCGCCGAATGGCAGGGACGGCAACGCGAGTATTTTGAGATTAACTGGGAAGACAACCGCATCTGGGGGGCTACCGCGGCAATGATCGTCAACCTTTCTCGGCGACTCCAATGGCCGCTGTGAAGCTGCCCGATGCGCCCTGGCAGCACGCCGAAGGTCTGGCTGAATTATGCAATGCGCTGGGCGTTACCGAGGGCGAATCACGGTTCGTCGGCGGTGCGGTGCGCGATACATTGCTTGGACTGCCCGTAAGTGACATCGACATTGCCACCCGTTATTCGCCTGAGAATGTGCTCGAAAGGTTCGGGGAGGCAGGCATAAAGGCTATTCCGACCGGAATTGCCCATGGCACAATCACTGCCATCCTGCCTGGCGGACCGGTCGAGGTGACGACACTGCGCCGCGACCTGACAACCGATGGCCGTCACGCAACGATCGCCTTCACCGATGACTGGCGCGAAGATGCAGCGCGGCGCGACTTCACGATCAACGCACTCTATGCTGATCCTGCAACCGGCGCTGTTTTTGATTATTTCGGCGGGATTGATGATCTCTCAAGCAACATCGTCCGCTTTATCGGCGATCCGTTGCGCCGGATTGCCGAAGACCATCTGCGTATCCTGCGCTTCTTTCGCTTCCTGGCGCGCTTTGGTGATGAGGCCGATGCAGCGGGGCTTGCCGCCTGCGCCAGCCGCGCGAATGACCTGATGGCATTGTCACGCGAGCGTATAGCCGACGAATTGCTCAAACTGCTTGTCGCAAAGAATGCGCCAACCATCGTGGCGCTGATGCTTGCCAACGACATTCTGCGTCCGGTCCTTCCCGAAGCGAGGAATGTGCAACGATTGGCTCAGGTCGCCGCGCTGGAAGCGAATGCCGGAATTTCGCCCGACCCGTTTCGTCGCTTGGCCGCACTGCTGCCCGATGATGCTGCGACGGGCGAGGCGATCGGGGCCCGGCTAAAAATGTCGACGGCTCAGCGCAGGCGATTAGCGACCGCACTCGACGCAACGCAAGTCCAGCCGCCCCGGGCGCTGGCCTATCGGCTTGGCTTGGCCGGCGCGATCGACCGCCTCTTCCTTCATACCCCGCCAAACAAGGCGGCAACGCAATTTCGTGAGATCGCCGATTGGGCCGTGCCATCGCTGCCGATTTCCGGCGGCGCCCTCGTTGATCGGGGGATTGGCAGAGGGCCGGATGTAGCGCGGACGCTGCGGGCGATTGAGGACCAATGGGTCGATGAGGATTTTCCGGGCGACGCTCGACTGGCAGAAATCACCGCGGCAGCGGTCGATCAGGCGTTGCGTTCCATCAGGAATTGATAGGCTGCCTCTGCTTCGAGCGGACGCGAATAGTGAAATCCCTGGCCATAGGTGCAGCCCAGCGCCGCCAGCGTCTGTGCCAGCGCATTCGATTCGATGCCCTCCGCCGTCGTCTTCATGCCCAGCGCCTGGGCCAGCGACAGGATGGCGCGTACAATCGAGATCTTGTCGCGATCGGCGAGCATCCCGGTTACGAAGCTTCGGTCCATCTTCAACACGTCGATCGGCAGCTTTTGCAGATGGGCCAGGTTGGAATATCCGGTGCCGAAATCATCCATCGCCAGTGTGGTGCCGAGCGCCTTTAGCGCATGCATGATCTGAGCGACGCGGTCAGGATCAGCGATCAGCGCGCTTTCGGTCAGTTCGAGCGTGAATCGCTCTCCGCCGAGCCCCGATGCTGCCAGTGCCCCCTCGACCATCCGCGGCACATTGTCGCGCTGCAGCTGGATCGCAGACAGATTCACCGCAAACCGGGTGCCGCAATTGCCGCCGGCACGTCCATCCCACGAAGCCAGCGTTTCGGCCGCCTGCGTCATCGCCCAGCGCCCGAGCGGGACGATCAATCCCGATTCTTCCGCCACCGGGATGAAATCGGTCGGCGATATTTCGACACCTTCGTCATCAAGCCAGCGCGCCAGTGCTTCGAAAGAAACGACCCGCCCAGTCGAAAGATCGCAGATCGGCTGATAGGTCAGCCGCAGTTGGTTACTGTCGATCGCACGGCGCAACGCGGTTTCCATGCCGAACTGTTCGCGTACGATATCAAATGCTTGCGTCTGATAAGCCTCAACGCATCCACTCGCCTTTGAGCGTTTGACGGCGAACTGGGCGTGACGGATCAAATCCTCAGCATCGTCGACCAGATCGGAGCCAAAGGCGATGCCGATCGAACAGGAAACGCGGATTTCGAATGCGGACAGCCGAAATGGCGTGGACAGCGCACCCTGAATGCGTTTGGCGACATGATCGGCGTCGCTGCGCCCTTCATCTAGGCTCATCAGAATGCCGAACTCATCGCCACCGGTACGCGCGAGCACGTCGCGACCCCGTAGTGCGCCCTTCAGGCGGCGCGCCACCGTCATCAATAGTTCGTCACCCGCCATCGATCCCATACAGGCATTGACGCGACTGAATCGGTCGAGGTTGACGATCATCACTGCAAAGCGCGCCTGCGCATCCGCTTGCTCGCCAATCACCCCCTCGAGTAGCTCACTAAATCCTGCGCGATTGGGTAGCCCGGTCAGGCTGTCCGTCATCATTTCGCGTCGCAGATTCATTTCTGTCCGCAGGATCGACGTCTGATCGATCAGCGTGAGCAAGCAACGATATGTACCAGGCCCCGATGCACGCGCCAGATGAACACGGTAGTGGCGGCAATCCACAGATTCGCCAAATTGCCATTCAAATGAATCACGATTCTGTTCGGATTCGAGGAATGCGCAGATTCGAGATCCTAGCAAGCTTCCTATCGGAGACCGATCAGCTTCTCGATTGAAATTGAGCGAATCGAAAGCGCTGTTTTTGGAAACAACGCTGATCTGCCCCTTGACGACCGCGATGACCGCGCCGGGAATTGGCAACAACTCAATTGCCTTGTCGGGAGCCAATGGCGCCTCAACATTGACCACGGTTCCACTGCCCGTCACGGCAGCTGCCGGACGATCGGGAGTCACTTTGGATCGATGATGACCAAAAACCATGCCTGACAGCGCTTAACGTTGATTGGTTAAGACCCACTGAAGCGATGGAAAACGGTGTTGGAACCGATCAAGCGATCCTTTGCCGCGTCATCGGTTAGAACTGGTTGTCACGGGGAAAGCCGTTGGGTGGCATCCGCCCTGCAGCGCCACGCGCTGCACGCCATGCCGCCATATCGGGCTCGTTACGGGTCCGTCCGCTCTCTCCGCCCATTGCCCAGCTAAGCCCCTGCGCCATGACGAAGCTGGTCACATCGGCGAGGCCGCCATCGCGGTAACGCTGAAGCTGCACCCCCTGGCCGCGCGCCATTTCCGGCAGTTCGGCGATCGGAAAAACCAGCAGCCGACGATTATCGCCGATCACGGCGACATAGTCAGCCGCCGGGTCGAGCGGTTTCACACGGCTCAGTCGCGCACCCGTCCGCGGTGTTACCACCGTTTTTCCCTTGCGCGTTTCGGCGATCAGATCAGCCGTCCGTACGATGAAGCCCCGCCCGTCGCTCGCCGCCACAAGATGGCGTTCAGCACGGCTCGACGGAAACAGGTCAACAATTCCCGCCTCACCGTCCAGATCAATCATCAGCCGAAGCGGTTCACCAAAGCCGCGCCCGCCGGGCAATTTGTCAGCGGCCAGCGTGTAAAAACGGCCAGTCTCAGCCGCGAGCAGAATTTTGTCGGTGGTCTGCGCGTGGAAGGCGAAGGCCGGGCCGTCGCCTTCCTTGAACTTTAGCGCCTCAGTACCGGCTGTATCGATATGGCCCTTCATCGCCCTGATCCAGCCGCGCTGCGATAGGATGACGGTAATCGGCTCGCGATCGATCATCGCCTCGAGGGGAATCTCGCGCGCGGGTGCAGCTTCCGCAACCGTCGTCCGGCGTTTGCCGAGCGGCGTATCCTGGCCATAGCGGATCAGCAGCTTGCCCAGATCCTTCTTCATTCGCGTCCGCTGGCGTGCATCACTGCCCAGCAATGCCTCCAGGCCCGCGCGTTCCTCCTCCAGCTTGTCGCGCTCCTTGCGCAGCTCCATTTCTTCAAGGCGACGCAGACTGCGCAACCGCATGTTGAGGATCGCTTCGGCCTGGCGGTCGGTCAACTCAAACTCGGCGATCATCACCGGCTTAGGCTCGTCCTCGTTGCGGATAATCTCGATCACGCGGTCGAGGTTGAGGAAGGCGATGATGTAGCCATCGAGCAGCTCGACCCGGTCGGCGATCTTGTCGAGCCGGTGTTGCGATTTGCGCTGAAGCACGATGAACTGGTGATCGAGCCATGCCGACAGCGCCTCACGCAGGCTCATCACACGCGGCGTCCTACGCGCGTCGAGCACGTTGAGGTTGAGCGGCACGCGCACTTCGAGATCACTCAGCCGGAACAGACTTTCCATCAGCAGATCGGCATCAACGGTGCGGCTGCGCGGTTCCAGCACGATGCGGATCTCGCTGTCCGATTCATCGCGCACATCGACGAAGATCGGCAGCTTCTTGTCGTTAACGATCGCGGCCAGCGCCTCGATCAGCTTGCCCTTCTGGATGCCGTAAGGGATCTCGGTGACAATCGCGTTCCAGGTACCCCGCCCCTGATCCTCGATATGCCAGCGCGCCCGCACACGGAACGAGCCGCGCCCAGTGGCATAGGTCTCTGCGATGCTCGCCGCGCTGTCGACCACCAACCCGCCGGTGGGGAAATCCGGCCCGGCGACCTTCGACATGATCGCAGCATCATCGGCCTTGGGATCATCGATCAGCAGCAGCGCCGCTTCGATCAGCTCGGCAGCGTTATGCGGCGGTATGCTCGTAGCCATGCCGACCGCGATTCCGCTGGCGCCGTTTGCCAGCAGATTGGGGAACAGGCCCGGAAACAGCTCGGGTTCTTCCTCTTCGCCATTATAGGTCGGCTTCAGGTCGGTCGCGTTTTCATCGAGCCCGTCCATCAGGTCGATCGCAACCTGGGTCAGCCGAGCCTCGGTGTAGCGGTAGGCGGCGGCGTTATCACCGTCGATGTTGCCGAAATTGCCCTGCCCGTCGACCAGCGGATAGCGCAGCGCGAAATCCTGTGCGAGCCGCACCATCGCGTCATAGACCGACTGGTCGCCGTGTGGATGGTACTTACCGATCACATCGCCGACAACGCGCGCGCATTTCTTGTAGCCCTGCGCCGGATCGAGCTTCAGCAGCCGCATTGCCCAGAGCAGCCGCCGATGCACCGGCTTCAGGCCGTCGCGCACATCAGGCAGCGACCGCGCGGTAATGGTCGACATCGCATAGACAAGGTAGCGTTCCGACAGCGCGCTATCGAACGGCGAGTCGGTTTGGCCGGGAATAGGATCGGGCTGAGGCGCAGGGGCGTCGGGGTCAATCAGGTCGGTGGTCATCGTCCCGCCGTCACTAGCGCCGACAACCGCGCATGGCCACTAGCCAGTTTCGTTTCAGGCTAGCCGATATCAAGCCGAGCCATCCGTTGGAGTTGCTTCACCCGGCGGTTCCAAAATGCCGTCGCTGTCGTCACCTGCGGCCAATCGCACCTCGGCCATCAGCCAGTCTCGAAAAGCGCGGATCTTGGGCTGGTTGCGCTTGCTTTCCGGATGAACCAGCCAAAATCCCGCTTGCCAGTGGGCCGCTTTGACGTGCGGCAGCAGTCGCACCAGTTGGCCCGAATCGATCTGCGCCTGCCAATAGCCGGGCGTCAGCATCGCAACGCCCTGCCCGTTAATCGCCGCATTGCCGACCAGAACCTGTGAATCGAAATAAACGCCGGCGGGCTGGTCGCCGCAATCGGCGAGCCCAACCGCCCCAAGCCATGCCGTCCACCATTGTTCGTCAGCGATCCGCGGCAGCGCCAGCAAATCGCGGGCGTCCTCAATCGGCGCATGGCGCGCTATCACATTGGGGCTGGCGAAGGGCGCAAACGCCATCCGCATTACAAACTGGTGCCGAACGCCCGGCCAGGGAGGCGTGCCCGAGCGGATGGCAACATCTGCCTCCCCCCGCATCAAATCGATGATCTGATCTTCGACGCGTAGCCGCACCGCCAGCCCCGGCTGGCTCAGTTGAAACGCCCCCAACCGCCCGGCGAGCCAGTTTGTGCCAAAACTCGTCGGCGCACTGATTGTCAGCACCGATGCAGCTTCGTCGCGGATCGATCCGAATGCGTCGCCCAGCAAATCAAAGGCGCCGGTCACCTGCGGTGAAATCCGTTTGGCGAGGTCGGTCAGCGCGAGCCCTCGACCATCACGAACGAACAGTTTTGCGCCCAGCCGCTCCTCAAGCAATTTGATTTGATAGCTCACAGCCGCCTGCGTCATCCCGAGTTCGGCGGCCGCGCGCGTGAAGTGCAGGTGCCGGGCCGCAGCCTCAAAAACCCGAACGGCGGCAAGTGGTGGCAGGTGGCGCATGCTATAACATAAGCTCACCTTGTTTATGTTGTCCATTGATTTGTTGGTGGTCGCCGCCGTTATGCGGCATCTCATCGCCAGTCGGAGCACCCGGCAAGATGGAGGTAGATATGATGAAATCGATGATCATCGTTGCGCTCTTGATGGTGGCAACGTCAGCCGCAGCCCAGCAGCCAGAGTCTCCTGCGAATAGCATTCGTGTGTCGGCAGCCGATCTGGACGTTACCAGTGCGCAAGGTACTCGGGCGCTGGATCGTCGCCTAAAAGCTGCCGTGCGGCGCGTCTGCGGCGAATTGGACGCACGCGATCCGTACCGCCAAAGCGCCTATCGGCAATGTCTGACGATCGCCAGACAATCGGCCAAGGCCGGGCGTGCCGCGCTGGTGGCGCACGCTTCAGATCAAGCGCCAAGTATCAACATCAGCCGGTGATCGCACAAAGATACTGCCTAGTCGGTCATGCTATTGAGGCATAAGTCCAGCTTGCTTGATAACAAGCCAGCCTTATGCCTCAATTCCCTGCCAAGGACTCGCAACCAACCCCGAACAGGGGTAGGCTGCACCCATGAGATGGAAAATCCTTGCGCCACTGGTGGCGATGTTGCTGGGGCTATCGGCGATGATTCCCGATACGCCTTCGCTCCTCTCCTGGCCCGACCTTACTAGTCGCCCCCGCCCCCAAGCCGATGCCACAATCAGCTATGGCGCCGATGCTTATCAGAAGGTCGATCTCTGGCTGCCCAAAGGCGCCGGCAAACATCCGGTGGTGCTGATGGTGCACGGCGGTTGCTGGCAGACCGCGATCGCCGACCGCACATTGATGAACTGGATCGCCGCTGATCTGCGCGGGCGCGGGATTGCGGTGTGGAATATCGATTATCGCGGTGTCGACCGGCCAGGCGGCGGTTATCCAGGCACTTTTCAGGATGCGGCCGCCGCAGCCGATGCGCTGGCAACCAATGCCGCGAGGTACCGATTGGATACCAGTCGCGTGGTCGCCGTCGGGCATTCGGCGGGCGGGCATCTGGCGTTATGGCTCGCCGGTCGGGCAAAGCTGCCAGTAAACAGCTTATTGCGGGCCAGAAACCCGTTGAAGATTGCCCATGTCGTTAGCCTTGGCGGGCTGCCCGATCTTGAGGCGACGGCGGCGAGCCCGGATAATGGCTGCGGTACAGAAATTGTTGCGAAGTTGACCGGGCCGAAATCGGCATCGCGCCCAGACGTCTTCGCCGACACCTCGGTCCCGCGCCTGCTGCCGATCGGGGTTCCGCAGGAACTGGTGAACGGGGACAATGACCGGATCATCCCGATGCGGCTGGGCACCGGCTATCGCCAGCAAGCAACCAAAGCGGGAGACCAGGCGACGCTTCACCGGATCGCCAACACCGGCCATGTCGAGCTGATCGCGCCCGAAACAGCGGCCTGGGGCAAAGCGAGATCACTGATTGAGGCGGCATTCAAATGATGACGCTTGAAGAAGCGCGCGCGATCGACGCCGCCGATCCGTTACGTCCGTTTCGCGATCGGTTTGCGCTGCCCGAGGGGGTGATTTACCTCGACGGCAATTCGCTTGGCCCCCTGCCTCGCGCCACCGGCCCGGCCATCACCGATATGGTCGATCGGCAATGGGGCGAGCGGCTGATCCGCAGCTGGAACGAGGGCTGGATCGACGCGCCACAGCGGATCGGCGACAAGATCGCCCGGCTGATCGGCGCTACGACTGGCGAAGTGATCGTCACCGATTCCACCTCGGTCAATCTGTTCAAGCTGATCGTGGCAGCGCTCCGGTTCGATCCGACCCGGACGGTGATCGTCAGCGAGACGGGTAACTTTCCTACCGATCTGCACATTGCCGAAGGGGCGGTCGCCTGCGTCCCCGGCGCAACGCTGAACGTTGTTCCCCGCGACCGGATCGGCCAAGCAATCAACGAACAGACGGCGCTCGTGCTGCTCACGCACGTTCACTACAAAACCGCTGCGCGCTTCGACATGGTCGAATGGACCGCGCGGGCGCATACTGCGGGGGCGCTGATCCTGTGGGATTTGAGCCATAGCGCGGGCGCAGTCCCGGTCGAGCTTAACCGTTGCGGAGCCGATTTCGCCGTCGGGTGTGGCTATAAGTATCTGAACGGTGGCCCCGGTTCGCCCGCTTATCTCTTCGTCGCCAGTCGGCTGCAGGAACGGTTGGCGAGCCCGCTGTCGGGCTGGATGGGGCATGCCGCGCCGTTCGATTTTGCCGATGGATATGCGCCCGCCCCCGGCGTCAAACGCTGGCTGGCCGGCACCCCGCCGATGCTGGCAATGGCGGCGCTTGAAAGCGGGATTGACCTGATGCTGGCGGCCGATCCGTCGGCCATTGCCGTCAAAAGCGCGAGCCTGTTCAACCTGATGGCCTCGATCGGGGATAATCTCGGCCTTGAATGCGTCAGCCCTCGCGACCCGGCCCGACGCGGCAGCCATATCAGCTTCCGCCATCCCCAGGCTTATGCGCTGTGCCAGGCGCTGATCGCCCGTGGTGTCATCGGCGATTTTCGCGATCCTGACATTCTGCGCTTCGGCTTGACGCCACTCTATATCGGTCATGAAGATGTGGTGCGGGCAGGCCAAATTCTCGCCGCGATACTCACGGAGCAACATCACCTCGCGCCTGAATTCTCAAAGCGGTACGCCGTCACCTGATCTTCGATTGGTCGCAGCCGCCATACGCTATATGGTTAACGCTGGTACCAGGGAGATGGCGATGCGATTCGCGATAGGATTTGCAGGGCTTTTGCTGCTGCTGGCGGGCTGTTCGCCGATTGGTGTCGATCCAGCGGCGATGTCCGGCGGCCAATCGCCGACGGGCAATCGCGCCGATACCAGCAATGCCGCGCTCGGCGATGACTTTGATTACCGCTATGCGTTTCGCATGCCCGCCGCCCGCATCGCCGAAGTGCAGGACAGCCATGTCCGCGCCTGCGATCAGCTGGGCCGGGCGCGCTGCCGAGTGCTCACCAATCGCTATCACGTCAACGATGCTGACAATAGCGTGACGGCGGTGCTCGCCTTTCAGATTGATCCGGTGATCGCCCGCACCTTTGGCCGTAATTCGGGCGCGGCGGTAAAGAATGCCGGTGGCCTAGTGATGGATTCGCGGATGATTGGCAGTGATGGTGCCGCCCGTGGCGGGGGCATCGTCGCGCGGTTGCGGGAGGAGATCGCCAATATCGACATGCAGTTGCGTGGCAATGTGAGCGACGCACAGCGCGCGGCCGCTGAAGAACGGCAGATGCGCCTGCGCGCAGCGGTTGCCACCATCAGCGAGCTTGATCGCGGCGCGACGCAGGGGCTGGCAACCACCCCGGTGCTGTTCACTTACCAGTCGGGCACCGTGATTCCGTCGCTCGGCGGCTCGGCAACGGCAACTTTTGACAATGCCGGAGAGACCTTCATTCAATCCGCCGCTGCGATGACGCAGGTGCTTGCGGGCGTCGGGCCGTGGATCATCGTGCTGGTCGGTGTCGCGCTTATCCTTCGCCAGTTCATTCCGCGCGAGGAACCGGAGGTTGTCCGCGTCGCCCCAATTGCCGGAGCCGAACCCGCCGGCGAACCAAGCGAAAATCGCGGCACCCTGCAACGCTGGTTCGGTCGCGAGGCCGATGCGCCAAAGGAAACCGAGGAAGCGCGCTAAACCAAGCCCGTGATTGCGCGCCCCCGGCGCTTTCGATATAGGCTTGGTGCATTGCCCCGGCCCGCGCGACGTCACTACCCGCGCGGACGGGGCAGCTTATTTTGTGCACGTTCATCAAAGGTACCGCCGCCATGGCACGCCGCCGCCAAATCTATGAGGGCAAGGCCAAGATCCTTTACGAAGGGCCTGAACCCGGTACCCTGATCCAGTATTTCAAGGACGATGCCACCGCGTTCAACGCGCAGAAAAAGGGCACGATCAGCGGTAAGGGCGTCCTCAACAACCGGATTTCCGAGCATGTGTTCACGCTGCTCGCGACGATCGGTGTGCCGACGCACTTCATCCGCCGCCTCAACATGCGCGAACAGCTGATCCGCCAGGTCGAAATCGTGCCGATCGAGGTTGTCGTGCGCAATGTTGCGGCCGGGTCGCTCAGCAAGCGACTAGGAATCGAGGAGGGCACACAGCTGCCCCGCACGATCATCGAATATTTCTACAAGGACGATGCCCTTGGTGATCCGATGATCACGGACGAACACATCTCGTGTTTTGGCTGGGCTAGCCAGGAAGAGATGCACGACATTGCCGATCTGGCGATCCGCGTGAATGATTTCCTGTGCGGGCTGTTTGCCGGGATCGGCATCCGCCTCGTCGATTTCAAGCTCGAGTTCGGGCGGATTTGGGACAATGACTATGCCCGGATCATCCTGGCCGACGAGATCAGCCCTGATGGCTGCCGGTTGTGGGACATGGAGAGCGGCGAAAAGCTCGACAAGGATCGCTTCCGCCGCGATCTGGGTGGCGAGATCGAAGCCTATCAGGAGGTCGCACGCCGCCTCGGGCTGCTGCCCGAAGGTACCGACAGCGCGGTGCTCGATCTTGAAGAACATCGGCTGAAGCGCGGCAAGTGACGGTTGCAGCCGGGCACGCGGCTCGGCATAGCTTGCCCGCACCCCGCCCCTAACCGCGAGCACATCAATGAAACTGCGCATCTTCGTGACCCTGAAGCCGTTCAAGGAGCGGCCGGGAATCACCAAGGACATGATCCTGGCCGATCTGCGCGGCCAGATGTTCGCGCTGCGCGAGGCCTTCGTGTTCGTCCTGGAGCCGCCGTCAGTGCCGGGTATCGGCACGGGCGGCGGCCTCAAGGGTTACGTCCAGGACCGCGCGTCGCGCGGACTGACGGCCCTGGAGGGCGCCACCTGGGCGCTTGCCGGCGCC
>NCEE01000008.1 GCA_002280555.1 Sphingomonas sp. 32-62-10
GATGGGTGGCTGGTCCGCCGAACGCGAGGTCTCGCTCGTCACGGGTGCGAATGTCACCGATGCGCTTGAATCGCTCGGCCATCGGGTAACGCGGATCGATATGGGCCGCGATGTTGCAGCGCGGCTCGCCGAAGCCTCGCCAGATGTCGTCTTCAACGCGCTCCATGGCACGCCGGGGGAGGATGGATCGGTGCAGGGAATGCTCGATCTGATGGGACTGAAATACACCCATTCGGGCCTCGCCACCTCCGTCATCGCGATCGACAAGCAGCTGACCAAGCTGCTGCTCGTCCCGCACGGCATCCCGATGCCCGGCGGGCGGATTGTGAAGACGGCAACGCTGTACGAAGCCGATCCGTTGCCGCGTCCCTATGTGCTCAAGCCGGTCAACGAAGGCTCGTCAGTCGGCGTTGCGATCGTCACCGAAGACGGGAATTACGGCAACCCGATTGCGCCCGATGCGGTGGGGCCGTGGCAGGAATTCGAGGAACTGCTCGCCGAACCCTTCATTCGCGGGCGTGAACTGACGACCGCTGTCCTGGGTGACGAGCCGCTGGGCGTCACCGAGTTGAAGCCAAAGAGCGGTTTCTATGATTACGACGCCAAATATACCGATGGCATGACCGAGCACGTCTATCCGGCAGTGATTCCTGATGAGATTGCGGCCGCCTGCATGAAGATCGCGCTCGATTCGCACCGTTTGCTTGGCTGCAAGGGATGCTCGCGATCCGATTTCCGATGGGATGACAATCTGGGGGTCGACGGGCTGTTCTTGCTCGAAGTGAACACCCAACCCGGCATGACGCCGCTGAGCCTGGCGCCCGAACAGGCGCGCCACCGCGGCATGACCTATCCCCAGTTCGTCCAGCGTATTGTGGAGGAAGCGTTGTGAGTAAATCCATCCGTCGCGGTAATCCGCCCGCACGCCGCCCGGTTCAGCCGAAGCGGCGTGTGGCAAAGGTCCAAAAGCCATCGCAGATCGACCGTATGATCGCGATGCTGCCGGTCAGCGAGCGCACCCTGCAACGGATCGCGACCTGGTCGATCATGGGTGTGATCGGCGCTGGGGCGCTGGGTGTTGCGAGCCTGTTCGGCATGCCGCAGGCAGCGGGCGTTGCCGTTGCCGAGGAAATCGGTCGCGCGGGATTCCGCGTGCGTGGCATCGAGGTGACGGGCGTCAAGCGGATGAACCCGATGACGGTCTATGCCGTCGCTTTGGATCAGCAATCGCGCGCGATGCCGCTTGTCGATCTGGAAGGCGTTCGGCAACGGCTGCTCAAATATGGCTGGATCGCGGATGCGCAGGTCTCCCGCCGCTTGCCCGACAAGCTCGTCGTCCACATCATCGAGCGCCAGCCGGCCGCTGTGTGGCAGGAAAAAGGGCAATTGACGCTGATCGACGCCAATGGCGAGCCGCTCCAACAGATTTCGCCCGATGAATTGCCCGAATTACCGCGCGTGATTGGAGAGGGCGCCAACTGGCAAACGCCTGCCTATCGCGCGCTGCTTGATGCGGCCCCGGCGCTGCGCCCGCTCGTCAAGGCGGCGACCTGGGTTGGCAACCGGCGCTGGAACATCGTTTTCGAAACCGGCGAGACTTTGGTTCTGCCCGAGGAAAATCCCGAAAAGGCGCTGGTAAAATTCGCCGAGCTCGACGGGGCACAGGCGCTGCTCGGCAAGGGCTGGCTGCGGTTCGACATGCGCGATCCGACACGACTGGTGGTCCGCAAGCCCGGCCATCAGGGGCAGCGCGCGATTACCGATACTTCGACCAATGATAAGAGCAGCGACGGACCAAATACCGGCGCCGTCATGCGCATCGACCGGCAAGGATAAGACCATGGCCAAGACCGCACCCGAAGGATTGATCACCGCGCTCGATATCGGATCGTCGAAAGTCTCGGCGATGATCGCGCAAAAGGCCGAGGGCGGCGAACTGGTGGTACTCGGCACCGGCCAGCGCGAAAGCCGGGGCGTGAAGCGCGGCTACATCGCCGATATGGGCGCAACCGAAGCAGCGGTGCGCGAAGCGGTGGAACAGGCCGAGCGGATCGCCGGGTTGAACATCGAGAATGTCTGGGTGAGCTTTTCGGCGGGGTGCCTGGTTTCAGATGTCGCCTCGGTGGAGGTCGAACTCGGCGGGCACCGGATCGAACAAGGCGATATCGACGAGTTGCTCGCCGCGGGGCGGAATTCGATCGACCCCGCGGGGCGGATGGTGCTGCATGCGCAGCCAACGCTCTACACGCTTGACGGGCTGACGGGGGTGAAGAAGCCACTCGGGCTGCATGCCGATCGGCTGGGCGTGCATATCCACGTCGTCGCTGCGGACGGATCGCCGGTGCGCAACCTCGATCTGTGCGTGCGCTCCGCCCATCTTGAGGTGAAGTCGATCATCGCGTCACCGGTTGCGACTGGCATGGCCTGTTTGTCGGACGAGGAGCGCGAGCTTGGCGTGGCACTCGTCGAAATGGGGGCGGGCATCACCAATGTGTCGCTGTTTGCCGGCGGGATGCTGGTGGGGTTGACGTCGATCCCGTTCGGGGCGGCCGACATCACTGATGACATCGCCAGCGTGTTCGGCACCAGTCGGGTACAGGCGGAGCGGATGAAGTGTTTCTACGGCTCCGCCAATGCCTCACCGCGCGACAATCACGACATGATCGATGTCGGGCCAGTATCAATGGATGATGACGCCAGCGAAGGCGCCCGCATCACCAAGGCCCAGCTGATCGCGGTTATCCGCCAGCGGCTCGATCACCTGATGGGCGAAGTGCAGAAGGCGCTGGCGGAACTTGGGTTCGAAGGGCCGGTCGGGCGGCAAGTGGTGCTGACCGGAGGCGGTGCCGAGCTGAAAGGGGTTGCCGATTATGCCCAGGCGGCGCTTGGTCGATCAGTGCGGGTCGGCCGCCCGCGCGGGCTGACGGCATTGCCAGAGGCGCATAGCGGCCCGGCTTTCGCGACGCTGGCAGGGCTGGCGCATTACGCTGCGTCGAACCCGGTCGATTTGCGCGCCGCCTCCCCGGCGCACCAGATGGTGACCCGGCCACAGGGTTTTGCGGTGTTTCAGCGGCTGATGCAGGCGTTCAGGACAAATTATTAAAGAATTACGACAGTCATATTATGATTGGGGCTAGAGTAGCCGGATTGCATGGTGCAGAACGGCGCGAACGAACAAATGACCCGCTTTGCCAAGGGTCGTGATGGAGACAGGGCGATGAGCATCGAATTCCTTCCACCCGAGGTCGACGAGCTGACGCCGCGCATCGCGGTGATCGGTGTCGGCGGCGCTGGCGGCAACGCCATCACCAATATGATGCGCGCGAATGTGCAGGGAGTCGACTTTCTGGTCGCCAACACCGACGCGCAGGCGCTGAAACAGTCGACCGCATCGCAGCGGGTGCAACTGGGTGCCAAGATCACGCAGGGATTGGGCGCAGGCTCACGCCCTGAAATCGGTCGCGCAGCGGCCGAGGAAACGATCGAATCGATCACCAAGATGCTCGAAGGCGCGCATATGTGCTTCATCGCGGCGGGCATGGGCGGAGGCACCGGCACCGGCGCTGCCCCCGTCATCGCCAAGGCAGCGCGCGACCTGGGAATCCTGACGGTCGGCGTGGTGACGAAGCCCTTCGCCTTTGAGGGCAATCGCCGCGCGAAGAGCGCCGAGGCGGGCATCGAGGAACTGCAGAAGTACGTCGATACGCTGATCGTTATTCCGAACCAGAACCTGTTCCTGATCGCCAATGCCAACACTACCTTCAAACAGGCCTTTGAAATGGCCGATGAAGTGCTGCAGCAGGGCGTACGCGGCATCACCGATCTGATGGTGATGCCCGGCCTGATCAACCTGGATTTCGCCGATGTTCGCTCGGTGATGCAGGAGATGGGCAAGGCGATGATGGGCACGGGCGAAGCCGAAGGCGATGACCGCGCGATCGTGGCCGCGCAAAAGGCGATCAACAACCCGCTGCTCGACGGCGTCAGCATGCAGGGTGCCAAGGGCGTTATCATCTCGATCACCGGTGGCGAGGATATGCGCCTGCTGGAAGTCGACGAAGCCGCCAATCACATCCGTGAGCTGGTCGATCCCGATGCGAACATCATCTGGGGCTCGGCCTTCAATCCCGATCTGGAAGGCAAGATCCGCGTCTCGGTCGTCGCAACCGGCATCGACGCCGACTCACGGCCGCAATCGGCACCCGAGCCATCGCGTGCGTTCAGCTTTTCGACGCCGCGCCGCGCCGAGTCACCTGTTGTCGCCGCTGAACCCGTAGCAGCCCCGGTGCCGGTCACGTTCGAAGCCCCGGCACCCGCCAAATCGGAACCGGAAGCGCCGATGGCTGCTGATCCGGCAGATGACGAGTTGGTGCTGGGCGAAGAAGCAGCGGTGCCAACGGCGCCGACCTTTGGTGGCGAAGCAGAAACGCCTGAGGATCGCAGCCAGTGGTTGGCGCCCGGCTCGCTCGATGCGCCTGATCCCGCGCCGACGATTGCGACCACCGAACCCGAACCCGCCCCGGAACCTGCACCTCGCGTCAAGGTGGGGGGGACGTTGTTCGAGCGGATGTCGAACGTCACCCGCGGTGCTGCCAAGGATGACGATGGCACGGCCAAAGACCCGCTTGATATCCCGCGGTTCCTGCATCGCCAGAACAACCAGTAAGTCCCGGCGGGAAGGCGGGCCGGTTCATCGTCAATGCGCCTCGCTCTGGCGCGTGCCGGGGCAAGAGGCATTGTCGGTTGCTCATTGCTCGGTTTTAGCGGAGCACCGATGCCCGGAATGATCCTTCATGCCACCCGACTGGCGATCAGCGTGCCTTTGCTGCTGGCCGCAGGGCCGGTGCTTGCCGGGCAGAATCAGCCGCAATACCAAACGATGCCGGTGCCAACGCCTGACGCCGATGCCCTCGCTGCGGAGATGCGGATTCTGGGAAGCAATCCGTTCGATCTGCCCGCGCTGATCAGTGCAGGCGAAAGAACCCTGAAGCTGGGCGATATGGAGGCAGCCGCTGCGTTCTTCCAGCGTGCCGAGCGGATCAGCCCGAACAACGGCCGAATCAAGGCGGGCAAGGCACGCACATTGGTGCAGCTGGGTCGTCCTGGCGAGGCATTGCGGCAATTCAACGAAGCCGAGTCGCTGGGATATGGCGTCAGCGAAATCGCGGCGGACCACGCGCTCGCTTATGACCTGATCGGCGAACAGGAGCGCGCCCAGCGCCTCTATCGGCAGGCGCTCAAGCGACAGAGCGACGATGAGACCCAGCGCCGATATGCGCTGTCGCTCGGGATATCGGGCAAGCGCGACCAGGCGCTTGAAGCGCTAGACGTGCTGCTGCGGCGAAGCGACCGCGCGGCGTGGCGGGTGCGGGCCTTTGTGCTGGCGATGAATGGCGATGTCGCGGGCGCGAACCGGATTGCGGTCAGTATGTTGCCGGGCGATATGGCGGAGGGGCTCGCGCCGTTTTTCCAGATTTTGCCGACGCTCAGTCTCGCCAATCGCGCCTTTGCGGTGCATTTCGGTGAGGTGCGTCCAACGCCGGAGCGGATTGCCGATGCGCGGATGATCCCCGATCTGCCCGTGCTTGCGCCCGAACCCGTACCCGTGGTTCAGGTCGCTGCGGTCGATCCACGCAGCAAGGCGCAGCAGCGACGCGATCGCAACCGGCGGCGCAATAGCCCGGTTGAAGTCGCCACGCTGGTGCCACCCAAGATCGTCACGCCCAGCCAATTGCCGCCGCCGCCGCGCGTGGTGATGTCGACGCCCCAGGTGACGCAGCCCACAGCCGATCCGACCGTGCCTTCGCCTGTGCCCGCGCCCATCCGCAGCGCACCCGCTGTTTCGGCGCCTCCAGTGATCACGCGGCCCGCAGCCAATCAACCCGTTGCTGCCGTACAAATGCCGGAGGTGTCACCACCCGTCGCCAAACCGCTGCCGACGGCGCCCGTGATCGTGACCAAAGTGCCAGAGCCGGCACCCGTCCGTCCGACGGCGCTGCCGCCTGTGCGGGCAACGGCATCCGCGATAGAGCCTGCGCCTGCGCCTGCCGCGCCACCAGCCGCCGTGGCGACAAGCGGTGCCGCATCACCGCAGATCGCACGCGCCAATCCTGTGGTCGTTCCACCCCAGCCACTGGTAACACCAGCGCCAGCGCCCAGCCCGATCGGTCCGCCTGAATCGCTATCGGCCGTGACGACGACGAATGATTCCCCCACCGTTGTTCAAGCCCGACCGGCTGAAGAACCGGCGGCGACCGACGCGCCATCGCCGCCAGTCCCTTCGCGCCCAAAGCCGGTAGCGAGCGATGAATCGGTACTGGCGCGGATCATCTCGACCATCGGCGTTCCTGCCGCCGAGCTTGAGGTTGCGCCGGTCAAGCCCGTGGCTTCGCCATCGGCGGGTGCGCTTGCCGCGCCAATCGACACAAAGGCAGCTGCGAAGAAGGCGTTGGCTGATAAAGCGGCAGCCGAGAAGAAGATCGCTGACAAGAAACTGGCCGATGAAAAGGCCGCCAAGGCAAAGGCGCTGAAGGCAGATCCCCCGCGGATATGGGTGCAGGTGGCTGGAGGCTCCAGTGTTCGCGACTTACCGAAGGAATGGGCGCGGCTACGCGCCAAGGCATCGGCGGCGTTTCAATCGCGATCACCCTATACAACGCCGCTGCGCTTCACCAATCGCTTGCTGACCGGTCCTTTCAAGTCGGAGGATGAAGCGCAGAGCTTCGTCAACCAGATCGCCCGGTTCGGCTTGACCGGCTTCGTCTTCACCAGCGAGGCCGGGCAAAAGATCGACAAGTTGCCCGCCAAGTGAGCGTCCATGCGCCCTGGGCATCATACCCAGCGCGCAGCCGAGGTCGCCTTCACGAAGAACAAAACACGATCGTTCCACATGCGCCGCGGGGCCCGCGCGATGCATTCCAGCGCGATCGGGACCGGATCATCCATTCGATCAGCTTTCGCCGCCTGCGCCACAAGACCCAGGTGTTCATGGCCCCTGATGGCGATCATTTCCGCGTCCGGCTGACGCACAGCCTTGAGGTGGCCCAGATCGGCCGCGTGATTGCTCGGGCGCTGGGGCTGAACGAGGACCTGACCGAGGCGCTGTGCCTGGCGCACGATATTGGTCACCCGCCCTTCGGCCATGCCGGGGAAACGGCGCTGACCACCGCACTCGCCGAGCAGGGCGGGTTTGACCATAATGGTCATACGCTGCGGGCGTTGATGGAGATTGAGGCGCCCTATCCACGCTGGTCTGGCCTGAACCTGACCTGGGAAATGCTCGAGGGGCTGGCCAAACATAATGGCCCAATTGATGCGCCGGGCTGGGCGCTGGCGCAGGCCGATGCCTGCTTCCCGCTCGATCTGGGGCAATGGCCATCGCTGGAGGCGCAGGTCGCGGCGATTGCCGACGATATCGCCTATGACAATCACGATATCGATGATGGCCTGCGCGCCGGGTTGCTGACGCTCGATCAGGTGCTCGCGGTGCCGATGGTCGGGCGCATCTGGGATGCCGTCCGCGCGCGGTTCAGCGATGTGCCAGCCGAGCGCCTGGTCGGTGAGCTGATCCGTACACAGATTGGTGAGATGGTGACCGATCTGATTGCGGAGACGCGTCGCCGGATTGCGGCATCGGGCGTGGGATCGGCCGATGATGTGCGGGCAGCGGGCGAGTGTCTGGTCGGTTTTTCGCCCGCGATGCGCGATGATGAGCGCGCGCTTAAGCGATTCATGTATGCAAGTCTGTACCATCATCCGAACCAGCGGGCGGCGGCGCGGATTGCAGAGGGGATCGTCAGCGGGCTGTTCGCTGCCTATCACGCCGATGCTTCGCTAATGACGGCTGACTGGGCAGCGCGCTTGCCCGATGCGGAACCGCACCGCAGCCGCCACATCGCCGATTTCATCGCCGGGATGACTGATCGATACGCGATTACGCGGTACAAACAGGCCGTCGGCCCGATTGATCTGCCCGAAGGGTTCTAGCTTCTGGCGCGTAAAGCCTTTCAAAAGGTAGCCCTTATCTGGTGCACCTGTAATCGGAGACCGGCTCATGTCTGCGCCCAGTATCGCGCTCAACCGTTTTGGCCTTGGGGCCCGGCCTGACGAGGCACCGCCGGGTGCCAGCGCGAGCGCCGCGCAAGCCTGGCTGACAGCGCAATTCACCCGGTTTGATCCGCGCCCGGCGCCGATCGCCGCGCTGCCGGGTCGGCAGGTGATTGCGGGGCAGCTCGCCGATTATCTGGCTGGGCCGCGCCCGATGGGCAATAATGCGATGCGCGCCCAGATGCCCGCGTCGCCCATGGCGGAGGCTGGCCCCGACATGGCCGCGATGCGCCCCGGTGCGGCTGAAAGCCCCGATGAGCCCGAGCCAATCAAGCGCGCGCGGATGTTTTTGCGCACGCAGGGGCGCGAAAACTATGTCGGTTGTGTCGGCGCGCGCGCCAACGCCGCCCTCCTATCGCCTGCGCCCTTCATCGAACGCATGGTTCATTTCTGGGCCAATCATTTTGCGATATCGGCGGACAAGCTGACGGTCATCGGGCTGGGCGGTTATCTGGAACTTGAGGCGATCCGGCCGCATGTGCTCGGCCGGTTTGGCGATATGCTGAACGCGGTGGAGCGGCATCCGGCGATGCTGCTCTATCTCGATCAGGCCCAATCGATTGGCCCTGCGAGCCCGATTGGTGCCCGCATCGCGGAACGCGGCCAACGCAAGGTTGGAATCAACGAGAATCTCGCGCGTGAAATCATGGAATTGCACACGCTCGGGGTTCGTACGGGCTATGCACAGGCCGATGTTACTGAATTTGCCCGGGCAATGACGGGGTGGACGGTTGCCGGCATCAATCGCGGGCCGATCGCGCGTTTTGCTGGTGCGAACGGCGCGCCGGGCGATTTCGCCTTTGCAGCGGCGCTCCATGAACCGGGCACCCGGACCATCATGGGCAAAACCTATCCGCAACAGGGCGAAGCACAGGCACAGGCCGTGCTCAACGATCTGGCAATGCACCCGGCGACGGCGCAGCACATTGCCACCAAGCTTGCCCGGCATTTTGCCGGCGATACGCCACCCGCAACGTTGGTTGCGCGCCTGAAGGATGCCTTTCTGAAATCCGGCGGTGACCTGCCAAC
This sequence comes from Sphingomonas sp. 32-62-10, assembly GCA_002280555.1. Classification (GTDB taxonomy): domain Bacteria; phylum Pseudomonadota; class Alphaproteobacteria; order Sphingomonadales; family Sphingomonadaceae; genus Sphingomonas. The sequence continues at coordinate 9,136 of NCEE01000008.1, forward strand.
GCTGTATCGCACGTTGATTGCTGCACCCGAGTTATGGGGAGATGCGCCCACCAAATTCCGATCGCCCTGGGAATGGTCGATCGCGTCACTCCGCGCAATTGGCGCGCGCGATGTACCAGCGCTGCAAGTGACGGGGCTGACCAATCAGCTTGGCCAGCCGACCTGGCGGCCTGGTTCACCGGCCGGGTTCGATGATGTGACAGCTACCTGGGCGGGGGCAGATGCCATCATGCGCCGGGTTGAGGCGGCCGAACGCTTTGCCGCGCGGGCCGGCGGTACCGTCGATGCGCGGATGCTTGCCCCCAAATTATTCCCCGGCGCGCTCAGTAGCGCGACCCAGGCCGCGCTCGCCAATGCTGACAGTCCGGGCCAGGCGCTTGCCCTGCTGCTCGTCGCCCCCGAATTCCTGCGGAGATAATGCCATGATCGATCGCCGTTTCTTCATCGCAGGTGGGGCCGCCAGTGCCGCAGCTTTGGGCTTTGCACCCCGGCTCGTTTTCGCCAAGGCCGCCACGAACAAACGGTTCGTGTTTATCATCCAGCGCGGCGCTGCCGACGGGTTGGGGACGATCGCCCCGGTCGGCGATCCCGCCTTTGTGCCGGCACGCGGCGTGCTGGCGGCGGATTTTGCGGGCGTGCCAAAGCTCGATTCGATGTTTGCGCTTCACCCCAATCTCAAAACGGTTGGCGCGCTCTATGCCCAGAAACAGGCATTGTTCGCGCATGCCATCGCTTCGCCTTATCGCGATCGTTCGCATTTTGACGGGCAGAATGTGCTCGAGACGGGTGGGGCAGGGGCGTATCAGGTCAAGGACGGGTGGCTGAACCGGCTGCTCGGGTTGCTGCCTGCCGAAGCCGCCAAGGCAATGGCGGTATCGATTACCGTGCCGATGGCGCTGCGCGGCGCCAATGAGGTGTCGAGCTATGCCCCGTCCGCCTTGCCACAGGCGAGCGATGATCTGATGCAGCGGGTCGCCATGCTCTATCAAGGCGATGCCCAGCTCCATGCACTGTGGAGCGATGCGATGGGGACGCGCGCGCTGACCGGCGATATGGGGGCAGACGGCCCGCAGAACGGTGTGCGCAATGCGGCGGCAACGGGTGCGCTGGCGGCAAAGCTGCTCGTGCCAACCGATGGCGCCCGGATCGCGATGATCGAGACCGGTGGCTGGGATACCCATGCGCAGCAGCGGGGGCGGCTGGGGCAGCAACTTGGCGGGCTCGATGCGATGATCGCGGCGCTGAAGGAAGGATTGGGCCCGCTTTGGGCGGATACGATGGTGCTGGTCGCTACCGAGTTTGGTCGCACGGTGGCACTGAACGGTACCGGCGGCACCGATCACGGCACGGCTTCGTCGGCGATGCTGCTCGGCGGCGCGGTGAAGGGCGGCCGCGTGATCGCGGATTGGCCGGGGCTTGCTGCATCGGCGCTGTACGAGGGCCGCGACCTGAGGCCCACCCTGCCGCTTGATGCATTTATCGGCGGCGCCGTAGCTGGGCATTTCGGGCTCGATCCGGCGCGGGCGATGCCCGCGTTGTTCCCCGCCACGCGTGGAACGGCGATTGCCGGGCTGGTTTAGCCTATTGCACCCTTGGCGGCGGATTTTTGCCGAGTTCGATGATCAGGCTCGTTAGCAGATACAGGCGCGGGGTGAGCGAGTTGAGGTCCAGAAACTCGCCTTCGGTATGCGATCCGGTGCCGACTGGGCCAAGCCCATCGAGGGCGGGCACGCCGGCTTCGTGCGACAGGGCGGATTCAGATGCGCCGCCATTGCCGCTATGGACCAACGTCATGCCCGCCGCCGCGTAGATCCGATCGGCCAATGCTGCCAGCGCATCGGTTGAGGCGTTGGTGGGAAGCGGAGGAAAGCTCGCTTCGTGGCTCACGGTGACCTTGGTGTCGGGGATAATCCGGTTTTGCGCGTTGGTCTGCAGAATGGCATCGACCTCCTCACCCTGCTTCTTTTCCCGAATCCGTACATTGAGCGTTGCCGAGGCATCCTCAGGAATGATGTTGTAGCGCGATCCGGCATTCATCAGGGTGAGATTGACGGTCACGCCCTGGCCAAACTTTGGCAAGCTATCGGCGAGCTGGAGCTGGTGGATGAGTTCCAGTGCGGCATTGCGGCCTTCCTGGGGCGCGACACCGGCGTGCGAGGGGCGGCCCTTCACATCGATTTTGAACGAGGTGCTGCCCTTGCGCCAAACGGTTAGTGCATCGGGCAGATCGCCGGGTTCGAGGTTGAGTTCGACATCGGCGTCCTTCAGCAGCCGGTCGATCAGCTTGCGCGTGCCGGGCGAGCCACGTTCCTCGGATGTTTCGGACAGGAAAGTGATCTGCGCATAACCGCGCTGGCCAAGTTGTTTCAGCAGCTTCAGCGCAAAGATGCCCTCGATCACACCGCCCTTTTCGTCGATCACGCCGGGGCCGTAAGCGCGGGTGCCCTCGATCCGGAACGGGCGTTTGGCGGCGGTGCCGGGTTCGAACACGGTATCGGTATGGCAGATGATCAGGATGCGGCCCTTACCGGTGCCCTTCAATGTGCCGACGACATTGTCGGGCAGGGTAGGCAGTTCGGCGGGGATGAGTTCGACCGTCATGCCGAGCGCGCGCAGTTCAGCCGCGACGAATTCGGACGCCTTTTGCCCGCTGACCTTATCGCCCGTGCCCGAATCGATGTTCACCAGCTTTTCGAGCATCGCGAGCTGATCAGCGCGCGCAGCGGCGGCGGCTTTCCATACCGGGCCACGTTGGGCGGCCGGGGCGGCGACGGCAGGCGTCGCGGCCAGTACGAGGGAGGTCAGCAGGGCTTGGCGAATGAGGCGCAATGGACGGCTCCCGACGAGAATTTCTCGCAGCCTATGGAAAACTCGTGCCCGACGCCACACTTTGCGCTGCTACCCGCATCCGCTAAGGCGCGGCTCCACTCATTATTCGGACCTGCCATGACGTTGTACCACCGGTTCGCCGCGCATATCGATGCTGCCCTTGATGCGCTGGTCGCATCGGGCGTTTTGCCGGACGGGCTCGATCGGCGAAACGTGACGGTTGAGCCGCCGCGTGACACTAGCCATGGCGATCTCGCCACCAATGCCGCGATGGTGCTGGCCAAGCCCGCCGCTACCAATCCACGTGCGCTGGCGGACAAGATCGCCGCGCTGCTCGGTGCGCTGCCTGAGGTGGCGAGTGTTGCTGTGGCCGGGCCCGGCTTTATCAACATGACCCTGACCGAGGCGACGTGGCGCGACGAACTGTCCGCAATTCGCGTGCAGGGCGATGCCTATGGCCGCGCTGCGCCTGCCAGCAAGCCGGTGGTGAACGTGGAATATGTGTCTGCCAACCCGACCGGGCCGATGCATATGGGGCATTGCCGGGGCGCGGTGGTGGGCGATGCGCTCGCAGCGTTGCTCGAATTTTCCGGCCATACGGTGATCCGCGAATATTATGTCAACGATGCTGGCGGTCAGGTCGATACGCTCGCCCGGTCAGCGCATCTGCGGTACCGCGAGGCGCTGGGTGCCGATATTGGCGAGATTCCGGAAGGCCTTTATCCGGGCGATTATCTGATCCCGGTCGGGCAAGCTCTCGCCGCCCAATATGGCGACCAATATGTTGATGCTGTCGAGGATGATTGGCTGGTGCTGTTCCGCAAGCAGGCCGTGGCGGCGATGCTGGTGCTGATCAAGGGCGATCTCGCCAAGCTGGGCATTCATCACGACATCTTCGCCTCCGAGGCTGAATTGCAGGCAGCGGGCAAGCCCGAGGCGGCTGAGGCCGAATTGCGCGCGCGTGATCTGATCTATGATGGCGTTCTCGAAGCCCCGAAGGGAGAGACCCCGGATGATTGGGAACCCGTTGTCCTGCCGCTGTTCCGCTCGACACAGTTCGGTGATGATCAGGATCGCCCGATCCGTAAATCGACCGGGCAATGGACCTATTTCGGCGCCGATCTCGCTTATCATTATCAGAAAACGCAAACCGCCGATGAGCTGATCGATATTTGGGGTGCGGATCATGCCGGCACCGTCAAGCGGATCGTCGCGGCGGTGAACGCGCTGACGCACGGGCAGAAAAAGTTCGACGTGAAGCTTGTCCAGATGGTGCGGCTGCTTCGGGCAGGCGAACTTGTCAAAATGTCCAAACGTTCGGGGAATTTCGTCACGCTGGCCGAGGTGGTCGACGAAGTCGGCAAGGATGTCGTTCGCTTCACGATGCTGACGCGCAAGGCCGATGCGCAGATGGATTTCGATTTTGCCAAGGTTGTTGAGGCGTCGAAGGACAATCCGGTTTTCTATGTGCAGTATGCGCACGCCCGAATCGCGTCGCTCCATCGGCGCGCCGAAGAGGCTGGAATCACGTGCGAATCAGTCGATCTGTCCCAACTTGATACAGAAGAGCTGGCATTGGTGAAATTTGCCGCACAGTTCCCGCGCATCGTTGAAACGGCGGCGCTGGCGCGTGAGCCGCACCGGATTGCATTTTATCTCTATGATCTTGCAGCGCTTTTTCACGCGGCCTGGAATGTTGGTAACGATCGGCCCGATCGCCGTTTCCTGATTTTGGATAACGCGCCGCTTACCTGTGCGCGACTTTTCCTCGCCGATGCGATAGGGCAAATATTGCGCAGCGGTTTGGGCATCATGGGTGTCGAGGCTGTTCAGGAGATGAATTGATGGCGACCGCCGGTGAGTATGAAATTCGCGACGAGGACCGCCTTCCCTGGCTGGAAACCGTTGACGAGGATTACAGCGATGGCCCGTCGATCGTCCGGATCGGGCTTCTCGTATTACTCGGCCTCGCCATCATTGCGGGCGCAATTTACGGCATTTATTGGTATCAGCATAACCAGGCCGAAAAAGGCACCGGCGAGCTGATTGCGGCGGTGGAAGGTGATTACAAGGTCAAGCCCGACACGCCTGGCGGCATGACCGTGGAAGGCGAAGGCGATACGGCCTTTGCGACCAGCGAAGGCAAGGACGGCGGCAATGCGTCGATCGATCTGAAGGCCGTGCCGGAGGCGCCTGTTGCCGCTGCACCGGCTGCGACCGCAACTCCCAAGGGCAAGACCGGGTCGGCCATGGTGCCGCCGTCGAACGGCGTGCTGACGGCGCCGGCACCCGGGGCGCTGCCAATGGCAAAGCCCGTCGCGGCTGGCACATCGGGCGGCGCGCTGGTTCAGCTCGGGTCTTTCCCGGACGAGGCATCGGCCAATACGTCCTGGGCGCGGCTTGCCAAGCGGTTCAGCTATCTGGGGCCGCTCGGTAAATCGGTGCAGTCGGCCGAGGTGAAAGGCCGTACGGTTTACCGGCTGCGCGTGAATGCCGGCAGTGCGACCCAGGCCGGGGAACTTTGCGCCAAGCTGCAACTCGCCGGAGAGGCTTGTTTCGTCGCGCGCAACTAGGCTAGCGCCTGTGCCATGAAACCAGTGATCTTCGGGCTGTCCGGGCCGTCCCTGACCGCCGATGAGCGGGCATTTTTTGCCGATGCCGATCCGTGCGGCTACATCCTGTTCAAGCGCAACGTTGAGACGCGAGCGCAATTGCGCGCCCTGACGGACTCGCTTCGCGCGCTTTCCGGGCGAAGCGATGTCCCGATCCTGATTGACCAGGAAGGCGGGCGTGTAGCGCGAATGGGGCCGCCCGAATGGCCTGCCTCACCTGCGGGGCCGACTTTCGATGCGCTGTACGATATCGCACCAATGTCGGCGATCGAGGCAACCCGGGCAAATGCACTGGCAGTGGGGCTGATGCTTGCCGAGGTGGGGATCAACGTCGATTGCTGGCCGCTGCTCGATGTTTGCCAGCCTGACACCACGCCGGCGATTGCCACGCGCGCTTATGGCAGTGAGCCGATGCGCGTCGCCGCAATGGGCCGCGCGATCATCGAAGGGCTAAGGCTGGCGGGGGTGGTTGGCGTTGTAAAGCACATGCCCGGCCATGGCCGCGCGATCGTCGATACGCATTACCATTTGCCAACGGTGACGGCGACCGAAGCCGAACTCGAGATTGATCTCGAGCCATTTCGCGCCCTCAACACTGCGCCGATGGGGATGACATCGCATATCGTGTTCGAAGCATGGGACCGCGATCGACCGGCAACGCTCTCACCGATTATCATCAACGATATCATCCGGCAGCGGATCGGCTTTGACGGGCTGTTGATGACCGATGATATCGACATGAAGGCGCTATCGGGCACCGCAGGCGAAAAGGCCGCGGGTGCGCTGGCGGCGGGATGCGACGTGGTGCTCGATTGCTGGGCGCGGATGGAAGAAATGGTCGAGATCGTCAGCCTGGTCGGTGATATGCCGGCTGCGTCGCGAGATCGGCTTGATCGGGCGATGGCGACGGTGGCGGGAACGACGCCACAGGGCGATATCGCCGAGTTCATCGCCAAGCGGGACAGTCTGCTCGCACTAGTGTGAAGGCGAGTTCGTCGCGGCAACCGATCACGGTTGAATAGTGTTGTGTCCCCGCGAAGGCGGAGACGCAGACTGGATCCCCGCCTTCGCGGGGATCCAAACATCGGCCGATGAACAAATGTCAGTGACGCTTGACATTAGTGCATTGTAAGGTGTACATGACTGAATGTAAGGATATCATGTCCTTGCATGTCATGGAGTTCATGATGGACGGGGCATTTATTGTGTCGCTGATCACCGCCGCATTGGCGCTGGTGGGCATTATCGGCATTATCGGCGGCGCGTCGTTTCGAAATCGCCGCGCAGGACCGCGCATGTTCCGCACCGGATCGATCGCAATGGCCGGCGCCGGGCTGGTCGCGATCATCGCCAGCCTGATCGGTATCGTTGCGACAGATCAATTGTTCGGCGGCATCATGATGCTGATTTTCGGCACCGCCGTCTCGCTGCCAAAGGTGATTGGCACGAGCACAGGTGGTGCCCCTACGCCCGCCGGCTGACCTTCGCTGGCGGCAGCGGTACGCATGGTGCTTGTCCCCACCGGTTAAATGGTCCTAACCCATCGGTTTGCACCGGGTGATGGTCATCCGGTCGATGCCAAAGAGCCGATGACGACCGAGCCTGACCTGCTGACGCCCCCGGATTCGCCCGAGATCGATGTACTGACCGTCGATATCGACGGTTGGGAAGGCCCGCTCGATTTGCTGCTGGCGCTTGCGCGGACCCAAAAGGTCGATTTGCGCGCGCTGTCGATCCTGGCGCTGGTCGATCAGTATCTGGCCTATGTCGATCAGGCACGTTCGCTGAAGCTGGAACTGGCGGCCGATTATCTCGTGATGGCGGCCTGGCTTGCCTATCTCAAATCAGCGCTGCTGCTACCGCGCGATCCGGAGGTAGAGCCAAGTCCCGAGGAATTGGCGCTTCGGCTGCAATTGCGGCTCGAAAGGCTGAATGCGATGCGCGAGGCGGGCGCGCGATTACTCGCACGCGATCGGCTAGGGCGCGATGTGTTCGCGCGCGGCGCCCCTGAAGGGTTGCGGACGGTGCGCAAGGCGGTTTGGCAGGCCGAAATCTATGATCTGATCGCGGCCTATGGTCGGGTGAGTGCACGCACGCGGCCGGTCATGCACATTGTCGCCAACCGCCCGGTGATGACCTTGGAGGCGGCGCTGGAGCGGGTCGCGCGGTTGCTGGGCCAGCAGATCGAGTGGACGACGATCGAAGCGTTCCTCCCGCCCCAGGCCGATGGTCTGTTCCGCAAATCGGCGCTGGCGTCGAGTTTTCTGGCGGCGCTTGAGCTGGCGCGTCAGGGCCGGGTGGAGCTCCAGCAGAAATCCGCCTTCGCACCACTTTATCTGCGGCGACCGGCATGAAGGCACCCGATGATTTTGTTCGTGCGGTCGAGGCGGTGTTGTTTGCCGCCGACACGGCGATGACCATCGACCAGATCCGTGCCCATATCGGCGAGGAGGCCCATCCGGCCAATATCCGGATGGCGCTGGCGGAGATCGAGGCCGATTATGCCGGGCGCGGGATCGGCGTGGTGCGCCGGGGCGAACGCTGGCATTTCCAGACCGCGCCCGATATGGCGCATCTTCTGCGCCGCGATCGCGAAGAGCCGCGCAAGCTGAGCCGCGCCGCGATCGAGACGCTGGCGATCATCGCCTATCACGAGCCGGTTACCCGCGCGGAGATCGAGGCCATTCGCGGCGTGCAAATCTCCAAGGGAACGATCGACGTGCTGATGGAGGCGGGCTGGGTGCGGCCTGCGGGGCGAAGGGAAGTGCCCGGCCGCCCGTTGACCTATGCAACCACGCCCGATTTCCTTGTCCATTTCGGGCTAGCGAGCAGGCGCGATTTGCCGGGACTTGAGGATTTGCGCGCTGCGGGGCTGCTCGATCCGGTCGATCTTGCGCTTGAGCAAGGGGGCGATCAGCTTGATTTGGCAATCGACGCGGCGGAGGTGGCAAATAGCGACGAAGAGGCCTATCTACTGGGCCATCCTGAAGGAGACGCGTAATGGGTAGTTTCAGCTTGGGCCATTGGCTGGTGTTCGGCGTGATCGCGATCCTGGTTCTTGGCGGTGGCCGTTTTTCGAACATGATGGGTGACGTTGCCAAAGGCATCAAGAATTTCAAAAAGGGCATGGCTGAAGATGACAGCGTCAAGCCTGAAGCGAGCCGGATCGATGCCAAGCGCGAGCCCGATGTCGTGCTCGACCCTGTCGCCGAACGCGCGCGCGACGATCGCTGATCGCCCGCGCGCGCCAGCCCGAACCTGTCGTTACCGGGTCTGATTGATGTTTGACGTAGCCCCATCGGAGCTGCTGCTGCTGGCGATTGTCGCGCTGGTAGTGATCGGCCCCAAGGACTTGCCAAAGGCAATGCGCTTTGTCGGCCAATGGGTCGCCAAGGCACGCGGGGTAATGGGGCAGTTCCGCGCCGGGTTCGATACCATGGTGCGCGAGGCCGAACTGAAGGAAATGGAGGAACGCTGGGCGGCTGAGAATGCGCGGATCATGCGTGAGTATCCACCGGCCGTGCAGCAAGCGCTTCCCGATACCGTCCATACAACGCCCGATCTGGACGGGGAGGGCGAACCAGTGATGACCGCCGCGCCAGTCCTTCACACGCCCACACCGCCGGTGCTGACCGATGACGAGATCTCCGCTGCCGAGGGCGTGCCCGCGATCGCGCCAGTGCCGCCGGCCGCCACGCCTAACGGCGCTACCGCATGACCACCGAGACCGTCGACGAAATCGATCAGTCGCGAGCACCCCTGCTCGATCACTTGATCGAGCTGCGCCGACGTTTGATCTACTGCGCGATCGCGGTCGCGCTGGCGTTTGGCGTGTGCTTCTATTTTTCCGACATTATCTTCGGCTTCCTGCTCCAGCCGCTGCTGCGGGCCGGGCAGAACCGCGTCGTCTACACCCAGCTGTTCGAGGCGTTTTTCGTCCAGATCAAGGTCGCGTTTTTCGCGGCGACGATGGTGTCGTTTCCCGTGATCGCCAACCAGCTGTGGCAGTTCGTCGCGCCGGGGCTTTACCGCCAGGAAAAGCGCGCATTGCTGCCCTTCCTGCTGGCGACACCGGTGCTGTTCACGCTGGGCGCGGCAATGGCCTATTATATCGCGGTGCCGATGGCGTTGCACTTCCTGCTCGGTTTCCAGGGCAGCATCGGCGGCGTGGAGCGCGAGGCCCTGCCTGCGATCGACAATTACCTGTCGTTCATCATGCAATTTCTATTCGGCTTTGGCCTGTCATTCCTGTTGCCGGTGCTGCTGATGCTGCTTGAGCGTGCCGGGATCGTGACCCGCAAACAGCTTATCTCGGCGCGGCGCTATGCGATTGTGGCGGCGGTCGGGATTGCGGCGGTGCTGACGCCGCCTGATATCGGATCGCAGCTGTTGCTCGCGATTCCGTTGATCATTCTCTACGAAATCGCGATTATCGGCATCTGGATCACCGAAAAGCGACGTAAGCCGGTTGAAGCCGCAGCCGAGTGATTGGCACGATTGCGGCGCCTTGTCCGCAACCAATTCCAAACCACAACATCCTGAAATGATAAGACCCGGACACGCTGCCGAGGGGGGGAGGGCTGGCGCATCCGGGTCTAGGTCTTGGATAGCGAGAGCGGGGGGGCTTTTAATCGCTATCCGAACATAAAAACGCCCTTTGTAATTACTGGTTCCACGCCCCTTGGAAAAAAATCATTTGATCGGATCCGTGGGCGGCGATGGTGCAAATCAGTCCCTGCCCGTGGTGGCAATCGGGATCTCATAAGCACCCACGAGCGGATCGTGGTGCAGCTTGGCGCGCAGTTGGCGAGAAAGGCCCTCGATCACTCTGCCATAGCGCTCGCTGAGCTCGGCACGCAGCAAATCGCTGTCGACCAACGCTGGTGAGCTGATCCGCAGGATCGCACTGGACAGGCTCGGCGACGTTTCATTGTCGCCGGAACCTGATCCGGTCGGTTTCAACGAAATCCGGATTGCGGCATCGCGCTGCACCATCATCGCCAGCTCGACGATCTCGGTGATCAGGAAGGCAATTGCCGTCGCGACATCCTGGTTGGATAGATAGCTATCCAGATCGAGCGTGATCGACAGTCCGGTGCGTTCGGGGGCCGTCGCGCGAATATTTGAGGCCAGATCACCGATCACCGATCGCAAGCCAAGCCCTCGTGTTTCTTCGAGTTCGGCAAAGTGATTGCGGTGGACAACCGCAAGCGCATCGACCCGGCGCTGGATCGCGGCATAGGCCGATGTCGCTTCCTCGCTGCGGGCGCCGCGGGCGTGGAAATTGATCAGGCTGGAGATCACCTGCAGGTTGTTCTTGACACGGTGGTGTACCTCCCGAGTCAATTTGGTCTGGCGCACCAGCCCCTCGGCAAGCCCGGCTTCATGGGCAACGACGGTGCGGCTGATGGTGCGAAAGGTTTCGCCCAGCGCGCGGATCTCCTCCGCCGGTATCGATCGTGCACGCCCCAGATCGATGACTTCGCCGGGTTGATAGCTGGCGACCAGCGACCGCAATTCGCGCAGCGGCCTGATCAACAGGCGATCGACAACGAACCAGCCGATCCCGGCAGCGGCGGCCCACATCAGCAGCGGCAGCACCATGGCGATCACCAGCGCCGAACTGATCGGTGCACTGCGCAGTGTCGTTTCAAAAGTCAGCCCGCCAATGCCCAGTGGCAGGCCAACCACTTCGGTACGATCGAACGGCGTGATGCTCGGCAATTCCTGCAAGGCAAGGCGTTGCCGACCGAGCACAAGAGTGGCCGCATAGGGCTGCATGAACCCCTCCGGACGCGCGACATCGGCCAGCATCATCACGGGGAAAAAGACCTTGGCAGTCAATTTTCTGCTGGAGGCGGTGATCGCCATGGCAAGCCCCACCTTGGGCTCCAATGCCGCAGCAATTGGGCCTGGTTCGTCAGGCGGCGCAATAACGATCGGGCCGGGCACCTTGCTGCCGCAGATAACCTGCCCAGCCCGGTCGATGATCGAAAACCGAACGCCGGTCGCAAGCTGATCGGCAAACACACCTTGGGCGCGCGCGCAGCTGGGGGAATTGCTGCCGTCGTCATCAAGCGCGTTCAGGGCGACACGCAGCGCGGTCATATCGCCGACCAGCTCAATGTTCAGCGCGCTCGCGCTTTCATTGGCCGCCAGTCGCGCGCGGGATGCGACTTCGGCATCGGCGACGTGCGTCGTCTGGCGGGTCGCAAATAGCGCAATCAGGGCAAGCGGCAGCAATGCCGCGCTCAGGATCAAGAAAAGTTTTGCGCCCGTCGGCATTCGCGACAACGCGGCATTCCATGGCCGCAGGTCGGGCTCTTCAGCGCTGGCCCCCTCCATGTCCGATGTTATTCGAGCTTGCCCAACAGATCGAGCATTTCCTGCGGAATCTGTTCGTCGATCGTCCGCTGATAGACGGTGCGCAAGGCCTGGCCCATCAACTGATCGCCGCCCTGGGGTTTTGCCGTACGTTTGGGGGACGCTTTTTTCGGCGTGGTACGATCAGAATTCAACGAAATCCCCCTAACACAATAAAGTACGGGCCCAATCGGCGGTGGCGCACGCGGCGGGGTGCTTTTTTGCGTGCCACTGCCAACCGGTGATGAAACCAAATAGCCGCTCGATTGTTCCGCCTGCGATGCAAAAACACAAATCTATTTTGTGGGGGTTGCGTTACATTGTGTTTTGACAGGCTGGTGCCATCCAATTGGGGGGTAGGCCATAATGGAGAATTTGCCGATCATGTCGCTTGGACAACAGCTTGCGCCGCACCTCCCGTTCCTTCGCCGTTATGCCCGCGCCCTCACCGGCAGCCAATCGCACGGCGATCATTATGTCCGCGCCTCGCTTGAGGCGATTGTAGCGGCACCATCGGAGTTTCCAAAGGACGTCGATCCCCGGCTTGGACTCTACCGCACGTTCCAGGTGATCTGGGCCTCGGCAAATGCCGATTTGAACGGTGATAGCGAGCCGGTTGCCGGCAGCGATGATGAGAGCATCGCCCGGGCACGCTTGGCCCGGATGACGCCGCTGTCACGCCAGGCGTTGCTGCTGACGGCGATGGAAGGCTTTACCCCCGAAGATGCCGGCTATCTGATCGATGTTCCGGTCGACGAGGTGGAAAGTCTGGTTGACGATGCGCTGGGCGAAATCGAAAAGCAGACGCGGGCGCGCGTGCTGATTGTTGAAGACGAGCCGATTATTGCGATGGATATCGAATCGATCGTTCGTGACCTTGGCCATGATGTCACCGGGGTTGCGGTGACCCGCGACGAGGCCGTTGCGCTGGCAATGGAGGATCGTCCGGGTCTGGTGCTTGCTGACATTCAGCTCGCCGATGACAGTTCGGGGATTGATGCGGTGAAGGACATTCTCGCGCAATTCTCGGTACCGGTGATCTTCATCACGGCGTTCCCCGAACGGCTGCTGACCGGCGAACGGCCTGAACCGACCTTCCTGATTACCAAGCCGTTTCAACGATCGACCGTGAAGGCGGCAATCGCGCAAGCGTTGTTCTTCGACGAAGCAACGGTGCCGACCAGCTGATCAAGATTTAAACGATACGGACCCAAAACGGCTTTGGTGGGTTGAACCACCATGACCGAGCCAGAAACCCCGATCCATATCAGCGAAGAGGATGCGCGTGCTGGTGCTACGCCACACGTCGTCCGCTATGTGCTGGCCATCTCCATGGCGCTCATCATTATCGTTTTTGCCGTGATGTTCATGGGTTGAGGGAGGGGGTTGGGGATGAAGCTTTACCGTGACCCAGGTGGCCGCTGTGCCCGGAATAAGCCCCCGGTTTGGTTCGGCATGCACTTTAAATTGATCGGAGCCGCATGAGCGCGCCAGACGACATTGATGATGATCTGCCCGAAGCGCCGCCTGAGGCGCGGGTGCCACTGTCCGATGCTGAGTTCAAGGCACAGCTGGCCCAGGTGATTCCGCATTTGCGCGCTTTCGGGCGTTCCGTGTCGGGCAGTCGGGATCTGGCTGATGATCTGGTGCAGGAAACGTTGATGAAAGCCTGGGCAGCGCGCCAGCGCTTTCAGGCCGGCACCAATATGCGCGCCTGGACCTTCATCATCCTGCGCAATCTGTACTTATCCCAGATGCGCCGATCGCGCTTTCGCGGCGAATGGGATGATCTGGTCGCCGATCGTATTCTTGCAGCGCCCGCCGGGCAGGACAAACAGGTTGAGCTGGGCGATATGCAGCGGGCGCTGCTCCACTTGCCGCAACCGCAGCGCGAAGCGCTGATTCTGGTTGGTGCAGGCGGCTTTGCCTATGAAGAAGCCGCTGAAATTTGCGGTGTGGCGGTCGGCACGATCAAGAGCCGCGTTGCGCGCGGCCGCGTTGCGCTCGAAACGCTTCTCACTGATGGATCGCTGCCATCGCGCCGCACGCACACCAACCCACCAGGCCGCTCAGTGCTTGAGGTGTTGATGAACGATGTCGACGAACTTAGCCGCGACCGTGGGGCGGCATCGGACTGACCGAATGTGTAGCGTCGAAGAATGAAACGCTTGCCTAATCCGTCGCGTTCTGCGTGCCCGGGTGCCGATCGAGCTGCGCCAGCAATGCGCTCATCTCACTTGGCACCTCATGCGACATCACGCGCGTATAGGCATTGCTGAGCGCCGATCCGATCGCATCATGACGGCGTGGAACCCCAACCGAAAACTCGGTCGGCGCGCGCAGCTCCCCGGGTAAAGATGACTTGTTGAACATAACCTGTATAACGGTCAGTTATCGGTTTTGTTGCCATGAATGGTGACATGCGATTATGATTAAATACCGAAGAGTTATCGGAATTCTCGATGAATGTCGGCAACTCAGCCCCCGAACGGTCATCGGCAGTCATCTCGGCGGCGTTTAATCGGGCGCGCGATCATGCCCCCTTTCTGGCACACCTCATCGATCGTGAGCGCGATCTTGCGGCCGGCCTATCCGCTGGGATCCTGCCTGATGTTCAATCGATCCGCTTGAATGATCCGACCATACCCGTCGGGCAAAGGCTACGGATCGAGCGGCGTCGGCTGGCGCTGGTGGTGGCTGTGGGCGACCTGGCGGGGTGTTTCGACCTGACGGCGGTGACCAAGGCGCTGTCGGACTTTGCCGATTATGCGCTGGACGCCGCCATCCGCGCCGCGATCGCCGAGCGTACGCCTGAAGCGCCGATGTGTGGGTTTACCGCGATTGCGCTGGGCAAACAGGGTAGCCACGAACTCAATTACTCGTCTGACATCGACCCGATTCTGTTGTTTGATCCAGCGACCTTGCCCTGCCGTCCGCGTGAGGCGCCCGATGATGCGGCGGTGCGGATCGGACGACGTGTGATCGAACTACTCCAGACACGGGATGGCGACGGTTATGTCCTGCGCGTCGACCTGCGGCTGCGTCCCTCGCCTGAAATTACGCCGATTGTGCTCCGGGTCGATGCGGCCATCGCTTATTATGAATCGCAGGCGCTGGCTTGGGAACGCGCGGCGTTCATTCGCGCACGGGCAGCGGCGGGTGATCTGGCGCTGGGGCGACGGTTTCTCGAAGCGATAAAGCCTTTTGTGTGGCGGCGGACGCTCGATTTTGGCGCCATCGGGGAAATCAGGGGGATATCGCGGCGCATCCGCGATCACCATTCGCAGGGTCAGGTATTTGGGCCGGGTTATGACCTGAAGCGAGGGCGCGGCGGCATTCGCGAAGTAGAGTTTTTCGCGCAGATCCATCAGCTGATCCATGGCGGGCGTGATGCTTCCGTGCGCCCCGGCGCGACACGGATAGCGCTTGATCGGCTGGCGACTGGGGGATGGATCGATGCGGGGCAGGCCGCTGATCTTGCCGAGGCATATAGCTTGCTGCGGACGATCGAGCACCGCGTCCAGATGATCGATGATCGCCAGACCCACCAATTGCCGACCGGGGCCGCACTCGACTCGCTGGCACAACTGCACGGCCTTACCGATGGCGATGCGCTGCTGGGACTGTTGCGACCCCATGTCGAGCGGGTGGGCGCGATTTATGACGGACTGGAGCCTGGCGATGCGCAGGCGCTATCGAGCGACGGAGAGGGATTGCTGTCGACACTGGCACGCGCAGGATTTGACGCGGAGGCGGCAAAAGTGGCGCGCGAGCGGATCGATAGCTGGCGATCAGGGGTATATCCGGCGTTGCGGAGCGGCGCGGCGCGTGCAGCGCTGGAGGCGGTGTTGCCCGGACTGATCGACGCGCTTGGCCAGTCGCCCGATCCGGCCGGGGCGATCATCCGGCTCGATCACATCCTTGCGCGGCTATCGAGCGCCATCAACTTTTTCCGTTTGCTGGAGGCGCAACCGGCGCTGGCGCGGCTGCTCGGCGCGATCCTCAGCAACGCGCCGACGCTGGCCGATGCACTGGGACGGCGGCCCGAGCTGCTCGACGGGTTGATCGATTCGACCGCTCTCGATCCGGTCGGCAGTGTCGACATGCTGGCGGCGGAAATCGCCCCGCGCGTCGGCATGGATTATCAGGCAATGCTTGATCATGCCCGGCTGGTCGTGGGGGAGAAGCGGTTGGCGTTGGGCGCGCAGATCGTCGCCGGGGTCAGCGATCCGCTTGATGTGGCGGCAGGCTATGCGCGCGTCGCGGAGGCGGCAATCCAGGTGATTGTCAGGGCCACGAGAGATGATTTTGCGCACCGCCATGGCCAGGTGCCGGGCAGCGAACTGGTGATACTGGCGCTGGGGCGGATGGGGGGCGGGGTGCTGACGCACGCGTCGGATCTCGATTTGATCTATCTTTTTACCGGCGACTACCTGGCCGAATCTGACGGAGAAAAATCTTTAGGCGCAGTTCTTTACTACAATCGGCTGGCACAACGTGTGAGTGCTGCGATGTCAGTACCGACCGCTGCCGGGCCGCTTTATGAGATCGATACCCGGTTGCGCCCGTCGGGGACCCAAGGGCCGCTGGTTGTCTCCACGACCGGGTTCGCCTTGTACCAACAGGAAAACGCCTGGACCTGGGAACATATGGCGCTCACGCGGGCGCGGCCGGTGTTCGGCTCAGCCGCCGCCCGTGCTGAAGTGGCGGCGACAATTGCGCGGGTGCTCGGCGGCGCCCGACCGCCGCGCGACATTATTGCTGATGGCGTCGCAATGCGGGCGGAGATGGCGGCGCACAAACCACCCGCCGGGCCGCTTGATGCGAAGCTGTTGCCAGGCGGGCTCGTCGATCTCGAATTTACCGTCCACCTCGCGCAGCTCGTCCACCGCACCGGGTTTGACCCCGATCTTGGCCGCGCGATCGATTTGTTGATCGCCGCCGGTCTGCTGTCTCCCGCGATGCGCCCAGCGCATGATTTCCTAACCCGGTTGCTGGTAACGCTGCGGCTGGTGTCCCCCGACATGCAGCCACCGCCCCCGGCCACCCAGGCGCTCATCGTAAGAGCGATGGAGCTGACGGACTGGGCTGAACTGGTTGCGATTCTTGATTTGACGCGGCAGGACGTGCGCGAAAACTGGCAACGCATCAGCGAAAAGGCATGACGACGATGGCATTGAGCGAAGGCGAAAAACTCCCCGATATCGATCTGACGACGTCGAGCGGCGGCAAGGTGAATCTGCGCAGCTATATCGGCAAGCCGTTCGTGCTGTATTTCTATCCCAAGGACGATACGTCGGGCTGCACGCGTGAGGCGCAGGATTTCAGCCAGCATCTGAAGGAGTTTGCATCACTCGATACCGCTGTTCTCGGCGTGTCGAAGGATTCACCGATCAAGCACCAGAAATTCATCGATAAATATGATCTGACCGTGCCGCTCGCGACCGATGAAAGCGGCGATGCCATGGAGACCTTTGGCGTCTGGGTCCAGAAGAGCATGTACGGCAAAACCTATATGGGGATCGACCGGTCGACGTTTCTGTTCGATGCCGAGGGCAAGCTGGCGCGGAGCTGGCGCCGCGTGAAGGTGCCCGGCCATGCGATTGAGGTGCTGGAGGCGGTTCGCGACCTCGGCTGAGGGATATCGGAACCCAGGAATTGTGAAAGAATCGATCGAATCGCGCCTCGATTCGATCGATTCGAACCCGTGACGTTTTCATGCCAAAACGCCCATCGTCCCGATTCGATCCATAATTAACGCTTCTGCAACGATTCGCCGCGCCGCACCTTCGGTCTAACCCATGAAGCGCCTCGCGCTCTTGCTGTTCTGTGGTGCGGTTGCGAAGACGAATCGTCGACGCAGCGGAGGGGCCGTAGGCGCGACATCAGCGGGCGTCATGTCGCGTGACGCCGGCAATCAGATCGCCGGGGACTCATGGTAAAGAAGACGACGATTTCGATTGCGGACCGCATTGCGCAGGTTCGGGGGCAGTTCAAGACGCGCGATTTCATCTTTCATGATGGTCGCGATCTTCGCCGGTTCAGCATCGGCGGCAACACTCAGGCAGCACTGGCAGGCGTTGCTGGTGTCACCCTATGTTTCTCGGCCTATGGCGTGGGCCATGCTGCTGTAACCGCAGTTCAACTGAGCGGCGTGCTAGAAACGCCCGCATCGCCCGAGGTCAAGGTCGCCCAGCTGCAGACCAAGATCGTCAAGATGCAGGCTAACCTTGCCGCCGTGAAGCACGCTGCCGAAGTGCATGCCTCTCGCGTCGAGCAGCGCCAGGCGCTGATCGTCGCAGTGCTCGAAGGCAAGAATTCAGGCAAAGTGGTTTTGGCCAACGAAACCATCGATCCAGAAACCGCCGCGATCGCTGCAGACGTTATTGCGCCATTCAAGCGCGTCGAGCAGCGCCAGCTTTCGATGGCCGTGAAGGCAAAGGCTCTGGTTGAGCAGCGCTATGCCGTTGCTGCCAATCATGTTCGCCGCCTCGGCATCGCACCTGAGCGGTTCGTGCCGCGTCGCCTGGCGATGGGTGGACCCTATGAACCAGTTGAGGGTGGCGCCGCTGCACCCGATGTGCAGGCTGATCGGCAATTTCGGTCGTTGTTCTTGACCTGGAAGAAGCTCGATACGCTGGAACGTGGCGTTATCGCTATTCCGTCGACCCAGCCCGTCCAGCAGATCAGCTTCACCAGCAATTACGGCGTCCGCAATGATCCGTTTCGCGGCACGGTTGCGATGCATGCGGGTGTCGATATCCCCGGTTCGATTGGCACGCCCATTTTTGCAACGGCCGATGGCATTGTTGCGCGGTCCGAACGGGCAGGCGGATATGGCAATCTGATCGAGGTCGATCATGGCCGGGGCATCGCCACACGTTATGGGCATTTGTCGAAGATCATGGTGGCGCCGAACACGCGCGTCGTGCGGGGGCAGGTGATCGGCCTGATGGGATCAACTGGGCGTTCGACCGGCAGTCACCTTCATTACGAAGTCCGGATCGACGGCCATGCAGTCAATCCGCTTCCGTTCCTTCAGTCGGCCGATTTTCTGCGTTCGGTGCAGGATCGCGCATTGACGGCGGGCGGTGGTATCGGCGGGCCTCGCGCCGGGAAGTAATTGATCGCGGGCTAGCAGCGCTGCACCCTGGAAGCTGCCTGAAAGCCCCGTTGCCGTTGCATCATTCAGCGCCTATCTATCCGGCATGACAATGACTGACACGCAAGACGTAACAATCACCGCTGCTGCGGCGGCCAGGGTTGCCGCGATTGCCGCCAAGCAGGGAAAGCCAGCCATCCTGCGCCTAGCGGTCGATGGCGGCGGTTGTTCGGGTTTTCAGTATAAATTCGGCATGGCCGATGATGTCGCCAGCGACGATACCGTTGCTGAACGTGACGGCGTTCGCCTGGTCGTCGATTCGGTAAGTCTTGATCTGGTGCGCGGCTGTTCGGTCGATTTTGTCGAGTCACTTGGCGGCACGGCGTTTCGGGTGGAGAACCCACAGGCGGCATCGGGCTGTGGCTGCGGATCGAGCTTCGCGGTTTGATCTGCTTCGCCCGCCGATCCGCGTTCTGACCCCGCGTGAAAATCGTCACCTATAATGTCAACGGCATCAAGGCGCGGCTGCCGCGGCTAATCGAGTATCTGGCGGAACAGGCCCCCGATATTGTTTGCCTGCAGGAACTGAAATCGAGCGATGAGACCTTTCCCGAGGCCGATATTCGCGCGGTAGGCTATGGCGCGCTGTGGCATGGGCAAAAGGGTTTCAACGGCGTCGCGGTGCTGGCCAAGGGCGCCGATCCGATCGAACGGCAACGCGGACTGAGCGGCGAACCTGAGGATGAGCACAGTCGCTATCTGGAGGCCGAGGTGAACGGCTTGGTGGTTGCGTCCATCTATCTGCCCAACGGCAATCCGCAGCCAGGGCCGAAATTCGATTACAAATTGCGCTGGATCGATCGGCTGGCAGCGCGCGCGCGCTTTTTGCTGGCCGAGGAGCGGCCGGTGGTCCTCGCGGGGGACTATAACGTTATCCCCAATGACGATGATACCTATTCGGTCCCTGCCATGGCCAGTGATGCGTTGATGCAGCCCGAAAGCCGAGCCGGTTTCCGCGCGCTTGTCGCGCAGGGCTGGACCGATGCGTTGCGCACCCGCCATCCGCGTGGCGGGGTGTGGACGTTCTGGGATTATCAAGCGGGCGCCTGGCAGCGCGATGCCGGTTTCCGGATCGATCACCTGCTGCTGAGCCCGCAAGCTGCCGATCGATTGATCGATGCCGGGGTCGATAAAGCCTATCGGGGCCGCGAAAAGGCCAGCGATCACGCGCCCACTTGGGCAATGCTTTCTGATCGCTGAACGGTGTATTTTTCGGAAAGATCGCAACCTGCGCCAACCGTTGGTGTATTGCTGTTACAATACAATGAATCACACTTTACTAACCATATGTAATACATACATAAAATTATCTGGCATGGTTGATGCAACACCGTTCGTGCGACTTCAATGAGGGTCGCGTAACGTATCGGGAGGTTCTCATGTCTGTTCGCAACGCAACCATCAAGACCGTATCACTGGCCGCAACCGCCGGCCTGTTCGCCACCGTTTTCGGCGCGTCGGCAGCTTTTGCCGCCGTCAAGGCTGAGGGCAACACGGCCGCTGCTACCGAAGCACCGGCCCCGGCCCCCGAAAAGGCGACAGCCGCCAACGATAAGCGCCTCTATTGTGTGCGCTCCAATCCAACGGGATCGCGCATTACGCGGGAAAAATGCATGACCAAGGCGCAATGGGCGTCGCGCGGCTTTGACGTCGATAATCCCGAAGGTTGATCTGCCCTTGCCCAGCCCAATGCTGGACAGCCGAGCCGCGACGGTGTGCCCCTGCCGTCGCGGCAACGCGGCATCTACGCCCTGCGATCAGAGCGGGCGTTGATAGACCTGATAGATGCGGTTGATGCTGCCGTTGATCGTCTCGGCGATGGATCGCATCCCTTGATTGTCGTCGAGCACCCAGCCGATCTCCCCCCGCACCGCGCCATAACGGGTGATCGCGGCCTGACGGATATATTCGATCATCATGAAGGCGAGCTGGCTCGCCAGGCGCGATGCCTGCAATTCCTTCACCACGCCCATCAACGGCACGCGCATCGTGCGGACTTGCGGATTGCGCAGCCACAGCAACAGCTTGGCCCAGCCGAACGGCAACAACGAACCCTTTAGAGGCGCTATTGCCTCGTTGAGGTCGGGCAGGGTGATCATGAACGCGACCGGTTTGCCATCGAGCTCGGCGATCATGATCAGGTCTTCATAGACAATCGGTTTCAATTTCTTGCCGACATCGTCGATCTCGGGCTGGGTGAGCGGCACGAAGCCCCAATTATCAGACCAGGCATCGTTGAGGATGGCGAGGATCAGCGCTGCCTCCTCGGCGAATTTCGATTTGTCGACGCGGCGGATCTTGATGCGCGGGTTCTTTTCACCCGATGCAATGATGCGTTTGACGATCGGCGGAAAATCAACGGTTATATCAAGCTCGTAGGTCAGCAGCTGCTTTTCGGGCAGGTAGCCCGCTTCCTCGATCCATGCCTGATACCGCGCCGGATGATGTCCCATCATGACGGTTGGCGCATGATAATGTCCCTTGATCAGCAACCCCGGTTCTTCCCAGATCGACAGGCTGATCGGGCCGATCGCGCGGGTCATGCCCTGTTGGCGCAGCCAATCTTCGGCGGTGTTGATCAGCGCGCGTGCGGCGGTCGAATCATCCGCCTCAAACATCCCCCAAAAGCCAGTGTCGGGGCCAAAGCCGCGATCCGCAGGCATTTCCAGCGCAAGCGTATCGATATGCGCCGATATCCGCCCGACCGTCTTGTCGCCGCGCGTCGCGATGAACAACTGACCCTTGGCGTGGCTGAACCAGCCATTTTTTTTCGGATCGATGGTGCCCGCGACCTCGCTGCGCAGCGGTGGCACCCAATGCGGATCGCTGCTGTTCAGTGTATAGGCGATCTCGATAAACGCCTTACGATCGGCCTTGCTGGTGACCGGGCGTACCGCGAGTGGATTGCTTGCCAAGATATCGGCCCCTTAGCGCAAGTGATTGGCTGGTTTCGGTGTGCAGTCCGTCCTTCAGTGGCGCGAGTCAAGCCGCAGGTTTCGCCACCATGCTGCCACTATTTTTGGGCAAAGGCTGCGGCTATGACCAACGCAATTTCGCTCGATCGGCGTGAGGCCGAGTCCGCTGCTGCCCCATCGTCGCGTCCCGCGCACCCGCAACGCATCGCCGACGACATGGCAATGCTGCGCACCGCGGCAGAACTGACGCGTGATTTGAACGCGCCACGTCCCGCCATTTACTGGACCGACATGACCTTGTCGGCGGTGATTGGTTATGCCGCGCTAGCGGCAGCGATTGTCGTTACGTCGCCTGTTCTCGCCGTCCTTGCCGGTGTCGTCGCGGTGCTGGCACTGTACCGCGCCGGTAGCTTCATCCATGAACTCACCCACATTAAGCACAGTTCGGTGCCGGGCTTCCGGCTCGGCTGGAACCTGCTAGTCGGCGTGCCGATGCTGGTGCCGTCGTTCATGTATGAAGGCGTGCACAGCCTGCACCATGCCCGCACGCGCTATGGCACGGCGGAAGATCCCGAATATCTGCCGCTCGCGCTGATGAAGCCCTGGTCGCTGCCGCTGTTCATCGCGGCCTCGCTGCTCGCGCCAATCGCGCTGCTGTTCCGCTTTGCGGTGCTGACCCCGCTCGCCGCGTTGTTCCCAGCGGTGCGGCACAAGGTGGTGACGCGGATGTCGGCGCTGTCGATCAACCCCTCCTTCGAACGCCGCCCGCCCGAAGGCGAGCTTGCCCGCCAATGGCGCTGGCAGGCCGCCGCGTGCAGCGTATTCGCGATTGCGTTGTTGACGGGCGTCGCCACGGGCATCGTGCCGTTGCGCGGATTCCTGATCTTTCTCGCGATTGTTTCTGCGGTTGCGGTGATTAATCAAGTGCGCACGCTGGTGGCGCATCTATGGGAGAATGAGGGCGAGGCGATGACCGTTACCGCCCAGTATCTCGATACCGTCAACGTGCCCCCACCTGCGCTGCTGCCGGTGCTGTGGGCACCGGTTGGCCTGCGCTATCACGCGCTGCATCACCTGATCCCGGGTTTGCCGTACCATTCACTGGCAGAAGCGCATCGGCGGCTGGCCAAGACGCTTGACGCTGGATCGCCCTATCACCGCGCCAACTACCCCGGCCTGCCCGGTCTGGTGCGCCGGATCGTGGTGAGCACGATGACGGTTGGCAGCACGCGCTGACGGCGCGGGGGTCATTAAGCCTGGGGGTGCCGCCCTTCTGTAGCTGCTCGATCAAGGTGCAAGAGGACTGTTGTTCGCGTTTGCTTGTGGACCCACTGACCACAGCACACGGTTTCCCTTAACCTCTTCTGCAAAGTGATCAAGAAAGCCGTTCGCCAGGAACCATTCGAGGCGGTAGGTTCCCCAGTTAATGCGTTTAGTGTCCAGGTCCTGCTCCTCGCGCTTGGCCCACCATTCTAACTTCAACGCCGTGTCGCGCCCGCCCTCTGGTGTTGCGCCCATGCGTGCTAGCCAGGCGAAGACGCGCGGATGCTGTTCGGGGGTCGACCCAATCCGCAGCAATTGCGCTGATCCAAGCTGCGGGAACAATGCGAAGTCCGCTACTGAAAGGGCGCCGACAACATAGTCGCGCCCATCAAGCAATGTTTCGAGTTCGCTATACACGCGGATCAAATCGCGTTTCGCCGCGTCAATCAAGCCTGGCGGTGGCGGCGGAATATCAGCCCATTTGTAAATTGCGACGTCCGTTACAATGGCATCAATTGCCGTATCAGCATCACGTTCCCACCGTCTGACCGTCGCATAAGCTGCGGGATCAGAAGGATAGATCGCTAGTTTAGGATATTTGCGGTCCAGATAGAGAAGAATATCGGCCGAGTTCACGATCGTAAGGCCGTCATCAACCAGGATCGGGATCTCGGCACGTGGGTTATACGCCGGATACTTCGCGATATCACAGCTGTCGAAGACTTCGTGATCGATCCCCTTCCAATCGAGAACCATCCGGACTTTGCGGCAAAACGGGCTAAGCGCGGAATAACAAAGCAGCATAACGACTCCTATCTAGACCGGTCGTCATAGTTGCGTGCGCTGCCCAAGCGTGTCAAGGTACCTTATGAATTCTACGGAGGAACCTGCACGACCCCAGGCGCGTGCCCGAACGATGATGATCCGCGCTGCAGCCGATCTTCTGCAACGCCATGGCTATCATGGGACCGGCGTTGCTGACATTTTGACGCAGGCCCAGGCACCGCGCGGTTCGCTCTATCACCACTTTCCCGGCGGCAAGCGCCAGATCGTGATGGAAGCGCTCGACTACTCAGCCAAGCGGTTTGCCCGCGATATCGAAGGCGTTGCGAGCAAAAGTGCGACGCTGGCGGCGTATTTGGAGGGGCTCACCGAATTGTCAAAGCGCGACCTCATCGCAACAGGGTACGCATCGGGCTGTCCAATCGCCGCAGTGGCGCTTGATGTGCCCTGTGACGAAACACAAATCCTTGAACGATGTTCGGACGGCTTTGACCTCTGGTCTAAAGCTGTCGCCGCAGGACTCGTCGCGCACGGGTTTGAGCAAGAACGCGCACTAACCCTTGGCCGCACCTTTGTTCGCTTCATGCTGGGTGCAACGATGGTGGGGCGGGCAACACGGCAGACCAGTGCGATTGACGACGCGGCGGCTCAGTTCGTTACCTTGACAACTTGCTAGCAATACCCCTCACTCCTCCGATCGCACCAGCACGATTTCCCCGATCAGTAGGAACAGGAAGAACGGCGCCCAGGCCGCGAGGATGGGCGGATAGGCCCCCAGATTGCCCATCGCGAGCGCGAAGTTATCTGCGACGAAATAGGCAAAACCCAGCAGCATCGCGATGACCGCGCGGATGAACAATTTGCCCGATCGCGCGATGCCGAACGCGGCGACGGCGCCGAGCAGCGGCATGAGCACCGAGGAGAGTGGCCCTGAAATCTTGTGCCACAGCGATCCTTCAAGCGCCTTGGTCGGCCGACCGGCATCGTTCAGGTCGCTGATTGCGCTGCGGAGCGCGCCGAACGACAGGCCATTCGGATCGACATTGGTCAGCGTGAACTGATCGGGCCGTACCCCGCGCGCGACGATGATGTTGCCGAGCGGGCTGATCCGGCCGCTCGCCACATCGAACCGGCTCGCCGAATCGACACGCCAGCCGCCATCGACCCGGCCGCCGCCCGCCGAACGGATAATGCCGATCAGGTTGCCGTTCTGGCGATCATAGATGGTGATGCCGGTCAGCTTCACAGCATCGCCCTTGCCCTTCACGGTATCGACCTCGATCAAATCCTCGCCGTCGCGCACCCATACATTGGTGCGATCGCCCCGGTCGATCGGCAGGGCGGCATATTGGACCTTTTGCCAGCGGTTGAGCGTGGCGGTGGCGCGCGAGACAATCCGGTCGTTGAAGGCAAACGACAAGATCGCGATGATGAAACTCGCCAGGATCAGCGGCGCGAGCACCTGATGCGCCGACAGGCCGGAGCCTTTCAGCGCGACGATCTCGCTATTCTGGTTGAGGGTACTGAGCGTCAGGATGGTGCTGAGCAGGACGGAGAAAGGCAGGAACCGCTCGATAATCTGCGGCACGCGAAAGCCGACATAGCGCCAAACCTCGGCATCGCCATTGCCCGCCACTGCCAGAATTTTACCCGATTCACTCAGCAGATCGAGGGCCTGGAGCACCAGCACCAGTGCCGCCAGAATGGCAAAGGTCCGCACGATGAACAGGCGCGCCATGTAAAGCGCCACGGTGCGCGAAGGGAAGAACTGCGCCTGCATTACACGGCCCTTTGGCGTTTCTGGCCCGGCATCCGGCTGGCAACCGCCTTGCCGATCGATGCGAACGCCTTTTCCAATGCGCCGATCGGCTGGCCGCCGGGCACATAGGCGATCTGATAATACATCCAGAATACCAGCGCGGCGAAAATGACGAACGGCACCCACAGCGCCACGAACGGATCGATCAGGCCGAGCCCGCCGATCGCCTCGGCATATTCGTTCACTTTATGATACGTTACGATCATTACGATCGACAGGAACACACCGAGCGCGGATGATGATCGCTTCGGCGGCACCCCCAGCGCGAGCGCGAGCAGCGGCAGCAGGAAGATCGTTGCGACCTCCACCAGCCGGAAGTGGAACGCTGATCGGCTCGTATCGCGCAGCATGGCGGGCGTATCGCTCGCGCCACCGATCCGGGCGAGTTCGGGCAGGGTCAGTTCCAGATTGCGCCCGCCGCGCCCACGGAAATTCTCTGATTTGGGCAACGGGATCGGCAGGTCGTGCGAGGTAAAGGTCAGCACGCGCGGCACCGAAAAGCCCGGCTCGGCATTGATCAGCGTACCGTTGGTGAGGCGAAAGATGATCTCGTCCGGATTGTCGGTCGCCAGGAACTGGCCGGTCGCTGCCGTCACCGCGGTCCAGCCGCCCTTGGCGGTTTCGGCATGGACGAAAATGCCTGAAAGCTTGCGTCCCTGATCCTCGCTGCGTTCGATCCGTACCGTCGCGCCACGCGGAAAATTGGTGAACTCGCCGACTTTGATCGATGCGCCCAGCGCGCCGGTGCGCAGTTCAAACCGCAGCCCTTCATAAGCGTAGCGCGCATAGGGTTGCACGAAGCCGACGATCGCCAGATTGACCAGCGCCAGCCCCAGGGCAAACATATATGGCACCCGCAAAAGCCGGGTATAGCTGATCCCCACCGCGCGCATCACATCCAGCTCTGATGTCGTCGCGAGCCGCCGGAAGGCGAGCAGCACGCCGAGCAGCAGGCCGATCGGAATGCCGAGTCCCAGATATTCGGGGATAAGGTTGGCAAGCATTTGCCACACCACGCTCACCGGGCCGCCTTCGGTCGCGACAAAATCGAACAGAATCCGCATGCGATCGAGCACCAGCAGCATCAACGCGATGACGAGGTTGGCAAGCAGCGGCACCGCGATCAGGCGGGCCATGTATCGATCGATCGAGTTCATGAAGAACGCAGGCGCCTAAACGAAAAAGCGGGCAACAGAATATCTCCCGTTGCGCGGGCTATATCGTGCAACACTGGTGTCGTCAGCAGCCAAATCACGCAGCCCGGCTGCCCATGTTGTCGAGGGGGCTGTCGACGCGCTGGTATTGTATCATCGTGGTGGCAATCGCGCGGTCCAGCGCGGCGATGGTGAAGGGTTTGCGCACCACCTGATGCCCGCCAATATCGTCGGTACCGCCGGCTTCGCCGACAAAGCCGGTCACGAACAGGGCGCGGATATGGGGAAAGCGCGCACGGATGCGCGCCACCACTTCCGGTCCGGTCAGCCCCGGCATCAGCACGTCGGATATGACCAGATCGATATCGGGTTGGGCGACAATCTTGTCGAGCGCCTGGGCCGGATCGCCGCAGCCGACCACCCGATGGCCAAGTTCTTCGAGTGCCCCGGTGGTGGCGACAAGCACGCGGGGATCATCCTCGACCACCAGGATGTTGTACCGCCGCTGCGCCGTTCGATCGGCGACATCAGCTGCATTCGGTGCGGGCTGCGCCGTGACGTGGCCGATATGCCGCTGGAGATAGAGGGTCACGGTAGTGCCCTTGCCGGGTTCGGACTGGATCGCAATCTCGCCCTCTGACTGGCGGACGAATCCGAAGATCTGGCTCAGACCAAGTCCGGTACCCTTGCCAACGGGCTTGGTGGTGAAGAATGGCTCGAACACGCGCTCCATCACCGCCGGCGTCATCCCACAACCGGTGTCGGTCACCGCGATCGCCACATAGTCGCCTGCGGGGCAGTTGCCGATCTGACCCGCCGCAAGCCTTGCGCTGTGCGTGGCGATGGTCAACGTGCCGCGTCCCTCCATCGCATCGCGCGCGTTGACGGCCAGATTGAGCAGCGCATTTTCGAGCTGGTGCCGATCAACCCAGACGCGCCAGCCATCGCCTTCGTCGACGGTGGTGACGATGATGGCATCGCCCAAGGTGCGATCGAGCAAATCGGACATGCCCTGGATCAGTTCGGCCGGATCGATCGCCGCTGGCAGCAAGGCATCGGCGCGCGAAAAGGCAAGCAGCTGGCGGGTGAGGGCCGCCGCACGATTGGCGCCTTCGGTGGCGTTGTCGATGTTGCGGGTCGCGGCGGCGGGATTGCCGATGTTGCGCTTGGCGAGCTCCAGCCCGCCCAGAACGACGGCGAGCATATTGTTGAAATCATGCGCGATGCCACCGGTCAGCTGGCCCACGGCCTCCATCTTTTGCACCTGGCGCAGCTTTCCCTCGGCGGACAGGCGTTCATTGGCCTCCAGCCTCAGCCTTTCGGTGGCGGCGGCGACGGCGCGCTCAAGTTCGAAGGCGCGTTCGCGCTCAGCATCCGCTTCTGCCCGCGCCAGACCGCGCTGGCCGAGCGCCTGCACCGTCATCCAGCCCAGGATGATCGCGCCCAATACGATCAACACACCAAAGGCGACGAGCACCAACGCCGCATCAGTCGACCGCTTGACCGACTGGAGCGCTTCGTTCGTGCGCGCGTTTAACAGCGCGCGCTCGGCTTCGATGATATCGTCGAGCAAGGCGTTGATGCGCAGCAGTGGCTTTGATTCCCGTGCCTGATAATAGCGCGCCAGCGCCTGATCATTTTTCTTGTAGCGCGTGCTGAGCGCGATCAGCGCCAGCTCGTCGCTGCGCTCCCGATAGGCCTGGCGCAGCGCGGCGATGCGTTCACGCTGGCCGCCGTGATTGCCCAAATTTGCCTTTTCGAGCTGGTTGATCTGGTCGCCCGCCTGCTGCCATTGCTCACCATAAAGCACGCCCAACCGGTTATCGGCACTGATGACGTAGCGGCCAAGCGCGGCTTCAGCGCGCGCGGTGGTGGCGGACAAGGTGCGCGCAAGCAGCGTGACCTGCGAACTGCGTGTTTGCAGCACCAATGCCCGATCACGCTGACGATTGGCTTCACCCATCGTCAGGATCAGCCCGATCAGGACCATCGCGCCTAAGGCCGCAACCCCTAGCAACAGCCAAACGCGGGTCTGCGCGTCGCTGCTGTCGTTGGTCAGCGGATGGGCAAGATCGTCGATCATCACCCCTGCATGATAGCCCGCCAACGCTTTACTGCATAGCGCAGCGCGGCGCTGCGACTCAGGCGATCGCGCCTACGGCGCGTCCTGCCGCCTCAAACAATCCCAATATCTGCGTCACTTGCGCGTCGGTATGTTCGGCGCATAGCGAACAGCGCAGCAGGAAGGTACCGGCCGGGGTCGCGGGCGGGCGGGCCATGTTCACGTACAGACCATTATCGAGCAGCGCCTGCCACATCATCACCGCTTGCGCCTGATCGTCCAGAATGATTGCAATGATCGCCGATTGCGGGGTTTCCGTGCCCAACTTGAAACCCATAGCGGTCAGTCCGTTGTGCAGGCGCTTTGCATTTGACCAAAGCCGCGCGCGCTTGGCATCGGCATGCATCAGCTTGCGGATCGATGTGGCCGCGGTCGCGACGACCGATGGGGGCAGGCTGGCGGTGAAGATATAGGGGCGGCACACCATCCGCATCGCTTCGAACTTGGGGTGGTTCGACACGCAGAAGCCGCCGACGGTGCCGACCGATTTGGAAAAGGTGCCGATGATGAAATCGACGTCGCGGCCCAGATCAAGGTCGAGGTCTTCGTACACGCCGCGGCCATGCGGGCCGAAAAAGCCCATCGAATGCGCTTCGTCGACCAGCACCATTGCGCCATGCTTGCGCGCGACGGCGACCATTTCCTTCAGCGGCGCAATATCGCCCAGCATCGAATAGACGCCTTCAAGCACGACCAGCTTGCCCGGCTCGGCGGGCAGGCGACCCAGGCGCTTGTCGAGATCCTCGACCGAGTTGTGGCGGAAACGGACGATTTCGGCATTGCCGAGTGCGCAACCATCATAGATCGACGCATGGCTGTCTGCATCGAGGATGATGTATTCGCCCTTGGCGGCCAGCGTGGAAATGATGCCCAGATTCGCCTGATAACCGGTCGAAAACACCATCGCCGACGACGCGCCGTAAAATTCCTTCAGCGCTTCCTCGGCGTCGATGTGATCACGGAAGGTGCCGTTGAGCATCCGGCTGCCATTGGTGCCCGATCCGAACTGATCGAGCGCATCCTTGCCGGCCTGGATCACATCGGCGTCGAAGGTCATGCCCATATAATTATAGGTGCCGAGCAGGATCGTTTCCTTGCCCTTGATCATAGCGACGGTGGGCGATTTCACCTCGTCCATCACGATCGAGAAGGGATCGCGCACGCCCGTATCGAGCAAAGCCT
Organism: Sphingomonas sp. 32-62-10; assembly: GCA_002280555.1. Classification (GTDB taxonomy): domain Bacteria; phylum Pseudomonadota; class Alphaproteobacteria; order Sphingomonadales; family Sphingomonadaceae; genus Sphingomonas. The sequence goes on from NCEE01000008.1 coordinate 39,340, forward strand.
GTTTTTCCGCGATCAGGCCGTCGAATTTGGTGAACAGATCCCGTTCGGGGGCGATCGTTTCCACCTCGATCGGCAGGGCATGGGCGGTGGCGGCAGCTTCGGTCATGGCAGGATGTTTCCGATGAGGGGTAGGGTCAGTGGTCGGTTCAGGGCCGGTTCGCAGAGAGGTACGCGCCGATCAGCCCTTGAGCTTCACAACCGCATCGACCAGTTGGCCGACGGTTTCGATTTCGGCCTGCATGTTCATGGTGATGATGATGTCGAAATCATCCTCGATCGCGGCGACGAAATCCATCACGGTCAGGCTGTCCCATTCGAGATCGCCCTGGAAAGTCGTCGCCTCGGTGAGCGCGACGCCTTTTTTGTTGAACGGCTCGATCAGCGCAGTGATCGTCTCATAAATGGCGGTGCGGTCGCTCATGGTCATCCTTGTGTTTCGTACCCGTAACGGTCGGGGCGTCTGATCCGCCTTGGCAAGCAAATGCGGCGGCTTTCTGTCCGATCTATAGCAGGCGCTTGGCGCGATACCATGCTGCCGTCTCGGCCAGACCATGTACCGTATCGATCCGGGGCAGCCACAGCGCCGGATCGGGGCGCTTCGCTGGATCGACCGTCCAGTCGGGGTGGCACATATAACCGACCCGGTCCGCCGTCAGCTTGGCCTTTGGTCCGCGAAACAAGCCGTCGATGCGCGCCGCCAGCGACAGGATCGCGCGCGGCAGCGGCAACGGCATCACGCGCTGGCCGACTGCGGCGCCGATGGCACCGGCCAGGAAATCGCTATGCGTCCAGCCGCCCGGGGTCCCGTCATCGGGCTCGATCGTCAGTCGTCCAGCATCCTGCACCGCCAGCGTCAGCAGCAGTCGCGCCAGATCATCGACATGGATGACCGCCATCTTGCCGGGCGGGGGCATGACCGCGATGCCGAGTTTGGCGATGCGAAAGGTATCGAGCATCTCCATGTCGCCGGGGCCGTAGACGGCGGGCGGGCGCACGATCGTCCAGGCGAGCGGGCTTGTCTCGACCCGGCGTTCGCTCTCTGCTTTCGACCAGCCGTAGTTGGACAGGCCCGGCTCGCGCGCGGCGAGCGAGGAGACATGGACGAAGCGCGCCACCCGCGCGGCAACGCTTACATCGATCATCGCCTGGGTGCCCACGATGTTGCCGGCCGCAAAGCCATCGCGGTCGGGCGCGTTGACCACCCCGGCGACGTGAAGCACGGCGTCCGAGCCGTCGACCAGTCGGGCGAGGGCATCGGGTGTATCCAGCGCACCCTCGATCCAGGTGACGTTCGGCTGGGCAGGCTGCGGACGGCGAGCGAGCGCGCGGATTTGATGCCCGGCCTCCACCGCTAGCGCAATGACGCGGCTGCCGACAAAGCCTGTGCCGCCGGTTAGCGCGATGATCATAGCAACGCCATGTGGTTGCGGTGGACCAATGCCGAGCGCGGGGCATAGCCCAGGATCGTGGCCTGATCCTCGCTGCGCTTGCCGCACAGCCGCGCGGCGTCTGTGGCGTCATATTCGCTTAGGCCGCGCGCGATGGCTGTACCTTGAGGACCGATGATCGCGACCAGATCGCCGCGCTTGAACTTGCCGGAAACGCCCGTGGCACCCGCCGCCAACAGGCTCTTTCCGCTCGCCAGTGCCGCGCTGGCCCCGGCATCCACAATAATCTCGCCCTTCGCCGTCAGGCCGCCCGATAGCCACGCTTTGCGCGCGCTCGCGCTACGTTCGGCCACAAACAATGTGCCGCGCCCGCTTTCGCCAAAAAGCTTTAGTGGATGATCGATCCGCCCCGAAGCGATGGCCAGCGCGATGCCTGCTCCCGTCGCGATCCGGGCAGCGGCGATCTTTGATGCCATCCCACCCGATCCCATGCCCGACGCGCTATCGCCGCTCGCCATCGCGTCGATTTTGCCATCGATCCGCTCGACGCGTTTAACCAACTGTGCATCGGGGTGGATGAGGGGGTTGGCGTCGAACAGCCCGTCCACATCGGACAACAGGATCACCCCATGCGCGCCCGCTGCCTGCGCCACCCGAGCGGCCAGCCGATCATTGTCGCCGAACCGGATTTCCTCGGTTGCGACCGAATCATTTTCGTTCAGGACGGGCACGACACCCAGCGTCATCAGTCGGTTAAGCGTCGCCGACGCGTTGAGATAGCGTCGCCTATCCTCGAGATCATCAAGCGTGATGAGCATCTGGGCGGCGGTCAGCCCTTCGCCATCGAGCAGCTGAGCCCAGATCTGACTGAGCGCGATTTGCCCTGTGGCGGCTGCCGCCTGGGCATCTTCCAGGTTCGCGCGCCCGCCCTTGGCCAGCTTCAGCCGCCGAGCGCCTAGTGCAATCGCGCCTGACGACACGACCGCAACCTGCTGCCCTGCCTTTACACGTGCCGCGATATCCGCCGCCAACGTCGCGAGCCAATCGCGTCGCACCTGCCCGTCGGGCGTGACGAGCAACGACGATCCGACCTTAACGATCAGACGCGGGCAGGCTGCAGGGGAAAAGGAATCGCTCACCGTGGATCGGCTCAGATCGGCGACCATTCCGCCGGTTCCTCGCTCTCCCCCGACGCGGGCGCCGCTTCGAGCGGGCCGATAGCGTCGACCAGCCGGTCGAGCACCGCAGGAATGCCTTCGCCGCCCGCGCCCGAAAGCAGCATCACCTCGGCCTTGCTCGCGCGTTTCAGCTTGGTGGCGAGTTTTTTCACCTCGGCGGCGGGGAGAGCGTCGATCTTGTTCAGGCCGATCACTTCGGGCTTGTCGATCAGCCCGGCGCCGTACGCATCAAGTTCTCCACGGACGATCCGGTAGTTTTCCACAGGGTTATCCTCGGTTGCATCCACAAGGTGGAGCAGCACCTTGCAGCGCTCGATATGGCCGAGGAACCGGTCGCCAATGCCCGCGCCGTCCGCCGCGCCCTCAATCAGACCGGGGATATCGGCAATCACGAACTCGCGATTGTGGTGGCTCACGACGCCGAGTTGCGGGCGGGTGGTCGTGAAGGGATAGTCACCGACCTTCGCATTGGCATTGGTCGTCGCATTGATGAAGGTCGATTTGCCGGCATTGGGCAAGCCCACCAGCCCGGCATCGGCGAGCAGTTTCAGCCGCAGCCAGACCCAGCCTTCCTCGCCCGGCCAGCCAGTGCCATGCTGGCGCGGGGTGCGGTTCGTCGACGTCTTGTAGCTGGCATTGCCGCGCCCGCCATCGCCGCCCCGCATGAAAACGGTGCGTTGGCCCGGCACGGTGAAGTCGGCGAGCACATGCTCGCGATCCTCGCTCAACACCTGGGTGCCGACGGGGACGCGGATGATGAGATCATCGCCGCCAGCGCCGGTGCGGTTCTGCCCTGCACCGCCCTTGCCGCGCGGCGCACGGAAATGCTGGGTGTAGCGAAAGTCGATCAGCGTGTTCAGGCCCGCAACGGCCTCAAAAATGATGTCGCCGCCTTTGCCGCCATTGCCGCCATTGGGGCCGCCATATTCAATGAACTTTTCACGGCGAAACGATACCGCGCCGGGGCCACCGGCGCCCGAACGGACGAAAATCTTGGCTTGATCGAGAAAATGCATGGCGCACCTCTAGCGCAATGCAGCATTTTATCCAGTGCGGGGTCTTTCAGGTCTTTACCGGCAACCCAGCCGCCAGCCGTGATGCCGTAAGCTGACGCACCGCCAGCTCGCGGGCCATGCTGCGCGGCAGGCGGAGCGCATTCGCCATCGGGCCGCCCAACAGGGCATCGCCCAGCGCCATCAGCACCAGCGATAATGTTTCTTCGTGCAGGGCAGGGCCGTGCATGTCCTTATCCTCGGCCAGCTGATCGACCAGGCCGTGGATCGCTTCCAGGATCGGATCGAGCGCGTCTTCGTTGCCCGACAGGATCATCCAGCTGGCAAGCGCGCCAGCGCCTTCCTTCCCGAAGGCATCGAACGTCAAGTCGACGACTTCGCGCGGATCATGATCGCCCGTGCGGGCGCGCATGACGGCGGCAGCGATGGTATCGACAATGGTGCCGGCCATGCTGGCGATCAGCGCCTTTTGCAGCCCCGCCGCAGAGCCGAAATGGTGGAGCAGATTGGCATGCGTCCGCCCGATGCGGGCCGCGACTGCCTTTAGTGTCACCGCCTGTGGCCCTGCCTCAAGCAGCAGCGCGCGCGCCGCATCCAGCGCATTGTCGCGTGATTCTTCCGGGGAGAGACGGCGGCGGGCTATTGACACGAGTGTAAGTACGACCTATTGACATGAGTGTAAGTTGAGAACCCAGAGTCATTCTGTTCGGAGGTTTTTGTGGCGAAAGCAACCAGTCCTGATGATTTGACGATCACGCCGCGCGATCTGCGTTTTGGCCGCACCCAGAAAATGGGTCGCTGGTGGTTGAATAATGATCCCTATGCCACTGCCTTCTATAACGCCTTGTCGGTCACCTTTCCCAAGGGTGAGGGTTATTTCATCGACAGCGTCCGGCAGTTTCGCGAGGGAACGCCGCCCAAGCTGAATGCTGAGATCAACGCGTTCATCAAGCAGGAAGTGATGCACACGCGCGAGCATGTGGCGTTCAACCGTCATGTCGTCGATCAGGGCTATGACGTCACCTTGCTCGAACGCCATGTCGACGAGGCGCTTGCGCTCACCAAGGGCCGTCCGCCGATCGCCAATCTTGCCGCGACCATGGCGCTCGAGCATTTCACCGCAATCATCGCGCATGAACTGATCGCCACGCCCGCGCATCTGGCGGGCGGTGAGCAGCAGCCGGTCGCGCTGTGGCGCTGGCACGCCGCCGAGGAAATCGAGCATAAGGGCGTCGCCTATGACACTTGGCTGCATGCCACGCGTGATTGGCCGCGCTTCACCCGCTGGCGTGTCAAAGCGATCGTGATGCTGCTGACGACGTTCAAATTCTTTGAAGGGCGCCGCAAAGGCATGCTCGAACTGTTGCGGCAGGACGGGCTGACCGGCCCCGTCGTCTGGGCAAAGCTTGCCTGGTATGTGTTCGGCAACCCCGGCATGGGCCGCAAGGTAATGGGGGCATGGTTCTCGTTTTTCCTCCCCGGTTTTCATCCGTGGAACCATGACGATCGCAAACTGATTGCGCTTGCCGAAAGCGATTATGAAGCGGCGGTGCTCCCGCGCGCTGACAGGGAATTGGCAGCGGCCTGACCCCTTCGGTCGCTGCGTTTAGCCGTTCGGGCAGGGCATCGCCCCGCCCGAACGGCATTTTTATGTCACGCTGCCATACGCTCCGGGTCTTCACACGATCCCTCTTCGGACAGGTCGAGTTCCAGCGTCGCGCAGGGCTTGTCGATGCCGAGCGCCAGGCAGTGACGCATTTCGACGCCTGTCGTGTGGAAACCGAGCTTCGCCAGCACGCGTCCCGATGCGGGGTTGTCGATGAAATAGCCCGACCTCAGCCGCTTCAGCCCCATCGCGTGGCAGGCAATCCCCAGCATCGCGCGACCAGCCTCGGTTGCATAACCGCGGCCCCACGCATTGGGGGTCAACCAATAGCCGATCTCGTGCCCGCCCTTTACGGCATCGGGATGAATCCCGATCGCGCCGATCAGGCGGGGGGAGGGACCTTCATGCGCCATGATGAGCAGCGTCAGGTCGCGCCGTCCCTGCGGTCGCTTTAGCCATTCGGCGGCATGATCGACGCTGTAGGGCCAAGGCAGCGTGGCTAGCTTGAACGCCACGGCTTCATGCGCAATCGCGTTGGTCAGCACAGCCGCATCCTCCGGCCAGCCGGGGCGCAGCGTCAATCTGGGGGTCCGAGCGAACATCCTAACTCTCCTCGTCGGTCGGCTTGCCGCTCGCACGCCGGGATGACGGTTGCGCGACAAAGCTGTTGAGGGAGCAAGAAAAAAGGGAGCCTGGGTGGACCCGGCTCCCTTGTTTGGCTGGTGCCGCCTGCGCGACACCCCGGATCACCCTGGTGGGTAACCCGGTTGGTTACCCGATGTTATTCGGCGGCAATCGCCATCTCTGCCGGTGCTACCGAACAGAAGGTTCGACCAAGTTTGCCCGAATGGAATTCGACGCGGCCTTCGACCAGCGCGAACAGCGTGTGATCCTTGCCGATGCCGACATTGCGGCCCGGATAGAACTTCGTCCCGCGCTGGCGCACGAGGATGTTGCCGGGGACGACTTCCTGCCCGCCGAACTTCTTCACGCCAAGGCGACGGCCTGCTGAGTCGCGACCGTTGCGCGAAGAGCCGCCTGCTTTCTTATGTGCCATTGTCTGTCTTCCTCAGGATTCGTTTTTACGCTTCGGCGCTCTGGGCTTCGCCTTCGGGCGCTGCCTTCTTGGCCTTGGCGGGCTTCTTATCTTCGGCAGCGCCGATGCTCAGGATCTTCAGGATCGTGTGCTGCTGGCGGTGGCCGTTGCGGCGGCGATAATTGTGGCGGCGACGCTTCTTGAAGACGATGACCTTCTCGCCCTTCGCCTGCGCGATGATTTCCGCAGCAACCGTCAAGCCTTCGACTGACTTCAGCTCGGCGCCTTCGCCCGCGAGCAGCACATCACCGAGCGTGATCGACGCACCGGCTTCACCGTCGAGCTTTTCGACGACGATCTTGTCTCCAGCGGCAACGCGGTATTGCTTGCCGCCCGTGCGCACGACTGCGAACATGGCTAAAATCTCTTTCAAATAGATCACCCCACGCACGGCGGACCGGCGCGGAAAGAGGGGCGAATTATGCGACGAGGCTGATTCTGTCAACCACAGAGCGGATTGGCCTGTCAGTGATTGTCCTATGTTGCTTTGCAGCAACAGCCGAATGACATTCGTATGACGGTTAACTGCGTAGCATTGTTACGCTGAACTGCTGAGATATGATCATTTTTATGCGGCAGATGTCGCAAGATTATTATTTTCCGAGGGGGAATCAGATGCGTGCTCACAACCTTACCCGTCTGGCGATTTCGGCGTCGGCGCTCGCTATGTTGCTGGCGGCGCCTGCCTATGCACAAACGGCACCCGGCGATCCGGTTGCGACCGAAGAAGAAGCGCCTGCCGACCCCGCGATCATTGTTACGGGCAGTCGCTTTTCAGGTCGCACTGCTGCTGACAGCACCGTTCCGATCGACGTGATCGCCGCCGAACAGCTAACCCGAGGTGGTGCAACCGAAACGAACAAGCTGCTGAACCAGCTGGTCCCTTCGTTCAACTTCCCGCAGCCGTCACTCACCGACGGGACCGATTCGTTGCGTCCCGCCACGCTGCGTGGCTTGGCGCCTGACCAGACGCTCGTGCTGATCAACGGCAAGCGCCGCCATACGTCAGCGCTGCTTAATCTCAACGGATCGGTCGGGCGCGGGTCGTCGGCGGTCGATCTCAACCAAATTCCAGCCGTTGCGATCGAACGGATCGAAGTGCTGCGCGATGGCGCATCGTCGCAATATGGGTCGGACGCGATTGCGGGTGTCATCAACATCCAGCTGAACAAGAAGGCAGGCGTCCAGACGCTGGTCACCTATGGCCGATACATCACGACGCTGGATGGTGTACCCGACGTGACGGGCGTCTTGACCGGCCCTAATGGCCTCCCAGTGATTGCCACGGCGGGCGGCGGCAACAATGATTTGCTGACGTTGACCGATACAGGCCGAGACAAGACCGTTGGCGACGGCAATACGCTGACCATCGCCGCGCGGGTCGGCTTGCCTGTCGGTGATGACGGCTATCTGGTGTTTTCGGGCCAGTTTCGTGACCGTGACCCAACCAACCGGTCGGCCGCCGATCCGCGTCGCCAGTATGCCACCATCGGTGATCCACGCGAATTGACGATTAACCGGTTCAACCACCGCTATGGCGACGGCCAGGTCGAAGACTTCAACTTCTTCGTCAATGGCGGCTATGATTTGATGCCGGATGTCGAGCTGTATGCTTTTGGCAGCTATGGCATTCGCGACGGCAATGGTGCTGGGTTTTTCCGCCGGCCCAATGATGCCCGCAACCGCGATTTCGCCGCTTCGACCACGACGTTCGTTCCCTTCTATGCCGATGGTTTCCTGCCGCTCATCAATTCGCAGATCGAAGATGTGGCCGGTGCGGTAGGACTGAAGGGTGACATTGGCAGCGGCATTCTAGCCGATCTGTCGGTTGTCTATGGATCGAACCAGCTCGATTACATCGTGTCGAACAGCTTCAACGTCTCGCTGGGCGGGATCAACAGCCCCCGGGTGTTCGATGCGGGCGGCATCGCTGCTGGGCAGACGGTGGTGAACCTCGATCTCAGCAAGCGGTTCGACGTCGGCTTTGTCGAAAGTTTCGGCATCGCGGTTGGCGGTGAATTCCGTGATGAGAATTTCAAGATCCGCGCCGGGTCAGTATCGAGCTTCATCAACGGACCTTTCTCTGCAGCACCTTTCAACGGTGCCGGCGGCGCGCAGGTGTTTCCGGGCTTCCGCCCGAACAATGCCGTCGATGTGTCGCGCAACAGCTTTGCTTTCTACGGCGAAATCGACACCAGCATCACCAAGACGCTGACGTTGCAGGTTGCCGGTCGCTACGAACGCTTCTCTGATTTCGGCAGCACGGTAAACGGCAAGGTTGCCGGGCGATGGGAATTCCTGCCTGGCTATGCGATCCGCGGATCGGTCTCGACTGGTTTCCGCGCGCCGAGCCTGGCGCAGCAATTCTTCGAGACCACATCGACCAACAACGTCAACGGGACGCTGATCGAAATCGGTACCTTCCCGGTTTCCGACCCAGTTGCCGTGGCGCTTGGGTCGCGCCAGCTTGAAGCGGAAAAGGCCACCAATTTCGGTGGCGGCTTTGCCTTGAACCCCTTCGACGGCTTCTCGCTCACTGCCGATTACTACAACATCCGAATCCGCGATCGTGTGGTGTTGACCGAAAACCTTCAGGGCGCTGCGGTGGTCGGCATTCTCACAGCGGCAGGCATCAATAACGTCACGTCGGCCCGCTTTTTCGTCAATGGCGTCAACACCAAGACCCAGGGTGTCGACATTGTTGCAACCTATAAAGTTCCGGAGTTCGGGCTGGGCCTCTTCCGTTTGACTGCTGGGTATAACTATAACGAAACCACGATCACCCGCCGGGCAACGTTGCCATCCTTGCCAGGTCTGACCCTGTTCGGTCGCGCTGAATCATTCCGCCTCACCGATGGTCAGCCGCAGGACAAGCTGAACCTGTCGGTGGATTGGAGCCTTGATCGCTTCTCGGCCACGTTCCGCACCAATCGCTTTGGTTCGGTCTTTGTCGCCGGCACCTCGACCAATCTCGCCGTCGCCCAAGGGGCAGGGCCAGCCGATTTCACGCTGTCGCCGAAATGGGTGAGCGACGTCGAAATTCGCGCCAAGGTGTATCAGGGCATCGAGCTGGCGGTGGGTGCTGATAACGTGTTCGATACCTATCCGGATCGCGTGCCCGCCGGCGGCGTGTTCGGCGTCAACGGGTTCTTCTTGCCCTATTCGAACCTGTCGCCCTTCGGGTTCAACGGGCGCTTCCTCTATGGCCGTATCTCTGCCAGCTTCTGATCGATCGGTCACCAACACAGAAAAAGGGGGCTGCGAGGCCCCCTTTTTTTATTCGGTCGATTGTCTTGCGTTGATCTAACTGGTTCTAGTGGCGGTGCTCACGGCGCAAATTGTAGCGGCCATCGACATAATCGGTGAACAGGCCTGAGATCGCCGGGTGATCGACCGGCTCCTCGCTATCGTCGAGCACCAGATTCTGCTGGCTGACATAGGCGACATAGCTGCTCTCCACATTCTCGGCGAGCAGGTGATAGAAAGGCTGGTCCTTGCGCGGGCGGATATCGAGCGGGATCGCATCATACCATTCTTCGCTGTTGGCGAAGACCGGATCGACATCGAAAATGACCCCACGGAAATCGAACACACGGTGCCGCACCACATCACCAATGGCAAAGCTGGCATGGGCAACCGGGGGCAGCACGATGCTGGAATCGGAGGGGAGGGTGGGGATGTGAGTGCGATGCATAGATACAATCTAGTGGTTGTTGCGCGCTGCACAAGCGGCATGCTTGTAACACCGGAATGTTTGGGCTAGAGGCCCGCCTTCGACCGATCCGCGGCACCATTTTATTTGAATGGCGGGCGTGAGATTCCCTCGCGGAGAGGTGGCAGAGTGGTCGAATGTACCGCACTCGAAATGCGGCGTGGGTGCAAGCTCACCGTGGGTTCGAATCCCACCCTCTCCGCCATTTATCCAACAATTGGCGACACGTACGCACTCTCAATAAGGCGGTGCTTGTCGTTCAAGCTGGGTGTGGGCGGCTTCGGCCCATCAGTCGAGATCGTCGGCGAAGCGCGGGAAATTCTTTGCGAGTTGCGCGCCGCCATCACCCGTCGGTTGCGCGGCTTCATTAAGCGCCTTGGCAACCTGCCCCACAGTCAACGTGCTCGAAATCACGAGCATCCCCATTTCGGATAATGTGCCGTGCCACGCCATGCTCCCGCGCGCGCCGCCCAGCCGAATGGCTGGCAATCGCGGCGGGGGCAGAGCCGGGGGCATATTCCTTGTACATTTGATCGAGCATCGGCAGTTCGACGGCTTTCGCGTCTACTAGTTCGGCAGCGGCACCCCGTACGTTCACGCCATTGACGATGAAGTTGGCCAGGCGAATGCCCATTCGATCGGATCGGTACGAACCGTAGAGTACCAGAATTGAACTGCCCATGCTGACAATCCCAAATATCAAGGCGGCTTCCAATGGTCACCTAAATCGACTGCGGGATACCTTAGCCAAGACCTGAAGGGGCAGGACAATTGCAATGCCCAGCACGAACGGTATCCACAGGGGGGCCAGAACCCAAATCCATTCCCAATCGATGTATCCTGTTAGCTTCAAGCCGCTAAACAAAATCGCCAGCATACCGAAGAAGCTGAAACCGCCCGCGATAAATCTACTGCGAAATACCCTAGCCAAGACCAGATAGGGCAGGACAATTGCAATGCCCAGCGCGAACGGTACCCACAGGGGGGCCAGAACCCAAAGCCATTCCCAATCGATGTATCCTGTCAGCTTCAGGCCGATAAACAAAATCGCCAGCATACCGAAGAAACTGATACCGCCGCCATTGTTCATTTCGAAGGTCTTTCTGACTGATCGTTTTGAAAGCCGCGGCCTTCGTATGACAGAAGCTTTCGTTTAATCAATCGTTTGAAAGCGGTTCCGTTACGCGACGTGTTCGCTTTCTCACATTCGGAACGTGTTTCCCGTAAACCTCATTATGTTCGTTGATAGATCAGAAAAGCTTGTTTGGGCGCTTCCGGAAAAGAACGACCCGAGGATTGAAAAATGGCGCCCAAGTCGCCCTTGTCCTCGTTTGGCGAACTGGATAAGTTCGTGCTTCGTTCCCTCAAAAGGCAGGCCTTGTGGATCCATTGATCATCGTCGTCGTGATTGTGTCGCTGGTCATCGGCCTTGGCATCGGCTGGTTCCTCGGCGGGCGCGGTGCCGCGCAGGCGCGGGCGGAGCGTGATGCGCGGACCGAGGAGTTTCGCCGTGCGATCACTGATCTGGCCGGTGCCGAGGAGCGGGCCAGGGGCGTTGCCGACTTGGCCGCCAAGCTAGAGCAGGTGCGGGCGGAGCGTGATACGGCGCGCACTGACCTGGCGACGCTGAAAGCGCAGGCAGGGGCCTTTGAACAGCGGTTGGCCGAGTTGCGCGAAGCGAAGGACGTGATGGCAGCGCAATTCGCCGATGTCTCCAACCGGCTGCTGAGCGAAGCACAGGAAACGTTCCTGCGCCGCGCCGACGAACGCTTCAAGCAATCCGAGGAAACCGCAGGACAAAATCTGCGATCGATGCTCCAGCCGGTCAGCGATCGGCTTTCACGGTATGAGGAGACGGTGAAAAAGGTCGAGGTCGATCGCACCAGCGCGTTTGATCAGCTGAAGGGCCAGCTGGAGAGCTTGCGGGTTGGGCAGGAAAAAGTGTCGAGCGAGGCGGCCAAGCTCGTCAATTCACTTCGCAACGCCCCCAAATCGCGCGGGCGCTGGGGAGAGCAGCAGCTGAAGAATGTGCTCGAGACGTGTGGCCTTGCCGAGCACACTGATTTCCAGACCGAAGTGAGCGTTGCAGGCGGCGATGATGAGGGCGGGCGGTTGCGCCCCGATGCGATCGTGCGGGTGCCCGGCGGTCGGGCGCTGGTGATCGACGCCAAGGTCTCGCTTAACGCCTATCAGGACGCCTTTGGCGCGGTCGATGAGGCAGAACGGCTGAAAGGGCTGGCGCTTCACGCCGCATCAATGCGCGCGCATGTGAACGGGCTGGGCAACAAGGCCTATTGGAGCCAGTTCGCCGACGCGCCCGATTATGTGATCATGTTCGTACCGGGCGAGCATTTCCTGTCCGCCGCGCTCGAACATGATCCGACCTTATGGGATTTCGCGTTCGAAAAGCGCGTGTTGCTGGCGACCCCCACCAACCTGATCGCGATCGCGCGTACGGTGGCGGCGGTGTGGCGGCAGGAAAAACTCGCCAAGGAAGCGCGCCAGATCGGTGAACTCGGCAAGGAACTTTACGATCGGCTTGCCAAGGCGGCGGGCGATTTGCGCAAGGTGGGTGGCGGACTGACCAGCGCGGTCAACAATTACAACAGCTTCGTCTCCAGCTTCGAAAGCCGGGCGTTGGTGACGGCGCGGAAATTTCGCGATCTCAACATCGAAACCGGCGCGCGAGAGATTGAGGAAGTCTCCCCGGTGGAAGCACTTGCGCGTTATGGCGACGCCGTGCCGCTGATCGAAGATTTGGGGGAGGCGGCAGAATAGGGCGACCGATGCCGTTCGATTAGCGCTGTCCGCGCCCCAGCACTTCGTACGCCATCACCGCCGTTGCCACCGCCGCGTTGAGGCTATCGGCCTTACCCAGCATCGGGATCTTGACGAGCAAGTCGCATGCGGCGGCATAGTCATCGGGCATCCCCTGCGCTTCGTTGCCGGTCAGCAGAAAGGTGGGAGCGGTGTACCTGGCCGTCCGGTACGACGTTTCGGTGTCGAGGCTAAGGCCAATCAGCTGGCCAGGCCCGGCGCGAAGCCATGCCGTAAACTCGCTCCAGTCGCATTGCACCACCGGTACCGTGAACAGCGCGCCCATGCTGGCCCGCACCGCCTCTACCGAGAATGGATCGACGCAATCACCGATCAGGATCAGC